>DATNEA010000035.1:0-27710 GCA_035606845.1 Candidatus Angelobacter sp. | reverse complement strand
TAATTTTCCGCCGGATACTTCGCCAGCATCAACGCGCATGCGGCGCTGACCTGCGGCGCGGCAAATGACGTGCCCTCAATGTTAAAAGCGGGGGTGGACACGAAGTAGTTGCTGTCGGAACCGTAGGCAGTGGAACATATCTGAGTGGCGGGCGCGGCCAGGTCAACGTTGGTCGGGCCGTAATACGACAAACTGCCTAAATGATTGCTTCGGTCGGTGTAGGCGACGGAAAGGATATTATCCATGGGAAAACACGCGGGATATTGCGGGTGTTCGTCCACGTTGACGTGGGGGCTGAACGCAAAGCCGTTGCCGCACGAGGCGACGATGATGATGCCCGCCTCGCGCGCGGCTTCGACGGCGTTGGAAACGGCAAACGATGCGTTGGTGGCGCCAAAGCTGCAGTTCATGACGCGGGCGCCATTGGTGCGGGCGAAATCCATGCACTCGACGACCGTCGAATCACTGCCATTCCCGGCATTGTCGAGGCATTTACACGACATGAGTTGCACCCTCCACGCGACGCCGCAAACGCCAAGTCCATTGTTCCCGAAGGCACCCAGCACTCCGGCAACGAGGGTTCCGTGGCCATCGTCGTCTTCGGCGTCGTTGTTTCCGGTGAAGGCATTGAAGCCGTGGCTGCCGTCGAGCGGGTTCACCCACATATTCGGCGCCAAATCCTGGTGTGTGGAGCGGATTCCGCTATCAAGCACGGCCACCACGATGTTGGTGGCTGAATTCAGGACATCCCACGCCCGCACGGCGCTGATATCCGCGCCGGGAGTGCCGCCATCCTGTCCGGTGTTGTTCAGCCACCACTGCGTGCCGTCCACGAAAAAGGGATCGTTCGGCGCGGCGTTGGCGTGAACGAAGTAATCCGGCTCCGCAAATTCAACCAGCCCGCTCTGCCGATATTTCGCAATCAAACTGGCGACGGTCTCGCCTTTTGGCACTTTCAGCACTTGCAAGCGGCCAAGTGTGGGAAACCTTTTGAGCACCTGGCTTTTTCGGAGCGCGTGAAAACGGGCGAGCGCGGTCGCGCTGACGTTTTTCTTCGGTTGGATTAGAATCTGGTCGGGGCGAAACTCGGCGGCGGGCGCGGCAAAAGCTCCTGTCCCGGTGATTAGCGTGAAAAAGACCAACAGCCAGACACAATGTCCAAGCACCCGGAACAAACAATCCTTTTGCCACATATTTCCGCGCCAGACTATTTCACAACGGACGCGGAAAAGGAAGTTGATTCTCTCATTTTCTTGGTGACATTTTGCCCTAGCCGACGTGAGGAGGCTCTCGAGTTTTGTGCGTGGAAAAGATCAGAGCCTCTTCACGTCGGCTCCTACATGGTTACGCAGCCATTTGGCGTTCAAGGTGACGCGTGCTAAATTAGAGTAGGTTTCAAGGATGTTAACAAAACGACTATGAAAAACACATTGGTTCTGGTAACGGATTTTGCAGGTTTCAAAGCTTTTCGTCTTGAAAACGATCCCCCGCTCAGCAGCCCGCGATTGGAATTGCTCGAGGAATACTCCGACCAGGAGGCGCATCGCCGATTGGTCGAACAGGTGTCAGATCTTTCCGGCCGTTTTCCGCGAAGGACCGGCGCGCACGGCGCGAATGGCGCGATGTCTGACGGCGAACGGCACAATATCGAACTCGAGCAGCGCAAACGCGGCGTGAGGAAACTTGCCGGCAGGCTGGATTCGTTGATGCAAAACCCGGAGATTGAGCAGTGTTATCTGGCGGCCAGCCCGCAAGTGATGCATCCCCTGCTCCAGGCAATGAGCGCTGGCGCGCGTTCCAAGATCGGCTTGAACGTTTCCGCCAACCTCATGAAAGCGAGCAAGGCGGAATTGCTGCGGCAATTCAGGATGTGAAATGCCCCGCCATCGTAGCGCGGGCGTCCTCGGCCGCGCTACATTCTCCGACATTCGCGAACCGCAGTTGCCATCCGGCACGAGACCGCGCTACTCTCGCTCGCATGATCAAGTCAGAGAAAGCGACCGACCCGGAGTTGAAGCGGCGCATCGAGGAGCTTATCGAATTCAAAGGCGGCGGCTTCAACCAGGATAGCGTCGCCGACATCATCGAGAGCGCGCTCAAAATCCTCACGGACATTGAGGACAGCGGTGACGTGAAGGTCATCCAGACGGCGCTGCGGGAATTGCGCTATGCATTCCGCTTGTTCGCGCCGTACGCGGACACCCGCAAGGTGACAATTTTCGGCTCCGCGCGAACGCAGCCGACGAAGCTCGAATACCAGCAGGCGGTGGAACTCGGAAAAAAAATCGCGGAGGCGGGCTTCATGGTCATCACCGGCGCGGGCGGCGGCATCATGCAGGCGGGCCATGAAGGCGCCGGCCCGGAAAAAAGTTTTGGCGCGAACATCCGCCTGCCTTGGGAACAAAGCGCCAACCCGGTCATTCGCGAAGACAAAAAGCTGGTCACGTTCAAGTATTTTTTCACCCGCAAGCTCATCTTTATCCGCCATTCGGACGCAATCGTGCTGTTTCCCGGCGGCTTTGGCACGATGGATGAGGGCTACGAGGCTTTGACGCTGATGCAAACGGGCAAAAGCCAGCTCATGCCTTTGGTGCTGATCGATCGGCCCGGCGGCACGTATTGGAAAACCTGGGACAAACATATCCGCGAACACCTATTGCGCGACCACTTGATATCGCCGGACGACCTCAATCTTTACGACATTACGGACAGCAGCGAGGAAGCGGTCAAAATCATTACCCGCTTTTATCGCAACTTCCATTCGAGCCGGTTCGTCAAGGACCTCTTCGTGATCCGGCTGAAACACGCGCCCACACAGACGGCCATTGATGCCATGAACGAGGATTTTGCGGATATTGTGATTGGGCCACCCATCCAAAAAATCGCCGCCACGATCGAGGAAGTGGAGGACGGCGACAACGTGGAGCTGCCGCGAATCGCCTTTGGATTCAATCGCCGCGATTACGGGCGATTGCGGCAGTTGTACAATGTTTTGAACAGCCTTTAGCGTAGCGCAGAGTTGTATCTGCTGCATCGCCGAATTGCATTCGGCTGCGCGTCAATCATTTCCAAGCGTCCGCCATTTTCACGCGATGCGGATTATAAATCCGCGATACGGCAGATTGCAAATCTGCGCTACATTTGACGGCGTCTTTGACGCCTTTTAGGTTGGCTCAGAGAGGTTGAGAGACCGAACGATTTCGTGGTCGACGCTGGGGTTCTCACCCCATATTTGCGACGGGGCAAATCGCAATAATCGGCCAGCGGTGAGTTGTTCCCGCGCCGCGTTTGTGAGCATCGACCATTATTTGACTCCTTGGCAAACTCGTGCGTCCACGGGTCGCTCCGGAGCGCTTTACAAAAGAAAAAATCGTGTTTTCCCCATCGGGATAGTGGTCCTGTTGGCAATGCTGCAATTCTTCCTCCTGGCTTCCCGGGCCAACACCGAGACCAATGAGGTCACGGAGAATCTAAAGAAGCTAAGCCTCGAGGACCTGTTGAACCAGGACGTGACGGTGGTCAAGCGCCGCGCCGAAAAGCTTTCCGCAGCCCCCTCCGCCGTGCAGGTCATCACGGGCGAAGATATTCATCGTTCAGGCGCCACCAGCCTGCCGGAGGCGTTGCGGCTGGCCCCCAATCTCGAAGTCGCGCAGGTGAACTCGCACGATTGGTCCATCAGCGCGCGCGGATTCAACAACACGCTGGCGGACAAATTGCTAGTCATGATTGACGGGCGGACGGTCTACACGCCGCTCGATGCCGGCGTTTTCTGGGACGTTCAAAGCGTGTTGCTGGATGACATTGATCGGATAGAAGTGGTCAGCGGACCGGGTGGCGCGCTTTGGGGAGCGAATGCGGTAAATGGCGTGATCAATGTGGTGACGAAAAGCGCCAGGGACACGCAAGGGCTGCTCGTCCAGGGCGGCGGCGGTTCGTTGCTGCAGGATTTCGGAGCCGTCCAGTACGGCGGCAGCAACGGCTCGAATTTATTTTATCGCGTTTATGCCCAGCGTTTCGATCGCAATTCGACTGTTTTTCCCAATGGAAAAAACGCCGATGATTCCTGGGACATGAGCCAGGGCGGTTTTCGCATGGACTGGTATCCGTCGGAATCCGACACGTTCACGCTCCAGGGCGATGACTATAGCGGCAGTGAACCGGCCACGAACGGCACCACGTTTGTGGATGGCCAGAACCTGCTCGGGCGCTGGTCGCACATCATTTCTGATACGGCCGACTTGAGCGTCCAGACCTACTTCGATCGGACGTGGCGGCAAATTCCCAACCTGCTCGACGACGAACTAAAAACCTACGATTTGGATTTGCAACTCCGCTTCGGCCTGGGCGCGCGCCAAAGCGTCACCTGGGGCGCGGGATATCGTTTGATGGACGACGACGTGCGGAACAGCCCGGCGATTGCGTTTTTTCCGTCGAACCGAAATATACAATTGTTCAGCGGCTTTGTTCAGGATGAAATCACGCTGATACCCGATCGCCTGCAGCTCACGCTGGGCACCAAACTGGAGCACAACGATTTTTCCGGCGTCGAAGTCCAGCCCAGCGCGCGGCTGGCCTGGACGGCGTCCGAAAAACAGACGTTTTGGGCGGCATTCACCCGCGCCGTGCGGTCGCCGAGCCGGGTGGATGCGGATGCGGAATTGCCCGCAACGCCGCCATTCGTCCTGAGTGGAAACAAAGATTTCGATTCAGAGACCGTGCTGGCTTACGAAACGGGATACCGCGTGCGGCCCATCAAACCACTCTCCCTCTCGCTCGCCTCGTTCTACAACGATTACAGCCGGCTGCGCAGTATCGATCAAGTTGCCCCGGGCCAATTCGTTATCGGCAACGGGTTCGAGGGGCAGACGTGGGGTTTTGAACTTTCCGGCACGTATCAGGCGGCCGATTGGTGGCGTTTGCGCGGCGGTTACACTTACCTGAACAAGCTGCTGTGGACTCACGATCCTCTGGCGAGCGCCGGCATCCGCGAAGGCGACGATCCCAAAAACCAGGCGCTCATTCAATCGATCATGAATTTGCCGGCGAATTTCCAACTCGATCTCGTTGGCCGTTACGTGGACTCGCTGGACAATCCCCGCGTCCCGAGTTACATCACGTTTGATGCGCGCATCGCCTGGTGGTGGAAGGACCGCCTCGAGATTTCCGTGGTGGGACAGAATCTTGCGCATAGTCAGCATCCGGAATTTGGCTCACCGGGCGCGCGCGAGGAAATACCGCGGAGTGTCTTTGGCAAAGTCGCGTGGTGGTTTAAATGACGCAACCGGTCTTGAAACTTGCACAATCATTGTTGCCGCCGCGCCGCCGCGGCACCGCGCCCCTCGCCCGGCGCTGCTCGTGCTCGTGCTCGTGCTCGTCCTCGAAACCCATTGAAAATCGAGGTCGAGGAGCGAACCATTCGCCACATGCAAAGCGTTTTTGGCAACACGCTTTGTTTTTGGCATCGCTGCTTGTTGCGCTCATCGTTCCGCAGGCAAAAGCCCAGGTCTCACGCGAGTACCAGCTTAAAGCGGTTTTCCTCTATAATTTCGCCCAATTCACCCAATGGCCCACGAACGCGTTTGCCGGGCCCAGCGCGCCGATTGTCATCGGAGTTCTCGGCCCCAACCCCTTCGGTCCGTCGCTGGAAGACACCGTCCGCGGCGAAACGGTCGACGGACGGCCGTTGGTGGTGGAATTTTACCGGCGTGCCGAGGAGATAAAAACATGCCATATTCTATTCATCGGCCAGTCAGAAATCCGGCACATGGATGAGATTCTGAAAAGTATAAAAGGGAAGCCGGTGCTCACCGTGGCGGATGTGGACAATTCTCTCACCGCCCGTGCGATCATCCGCTTCGTAATGGAAAATAATAAAATCCATTTCCGCATCAACCAGGACGCCGCCCGCGCCGCGAACCTCGTGCTCAGCTCGAGATTGCTGCGCGTGGCCGACGTCGCGCCGCCGAGGAAAGCCCCATGAAACCGCGCGAGCTTTCCATCAAGCGCAAAATCATGACGGTCACGATGGTGACCACGGTCATCGTCCTGACGGTGGCGGTCGCGGCATTCATGGCCTATGACCTCGCCGCGTTCCGGGAATCCATGCGCCGGAACCTGGGCACGATCGCGGTGGTGACCGCCGAAAACTGCACCGCCGCGCTGGCGTTCGGAAATGAGAAAGACGCGAGCGAAACCCTTTCCTATCTCCAGCCGGAACCGCAAATCGTTTCCGCCGCGCTCTACGACAGCACGGGAAAATTGTTCGCGCGGTATCCCACCAACCTGCCCCCCGGCGCGTTCCCCGCCAAAGCCGGCACGGACGGCTATCATTTCGCCGGCGGCCACTTGTTTCTCTCGCAAAGCATCAGGAGCGACAGTAAAAATCTGGTGGGCACACTCTACCTGGAGAGCGATCTGCGCTACTTCTATCAGCGCGTCAAAATCTATCCGGCCATTGCCGCGCTCATCATGCTCGGCTCGCTGATCGTGGCGCTGGTGCTTTCCAACCGTCTTCAAAAGCGCATCTCGGACCCCATCGTCGCGCTGGCCGCCACCGCCCGGCAGGTTTCCGAACGGCGGGATTATTCGGTCCGCGCGCCCCGGCTCGGCCCGGATGAACTCGGCGTCCTGACCGATGCCTTCAATGAAATGCTCACCCGCATCGAGCAACACGCCATCACCAGCGCCTTTCTTTCCGCCATCGTGGAATCGTCCGATGACGCCATCATTGGCAAGGATTTGACGGGCCGGGTCGTCAGTTGGAACACCGGCGCCGAGCGCATCTTTGGTTTTACCGCCGCCGAAATGGTCGGCGCTTCCATCGAACGCATCCTGTCCCGGGACCGGCCGGATGAAGAACGCCGCATTCTGGAAAACGCCAGGCGCGGCGAAAATCGGCTCTACGAAACCGTGCGCATGACGAAGGATGGCCGGCCCGTGGATCTCTCACTCGCGGTGTCGCCGATCCGCGATGCTCATGGCGTGATCGTCGGCGTTTCCTCCATCGCGCGCGACATCAGCGAGCGCAAGCGCGCCGAGGAACAAATCCTCCGGCTCAATGCGGACTTGGAACATCGCGTGCAAATCCGCACCGCGGAATTGACCGCCGCCAACCAGGAACTCGAGGCCTTCACCTATTCCGTGGCGCACGACCTCCGCGCGCCGCTCCGGCACATTGACGCCTTCACGCGCATCCTGCAGGAGGATTTCGCGGGCTCCTTCCCGCCGGACGCTTCGAAGCTGCTGGAAACGATTCGCCGCGGCAGCGAGAACATGAGCCGGCTGGTCAATGACCTGCTCAACCTCGCCCACGTCGGCCGCCAGGAAATGAAGCACAAACAAACGTCCTTGAACGCGCTCATCACCGAAGTCATCACCGAATTGAAACGCGAAACCGCCGGGCGCGATATCGAATGGCGCGTGGCGGAGTTGCCGGTGGTGGAAGGCGACCCGGGCTTGCTCAAACAGGTCTTTACCAACCTGCTTTCGAACTCCGTCAAATACACCCGCCCGCGCCAAAAGGCGGTCATTGAAATCGCCACCCGCGCCATGAACGATGAAACGGTCATTTTCGTCCGCGATAATGGCGTCGGTTTCAACATGAAATACGCCGACAAATTGTTCGGCGTCTTTCAGCGGCTGCATCGCGCCGAGGAATTCGAAGGCACCGGCGTCGGCCTGGCCATCGTCGACCGCGTCGTCAAACGCCATGGCGGGCACATCTGGGCGGAATCCGAAGTCGACAAGGGCGCCACCTTCTATTTCACGCTCGCGGGGCTGGATGAACACGCGAAGCACCCCGCGTCTTCACGCAACACACCGGGTTTCGGCTCGGGCCGGAATTGGAAGTAGCGCAGCGGGTTCTTTATGGTATTTCCCAAAATAGGGTAGCAAAGACAGGAAGTTAGGATTGCCTGCGCGCTTGCTGGCAGGGCGCGCCACTCCGTGCGCGCCGGGGCTATGAAAGCACTGCGGTCATTGATTTCTCACGGCTCACCGGCGCGCGCGGAGCGACGCGCCCCACCTTGCCGAATGGTCGAACGCCGCTGCAAATTTGTGGACCCACCCCATGGCAGCTTAAATAATTCATAGCCGCAAAGAACGCATGGAACACAAAGAAGGCTTTGTTTTTTGCGTTCTATGCGTTCTTTTGCGGCCATGGTTTTTCTTAATTTGCCCTAGCGCTGCCATCCTCGGGCTCACCAATTTCTGCTCAATCTTAACCCGAGATACTTGGAATCTCCCTCGATCTGAACATTCCAGCCTTTGTATGGCCGGGTGAAAATATAGCTGCTGAGAATCCCGATGCCCGCTCCGGCGATCACGTCGTGCGGCCAATGCTCGCGCGCCTCCACCCGGCTGTAGGCGACAAATGAAGCGGCCGCATAGGCGGGAATTCCAAACTTCCAGCCGTAACGCTTTCGCATAAATTCCGCGGCACAAAATGACACCGACGAGTGTCCTGAGGGGAACGAGCCGCTGCCGCCATTGGGCCGGCGTTCATTGATGGCGTATTTCAGGCTGTAGGTGGCTCCTTCAGTGACCGCGAACGATTCTCCAAATTGCAGCGTGCCTCGGTAATCCCGCAATCCCAAGGTCAGCCCCCCGGCGGTTGTGGGAAGAACGTATTGCAGAATATCGCCGGCGGTTTGAATATCGTCGGCGCGCGCGCTGAGGAGAAAGCAAGGAAGAATCAAGGCGAGAAACGTCGCGATCAATGCACGGCGAACTGAGATTGAAAAATGCATCGGTTTCATGTCCATTCAGGCCAAACAGGCAACGCGCTTTCGGCGCGTTCCAAGAGTGGTAATCCCGTTCTGCGGCCGCCAGCTTGCCGCGCTTTGCGTCGGCACAATTCCAACAGAATTTTCTGAAACGACAATCAAACTCACATGACAGTCTTGTCATTCGGCAGGAATTCCTCGGGGGAACCGCGGCCCGCTCGGCTGCTGGCCGGCGCGCCTCGCGAGCCGCGCGTTACAATTCCGCACCAAATAGGGGCACGCCCTGAGCGGGACGAATATCAACTTCTACCGGTTCAAACCGTAACCGGCTGAAACCAATCAAGACGCGAAGCCGCAAGGCTTCGCGTTTTTTTGTTTTTTAGTGGCACGGGCGTCTCGCCCGTGAGTCCCTGTTCGCACGGGCGAGACGCCCGTCCCACTACCCGGAGACCAGCTTGAGCCGCCGCCAATCTGCAAACCTCCGGGCTGGCCGACCAACTCGTCAATCGTATATCGTAAATCGCAAATTGAATGACATGACTGCCGCTGTGTTTCTCGACCGCGATGGAACGCTCATCGCGGAAAAAAATTATCTCAGCAAGGTTGAGGACGTTGCCGTGTTTCCGGGCGCCGCGGAGGCTTTGAAACGATTGCAACAGTCCGGCTTCAAATTATTCATCGTTTCCAACCAATCCGGCGTTGGCCGCGGCTACTTCACGCTCGCGGACGTCGAATGCATCAACCAGCATCTCCGCGGTATTTTCAGAAAGGGCGGCGTGCGCTTTGAAAAAATCTACGTCGCACCCGAAGCGCCGGATCAGCCAAGCCGCGGACGGAAACCATCGCCGCAATTTCTTTACGACGCCCGCGATGAATTTCATCTCGACCTTTTCCACAGTTACGTGATTGGCGACAAGCTGATTGATTTGGAAACCGGTTGGAACGCCGGCGTCAAAAAAAGCCTCCTCGTTCGCACCGGCTATGGCGCGGAACTGGAACGTTCCTCCGCCGCCCGCCTTGCCAAAGCCGCTATTGTGGACGACTTATCCGCTGCCGCGCAGTGGATTTTGAATGATTTGCAGCGGCGTAATTTTGATTAAAACCCACTCCGCGCCCCACCTTATTGCGCGAATTTTTCACTCGCCTCGCATTCATCGCTATTTTGCGCTTGCCGCGGCGCTGACCTTCCGAAACCTTTTCATCATGAGACAACTGTTTTTTGCGGCTGCACTGCTGAGCATGTTGACGCTCGGACGCGCCGCCGAAAGCACGCCCTTAAAGACCAACCCCGTCAGCGTTGGCCCACACGGCAATCTGGAAATCACCGCGCCAGACGGGTGGCAATTGCTCCACACGAATTTGAATCTGCCCGGCAAGCCGGTATCCGTGGAACTGCACGCGCCGGGTAACACGGTCGAAATCCGCTTGAACATTTGCTGGGACGGCTTCCCCGGCCCCATCACCAACCCCACCGATGCCGATATGGCGCTGATGGTGAGCAACGTCGTGGCCGCCCAATATCTCCCGATGTCGGTGGAGAAGAAAATTGATCTCGAGAAATTGCGCGGGCCCGGAGTGACCGGCTTTTTTGTGCGGCTCACGGATGCCAGTTGGACTCCTGTCCTCAAGGACCAATACCGCAATCAGGGCGTCGGCATGTTTCGAGCCGGAAATCTGTGGGGCGATTTTGACCTCCTTTGCAACGACAAAGACGGCTCGCAATTCAACGCGGGCCTTAAAGTAATGCAATCGCTCCGTCGCAAACCCTGATCATGCGAATCTTAGGCGTCATCCCGGCCCGCTACGCTTCCACGCGTTTCCCCGGCAAGCCGCTGGCACTCATCGCCGGCAAGCCGCTCATCCAACGCGTCGTCGAGCGTTGTCGCCAGGCCAAATCGCTCGGCGATGTGATCGTGGCGACGGACGATTCGCGCATCGCCGAGGCGGCGCGCGCGTTTTGCCGGGTGGAAATGACCCGCGCCGATCATCCAAGCGGCTCGGACCGCATCGCGGAAGTGGCCGCGCGCAGCGAATGCGACGCCGTGGTGAACATCCAGGGCGACGAACCTCTGATCGATCCCGCCGTGATTGACGCGGTCGCCGGCGCGCTGGCGCAATCCGAAATGTCCACCGCCGCCACGCCCATTCAAAACGTGGCCGAATACGACAATCCGAACGTCGTAAAAGTCGTTGTCAACGCCGCCGGGCGGGCGTTATATTTTTCGCGACGCACGATTCCATATTTGCGCGAAGCCGCCAGTCGTTCGGCGAACGAACAGTTGGCGGCGTTTCCTTTTTTGAAGCATCTCGGCATTTATGGATACCGGCGCGAGACGCTGCTGCGGCTGGTGCGGTTCCCGGTATCGCCGTTGGAAAACGCCGAAAAGCTGGAGCAGTTGCGGGCGCTCGAAAATGGCATTCCCATCGCCGTCGTGAAGGTGAACTACGACAGCGTAGGTGTGGACGTGCCGGAAGATGTGGCGAGAGTCGAAAAGATTTTAACCACGGATGGACACGGATAAAGAAATTTAAAAAACTGAGCTAAATTGAAGAGAAATGAAGCCAAGCGAGGCGCAAATTGCAGAGCGCTTGCCCGTGTGGGAAGCGCTCTCCGAGTTTTTCCTCGATACCGAATTGCAGCCGTCCGACTATGAGCGCATTGCTCGAGTGCTGGCAGCGAGCAAATACAGCAAAGAAGAAATTGAAGAGATTTTGATAGGCGAAGTTTGTCCGGTTTGCCGCAGCAACGCACTTTCGCTAGCCGGTGAATGGCTGGGATTTAATCCGAGCTGGCTCAAAGAAAAAATTAGCCCGTTCTTTGGCAGGCATCCCAGGTTCAAGCTTTGGTTTGTTTTAAGGAATTCCTGGATTTATGCCAGGCATTGGAAAACAGTTCGACAGCGGTTGGTGAAACTGAGATCCGGTTAAGTTTTCATCCGTGTTAATCTGTGTCCATCCGTGGTTAAAAGAATTTTGAAATGAAATATATTTTTGTAACTGGCGGCGTGGTGAGTTCGCTCGGCAAAGGGTTGACGGCGGCGGCGCTCGGCACGCTCCTTGAGAATCGCGGCCTGAAAGTCGTCCTCCAGAAGTTCGACCCCTACCTCAACGTCGATCCCGGCACCATGAACCCGTATCAGCACGGCGAAGTGTATGTGCTCGATGATGGAGCCGAAACCGACCTCGACCTCGGCCATTATGAGCGGTTCACCAACGTCAAATTGACCCGACTCAACAATCTCACCAGCGGCCAGGTCTACCAAACCGTTCTCAACAACGAACGCGAAGGCAAATATCTCGGCAAAACCGTCCAGGTCATCCCGCACGTCACCGACGAAATCCAGAATCGCATTCACGTCCTCGGCGAGCAGAGCAAGGCGGATGTCATCATCACCGAAATTGGCGGAACGACAGGCGACATCGAAGGGCTGCCCTTCGTGGAAGCCATCCGCGAGTTCGCTTTGGAAGCCGGGCATGGGAATGTTGCGTTCATTCACGTGACGTATGTGCCGTTCATCAAGGCTGCGGGCGAATTGAAGACCAAGCCCACCCAGCAATCCGTCGCCAAGCTGCGCGAAATCGGCATCGCCCCGCATGTGCTCGTCTGCCGCAGCGAATTCCCGCTGGACAAGGAAGTGCGCCAGAAAATTTCCCTCTTTTGCAACGTCCCTTATGAAGCGGTCATCGAGGAGAAGGACGTCGATCACAGCATTTACGAAGTGCCGCTGATGCTCCAGCGCGAGCACATGGACGAATTGGTCTGCCAGCTGTTGCACCTCGAAACCGGCCCCGCCAACATGGCGCATTGGCAGGAAATCATCCGCAAACTGATCGCGCCGCAGCACCGGGTCCGTATCGGCGTGGTCGGCAAATACGTCGGCCTGCAGGACGCCTACAAATCGGTTTACGAAGCGATTATCCATGGCGGCATCGCGAATGATTGCGGCGTGGAAATCCAGCGCGTGGACGCGGAGGAAATTGAGCGCGACGGCGCGGAAAAACATCTCAAAGGCATCGGCGGCATCCTGGTGCCGGGCGGTTTCGGCGAGCGCGGCATCGAGGGCAAAATTCAAGCCGCCCAATACGCGCGCGAAAACAATATTCCCTATCTCGGCCTGTGCCTCGGCATGCAAATCGCCACGATTGAATTCGCGCGAAACGTGTTGAAACTGCCCAAGGCGCATTCCACGGAATTCGATCCGAATACGTCGCACCCGGTCATCGCCATGCTCGACGAACAGACGCGTGTGACCAAAAAAGGCGGCACCATGCGCCTCGGCGCGCAACCCTGCCAGCTCGTGATGGGCACGAAGGCGCAGCAAATCTATGGCGCTTTCGTGGTGAAAGAGCGGCATCGGCATCGTTACGAATTCAACAACGCCTACCGTGAACGATTCGAGAAAGCCGGCTTCGCCTTCGGCGGCCTGACGCCTGACGGCAAGCTGGTGGAAATGATCGAAATTCCGAAGCATCCTTTTTTCGTCGCCAGCCAGTTTCACCCCGAGTTCCAGAGCAAGCCGCATCAGCCGCATCCGCTGTTCCGGGGTTTTATTGCGGCGGCGCATGCCCGGTTGCATCAAAAACCTCTCTGACATTATGCAAGACTTCCCCCAAACCAAAATTCAAAAGCTACGAGCGGCAATGTGGGCGGAGCACTATAAAAAGGGGATGTCATTTAGCGAAGTTTGCGAACTTAATTTCAAGATAGCCAACCGGTATCCCAAAACCGAAGAAGAACGACGGGAGAAAACCGAATCCTTGATGAGAACGCCTGAATTCGTTCTTTAATTTTTCGCAAAGTCAAACCACCGCATTTGCAACGCTATTTCCGTGACCTATTCCGAAGCCATTCAGTTTCTTTATGGCTTGCGCCTGTTCGGCGCGAACTTCGGATTGGAGAATTCGTTCAAGCTGGCGGAACTCTGCGGCAATCCGCAAAATCAGCTTCGCTTCATTCACGTTGCGGGCACGAATGGCAAGGGTTCCACGTGCGCCATGCTGGAGAGCGTTTATCGCGCGGCTGGACTGCGCGTCGGGTTGTTTACCTCGCCGCATCTCGTTTCCTTTCGCGAACGCATCCAAATCAATCGGAAATTGATCAGCGAAACCGATGTCGTCCGGCATGCGCGCGAATTGCAGCCGCTCCTCAACCAATTTCCCGCAGACCATCATCCCACTTTTTTCGAGGCGGTAACGATGATGGCGCTGCGCTATTTTGCCGAGCAAAAATGCGAGCTCGTCATTTGGGAAACCGGCCTTGGCGGACGGCTCGATGCCACTAATATCGTCACGCCGCTCGCGAGCGTGATCACAAATATCGGCATCGAACATTCGGAATGGCTCGGCGATACCGTGGAAAAAATCGCGGGCGAAAAAGCCGGCATCATCAAGCCAAAGGTGCCTGCCGTGACCACCGCGGCTTCAGGACACGGCTTGGAAGTCATCACGGCCGTGGCGCATGAACGGGGTTCTCCTTTGACAATTATTGGCGCGGCGGACGCGAACCAACCGCCGCTCAACACGATGAACCTCCCACTGCACGGACCGCATCAGCGGCTCAACGCCGCCCTCGCGTTGGCAACGGTCAGGACGTTGTCTGCACAAATTCCGATTTCTGACGAGGCTGTGCGCCGGGGATTGGAAACCGTGAATTGGCCGGGCCGAATGCACCGCATCCAAACCGCTTCCGGCCAAACCATCCTGCTCGATGGCGCGCACAATGCGGACGGCGCCGAAGCGTTGCGCATTGCGCTGCAGAACGAATTTCCCAACGCCAAACCCGCCATGATCTTTGGTGTCTTTCGCGACAAGGATTCCACGAGCATGTGCCATTCGCTCGCGCCGCTGGCCGGGCGGATTCTTTTGACACCCGTGCACAGCGAACGCACCGAGGACCCTGCCCGATTGGTTGCCGCCTGTCGCGAATCGAATCCCAATGCGGCCATCGAGGTCTGCGGCTCGCTCGGCGATGCGTTGAAAAAAATTTCCGGCAGTCCATTCATCGTCATTGCCGGTTCGTTGTACCTGGTCGGCGAAGCGATGGAATTGCTTCACCTCGCGGACGTTTCCGAGGGCGATGAAAAAGGGTTGAACGAATGGCACGCCGCGCGGAAACACTAACAAACGTAGTTGCCGACGCCAGTCCGCGCTGATGTTCGACCGCAACGCGAGAAAACAACGCCTACGGACCAACCCGTTGCCGAAAGCGAAAGGAGCACGGGTCTGCGACCCGCAGCAAGCTGCGCAAAGCAACACGTGTGAATAAATTCAGGAACTCGCGAAAACCGAACGTTGCTGCGGCTCACAGAGCCGCGCTCCGGCAATTTCGGGAACACGTCGTCAGGCCGGCGACTACGAACTGAATCGATGCAAATCAAAGCCGTAACCTTTGATGTCGGCGGCACGCTGATCGAGCCGTGGCCATCGGTCGGCCATGTCTACGCGGAAGTGGCCGCGCGGCATGGCACCGAATGGTTTTCTGCCGAAGAGTTGAACGCTCGTTTCAAAGCGGCGTGGCGCGCCCGGCAAAACTTCGGGCATTCTCGCGATGAATGGGCGCAATTGGTCGAGGAAGTCTTTCGCGGCGCGGCTCCCAACCCGTCCGGCAAAGACTTTTTCCCCGAGCTGTACGACCAATTTGCCCGGCCGGAAGCCTGGCACATTTTTGAGGATGTCCTGCCGGCGTTGGACGCGCTGGCTTCCCGCGGCATCAAGCTCGCCGTCATTTCCAATTGGGACGAACGCCTGCGGGGCCTGCTGAAAAGTTTCGAGCTGGATCGTTACTTCGAGACGGTCGCCATTTCGTGCGAAGTTGGCTTTGCGAAACCTTCACCGGCCATCTTTGAGCGCGCGGCGCTCAAACTGGGTCTGCCCGCGCGGGAAATTCTCCATGTTGGCGACAGTTGGGAAATGGATGTCCAGGGCGCCCGCGCCGCCGGATTCCAGGCGGTGCAAATCCATCGCGCGGCGGGAAATAAGCCGGAAGACAGCATTCAGTCCCTGATCGAGTTGCCGGAAAAAATAAAAAGCCTCAATCTGGCAATTAGGCTGGATAAAACAATTCCTTCCCTTGACTAATACGTGCTTCTGATGCATTGACGCTGTGGCCGGGTAATCATTAGATTCTTCTGTGCACCGCGCCAGGTCCAAATGAAACTTATCACGCACATCTTTAGGTCGTCGCTGGGCAAAAAATATATCATGGCGATCACCGGGTTTGTACTGTTTTTGTTCGTGGTGGCGCATCTGGCGGGCAACCTGCAATTCTTTCTCGGACCCGAAGCCATCAATCGCTACGGCAATTTCCTGCAAACGAACATCGAACTGCTCTGGCCCGCGCGCATTTTTCTTATTTGCATGATCGGCCTGCACATCTGGTCGGCCATCAAACTCTCGGCCGAAAACAAAGCCGCGCGGCCCGTGGCTTACGCCAATTGGAACCCCACCGCCGCCTCCTACGCCTCGCGCACGATGCTGATGAGCGGCATCATCGTTCTGGTTTTCATCATCTATCACCTCCTGCACTTCACGGTGCAGGTCCAATCCATCAATTTCACGGGCCAGAATTTCGTGACCCTTGAAGACGCGAAGCAACACCACGATATTTTCCGGATGATGGTTCTTGGTTTCAGCAAGATCTACGTTTCAGTGTTTTACATCATCGGCATCGCCCTGCTTTGCCTCCACCTGAGCCATGGCCTGAGCGCGATGTTCCAATCGATCGGTTGGAAAAACAAAGCCTACACGCCGTTCCTCGACAAAGCCGCGCGCGTCGTTTCCTTCCTGATTTTTATCGGCTACGTTTCGATTCCCATTTCAGTCCTGCTCGGTTTCGGAAAGGAGGCGTTGAAGTAACATGGCTTTCGATTCCAACATTCCCTCCGGCCCGATGGCGCAAAAGTGGGACAAGCACAAATTCGACATGAAGCTCGTCAACCCCGCCAACAAGCGGAAGTTTGACGTCATCGTCGTGGGCAGCGGACTCGCGGGCGCTTCGGCTGCCGCGTCGATGGCGGAGCTTGGTTACAAGGTCAAATGTTTCTGTTTCCAGGACAGCCCGCGCCGCGCGCACAGCATCGCCGCGCAGGGCGGCATCAATTCGGCCAAGAATTACCCGAACGACGGCGACTCGGTTTACCGGCTTTTTTACGACACCATCAAGGGCGGCGACTTTCGTTCGCGCGAAGCCAATGTCTATCGCCTGGCGCAAGTCAGCGTGAACATCATCGACCAATGCGCTGCGCAAGGCGTGCCGTTCGCGCGTGAATATGGCGGGTTGCTGGACAACCGCTCCTTCGGCGGCGCGCTGGTTTCGCGCACATTTTATGCGCGCGGCCAAACCGGCCAGCAATTGCTCCTCGGCGCTTACCAGGCGCTGAGCCGGCAAATCGGCCTGGGCAAGGTGCGGATGTATCCGCGCACGGAGATGCTCGACCTCGTGCTCATCAACGGCCACGCCAAAGGCATCGTGGTTCGCGATCTCATCAGCGGCGAAATTTCTTCTCATGCCGCCGACGCCGTGGTGCTGGCGACGGGCGGTTACGGCAATGTTTTCTTCCTTTCGACCAACGCCAAAGGCTGCAACGTCACCGCGACCTGGCGCGCTTACAAGAAAGGCATGTTCTTCGCGAATCCGTGCTACACGCAGATTCATCCGACGTGCATTCCCGTCAGCGGCGAGCATCAATCCAAACTGACGCTGATGTCCGAATCGCTGCGCAACGACGGGCGCGTCTGGGTGCCCAAGCGCAAGGAAGACTGCGGCAAACCGCCCGCTTCCGTTGCTGACGGCGATCGCGATTATTTTCTTGAACGCAAATATCCGAGCTTCGGCAACCTGGCCCCGCGCGACATTTCCTCCCGCGCAGCCAAAGAAGTGTGCGATGAAGGCCGCGGCGTTGGCCCGGGCGGACTCGGCGTTTACCTGGATTTTGCGGACGCCATCAAGCGCATCGGCGAAGATAAAATTCGCGAGCGTTACGGCAATCTTTTCGACATGTACGAAAAGATCACCGGCGAAAACGCGTATAGCCAGCCGATGCGCATTTATCCGGCGGTGCATTACACCATGGGCGGCGCGTGGGTGGATTACAATTTGATGAGTTCCGTGCCGGGACTGTTCGTGGTCGGCGAAGCGAACTTTTCCGATCACGGCGCGAACCGCCTGGGCGCGAGCGCGCTGATGCAGGGATTGGCAGACGGATATTTTGTCCTGCCCTACACCATCGGAAATTATTTTGCGACCTTGGGTGTCAAGCACGAGAAGCCTTCCACCAGCAATGCGGAATTCAAAAAGGCCGAGGAAAACCTTCGCGCCGTCACAAACAAGCTGCTTTCGATCAAGGGAAAACGCACCGTGCTGTCGCTGCATCGCGAGCTGGGCAAATTGCTCTGGGAAAAATGCGGCATGGCCCGCAACGAAGCCGGTTTGAAGGAAGCGCTGCAACGCATCCCGCAGTTGCGCGAGGAATTCTGGAAGAACGTCAATGTCACGGGCCAGAACGGCGAGTTGAACCAAAACCTGGAATATGCCGGGCGCGTGGCGGACTTCATGGAATTCGCCGAATTGCTTTGCCTGGACGCCCTGCATCGCAAGGAATCCTGCGGCGGCCACTTCCGCACCGAGTATCAAACCCCTGACGGCGAAGCCAGGCGCGATGATGAGAACTTCTCCTACGTCGGCGCGTGGGAATTCCAAGGCCCGGACAAGCAGCCCGTGCTGCACAAGGAGCCGCTCGTTTACGAAGAGGTGCACATGAGCACGAGGAGTTATAAGTAAATTTATGATTTACGATTTACGATTTATGATTTGCCCCGCGCTCGCGACCTTGCCCAACACGGGAACGACTTCTCCCTCTCCCATCGTTTATAGTGGCACGGGCGTCTTGCCCGTGCGTTTCGATTCGCACGGGCAAGACGCCCGTGCCACTAGGTTCGTCGGGAGGGCCGGGGATTGGGAGGAAAATTATTCATTGCTGCTATGAACCTGACACTAAAAGTCTGGCGGCAAGCCAACGCCGATTCAGCCGGCCGTTTTGAAACGTACCAGGCGAAGGATGTCCTGCCCGACATGTCCTTCCTCGAAATGCTTGATGTGGTCAATGAGGGATTGATCGAACGCGGCGAGGAACCCATCGCTTTTGATTCCGATTGCCGCGAAGGCATTTGCGGCATGTGTTCGCTCGTCATCAACGGGATTCCGCACGGCGGCCATCGCGGCACCGCGACCTGCCAATTGCACATGCGGCGCTTCAAGGACGGTGAGACGATCACGATTGAGCCCTGGCGCGCGAAGGCTTTTCCGCTGATCAAGGATTTGGTGGTGAACCGGAGTTCCTTCGATCGGATCATCCAGGCGGGCGGTTTCATTTCGGTCAATACCGGTGGAACGCCGGATGCCAATTGCCTCCCCGTGCCGAAGCCGGACGCGGACCTGGCCATGGATGCCGCCGCCTGCATCGGTTGCGGCGCGTGTGTGGCCGCCTGCAAGAACGCTTCCGCGATGCTTTTCGTCGCCGCCAAGGTTTCTCACCTGAATTTGTTGCCGCAGGGGAAGGCCGAGAAAGACCGTCGCGCCCTGAACATGGTCACGCAGATGGATGCCGAAGGTTTTGGCAATTGCACCGTGACCGGCTCATGCGAAGCCGTCTGCCCCAAGGAAATCAGCCTCAGCTTTATCGCAAAGATGAATCGCGATTACGGAATCGCGGCTCTCAAAGGGAAGTAATTTGCCGCGGCGAAATCCGTTGGCGCGGCACGGCGGATGAATGCGTACCGGCGCAATTTACGCCGGCTCAACGAGAGAGTCCTGGCGGTCCGCCTGGTCTTCTGAAACCATCGCGCCGGCCTGCCAATAGGACGAATACGTTCGAATCAGGTTTTGGATCTCGTCCAGTCGGCAGGGTTTTGTGAGAAAGGAACGCGCGCCCAACTGGTACCCCCGCCTGATATTTTCAAGCTCTCCGAACCCGCTGAGAATGATGCTGAGCACGTCTTTTGCAAGCCCGGTCCCATTAAGCCATTCCAGCACGCCAAAACCTCCGATTTGAGCCATCTTCAAGTCCAGCAGGAGCACGCTTGGAAGCGGGTATTTCTCGCGGTCGGCGTATTCGTTTTTGCCTTGGAAATAAGCGATCACGTCTCTGCCATCACCGACCGTGATGATGCGGCTTTTGACCCCGGCCGCCCTTAGCATTTTAACGATGACCAACGTGTCGTTTTCGTTGTCGTCCGCAATCAAAATCATAAACATTGGCACCGACGCTCAAAGGCCGGTATCACGCCCCGCGCCGGTGCAGCGTCATCCTCAAAGACCGCGAAAATTGCCACAATGGGGCGGACACCTACCGGCACACATTGAAAACTTCTTCAGGCAAAACGCCTAAATTGGAAGTTCCGCTTCGACCATCGCGACGAGATCTTTTTCCGCCATCACCCAGTCTTTCAAAGTCAGGGGATGCTCGGGCAACTTGTCGCGAAACAGTTCGTAGGCATGCTGCCGGACCATTGCTTTGGTGACACCGGGAGTGAAAGGCTCGGGTTGTGGAATTCGTTCTGTTTTTTTCATAGAATTCTCCAGTCCTTCAATCTAGTCCGGTTTCACTCCGCGCGCAACGGTGGCAGAGATGCCGCCACGGTCCACGCATCTAAATGTAGCGCGGCCGTCCCGGCTGCGAATGTCGGCGGCGTCTCGCCGCCAGACTTGAAGCACCTTCAGAAGACAATCGTTCCCGGCGCCTGGACGGCGCCGGAACCCGCTGGCGAAGACGCCTGCGCCACGATCGCGGTGCACCGCCCTTTCCAATCACAACTGGCTCGGCGACACGCCCACGCCCACGATGCTGCACGCCTGGATGACGTTCAATCCCAGCTTCTCCGCTTCGGCCAGCACTTCGTCGGATTCCGTGCCGGGGTTCAGCCACAATTCCTGACAGCCTCGGGCGGCAATGTCCGGCAGCAATTTGAGCAAAACAGGCGGCGGCACATAAACGCTGATCATTTGCGGGCGCACGGGCACGTCGCGAATGCTTTTGTAGACCGCCAGGCCTTCCACTTCCATTTCATTGGGATTGACCGGATAAACGGTGTAGCCCTGCTGCTGAAAAGCGCGCACCGCTTTATTGCCGAATTTCCGACGATTGTTGGATGCTCCGATGATGGCCGCGGTTTTCATTTTTTATCTTTAGCCCACTCCGGCGCTCCTGTCCAACGCGCCTCGCTTGCGTGACGGACCGTTGACGCTTTAAAAAACGGACGAAAAAAGGCAAAATGATTATAAAAACAATTGCACAGAAGCGCTATGTAGGGCATAATCCTACAGTCCGACGAATGCTTGCATGTTGCTTTCACTCGCGCCACTTGCAAATCTCTAGTCATACTCGAACACATGTTAGCTGCAAGTCCTCCGCCATTTCGACGCCATCTGACGCGCACTTGGTTCCAAATCCGCCATCCTGACCGCTTTCGGCTGATTCAGGAGCAGACCGCGGCGGAAAAGTGCATGTTCGTGCACATCCCGAAATGCGCGGGAACATCCGTGCGCCAGAGTCTTTTTGGCAGGAATGGCGGGCATCGGCCGCTGGAAATTTTTCGGACGATGGTTCCCCGCGAGATGTTCGACCAATCCTTCAAGTTTACCTTTGTCCGAAACCCGTGGGACCGGCTCGTTTCCGCTTTTTTCTTTCTGAAAAAAAGCGAACTGGAACGCAACCGGCGGTTTGCCCGCAGAAATCTCTCCGCGTACAGCGATTTCGACACGTTCGTCCGGCAATGGCTCACGCGAAAAAGCATCTGGCGCTTCACTCATTTCCTCCCGCAATATCACTTCATCTGCATCGACAAACGGCTCGGAGTCGATTTCGTCGGTTTCTATGAAAATCTGGCCGAGGATTTTGCGATCGTTGCCAAAAAGATCAATCGGCCCACGGTGTTGCGTGAAGAAAACCGCCTTGGCGGCCGTTCCACGGACTACCGCCAGTATTACAACGACGAAACCAGGGACATCGTGGCGGAAGTTTATGCCGAGGACATCACGCTTCTCGGTTATTCCTTCGATAATTCGTCCCTGCCCGACCAACTCGCCGCCCGCGGCCAACGGGCACAAACCGTCCCGGCTTAATTGCCAGCCGTCCACGGCGGCGGCTTTTTCGGATTCCACTCGGAAAAAGCGGCCGTGCGAATTACCCGCTTATGAATACGCATCCGTTTGAAAAACCGTCATCAAAACCGTTGTCGTTCCAGCAACACGTTCAGCGCCTTGCTTACCAGATTCGCCATCCCTTCAAGTTCCGCCGCGTGGTCAAGCGGTCCGCGAAGCACAAGTGCATCTTCGTCCACATCCCAAAATGCGCGGGCGCTTCGATTCGCGAGAGCCTCTTTGGAGGGCCGGGCGCGCATCGAACTCTGGCGGGCTATCAAACGGTGCTGGCTCCGCAGTTATTCGCGGACTGCTTCAAATTCACCTTCGTGCGCAATCCCTGGGACCGCGTGGTCTCGGCTTTTTTCTATTTGAAAAATAAAAACATGAAAAGCAACCAGCAGTGGGCGAAAAAAAATCTCTCGCCCTTCCAGGACTTCAATGCGTTTGTCCGGGAGTGGCTGACGCCGGAGAATATCTGGTCCTACGTTTTTTTTCGCCCGCAGTATCATTTCATCTGCCTCAATGGCAAGCAACCCGCGGTTGATTTCATTGGATTTTTCGAAAACCTGGCGCCGGATTTTGCCTTGATTCGCGAGCGGATCAAAAGCCCGGCAAAGCTGGCGGAGAAAAACCGCAATCCGCTCCGGGGCCAGGATTACCGCGAGTATTACAGCGACGAAACCCGCGGGCTCGTGGCGGAGATCTATGCGGAAGACATTGAGCTGTTCGGCTACAGCTTTGATAACTCGTCATTGCCGGCGCAGATTGCCGCTCGAGATGAACAGCTTTCAGCAGTGATGGCTTAATTTGAACGCCGAATGAATTTTGTGGCAAATTAATAAACCTGTAGCCAAAGAACGCAGAGAACGCACAAAAACGCGAATTTCTTCGTGTTCCTTGCGTTCTTTTGCGGCTATAACTTTTATTGATTTGCTCCAACTCCCCCCTGCCAGGGCAACAACTTCTTTGGATCGAAATCGGGCAAGGTGGCAGCCGGCGACTCACCCGGATCCAGCAATGAACCCGTCGTGAGGATTTTTTCGTAGTACGTCAGATATTTCCGGGCCATGTCCATGTGCGTGAAACCGCCTTTCAGAACGCGATCGCGGCACTCGGACGGTTTGAAGCGCCGGGGATTTCGCGCCGCGTCGGCCAATGCATCCACATTCTTGCTCAAAGCGCCAACTTCCGGCGTCACGATTTCCGGTTGGGAGCCGTATGGCGTGCCGCAAACATACGCGCCGCTCACCATCGCCTCGGTAAAGGCCAGGCCGAACGGTTCGTGCCAGCGGACGGGCAATATCAGGCAGCGCGCGCGAGAAAGGATCTCCACCTTCTCCTTTTCTTCCACATTTCCGTAGTAACGCACGCCGCGGGTGAGCCAAGGCGGCAATTTCCTTTGCAACTCCAATGGCCAACTGCGCGAACCCAACACCCGCAGTTCGACGCCCGCCTGGCGCGCCACCCGCACCGCGCCGGCAAGGTTCTTCACCTTCCATTGCGCCTTCGCCAGGAAAACAGCGTAATCCTCGCGCTTCTCCGAAAACGCATATTCGGACGGTTCGATTCCGGGATGGACGAAATATTTCGAACCGTGATTGGCCGCATGTTTCGCGGAAACGAACAACGAATTGGGATGAAACCGTCGTGGACCATGGCCGTTACCGTTCACCGTGATGAGGAACGGCTTGCCAGCCTCCACGATTCCGGCATCGCTGAGATGAAGGATATCGGTTGAATCCGGCACAAGCCGAAGAGCTGCGTTGGTATCCGTGCTCTCCGCTGGAATCAATTCCGCGCCCGGGATGTGGCTTTTGGGATGGGCAATCAACGTGACTTGGTGACCGAGTTCAATGAATGCCTTTCCGAGCCAGTAAAGCGTTCGCTGCGTTCCGCCATAAAACTGTGGGGGAACGGGCGTGCCTCCGGGTTTCAAGATCGTGATATGCATCCAATCACTGGTTCAACGGCGAAAACCTGGAAAAGAATGGTGCGCGATAGAGGGTTCGAACCTCTGACCCCTTCCGTGTCAAGGAAGTGCTCTACCACTGAGCTAACCGCGCAATCACGACCAAAAGACCGTCGAGAATCATGTGATTTCATAGGTCTTTTCGCTTTTTTAGCGGAGGCATAAAGTCAACTTTTTCAAGCCGTGTTGCAAGCGGAAAAAGACCGAACGTCAGGACAAAAGTCAGAATGGGAAATGCTCCGTATCTATTTGGATGCCTGCATCGTTTTCGGTCGGCGCCCGAGCAAATGAATAACGAAAGCCAAAAGAGCACCAAGAATCAATCCGCCGATACCGTAGGCGAGTTTGGTCTTTAGCAATCGGAGCGAAATGAAAACATTCTCCACCGGGTTCATAACCGCTTCCATGCGCACGACTTTCCAGCCACCATCTTCCTTGTGGCAGACCGAAGCCCAATAGGAGCCAAAATGCAATTCCTTGCCGTTTCCGAGGCGGACAACGTCTTCGGTGCTTCCACGTGATACAGCCACGTCGCCGTACAAATCGGTTTTGTCCACGTTTACATTCACGTGATAGCTGCCGCCTGGGCCAATCAGGCCCTGGATTTTCTTCCAATAGGCCTTCAGGCCGTCCAGTCCCTTGACTTCTTCGCCGGTGACCATGACGCCTGTCACATCCTTGCTGAGATAAGGAGCCAGTTCGTCAATCTGTCCTGAGTTGACGGCTTCCATGTAATTTGTGCGAATCAAACGTAAGGCAGCGCGGTCGGCCTCATCGTCCGCTCGCATTGTTGATGTGAAACAACAGACGATTCCGAGCATCGCCATCACGGCGACGAACAGGCGTTTTGATTTCACGGCGCAGTTGGGTTGTATTTCGCACTCACCTGCACCGTGGCCAGTGAATGCGTTCTGCCTTACAATCTGAGATCGACCGGTTCACCCTCCAACGCCAGCACACCGAACACGCATTCGTGGACTCGTCGCAACGGTTCGCGCCGCGCAAATCTTTCCAGCGCCTCCACACCGAGGGCAAACTCCCGCAACGCCAAAGACCGCTTGGATGACAATCCGCGAGCGCGGAGCCGGTCCAGATTCTCCGGCATTGCGCATTCAGGTCCGTAAATGATACGGAGGTATTCCGTGCCGCGACACTTGCCCGCTTGGCTCTTGGACGCTTGGAGCTTCAAGGACGTCACCAGATCTTCGCGCGCAACTCCGGCGCGCGCCACATCGGATCGCCGGGTTGGATGTGGAACGCATCGTAAAATGGCTGCACGTTCAACAACGGCCCGAACGCGCGGAACTTCCCGGGCGAATGCGGGTCGATCGTGACCATTCGCCGCGCTTCCGCGTCGCGTATGTTCGTGCGCCAGATCTGCGCGAATGAAATATAAAAACGCTGCTCGGGTGTGAAACCGTCGATGTCCTTGCGCTTGGAAGGATCCTTCGCCAGCGCGCGTTGCAGCGCGTCGTAAGCGATGTTCACTCCGCCGAGATCAGCGATGTTTTCGCCGAGCGTCAGTTTTCCGTTCACATGGAGGCCGGGCAACGGCTCAAAGCCATCGTATTCATCCACCACCTTTTGCGCCCGCGCATCAAATTCCTTCGAGTCCGCGTCCGTCCACCAGTCGTTCAGGTTTCCATTCGCGTCATATTTTCTGCCCTCATCATCATACCCATGCGTCATTTCGTGGCCGATCACCACGCCAATGGCCCCATAATTCACCGCGTCATCCATCATCGGGTCAAAAAAAGGCGGCTGCAAAATGCCGGCGGGAAAAACAATTTCGTTCAGCGATGGATTGAAGTAGGCATTGACCGTTTCCGGCGTCATGTCCCACTCGGACTTGTCCACCGCCTTGCCGAGGCGCACCAGCTGCCGGTGCGTTTCAAACGCCGCCGCGCGCCGCACGTTCCCGAGATAATCATCCCGCCGGATTTCGATCGACGAGTAATCGCGGAATTTGTCCGGATAACCAATCTTCTGCGTGAACCGCGCGAATTTCGCCAGCGCCTTTTCCTTTGTCGGCTCCGTCATCCAATTCACTTGTTCCAGGTGCTCGCGAAAAACATCTTTCAGATTTTTCACCATCTCCAGCATTCGCGCCTTGGCTTCCGGCGGAAAATATTTTTCCACATACAACTGGCCCAAGGCTTCGCCAATGCTCCCGTCAATCACATGCGCCGCGCGCTTCCACCGCGGTTCCTGCTGCTCCTGGCCGCTCAACACCTTGCCAAAAAACGCAAAATTCTCCTCCTCCACCGCCCGCTGCAGATACGGCGCGCTGCCGTGCAGCAATTTCCATCGCAAATAAACCTTCCAATCGCTCAGCGGCCGCTCCTGCAACAACTGGCTCAACGTTTTGAAGAATTCCGGCTGCCCGACGATGTGGTAAGTCATCGGCATCAGATCTTTTTTGGACGCCGCGGAACCGGCCGCTATTCCGGAATCCGTGAAATAAACCATCCACGGCGTCGCCGGGTCCTTCGCGACGAACTCCGCCGTGTCAAATTTATTGTAATTCTTTTCCGGATCGCGCAACTCCACGCGCGTGCGGCTGGCTTTCGCCAATTGCGTTTCCAGGTCCAGCACCGTCGCGGCATTGCTCGATGCCCGCGCCGAATTTTCGCCCAGCAGCGTGAACATCTTCGTCATGTGCGCGACATATTTTTCGCGCACCTCGGCGAAATTCGTGCTCAGGTAATAATCCCGATCCGGCAGCGTCAATCCGCCTTGTTCCAGATAAAAGGCGTAAATCGAACTGTTCTTGTCATCCGGACTGATGCTGTCGCCAAATAGCCCCCCAATGCCGCGCCGATGAAAATCCGCCAGCAACGCAAACAAATCCTTCGTCGTTTTGATTTTGTCGATGCGCTTCAAATCGTTCGCAATCGGCTTGAAACCCAGTTTCTCAATTCGATTGGTGTCCATCGCCGACGCAAAAAAATCCCCCACCTCGCGCCGCGGTGATTTGGCGGGCGAGGTCGTGTCCGCGCTCGCCTCATTGAGAATCCCGTGAATCAGATACCAATTGCGCTCGGCCAGCTCGCTGAAGCTCGCCCAGCGCGACTTGTCCGGCGGCACCGGATTGTCCTTCACCCACGCGCCATCGGCAAACTCGTAAAAATTCGTCCTCGGACTCACCGACCGATCCATATAGCTCACGGAGAAACGCGGCACCGGCGGCGGCGTTCCCATATCGTTCGTTTCAGCGCCCTGTAGAGACAGGGTGGATAGTGTCGCGAGAACAATGGCAATGTGCGGTTTCATACTTTCAGTCAGTGGTATCCGCGAGAATACTGCGCACAAATTGTTGCCGCTTGCGCTTCTTGGCAAGCGATTATGCGACGATTCTTCATTACATTTTTGACAGGAACGGCGCGCGTGGTGTTCGGCCACGGAATCATTTTGCCGATTGACTCCGGTTCCAGCTACGCGGATTGTAAACGCCGTCTATGGAAAAAATTCGACGCGCCCTGCTTTCCGTTTCCGATAAATCCGGCCTCGTGCCCTTCGCCCAAACTCTCGCCAAAGCCGGCGTGGAACTCATCTCCACCGGCGGCACCGCCCGCGCCCTGCGCGAAGCCGGCTTGGCCGTCAAAGACATCAGCGAACACACCGGTTTTCCCGAAATGCTCGATGGCCGCGTCAAAACGCTGCACCCAAAAGTCCACGGCGGCCTCCTTTACATCCGCGGAAACGCATCGCACGAAGCCGCCGTTCGCGAACACGGCATTCAGCCCATCGATCTCGTGGTCGTGAATTTGTATCCCTTCGAACAAACGGTCGCCAAACCAAATGTGGCGCTGCACGACGCCATTGAGAACATCGACATTGGCGGCCCTTCCATGCTCCGCAGCGCGGCCAAAAATCACGA
>DATNEA010000005.1:0-35761 GCA_035606845.1 Candidatus Angelobacter sp. | reverse complement strand
CTAGAAACTGTCACCGCCCGCCAAAATGGTGCATAGCGCGATGACCAGCAAATCCACCAAATCATGATCTTGCTGCGATCCACCCGTGGGTCCGGCACTTCCTCCAACGTTGTAATCAGGCTGATAATCTCTGGTCTCGGTGGCTTACGATGCTTCTGCATCCCTCCTCAATTACTCCTCACCCTCTCAAAGTACAGAAAAATCAAGGCTTCCTTAACATGCGTCAGCCCTGCTCGTCACCGCAAATGGTCTTGCGGGAAAAGCTTCGGTTGATTAAAATCCCGCTGCTGTATGGCAGCCATCGGCCGATTTCAAAAAGGCGAAGAAATCTTCTACGCCAAAGTCGTCGATGGAGAACTGTATCGGCTGCGTGGCGATGTGTTTGGTTCTCCCTCATTCGACCGCAAACCCACTCCCCGGCGCGGGATCCGCACACTGACCCCCGTTGTCCCCTCCAAAGTCGTCGCCATCGGCCTGAACTACGCCGACCACGCCCGGGAGCAGAACAAAGTGCTTCCCAAAGAGCCGCTATTTTGGATCAAAGCCACCACCTCGCTTATTCCCGACGGCGCCAAGATCGAGATTCCGTTTGCCAATCACCGCACCGACTTCGAGGCGGAATTGTGCATTGTCATTGGCCGGCGCGTCCGTAACGTGACCCCGGCCGCCGCAGCCCGGTATATCCTCGGTTACACCTCTGCCCAGGACATCAGCGACCGCACCATCCAGAGCGGCGAAAGCCAATGGACCCGCGCCAAATCCTTCGACACGTTCACGCCCCTGGGCCCCTACGTGGAAACAAAAATCGACCCCCACGATTTGACGATTCAATTGTTTCAAAACGGCCAGTTGCGCCAGAACTCGAACACGAACCAGCTCATTTTCGACTGCTACAAAATCGTCAGCTTCGTTTCCACGAACATGACGCTCCTGCCGGGCGACGTCATCCTGACCGGCACCCCCAGCGGCGTCGGCCCCATCCAATCCGGCGACCAGCTCGAAGTGCGCATCCAGGGATTGGCGCCCTTGGTCAATACGGTCAAATGAGATGAGGGGACGAAGTGAGAAGGGAGAGCCGGCCCATGGATTTCGCCTATGTAGCGCACAATGGCACCGTGCCGTATCGCCGAATGGCATTCGGCAGGGCCTTCGGAAATCCCGGCCCGCCATTCAGCTTTTTATGCCCCGCGGATCGAGATGTTGATGAATCAAAATATTACAATAACCAGCTCCGATTACTTTATGACTCGAGGTTTCCGACCTGGAAAGCTATGAGTTTACTGGATGGAATGTTCAATGGACCCCAAAAAAGAATACCAGTCGCGTGTGTCGGAATGGTCACGGCGCGCGCAGGCTCTCGAACAAGCCCATTTGCGGATGGGCAATTTGCGGATTTTTTTCGTCATTGGCTTGTTCGTGCTGGCCGCAGTGTTGTGCCGCTCTCACGTTGCCCTTGGGTTTGTGCTGACAATCCTGATCGTGGGGCTGTTTTTGACGGGGATGCGGCATATTCGCATCGAGAACGCCAGGGACTCAGCTCGACGCGCCATTCGGTTCTACCAATCAGGACTTGAGCGGTTGGACGGAACCTGGATGGGGAAAGGCTCCCACGGAACGGAATTCCTCGATCTGCACCATCCCTACGCCGCGGACCTGGATTTGTTTGGTCCAGGATCGTTGTTCGAACTGTTGAATGCGGCCCATACCCAAAATGGCCGGGCAACGCTGGCTGCCTGGTTGCTGGAACCGGCGCCGCCGCAAGAAATCCTGGCGCGGCAGGAGGCGATCAAGGAGTTGCGCCCTCAAGTAGATTTGCGCGAGCGGCTGGGACTGCTTACCGCTGAGGCGCAGGGGTGGATTCGCACTCAATCTTTGATTTCATGGGCCCGGCAACCACGCGTCTTAAACTCGAATGCGGTGCGGGTGACGGCATTTTGTCTGCCTTGGGTAAGCTTGTTTTTGCTTATATTGGGACAATGGCAATGGTGCCTCACGGCACTGGCCGCACAATATGCGCTGGCCCGGTCCTATCGAAAACGGGTTCAGCAAGTAACGCGCTCGGCGGGTGTAGCCCAGCAGGACCTGGAATGGCTGGCCGCAGTGTTTGACTGCCTGGAAGCGCAGCATTTCCAAAGCGAACGTTTGCGGCGCATGGACGCAGAGTGCCAGTGCGACGGACGTTCCGCTTCCCAAGCCATCCAACGCCTGGCCTGGTTGTATTCCTGGCTTGATTCCAGTGAGAACCAGCTGTTCAGGGTTATCAGCGCTTGGTTTCTGTGGGAAACTCAGTTCGCCTTTGCAGTGGAAGCCTGGCGCACATGGTACGGAATGATGGTGGAACCGTGGCTTCGCCGCTTGGGTGAAATCGAGGCGCTCTCGTCATTGGCTGGTTACGCCTTTGAGCATCCAGCGGACCCCTTTCCAGAATTGCTGCCGAACCAGGCTTGCGGACAGGTCGAAGCCGAGGGCTTGGGGCACCCGCTGATTGCCGAAGCCCGCTGCGTGCGCAACGATGTGTTGCTTGGCCCAAACCGCCGGCTGGTGGTGATCAGCGGGTCGAACATGTCGGGCAAAAGTACCTATCTTCGGGCCATCGGCGTGAATCTGGTATTGGCTTTGGCTGGAGCACCGGTTCGTTCCCGGAAACTCCGTATGACACATTTGCGCATCGGCGCCTCCATTCGCATACTGGATTCTCTCCAGGGCGGAACCTCTCGTTTTTACGCCGAAATTGCTCGGTTGAGCCAAATCGTAAAGTTGGCGGAGCAAGGAACTGCGCTGGTGTTTCTGCTGGATGAAATTCTGGGCGGCACCAATTCACATGACCGCCGGATCGGAGCAGGATGCGTTGCGCGGGCACTGGTTGAACGCGGCGCTATCGGTTTGATGACCACGCACGACCTGGCGCTGGCCAGGATCGCCGAAGAGTTGCAACCACCTGGCGCCAATGACCATTTTGAAGACCAGATTGTCAATGGAAAGATGAGTTTTGATTACCGTTTGCGGCCGGGAGTAGTTCAGAAAAGCAACGCGCTCGAATTGATGCGCTCAGTAGGACTGGCTGTGAAAGAATAAAATGGCTTGAGATGTCTTCATCGCTGGCATCCGCCCGCACACAGGCTCCATTCTGCTCTCCGGGTCGGTTTTCCATAAACGGGCCAGAGATGACAAATTGTGCCTTTTTGGAAAGTTTGAGGTGCTTAGCAGCGAGGGTCACTTGCGCTGCGCGCATTTGTTCCGTAACCACTTCCCCTCTGCCCGGTCAAAGCATTGATATGAACAACTCATTCGTTCCACGATTGCTCGTCGCCATGGCTGCGGTGAATTGTGCCATCCCTGCAAAAGCCGATTTGATGACCGGTGACAAGGCGCCAAAACTTCAAACCGGCAACTGGATTCAGGGCGAGCCGGTCAAGAGTCTGGACAGCAACCACGTCTATGTCGTGGAATTCTGGGCCACCTGGTGCGGTCCCTGTATTCAAACTATTCCCCACCTCAACGAACTCTCCCAGGAGTTCAAGGATAAAGGAATCGTTTTCATTGGCGTGGACGTTTGGGATTCGGACGAAGCCGTCGCGCCTTTCGTAAAGAAAATGGGTGACAAAATGACTTATCGCGTCGCGCTCGACGATAAAAGCAGCGATGCCGACGGGTTTATGAGCTCCAATTGGTGGCCGCGAAAGGTCAATCACCACGGCATCCCGGAGGCTTTTGTCATCAATCAAAATGGAGTTATCGCGTGGATGGGCCACCCGGCGGAGTTGAAGAGACAAGTCCTGGGCGACATTCTTTCCGGTCACTACGACATCACCAAAGCCGCGGCGGATTACAAAAAAGAATCGGCAGACAACGCCAAATTGCAGGACTTGGATGACCAATTGTTTTCCGCCGTTAATAAGAAGCAATGGGACCGGGCGGAAGCAGCGCTCAACCAAGTCGTGGCCGCGTTCCCGAAACTCGAAAAGAGCTTCACGAGCATACGATTGAGAATTCTGGTCGGCCAGCAGAAGCACGACCAGGCCTTTCAATTTGCGGAATCATTCGCCAATTCGCATCCCAAAGATTTTGACCGGCAAAATGACCTCGCCTGGACGCTTCTCACGCAACCCGGCGTGGGCCAACGCGGTATCGAACTGGCCAAAAACCTCGCGGTGCGTGCCAATGACTCCTCTGGCCGGACGAACGCTGAAATCCTGGACACGCTCGCCCGCGCGCAATTCATGGCCGGAGAAACCAACGAGGCGATCGCCACCGAGAAATCCGCTGTGAACGCCGGGCCGGACGGGCGAAAAGGGGAATATTCAAAAACGCTCGATGATTATCAGGCCGGCAAATTGCCGGAGCCCGAGTGAGGTGGTGCCATTAAAGAAATCTCCGCAAAAGCCGGAGCGCCGATCTCCTGATCGGCGCGAACAAAAAGCCGTCAGAGTTGACTAATGGTGCGTTTTCGGAAAGCTCCAGTTCGCCCGCTTTTTCGGCTGCACAGAACCGACGGGTGTGATTAAAAGTGGGTGAGGAGCGCAGAGCATCGCTCTGCGCGAACCAGCCCAAAACGCAGAGCGATGCTCTGCGCTCCGTAGTCGAGGCGATCTTTTCTCACGCACTTTTAATCACACCCAGAACCGACCGGGCTGCGAATTATGGATCGCTCCACATTTGACAGCCATGTTATAACCTAACCAGCCAATGGAGGCCGGAATGGAACAACGGAAACAGGGCAGGGACATCGAACTCGCGCGACGCGTGCTCTCGGCGCACGCACTCCTCACTGCAACCGGAAGAATTCGTGTTAATTCGCGTCATTCGTGTAAGTCCCTCATCCCCCACGAGCGGATTAAAAATAAAAAATTACCAAACGAACCCATTTGTCATATTCGCATCACTCTCTTCATCAACAACTTAATAAAACCGCGACACTCAAACACAGCAAAACGAACCCGTTCTTTCGAGATGCCCGAACCCGACGGTCTCAATCAACTCAAAACCGAAAGCCAAACCGTTCGCCGTCTGGCTCCGTCGTGCCCAGTCGCACACAATCGTGCCATAAAAAATGATACTTTCATCCACGACGCCGCGACCGCTTTCCGCCGCGGCATTTGAAACGTGCGACTGGAAAGTCGCCCGCACCCGCAGACAGGAATGTCTGCGCTACGTAGCGCAGGCTTTCCAGCCTGCGGGTTCAGGGAACTTTCTAGTTCCCAGTCAAGGGCAGCGCCAAGATGCACCCTTGTTAACCGCCCGAAGTAATTTACCGTTTACGACCGGCGATTTACGCGGCAGACTCCGCGTTTCGGATGAATCGTAAATCGCAAATCTAAAATCGAAAATTTCCATGCGTTGGAGCCAGACATTTATTCCCACTCTCAAAGAGACGCCCGCCGAGGCGGAAATCGTGTCGCACAAGCTGTTATTGCGCGCGGGCCTCATCCGCAAACTCAGCGGCGGTCTCTATACTTTTTTGCCGCTCGGTTTGCGCGCCTTGCACAAGGTCGAAAAAATCGTGCGCGAGGAAATGGACCGCGCCGGCGCGCTCGAAGTGCTCATGCCCACCATGCAGCCCACCGATATCTGGCAGCAAAGCGGCCGCTACGAAACCGCCGCCGACGTGCTCTACAAAGTGCGCGACCGCGCCAAAAAGGAATGGCTTCTCAGCCCGACCGCCGAAGAAGTGATTACCACGCTCGCCGCGGGCGAAATCAATTCCTACCGCCAGATGCCGGTGAATTTCTACCAGGTCAGCATCAAGTTCCGCGACGAAATCCGTCCGCGCTTCGGCCTCATGCGCGCCAAGGAATTCATCATGAAGGACGCCTACAGCTTCGATGCAACCGATGAAGCCGCGATGGCCAGCTACAAAAAAATGTATGATGCCTACAAGCGCATCTTCGATCGTTGCGGCCTGAAGAATTTTCCCGTCGAAGCCGACACGGGCGTAATCGGCGGCAGTTTTTCGCACGAATTCATGGTTCCCGCCGAGACGGGCGAGAACGAAGTGGTGTTCTGCGAAGCTTGCGGCTACGCGGCGAATGTGGAAAAAGCCACCAGCGGCATTCCTAAAACCGCCGCACGCGACATCGGCCCTGCGGTGGAAAAATTTGCGACGCCGGGCATCGTTACAATCGAGGCGCTGAGCAAGGCGCCCCACAATGTTCCCGCCAATCGGCAAATCAAAACGCTCGTGTATATGGCGGACAGCAAGCCATTGATCATTTTGATCCGCGGCGACGACCAATTGAATGAAGCCAAAGTTGCGGGCGTCATCGGCACCAGCATTTTCCGCCCGGCGGAAACGGAGGAAATTTTCACCGCGCTCGGCGCGCATCCCGGCAGCCTCGGCGCCGTAAATGTCAAAAGCGTGCCGGTCTTTGCCGACGAACGCCTCCGCGGCGCCAACGACATGACTACGGGCGCCAATGAAGACGGTTTCCATTTCCGCAACGTCTCCATTGAACGCGACATCCAGGTCAAGAAATGGGCCGACCTGCGCACGGTGACTGTGGGCGAGCCTTGCGTCAAATGCGGCAAGCCGCTGAAAATTCGCCGCGCCATCGAAGTCGGCCACGTGTTCATTCTCGGCACGAAGTACAGCGAAAAACTCGGCGCGTCGTATCTCGCCGAAGATGGTTCGCGCAAGTTGTGCATCATGGGTTGCTACGGCATCGGCGTGACACGAACGATGCAGGCGGTCATCGAGCAGTGCAACGACAAGGACGGCATCATTTGGCCGATGAGCGTGGCGCCGTTTACGGTTTGCATTACGCCTTTGAGTGTCGCGCCGGATACGGCGGTGATGAAGCTGGCGGAAAAACTGTACGCTGATTTGAAAGCCCGTCGCGTGGACGTGATTCTGGACGATCGCGACGAACGGCCCGGTTTTAAATTCAAGGATGCCGATTTAGTGGGCTTCCCGATTCGCATCGGCATCGGCGAAAAATCGCTGGCCAAAGGCGAAGTCGAAATCAAACCACGCGGCGGAGCGCTCGCAGGTGCCAAGCCCGAGGAAGCGATCGAAAAAGTCCTGGAGCTGATCCAATCCTCCATGCCTCGGCCGAACTGAGCCACAATCGCACAATGTGAGACATCAAACGATGGGGCCGAGACAGTTGTGTCACAACAGGCCGGGCAAGTTCGCTTGATTTTCCGAGGTATTTGAACGATATCGCGACCCGCCGCGTCAATAACTCGGTGAGCATGAAACTCGCTAATAAATTGATATGATGTTTTTCGATCCACTCTGGCTGGTGTTCGCGCTACCGGGTTTGCTGCTCGGCATTTACGCGCAAATCAAGTTGTCCGCGACCTATTCCAAATACATGCGCGTGGGCGCGGAATCCGGCTTGAGCGGCGCGCAGGCGGCGCGTCGCATTTTGGACAATGCCGGATTGCAGGATGTTGCGATAGCAGAAATACGCGGGCGTTTGACGGACCATTACGACCCCAGGAAACGCGCGCTGTTTCTCTCGTCGGACAATTTTCACGAGCGTTCGCTGTCGGCGGTAGGTGTGGCCGCCCATGAATCCGGCCATGCGTTGCAACATCAGGCGGCTTACGCTCCCCTGAACCTCCGGATGAAAATGGTGCCCATCACGCAATTTGCCTCGCAGGCATACAGCATCATTTTCCTCATCGGCATGTTCCTGATGTATTTTATGCGTTCAGCCGGACCGCTGTTTCATGAGTTGATCTGGGTCGCCATCGGGTTGTTCGCCGTGGTCACGGCCTTCCAAATCGTCACCTTGCCCGTCGAGTTTGACGCGAGCCGGCGCGCCAAGGAGCAGTTGTTCCGTCTGGGCATTGTCCGCTCGGATGAAAGCGTCGCCATCAGCAAGGTGCTCAACACCGCTGCGCTCACCTATGTGGCTGCCATGCTCAGCTCGGTCATGGAGCTGCTCTATTTGATTTCGATCGGCCGGAACCGTCGTTGAGCGAGAAGACCGTTGAAATACGAGGTTTTTTGGGCAACACAACCCATATATGCGTATTCAATGATTTGTTAAATAATATCGACAACGAAGTGAGGCACTCGGTGTGAAATGCTCGCAGAGGAAGAGTTGTAACTGAGTCTGGATTTTAATCATGGTCGCGAAAGCCAAAAAAAACAAACCGGACGGCCGAAAAAGCCCGAAGGCGCGCGTTCGCACCAATAAATTGTCAGCGCGGAAACCGCAGGCCGCGCGTTTCATCGGCCGGAAATTGGCGCCTGCCAGGGAAGCGGAAGCTCCTTCAGCAAAAAAGGAAAATGGAGTGGCGCAGCCGGCGGGAGCGCAAGCCGCCGGAATCGTGGCCAAGCCGGTGGTCGAGGAAACCCACGTCCATACGGAGCGGGAGCGTTCCAGTTACGACGGCGACACCGCCATCAAACTTTACCTGCGCGAAATCGGCCAGGTCAAATTGCTGACCCCGCAGGAGGAAATTGAACTCGCCGCGAAGATCAAGAAAGGGGACAAAAGGGCGCGCGAGCAGATGATCAAGGCCAATCTCCGGCTGGTTGTGAAGATTGCCCGCGATTACGAAGGCATCGGTTTGCCGCTGCTCGATCTCATCAGTGAGGGCAACATCGGCTTGATGAAAGCCGTCGAGCGGTTTGACCCTTCCAAAGGCGGGAAGCTGTCCACCTACGGCTCGTGGTGGATCAAGCAATCCATCAAGCGCGCGCTGGCGAATCAGTCCAAGACTATCCGGCTGCCGGTGCACCTCGTCGATAAAATTTCCAAAATGCGCCGCACCGCCATGCGCTTGCAGGAGGAACTCGGACGCGAGCCGACCGATGACGAATTGGGCGGCGAACTGGGCATCAGCGCTTCGCGCGTGGCGCAAATGCGCCTGGCGGCGATTCGCCCCGCGTCGCTGGATGCGCCCATCGGCGACGAGGATTCCAATAATTTTGCAGAAGTCGTCCAGGACGAAGCGGCAGACACGCCTTACGAGCAACTCGAGGAAAAAACCGTCACGCGGATGCTTCAGGAAATGGTCAAAACGCTGGACCCGCGCGAAGCGACCATTTTGCGCGCGCGCTTTGGTCTCGACGGCGGTCCGGAGCGGACGCTGGAGGAAGTCGGCGAAAAATTCGGCGTCACCCGCGAGCGCGTCCGCCAGATTCAAAACATCGCCCTGAAAAAACTCCGGAAGATGATCGAGAAACTCGAGGCCGCGAAAGTAAAATAGCGGCCCGCGATGTTGCGGCATATTGCTTAACTCCGAAACACGAAAAAGCAGAATCCTCCTCGTCCGTCGTTCTCATCCTTGTAATCGACTACTCACCCTCGCAATTGGAGTAGCACTCGCCGCTACGGAATCCAAAGCGTCGTGGCGCGACCATCGAAATATTGTCCCCACCCGGAGGTTCCCTGCCGGTAGTAAATCTTCAACGCGGGTTGGTCGTCATCGAACGTGTAGCCGCCGGTGGAAGGCGCATTTCCATTGAAGTACGCTGTTTGCAGGGCAAAACAGTAGCCAAACGCGTCCATTCCCAGGTAAGTAACATTCGAACCGACAATGACGTTCGTTATTGCGGCCGATATGAATGCGGCATCTTCGATGTTGGTGACTCCGTTTCCGATGGTCACGGACCGGGCCGCGCTATTTGCGAATGCGGTTTCATCAATGCATTTCACTCCATCGGGAATGGTTGCGCTCGCGAGCCGTGAACTCTGAAAGGCGTTCGTGCCAATCTCAACAAGGCTGGCGGGCATGGTGACGTTTGTGACCGATGAGTCCGCGAAGGCAGAGTTCCCAATTTTGAGGGTGCCTTCCGGGATTTCATAGTCGCCTTGCCGGGCGGTCGGAAAGATCAATAGTTCTGTTTTGTCCGAGTTGAAGACGACCCCGTCGAGGCTGCTGTAAACGGCGTTTGAGGGATCTACGTTGATGGTTTGGAGGTATGAAGGGAATGCTTCCGGATCAAGGTTCGTAACGGTGGCTGGTACCATGACGCTGGTGAATGCGCAACCGGCGAACGCACCGGGCCCGATGTCGCTGACATTCAGGCCAAGGGTAAGATTCGACAGGCTGTAACAATCCGCGAACGCGGAGCCGTCAATTTTCGTGACACTGTCGGGAATGATCGCGTCGGTCAGTTTGCAACCCATGAACGCTCCGTTTCCAATGACCACGAGGCCGTTTCCAAATGCCACGCTGTTGATAAAGTCCCAGGCAAACGCATTGCTCCCGATATTCGTGACGGCGTCGGGAATGACGATGTTGGTCAGCCCGAGACAGTCGAGGAACGCGTTATCTCCAATATCGCGAAGGCTTGGTGGGAAGCTCACATTGGTGAATCGGCAGTATGCAAACGCCGCGCTGCCGATTTGAGTGACGCTCTCCGGAACCGTGTAGCTTCCCTGCCTGCCCTGCGGGACTATTAAGAGAGCCGTCAGCGTACGGTCAAATAACACGCCGTCCGCGCTGGCGTAAACCGGGTTTCCAGCGTCCACCGTGATGTTGGTGAGATTGGTGCAGCCGCTAAACGCCGAATATAGCGTGTCGCTGGCGATATTGGTCACGGAGCTTGAAATTTCAATGTGCGTCAAACCCGGGCAATCGGCAAACGCATCTGCTCCTATGATTCTGACTCCGTTTCCAAGGACAACGTTCGTCAACGAGGGACTCCCGGCAAAGGCTGCGGGACCGATGACTCCAGCAGCAATCGTGACACTCTTCAGATCAGGGAGAGCCTCGAAGGCTAATTGTCCGATGTTCGTGACGCTTTCCGGAATCGAAAGTGTCACGATATCCGGATGCTCGAGCAACCCATTTGGGCCGATGCCGGTCACCGGCAGCCCGCCCAGCACGCTCGGAATTACAAGGTCGCTTCCCACTCCGTAATACCTCGTAAGTGTCACGGTGCCGTTGGTGACGGAGAAAGCGTAATCGCCCGGAAGTGCCGCGGCGAGACGATAAAAGCGCGATTGAAGGTGAGCGGAATCGGGATCCGAGAAATCCGCGGCGCCATTGCCAAGAATATTAGTGGCTATCGGCCGCCAGACGGGAGCGAACAGATTCGTGGAGGCTTCGACGACCAGAGAGAGATTTGTAGTTCCCGTAATTCGAAATCCAAAACTGTTCGAGCTTGCGCCAAACGTCCCGCGATTCATCTCTATGCGCGGATTCCAAAGAATCGTTGGATGATATTGGTATGTCGACTCCCATCCGACGGTTCCCGGAAGGTAATAGACCGGGCCACTGGTGTCTGGCAGCGAAAAACTGTCGGGCTGGAGATTTGTGACCGCATTGCCCAAAAAGTATTCGGCCCTCAATCCCGAACAATAAGCAAAAGCGTTATAGCCCAGAAATTCGAGCCTGGGGGGGAAAATGACCATGGGAAGGCTCGAGCACGATTCAAACGCGTACTGATCGATATTTGTGACTCCGCTGCCGATAAGGAGATTGGTGAGAACGACGCATTTCGCGAAGGCAAATGGCCCGATGTATTCCGTGCCGTTGCCAATGGCAACTCTGCCCAGCCGCCAGCAATCGTTGAATGCGCTGTTCCCGATGTTCTTGACGCTGTCGGGAATCGTAATCTCCCGCAAGCTGGAGCAGGAGCCGAAGGCCGCGTCCCCGATATTCGTGATCGTGTTTGGCAGATTGATCCCGACCAGTTGGAAACATTGATTAAAGGTCAGATTTCCGATGCTGGGAAAATTGGTGGGCAGATTGACCCCCAGGAGCCAGATGCAACCCTCGAAGGCTCTGGCGCCGATATTGGTGACACTGTTCGGAATCGTGACGACACTCAGGTTGGTGTCGCCCTGAAAAGCGGCATCCGCGATACTGGTGACCGGAAGTCCTCCCAGGCTATCCGGAATGCTGACGTCTCCTCCCGGGCCGGAGTAACCGGTGATAGCAATGGTTCCATTATTAGTGGTGCAGGCAAACTGAGCTTGCAACGGCTGAGGCAGCGAGGACACGAATATCGCTGCCACAAGCGTCAGGGCGCGGAGAACTGCTGATTGTGTTTGCATTTTCAAAAACGTTAGCCGGCGGTGGGGCCGGAATTTTCGCCTTCTTCTGGAAAGCGCGATTCTGACACAGCGCAATGCGTCGCCAATTGGGCGGTTACCTCATTGAACGGTGTGTATTCACCCGACTTCCCGGGTTCCTCGTTTTTCCTTCACAAAATTTCCTTGCGCAGCCTCCCGTCGTCCTCCTAAACACTACGCATGACTCAAACGACGTCGGCTGATATCGAGCGCGCCATCCGAAACGTTGCGGATTTTCCCAAGCCGGGAATTCAATTCAAGGATATCACGCCGGTGCTCGCCGACCCGAATCTCTTTTCCGGCTCGATCGATTTGCTCATTGATGGATTCAAGCCGGGGCAGGTGGATGCGGTGGTGGGCATTGACGCGCGCGGGTTCATTTTTGCGGCGGCGGCGGCGATGAAGTTGAAAGCGGGTTTTGTTCCCGTGCGAAAAAAAGGCAAGCTTCCCTACCAGACCCATGAGCAGGCCTACGATTTGGAATATGGCACTTCCACCATCGCCATGCACATCGACGCGCTCAAACCCGGCAGCCGTGTGCTATTGATTGATGATCTTCTGGCCACGGGCGGCACCGCCGCGGCGGCGGCATCCCTCGTGCAAAAATTGAATGCGCAAATCCTGGAAGTTTCCTTCCTGATCGAACTGAAGTTTCTCAATGGCCGCGACCGTCTGAAAGGCCAAAAAGTCCGTTCGGTGGTGGTTTATTGAGACTGGGTGTGATCAGAGGTGGGCGAGTTCGTCGTAGCGCCGAGTTGCACTCGGCAATACAGCAGAGTTCAACTCTGCGCTACGAGTGACACCGCCGCTCCCGGTTTCAATCAGACCCCGTTGAGACCTACCGCGCTCGGCAATTGCTTTTTCCAAGCCGGTACGCGATCTATTCTCCAGGGCGTTTTCCGCTCGGAATAACGAAAGCCCATGGCGTCCGAGGACAAATGTCCCAGGAGCCTTCGTCCGTAGGGTGTTTCTCCCCATCCGGTTAGGGCATCACCCACTTACTCCCTTTCGAATCAACGTAATACGCTGGCGTTCGTTATGGGAATCGAATCCGGAAATTACAACATCCACAGTGAAAACGCGCGCGTATTCAAGCGCATCCGAGAAGGCCGAGCCGCCGCATTTGTTTGCAAATGGCTGGCGATACAACGCGAACGCACCCTGGAACTGGCGCGTTTGGATCGCTTTTCAGAACAGGTTTCTGAAATGACCGCGCCGCCCTTCCGGCTCTCGCATCCGACCGGAAACGCGGCCTCCCGCTTCGAGCAAATGATCTTCAGAAATTCGCTGGCATCATGAGTGTCTTGCTGAATTCCGCTCCCGCCCCAGAGAGCAAATCCAAACGCGCATTGCTCGCCGAACGGCTGCGCAAAGCGGCGGACACAACCGTTCCATTGTCGTTCGCGCAACAACGCCTCTGGTTCCTGGACCAACTCGAACCGAACAGCCCGTTGTATAATGTGCCCACGGTCGTCCAGATGACCGGGACGCTCAACATCGACGCCTTCCGCCAGGCGCTGGACACGCTCGTCTCGCGGCATGAAAGCCTGCGAACGCGCTTCGTCGATACGGAAGGGAGCCCGGCCCAGGTCGTGGACAAGTCCCTGCGTCTGAATCTGGCCGTGCACGATCTGACCGGCTACGCGCCCGCGCAACGCGAGGAAGAGGCGCAATTACTCGTGCGCGCCGAAGTGAATCGCCCATTCAATTTAAGTTCCGGTCCGCCCATTCGCGCCACGCTGCTCCGGCTGAAAACGGACGAGCATTGGCTCATCCTGAATCTTCATCACATCGTCTCGGACGAATGGTCGTTGAAAATCTGTTTTCGGGAACTGAAGGAGTTGTACACCGCCGCATGCGAGCAGCGCCGGCCCGATTTGCCGGAATTGCCCATTCAATACGCCGACTACGCCGTGTGGCAGCGCGAACTGCTCAATGGCGACCTGCTGGAGGACCAACTTGCCTTCTGGCGCGAACAATTGTCGGGCACGCCGCCGGTCCTCGAATTGCCGGCCGATCATCCGCGGCTTGCGGTGCAGACGTTCCGCGGAGCGCTCCAATCCCGCGTCATGCGTCGCGAGCTGGCTGATGCCTTGTCGCAACTCGGCGGGAAGCGTGGAGCCACGCTTTTCATGGTCGGCCTCGCCGCATTCAAAGCGCTGTTGCATCGTTACACGCAACAGGAGGATGTCGTCATCGGCTCGCCCATCGCGGGCCGCAACCGCGTTGAAACCGAGCCGCTCATCGGTTTTTTTGTCAACACGCTGCTGCTGCGCGCCAACCTTGCCGGTAATCCTTCCTTTGAAGAACTGATCGATCGCGTGCGCGAGACCACGCTGAACGCGTATGCGCACGAAGATCTGCCGTTCGAAAAGCTGGTCGAGAAATTGCATCCGGAACGGGCCGCGACCCACATGCCTTTCACCCGAATCATGTTTGTGCTGCAAAACAGCACGCTGGAGGAAATGAAATGGCCGGGCCTGAATCTGCATTTTGTGGAATGCGAAACCGGCACCGCGAAATTCGACCTGACAATGGTCCTGCAAGTGACGGAAAAGGGCCTCGTGGCCCAGGCGGAGTACAATCGCGATTTGTTCGAGGCGGATTCCATCACGCGGCTGCTCGAGCATTTCGAAATTTTGCTCGAGGGAATTGCGCGGAACCCGGGCCGAAGGTTATCCGAACTGCCTTTGCTCAGCGAAGCCGAGCGGCGTCGAGTGATTGTCGAATGGAACAACACCAAAACCGAGTACCCGCGCGAACAATGCATCCATGAGCTTTTTGAAGCGCAGGTGGAACGGACGCCCGGCGCGAAGGCGGTGGCTTTTGGCGGAGAATCGGTCACCTACCAGGAACTCAACCAGCGCGCGAATCATCTGGCCCATTATCTAAAAAGATATTCCGTCGGCCCGGATGTGCTGGTCGGAATCTGCCTGGATCGGTCCATCGAAATGATTGTGGCGATGCTCGCGGTTTTGAAAGCGGGCGGCGCTTACGTCCCATTCGAAGCCGGTTACCCGCGCGAGCGTTTGAATTTCATGCTCGCCGACAGTGAGACGCCCGTCCTGCTGACGCAGCATCGGCTGGCGTCGCGTTTTCCGAACCAGAAAAATACTCTTTGCCTGGATTCCGATTGGGAACTCATTGCCCGCGAAAGCCGTAAAAATCTGCCGCGCACCGCCACGGCAGACAGTCTGGCCTACGTCATTTACACTTCGGGTTCCACGGGCACGCCGAAAGGCGTGGCCGTGCCGCATCGCGCCGTCAACCGGCTCGTTCTCAACACCAATTATATCCAATTCAACCGCGACGACCGGGTCGCGCAGGTTTCCAACGCCTCATTCGACGCCGCGACGTTCGAAATCTGGGGCGCATTGCTCAATGGCGCAACGCTCGTCGGCATCACGCGCGACGTCGCGTTGTCGCCGCACGATTTCGCGCGCGAATTGCGGGAGCAAAAAATCACCGCGATGTTTCTCACGACCGCATTATTCAACCAACTGGCCGCCGAGATTCCCGAGGGCTTCGCCAGCGTTCGCACCATGATGTTTGGCGGCGAAGCGGCCGATCCGAAATCAGCCGCGCGCGTGCTGAAGCACAAGCCGCCGCAGCATCTGATCAACGTCTATGGCCCGACGGAGAACACGACGTTTTCGGTTTTTTATGAAATCAAGGCCATGTCGGACGGCGCGACGACCGTTCCGATTGGCCGGCCGATTGCCAATTCCCGATGCTATATCCTCGACGCGCGTTTGAACCCGATGCCCATCGGTGCCACGGGCGAATTGCATGTGGGTGGGGACGGCTTGGCGCGCGGCTATTGGAACCGGGCGCAACTGACTGAGGAAAAATTCATCCCGAACCCGTTTCATCAAAACGAGCGGATTTATAAAACCGGCGATTTGGCACGATGGCTGCCAGATGGAAATATCGAGTTCGTGGGGCGGCTGGATGAGCAGGTCAAAATCCGCGGTTTCCGGGTGGAACTTGGCGAGATTGAAGCCGTGTTGTGCCGGCATCCCGCGGTTCGCGAATGCGTCGTGGCCATGCGGAAGGATGAAAACAGTTGTGACCGGCTGGTCGCCTATTTCGTGTGCGACGGCAAACGCGTCCCGCCTTTCGACGAATTGCTGCGCTTCCTCCGCGAGCGGCTTCCGGAGCACATGGTGCCCGCCACGTTCGTGCCATTGGAAGCGCTGCCGTTGACGCCGAATGGAAAAGTGGACCGCAAGGCCTTGCCGGAACCCGGCAAGGGCCGGCCTTTGATCGAAGGCCTGGCCACGCCGCGCGACGCCGTGGAACTCAAGCTGACCGAAATCTGGGAAAGCGTCCTGGACGTCCAACCCATCGGCATCGAGGACAAATTCTTCGATCTCGGCGGCCATTCATTGCTGGCGGTGAAATTGATCGCCCAGATCGAAAAAGTTTTTGGCCGGCGGCTGCGCGTGGCAACGGTTTTTCAGGCGCCGACCATCGAGCAATTGGCTGCCGTCATCCGCGAGGAAATTCAGGAAGGCTCCGTGCTGGCCGGCACGTCGATCGTGGAAATTCAATCGCAAGGGACCAAGCCGCCATTGTTTCTCGTGCATGGCGCCGGTGGCGGGATGTTTTGGGGTTACGTCAATCTCTCGCGCCATCTCGGCGCCGATCAGCCTGTTTATGGCTTGAAATCGCGTGGCCTTGATGGCGGCGAGGAATTGGCGAGCATCGAAGAGATGGCTGCGCAATATGTCGCGGACATCCGCGCGTTTCAGCCTCACGGGCCGTATCATCTCGGCGGCTATTGCTTTGGCGGAAACGTCGCGCTGGAAATGGCCCGGCAGCTCCACGAGCAGGGAGAAGAAGTGGCGTTGCTCGCGTTGCTGAACTGTTCGCCGCCCAATTCGGAGTACGAACGCGTCTCCTGGACCCCCGCGTGGTTTGGCCGCTTCGGCAAAAACCTGATTTATTGGGCCGATTATTTCCGGCACTGGACCCCGACGCAACGCCGCGAATTTTTCCGTTGGAAAAAAGAGGTCGTCAAACAGCGCATCCTCGGGATGTTGAAGCGTGACTCGCGCGTTCCGCTCAAAATCGATGCCGGCAATCTCGTGGATCTTTCCTCGTTCCCGGCGGACCAGCGCAAGCTCTGGCGCACTCATATCGGCGCGTTGCTCAATTTTCATCCGAAATTTTATTCCGGCCGCGTTCATCTGTTCCGCAGCCCCGGCCATCCAATGCTCTGCTCGTTCAGTCCAGATTATGGATGGGGCAGCCTGACCAAGGGCGTGGACATCACGATTGTCCCCGGCGTCCATGAAAAAATCTTGGAAGAGCCTTGTGTTCGTTCGCTGGCGAAGGAATTGAAAGTGCATCTCGACGAACTGGCCCGCAAAGCCGCGCCCGGGCGGAATTCACGCCCCGCTCCAAAATCCGAAACGAAAGAAGCGCCGCGCCCGACGGAAACCGGAGCAGTCACCATCGGCGAGCGGGTGGATTTTCCGGTGGATACGATTTACGCCCGGCATTTCGAGGAACAGGTTGGCCGCGCGCCGAACGCCACCGCGATTCGTTACCAAAAACAGGAATTGACGTATGCGGAAGTGAACCGGCGCGTGAATCAGTTCGCGCATCATTTCCAATCGCTCGGGGTTGGGCCGGAGACACTGGTCGCGGTGTGCCTCGAGCGCTCGCCCGAGTTGATCATCACGCTCCTGGCGATCTGGAAGGCCGGCGGCGCCTATCTGGCGCTGGACCGCTCCTATCCCAACGAGCGCCTCGCTTACATGCTCTCCGATTCACGCGCCGGCTTGCTGGTGACGCGCAGCGCGGTGGTTTCCGACCTCGATTGTGAGGGCGTCAAAGTTCTCTGCCTCGATGATGCGGAGCACGCAAAGGCGATTGAAGCGGCATCGACGGATAATCCTTTAACCTCGGCGGCGGCGGACAATCTCGCGTATGTGATTTACACTTCCGGCTCAACCGGCAGGCCGAAGGGAGTGCAAATCACGCAACGCTCGCTGCTGAATCATAATTTTTCCGCCGCGCGCGCCTATGAGCTGCGGCCCGAAGATCGCGTGCTCCAATTCAGCCCGGTGAGTTTCGACATTTCCGTCGAAGAAATCTTCCCAAGCTTGCTGCGCGGTTGCACGCTGGTGTTGCGCGATGACGAGGTTCTGTCGGCCACCGCGAAGTTCATGGAGTTCGCCGCGCGCGAACGTTTGACTGTTTTGAATCTGCCGACCGCCTATTGGCACGAATTGGTGGATTATTGGCAAACCGCTCTCGTTCCGGCGTCCATTCGCTTGGTGATTATTGGGGGAGAGAAGGCGTCGGACGAAGCCTGGCGCCGTTGGAAATTCCGCATTGGCGAGGGTGTGAGGCTCATCAATACGTACGGGCCGACCGAAACCACCGTCATCGCCACGATGCATGCCGCGCGGTTGGATGATGAATCACTGCCGATTGGCCGCCCACTGCCAAACGTCGAGCTGGCCGTTCTCGACGCGGAATTGAGACCGGTCGCCATGGGTGAGACCGGGGAGCTGTATATCGGCGGCGCGGGTGTGTCGCGCGGCTATTTGAACCGGCCGGAACTCACGGCGGAAAAATTCATCAAAAATCCGCTGGGCAAGGCTGCTCTGACTTCGGCGCGCCTCTATAAAACCGGCGATCTCGTCCGCATGCGGGACGGTGGTGTCATTGAATTCGTCGGGCGCGTCGATGAGCAGGTGAAGATTCGCGGGTTCCGGGTCGAATTGGGCGAAATCGAAGCCGCATTGCGTTCGCATCCGCGCTTGAAAGAGGCCGTCGTGGCGGCGCGTGAAGATGCCACGGGGCGCAAAAAACTGGTCGCTTATTTTGTCCCGACCGCCACCGCAACGGTCGTCATCGGCGACCTGTTGAGTTTTCTCAAATCCAAACTTCCGGCGTACATGATACCCTCGGCGTTTGTCCGCCTGGAGATGCTGCCGATGACCCCGGCGGGCAAAGTGGATCGCCGCGCATTGCCGGAGCCGGGCCGCGAGCGTCCGGATTTAGGCCATCAATTTGTCGCGCCGCGCAATCCCATGGAGGAAGTCATCGCGCACATTTGGTGCGAGGTGCTCGGCCTCGACAGCATTGGCGTCGATGACAACTTTTTTGATCTGGGCGGCCATTCGCTGCTGGCGACGCAGGTGATTTCGCAAATTCGCGAAACGCTCCAGATGGAAACGCCGCTGGCGACGATCTTCACTTTTCCAACCGTCGCCACGCTCGCGGAACATCTCGCCGACGTCAGTTACGAGAACCAGCCGATGCTCCCGGTTGCGGCTCTCACCAAGGCCGAACAACTGCCGATGACTCCGGCGCAATGGCGCACCTGGTTCCTGGACCAATTCGAGCCAGGCCAGTCCAATTACAATATCCCCACGTTGCTGCGTCTGAAAGGGCCGCTGAATTTCAAGGCGCTCGAACAGAGCTTCAGCGCCCTCTATCGGCGGCATGAGGCCCTGCGCGCGATTTTCCCAATCGAAGATGGCAAATCGGTGCAAATCATATGCGAACCTCGCGAAGTGCAGTTGCCGGTGAAGGACTTTTCGAATTTGCCGGAAGCGGAGCGTGAAGCCAGCGCGCTGGCGTATGCGGCCGGCGAATCTTCCAAACCGTACGTCATGTCGCGTCCGGTATTGCGCCCGCGCTTGATGCATCTCGGCGAGCAGGAGCATTTGCTGCTGATTATGACGCACGGCGTGGCCTGTGATGCCACTTCCACGCGGATTTTAACGGAGGAATTGATTGCGCTTTACGAAGGCTTCGCGAACGGGCATGCGGTCAAACTGCCGCCGCTGCGCCATCGTTATGCCAACGCGCTCGAACGCCTGCAATTGCCACCCGATATTGAGAAAAAGCAACTCGACTATTGGACGCAGCGTCTCAAGGACGCGCCCGCGCTGCTGGATTTGCCAACCGACCGGCCGCGTCCGGCGCATCAAAGCGATGCCGGCGCACGGCAGCGATTCGTGTTGCCGAAGGATTTGGCCGAGGCGGTGGAGAATTTGAGCAGACAGGAGGATTGCACGGCATTCATGGTATTGCTGGCCGCTTTCCAAACGCTGCTCTCACGTTATACGAGCGCGACCGATATCGTCGTCGGCTCCAAAATGAGCATCCGCCACCGGGTGGGGCTGGAGCGGATGATTGGCAAGTTCGACAACCTGATCGCGCTGCGCTGCGATGCCGGCGGCCGCCCGCCATTCCGCGAATTCCTGCGACGCGTCCGCGAGAGCACGCGTGGCGCGCTGGCGAATGACGCGTTGTTGTTTGAGCGGATCCTGATGGAGTTGCGGCTGGAACGCAACGCGAGCTACACGCCGATTTTCCAGGTGATGTTCGATTATGACGAACACCCGCCCGAAGAGAGCGAAGTTGCTGGTATTCGTTTCGAGCCGATGGAAATCCACAACCAAACCTGCAAGCTCGACCTGCGGTTGCATCTTGGCAAAACGGCCGAAGGATTGAGCGGCTGGATTGAATACAGCACGGCGCTGTTCGACGCCGACAGAATCGCGCGCATGACGGAACATTTCGCGATTCTTCTGGGAGCCATTGTCCGCGATCCGTCCGAGCGCCTCACGGATTTGCCGCTGTTGCCGGCGCACGAATTGCAGAAGGTGCTCGTGGAATGGAACGCCACCGAAAGGAATTATCCGCGCGACACCACGCTGGCGCAGTTGTTCGAGGCGCAAGTCCGGCGTTCGCCGGGCGTGATAGGCCTGGTAGATGGCGCGGAGCGAATCAGTTATTCCGAACTGAATGCGCGCGCGAATCAAGTGGCCAACAAATTACGCGCGCTGGGCGTCGGACCCGGGAAGCTCGTGGGCATCTGCGTGAAGCGCTCCTGGCGAATGATCGTGGGAATTCTCGGCGTGTTGAAAGCCGGCGGCGCTTACGTGCCGTTGGATCCGGCTTATCCGAGGGACCGCCTCGCGTTCATTCTGGACGACACCCAAGCGCCGGTTCTGCTCACGGAGCAGGCGTTGCGGGCACTGCGCGTGCCGCCCGGAACACACGTTATCTGTCTCGATTCGGATTGGCCGGAAATTCAATCGCACAGCCGCGACAATGTGTCGAGCGGCGCGAAAAGCGAGGACCTCGCCTATGTCATTTACACGTCCGGTTCCACGGGCAAACCAAAAGGCGTGGCCATCGAGCACCGGAATGCGGCAGCGCTGGTTTATTGGGCGCACGACCTCTTCAACCGCGAAGAACTCGGCGGCGTGCTCGCGTCGACCTCGATTTGTTTTGATTTGTCCGTCTTCGAAATGTTCGTGCCCTTGAGTTGGGGCGGCACCGTTATCCTCGCCGAAAACGCGCTCGCACTGCCCGGTTTGTCCGCGCGCGGAGAAGTGACACTGATCAATACCGTGCCATCCGCCATCCGTGAATTGCTCCGCATCAAAGGCGTTCCGTCCAATGTGCGGGTGGTCAATCTTGCCGGCGAACCGTTGATCACGCCATTGGTGAACCAGATTTACGGAGAAACCAATGTCCAAAAGGTTTACGACCTGTACGGCCCATCCGAGACGACGACTTACTCCACCTTCACGCTTCGCAAAGCGGACGAACCGGCGACAATTGGCCGTCCCCTCGCTAACGAGCAGATTTATCTTCTCGACAGTGATCGCCGGCCCGTGCCCATCGGCATCCCGGGCGAGATTCATATCGGCGGCGCGGGTGTGACGCGCGAATACTTGAACCGGCCCGAATTGACCGCCGAAAAGTTCATTTCAAATCCGCTGGCAGGCTACAAGGAATTTCCGATGACGCTCGGAAGGCTTTACAAGACGGGTGATTTGGCCCGCTGGCGCTCCGATGGCAATCTTGAATTCCTGGGTCGCATCGATCATCAGGTCAAGCTCCGTGGCTTCCGGATCGAGCTCGGAGAAATCGAATCCGTGCTCAGGAGACATTCCGGTCTGCGCGAATCGGTTGTGGTCGTGCGCGAGGATCGCCCGGGCGACAAACGCCTCGCGGCTTACGTGGTTCGCAAACCCGAGGCGATGGTCGATGCCGATCAACTGCGGCATTTTATCCGCCAGGCGCTGCCGGAATACATGGTGCCGTCCGCGTTCGTGTTTTTGGACGCGCTGCCGTTGACGCCGAATGGCAAAGTGGACCGCAAAGCCTTGCCCGCTCCGGAATCGGAGCGTCGCGACGACAGAAAGGAATTCGCCGCGCCTGGTTCGCTGGTGGAGGAGGAGCTCGCCGCGATTTGGCGCGAGGTGCTGGGCATCGAACGCATTAGCGCCACCGATAATTTCTTCGAACTCGGCGGCCATTCGCTGCTGGCGATCCAGGTGATTTCGCGGGTGCGCGAAAAATTGAAGGTCGAGCTGCCGTTGTTCAGCTTGTTTGACGCGCCCACCATCCAGGAACTCGCGCGCGGGCTCGATTCCGGTGAGTGGACGCAAAACCGTCTTCCGCTCGTGCCCATGCAACCGGCGCCGCGCGACGGGCGTTTGCCGCTGTCATCCGTGCAGGAACGCCTTTGGTTCCTCGACCAGGTGACGCCCGGGAGTTATGCGTACAACGTCCCGGTTGGTTTGCGTTTGAAAGGCGTGCTCGACAATTTTGCGCTTCAGCGGGCGCTAAACGAAGTCATCCGCCGCCATGAAGCGCTGCGAACGACCTTTGCGAATGAAAACGGCGAATTGCTTCAGGTCATTGCGCCGACGATGGCGTGCGAAATTGATGTGACGAGCCTGGAAACCGTTCCGGCGAGCGAACGCGAAGCGCGCGCGCAATCCTGGCTCGACGACGAGGCCAAAAAGCCGTTTGATCTCGCGCAAGGACCCTTGATTCGCGTGAAACTGGCGCGCCTCGGCGCCACGGATCATGTGCTCTCGGTCGTGATGCATCACGCGATTTCCGACGGATGGTCGTTGTCGATTTTCTTCCAGGATTTGGAGACGTATTATCGAGCGTTTGCCGCGGGCCAGCCCGCTCCGGAAGTGCCGCCACTATCGGTGCAATACGCGGATTTCGCGCATTGGCAGCGGCAATGGATGCAGGGCGCGAAACTGGAACAGGAACTCGATTATTGGAAAGACAAACTCGCCGGCGCCCCGGCGCGGGTGAATTTTCCAGTGGATCACGAAGAGCCGGCCTGGGGCGGATCGGGCAGGGCAGGGCGGCACATCGAAAACTTTTCGCCAGCCACGGCGGAAATGCTGGCGGCGTTCAGCCATCGCGAGAACGCCACGCCTTTCATGATATTGATGGCGGCGATGGTGATCGCACTTGAGAAATGGGCGAACCAACGGGACATCGTCGTGGGAACGGTTGTGGCCGGCCGCACCCGCCGCGAAATTGAAAATGTCATCGGCTGCTTCATGAATTTCCTGCCGATTCGCACGCAACTGACTGGCGACGAAACCGGCCAGGAATTGATTGCCAGGATCAGGAGCGATGTTCTGGAAGCGCAGGCCCATCAGGAGTGCCCGTTCGAAAAAATTGTGGAAGCCGTCAATCCCGAGCGGCGGCAGAATCAAAACCCGCTCTATAATGTCGCGCTGCTGCTACAGAATTTCCCCGACCAATTGTTCAAGGACAAGAACCTCGAAGTCATTCCGATGCGCGCGGACGTGGAAGCCGCCCAGCTTGACCTTCGTTTTGAAGCCGAATTTAACGGCCGCAATTTGTCCCTGGTCTGCGAATATAAGTCCGACTTGTTCGAACCGGGCACCATCCAGCAGTTGCTCGCTTCCTATCGCGGCGTGCTCGAAATCCTGTTGGAGAATCCCCAGGCGGCATTGGCGGACTACCAAATCATCGGCAAACCTGAAGGACAATCAGAACCCACCTCGGAGATTGCGCCGGAGCAGAAGATCGCGATTGCGGCCACCTTCACGGCGGAGCCCGTCGAGGAACCGCTGCGCTATTGGATGAAGAAACTGGAACTCCCGGTGCAGATCGAATTTGCGCCCTTCAACCAGGTGTTTCAGCAATTGCTCGATCCCGCCAGTGTGCTCGGCAAAAACGCGCGCGGCGCCAATGTGGTGTTGCTTCGCGTGGCCGACCTGGGCGGGGAATCCGCTTCGTCCGACGATATTGAACGCGGCGTGGGCGAGTTCGTGACCATGCTCGCGGCGGCTTCGGAGCGAATGACCGTGCCGCTGCTGGTCGTTCTGTGTCCCGCCAAGCCAGACGATGGCGCGGCATTAGATGAGATTGAGACATCCATCGCGCGCGGGCTGGAAAAATTGGCGAATGTTTACGTGGTCACCGCGAAAGAGATTTTCGAAACCTATCCCGTCGAGGAATATTACGATGCTCGCGGGGATGAACTCGGCTGTGTTCCCTATACGCCGGTCTTTTTCACGTCGCTGGCGACCATGATCGCGCGGCGGTTTCATGCGCTGCAACGCCCGCCGTGCAAAGTCATTGTTCTCGATTGCGACCACACGCTCTGGAGCGGGGTTTGCGGAGAAGATGGCGCGCGCGGCATTTGCCTGGATGCGCCGCGAAAGGCACTGCAGGAGTTCATGCATGCTCAACACGCGGCCGGCCGTTTGCTGGCAGTTTGCAGCAAGAACAGCGAGGAGGATGTCCGCGAAGTTTTTGCGCAACGCCTGGACATGCCTCTGCGCAAGGAACATTTCGCCGCCTGGCGCGTCAATTGGTCGCCGAAATCCGAAAATCTCAAATCCATCGCCAGGGAGCTGAACCTCGGCCTCGACAGTTTCGTTTTCGTGGATGACAACCCGGTCGAGTGCGCGGAAGTCCAGGCCAACTGCCCAGGCGTGTTGACGCTGCAACTGCCGGATAATCCGGCCGAGATTCCGCAATTCCTCAAACACTGCTGGGCGTTTGATGTGCTCAAGGTGACGGCGGAAGACGCTCGCCGAGGCGAAATGTATCGCGAAAACCGCGAGCGTGACGACTTGCGCGCGCAATCGGCAAGCCTCGCGGATTTCATTTCCGGACTGAATTTGAAGATGCAAATCGCGCCGATGTCCGCCGAACAGTTGCCGCGCGTCGCGCAACTCACGCAACGCACCAATCAGTTCAACCTGACTACGATTCGCCGCACGGAACCGGAAATTCAACGGCTCGCGGCGGATTCGATTGTGCTGACAGTCAGCGTGAAAGATCGTTTTGGCGATTATGGATTGGTGGGCGTGGTGATCGCGGAACCGAAAGCCGACGCCCTGGATGTAGAGACGTTCCTGCTGAGTTGCCGCGTGTTGGGACGCGGCGTCGAACACGAAATTCTCGCGCATCTCGGGAATCTCGCGTTGCGGCAGAAGAAGCGCCTGCTGAATGTTCATTTTCGTCCCTCGGCAAAGAACAAGCCGGCAGCGGATTTCCTGCAAAGTGTCGGTGCTGATTTCAAACAGGCTTTGAATGGCGGATTTGTTTATGCATTCCCGGCTGAATTCGCCGCGGAAATTACGTTCAATCCGGACGATAACGATGAGCCTCTCAACAACGCTCCAGCGCGGCGGATAGCACCTGCTTCAGTCACGCCGGTGACAAATGGGAACGGGTTCAACCGTTGCCGTTCGATCGCCATGGAAATGAATGATCCGGCGCGCATTTACGACGCGATCGAAGGCAGCATGGGGACTCGTTCGAGCGCGCAAATCGATTACGTCGCGCCGCGCACCGACATTGAAAAGAAAATCTGCGCGCTTTGGGAAAAGCTGCTGCACGTCGAGCGGGTAGGGGTCACGGACAACTTTTTCGAGCTGGGCGGCCATTCCTTGCTGGCAGTGCGATTGTTCGCGGAATTGGAAAAAATCACCGGCCGCAAGCTGCCGCTGGTGACGCTTTTCCAGGCTCCCACCGTCGAACAACTGGCGCGGCTGGCGGACGACACGCAGAACGGCCGGGGTCGTTCGGTGCTGGTGCCGATCCGGGAAAACGGTTCGCGGCCGCCGCTGTTCCTCGTCCACGGCGCCGGAGGCGATGTGCTCTGGGGCTACGCGAATCTCGCCAAACACATGCCCGCCGAGCAGCCGATTTACGGAATCAAATCGCGCGGCCAGGTCGGGCTGGATGAATACGAGAACATTGAGGACATGGCGCGGTTTTATTTGCAGGAAGTGCGCGCCTTGCAGCCGCACGGGCCTTATTTTCTCGGCGGCTATTGTTTCGGCGGAAACGTCGCCTACGAAATGGCCCGGCAACTGCGCGCGCAAGGCGAGCAAGTCGCGCAGGTCCTGCTCATCGACGCCTCGCCCTCGAACGCGGGTTACGAGCGGCTTCTCTGGTGGCAGCCCGCCTTTCATTATCGTTTTACGCGCAACCTGTTCTATTGGGTGCAGGATTTCTTCACGTTGCTCGAACCGGGTGAACGCCGCCGTTACATCGTGCGCAAGGCGCGGGTGCTCTGGCGCAAATTGTCCGCAAAATTCCAGGGCCGCGACCGGCACGATGTGGATCTCGATGAAGTCATCGATGTCAATCATTTCCCGGAAAGCGAGCTGAAGTACTGGCAAATTCACCTGAACGCGCTTGTCGCCCATGTCGAGCGTCCCTATGCAGGCCGCGTCACGCTCCTGCGCACGCGCGGCCAGCCCATCTTGTGCTCCTTTGCGGAAAATTTCTGCTGGGGCAAACTCGTGCGCGGCGGCGTGTCGGTCAGACACATTCCCGGCTCCCACGAAAACATCTTTGTCGATCCCAATGTCAAGTTCCTCGCCGAACAAATCGAGGAATGCCTCACCGAAACCGCATACAAAAAAAACGGAAGCTCCCAATCCCTCTCGCATGAACTTGCTTAAATTCATCTGGCGCACCTGCCGGGGCATGATGGTCCTCACGACCGGCACGGCGCTGCTCAGTGGCGCATGCAACATGGGCATCATCGCCTTCGTTACCGCCGCCCTGACCGCCGACCATCGTCCAAAGGCTTTCGTCTGGGGATTCGTCATCCTCGGCGCGGGCAAAATCATCACGACGTTTGTGTCGCAGGCGATGCTGGCCAGCTTCGCCCAGGGTGCGGTGTGCAATTTGCGGCGTGACTTGATTCGCAAAATTCTCACCGTGCCCTTGCGCCGGCTCGAAGATCTCGGCACGCCGCGCCTGCTCGCGGCCTTGACCGATGACGTCTTCAACATCACCCAGGCGCTGCTGGCGATTCCCATTGTGTTTGTCAACATCGCGATGCTTCTCGGTGGCGCGGCTTATCTTGGGTGGCTTTCCTGGAAAATTCTCCTCGGCGCATGCGTGGTGATTTTGATCGGCGCCGTTGTTTACCGGCTGATCGTCGCCAGCGCGTTTCGTTATTTGAACCTCGCGCGCGAAGAAGAGGATCGCCTGTTCAACTATTTTCGCGCGCTGACAGAAGGCATCAAGGAGCTCAAGCTGCACCGGAATCGCCGCGGGTCGTTCCTCAACGAGAATGTGCAATCGGCCACGGAAGAGTTCCAGAAACACAACGTGACCGCCGAAATCCGCTTTGTCGCCGCGCAGAATTGGAGTCACTTTCTCTTTTTCACGCTCATCGGTTTGGTTCTCTTTCTGCTGCCCGCAATCGCTCATCTGAGCACCAAGACATTGATTGGCTATGTGATGACAATGCTCTACCTGATGGGACCGCTGGCCGGTGTGATGAGCAGTCTGTCCTTGTTCGGCCGTGCCAGTGTCGCCCTGGATAAAGTGAATGAACTCGGCGTTTCCCTCGCGCAAGGCGCGACCGAGGAATGCCCCATCGACCGCACCACTGCGGAAATCACCTTCGACGAATTGGAACTCGTCGACGTTATGCACACCTATCATCGCGAGAGCGAAGACAGCAGTTTCGCGCTCGGCCCGATCAATCTGCGTTTTCGCGCGGGCGAACTCGTGTTCCTTGTCGGCGGCAATGGCAGCGGCAAATCCACCCTCGCCAAAATCATTACCGGCCTCTACGTCCCTGAGAATGGTGAAATTCGCCTCGACGGCAAAGCCATTACTGATAAAAACCGCGATGACTATCGCCAATTATTTTCGGCGGTTTTCTCCGATTTTTATTTGTTCGAAAATCTGCTCGGGATTCATTCACGAAACGTGGACGAGCAGGCGAAAATGTATCTGGACCAATTGCACCTGAGCCACAAGGTGAAAGTGAAAGACGGCGTGCTCTCGACGACTGCCGTTTCGCAAGGCCAGCGCAAGCGCCTCGCGCTGCTGACCGCTTACCTCGAGGATCGCGCGTTTTACCTCTTTGACGAATGGGCCGCCGACCAGGACCCATTGTTCAAGGACGTTTTCTACACGCAACTGCTCCCGGAATTGAAAGCCCGCGGCAAAACCGTGCTGGTTATTTCGCACGACGACAAATATTTCGATGTCGCCGACCGCATCATCAAGCTGGATTACGGCAAACTGGCCGCATCCAGCGCTCCGGAAGGGGAGGAATTTGCGTCGCCCGTCATCGCATAAACTATTGGGAACCAGTGTTCTTTGAAAAAAATTTGAATTATCGAAAATTTTTTGAAAGAAATACGAAGACTCTCCGTATAGCCATGTGGGTTCGCGATTTCCCAGGGCGCAAGGGAATGGATATCGTGATGGTCGAGCTGCCGCCCAACCCGCTGGGCGGCAGCTCTCTGTTATTATGAAGATTATACTGCGAAATAAAGCGACCGGTTTCTTTTACGCCGGCGGCAATCAGTGGACGCCCGACGTGGACGCGGCGCATGATTTTCAAACCGGCCTGAACGCGCTGCAGTTCTCCACCAAGTCGGCCTCCTCCAACGTGGAATTTGTCTATCTGCAAACCGACAATGCCGATGATTTCGTGCTGCCCGAGCAAGCCGTTTATCATCGCGAGCATGCCCACCGTTGAGGCTGGCGCGTTCTAAATTCCCACCAGCGCAGCCCCGATCACGCCGGCGGAATCACCTAGCTTGTTTTTGACAATCGGCGTTTCCAGGGAATCACTGAAGACTTGCTCCGCCACTTCAGCCACACCTTCACGGTAAAGGCCGTCAAAATTCGAAACACCGCCGCCAATCACCACGATGTCCGGATCCAGGATATTGATCAGGTTCGCCAGCGACCGGCCAAAGTTGCGGAAAAAACCTTTCATGAATTCAGTGGCTGGCGGTTCTTCACGTCGATAGGCCTCCACGATTTCCGTGAACGATTTCTTCTCGCCACATTGTTCCAAATAACGAGCCTCCGCGCCGCCGCCGCTGATATAAGTCTCCACGCAGCCGCGCTGCCCGCAATAGCACAGCGGACCATTTGGATCGATGGAAGTGTGCCCCCATTCTCCCGCGATAGCTTGCGGGCCTGTGATGACCCGGCCCTGGTAAACAATCCCTCCGCCGCAACCGGTTCCCATGATGACACCGAACACAAGCTCCTTGCCCCTCCCGGCGCCGTGCAACGCCTCCGCCATCGCAAAACAATTCGCATCGTTTTGAATTTCAATGTTCCGGCCTAGGAGCCGTTCAAGATCGGTTTTGAGAGGCTGTCCATTCAGGCAAACGGTGTTGGAATTTTTCAGCAACCCGGTGCGGCGCGAAATCGCGCCGGGCGTGCCGATGCCGAACGTGTGCGGCGCGTCATCAATGTGCGTTGCGAGATCAGCGTGCAAACATTTGAGGCGTTCCAGAATATGCCTGTAGCCGCGCTCCTGTTCCGTCGGAATGCGTTTGCGAAAAACTTCGCCGCCAGCGTCCAGAACAATGCCCTCGATTTTCGTGCCGCCAAGGTCCACGCCTATACGGTAGTTGCAATGCATTGTTTCGAGCGCAATAATAGAGAGGCTTTTGAAAAGAGGCCAACGATATCAGGACATTGAGTTTGAGCGACGCAAGGCGCATTAACCTGCTGTCAGAAAACCACGACAATCCATGAGACGATGTTCGTACTGCGGCGCTGAATACGGTGATGAAGAGGCCGTGTGTGCTATTGACCACACGCCGTTGGTGCCGGCTCGCGATTTAGCTCCGATTCAAAATAAATACGCGTCGCATATCCTTTTCGCAATTTGCTGCGGGACGAGCATGACCCTCCTCTCATGGCTTCTCCTCCGAATCTCAACATCCCCATCGTCCATCGTTCGAAACATAGTCTCGCACACGATGAACGGTCCGATTTTCCTGGCCCACTCCTGCTTCCCGTGGCGCAGTTTTGGGTTTTGGTGTTGGAGCCTCACTTTTATTCAATGGTTGGCCCTCGGCTTTGGTGTTTCCTTCTTAATACACCGATCGCGAGGGCGCAAGTGCTTGCCAAATAAGCCGCAAAGCCAGCCGTGAATTGCAAGAGTATCATCCAAAAAATCAATGTTTTGCTCAATTTTTTGATTCCCATGCCGCCGTGGAACCCGCTACACTGCCGCCGTATTTAATGGAGCAGAGTATTATCGGAGAATCGCAAAACAGCTATGACGTGGGTTGATTATCTACGCTCTGCCAACTGGAATCAGGCCAGTGGCATTGGTTGCTGCGCTTACCTGCTGGGCTGTTTTGCCGCCGGCTATTATCTTGTTCGTCACCGGCTCGGCGAAGACATTCGAACCCTTGGCAGCGGCAGCGTGGGCGCCCGCAATGTCGGCCGCATCCTGGGAAAAACCGGCTTTCTCGTCACCCTCCTGAGCGATTTTGGAAAAGGCGCGCTCGCGGTCTGGGCGGCCCGGCATTTCACCACTGATGAGCGCATCGTGGCTGTCGCCATGGCTGCGGTCGTGGCCGGCCACATCTGGCCCGCGCAACTGCGTTTCCATGGCGGAAAAGGCATGGCCACCTCGCTGGGCGCGTTGCTGGTGTTTGATTCCAAACTGGCGTTGATTTATTGCGTGCTCTTTTTGGGCGCATTCGTTTTGCAATGGCGCACCGTTTTACCGGGCCTCTTCGCCATGGTTTCTCTGCCGCTGGTGGCGCTTTTTCTCGGACAGGACCGCATGCAGGTCGTGCTGCTGACGATCACGAATGGCTTTGTTCTGTTTGCACACCGCAAAAATATTGCCGACGAAATTTCCAGTCTCCTCGAACGCCGCCATATGGAGGCGGAAAGTGATAAATCATTATGAGCACAAGGCAACCGCTGACCTTTAAAACCGCCAACGAAGATTGGGAGTTCGAGCAGATTCACCGGCTCAACTACAAAACATTCGTTGAGGAAATTCCGCAGCATCACGCTTCGCCCGCCCATCGTCTCGTCGACAAATTTCACGCGGAAAATACCTATCTCATCTGTCTCGCGGGAAAGAAGCTCGTCGGAATGCTCGCCGTGCGTGGCGCGCGCCCATTTTCGCTCGATCAAAAGCTGGAGAATCTCGACTCGTACCTTCCCGCCGGACGCACGATTTGCGAAATTCGCCTGCTGGCCATCGAGAAAAAATTCCGCGGCGCCCAGGTATTGCAAGGAATCCTCGCTCTGCTCTGGCAGCATGGCATTGAAAAAGGCTACGACCTCGCGATTATTTCCGGGACCACGCGCCAATTTAAGCTGTACCAACATCTCGGCTTTGTTCCCTTCGGACCGGTGGTGGGCTCCGGCGAAGCGCAATTCCAGCCGATGTATGTCACGCTGGAAACGTTCGAAAATACCGCCCGTGAATTCCTGCGCTCCTCGCCGTCGCGCTCCTTCCAGCCGAGCGCGGTCAATTTCCTTCCGGGCCCCGTCGCCGTGAAACGCGACGTGCGCCGGGCCTTCGAACAGGCGCCGGAATCGCATCGCGCGGACATCTTCATGAAGGATTTCGGCGCCGCGCGGCAGATTCTTTGCGAATTAGTGCGCACGCGGAACGTGGAATTGTTCCTCGGCTCCGGGACCCTTGCGAACGATGTGGTGGGTGGCCAGCTCACGTTGGAACCCAAACGCGGCATTGTTCTTTGCAACGGCGAATTCGGCGCGCGATTGATTGACCAGGCCCGGCGCTGGCGCCTCAATTTCGAAGCCATTGAATTCCCCTGGGGCCAACCGATCGATTTGCGCACGGTAAGGAAGGCATTGGAACAAACGCCCGCTCCCGGCTGGCTTTGGTGCGCGCATTGCGAAACCTCCACCGGCGTTCTGAACAATCTCAGCACGCTCAAAGCGCTATGCGAGGAATTCCAGGTCAAGCTCTGCCTGGATTGCATCAGTTCCATCGGCACCATGCCTGTCGACCTGGGCGGCGTGTTTCTCGCCACCTGTTCGAGTGGGAAAGGGCTGCGCTCCTACCCCGGCATCTCGATGGTATTTCACAATCATGCCGTCACGCCTGAGCCGGAACGCCTGCCGCGGTATCTTGACCTCGGTTATTACTCGCAGCAACAAGGCGTGCCCTTCACGTTTTCCTCGAACCTCCTGCACGCGCTGCATGCGGCGGTCAAACACGTGGATTGGGAAAAGCGTTTTGCGGAAATTGTCTCCCTTTCGGCCTTCCTGCGCGAAAAACTCGCTGAATTCGATTTCACGCTCATTGGTTCGCACACTGAGACATCTCCCGCCGTCGTGACCATCGCGTTGCCGGCGGAAATGAATTCACTGAAGATTGGCGGATTGATTCAGGAAGCCGGCTATCTGGTAAGCTACAACAGCGAATACTTGCGGCGAAAAAATTGGATGCAGATTTGCCTCATGGGCGAATGCACCCGCGAGAAAGTGGTTTCTCTGCTCAACGCCCTGAATCGCGTTTGCTTCAAACGCAGCCGGCAGACCGAAGCCACGAAAGCTTAGATTAACCAGCGCGATGGGCGTTGCCCGATGCGCGCGGCAGGCTCAACCCGCCGCGAGACCTCTGCAAGAGTCGGAGCGCCGATCCCCTGATCGGCGCGAATCAAGGTATTTTCAATGAAGCGAAAATATTTTTCGGTGCGTTCTCCCAGGAGACCTGCTTTTGCAGAGGTCTCACCGCGGGTTCAATTCTCATGTTTCATGGGCCACTTCGCCTCAATCATGCCCTTGTAACCGCCCATGATTGAAAAAACATTGCGATAACCCATTTGCCGCGCCGCGTCCGCCGTGAGCACGGAGCGAAACCCGCCGCCGCAATACATCAGAATTTCCGTATTAAGATCAGGAAACATCTTTTCGAGATCGCGCTCCAGGACTCCTTTGCCGAGATGAACTGCTTGTTGGGCGTGCTGCTTCTTCCATTCGTCGTCCTCGCGCACGTCCATTAGCACCGCCTTGGAATTTCGCTCCAACCGCTCGCGCGCCTGTTCAATGGTGATTTCTTTCACGTGATGGCGGGCGGTGTTGACCATGTTCAGAAATCCGGGTGAATGATCCATGGCGCACTTTAATTCGCCTCAAAGACACGTTCAAATAAAAACGCCAGGGATAGTGCACTGTAAGGAATTGGGAGCGCTGGTCGTGCTTTGAGCAACTGCCAACCGAAGGTGCTGCGACCCCGCTCGCCGTCATGAAGCATCCGGTGTCGCTCGGAATACATTGACACTGCCGCAGCCTATTGCATAGAGTCTCAGCGAGTTACCCAAGGCAGTGCGGCCGCGGCTTGCTGGATGCCCGCCCAAGGCAGCTCTTCGGTTCTGGTCTATTTCTGTTGGCGAGTTCGAACCTATTATGACCACGAATTGCTTGGCGGCAAATCGCCCGCACTGGCGGTCGTCCTTCTGCGCGGTATTGACGATTCTGTGTGGCCAAATGATCGGGTCCGCCTTCGGCCAGGGCTCGGTGACAACGCTTTCTCCGACCCACCTGAATGCAGCCGCTGGATCCGCGCTGGCGCAGGCATTGGTCTATCCGAACGGCGGGGCAGTCACCGTTTTTTTTCAGTACGGGACCAATGTCGCCTACAACACCACATCAGGCCCGGTGTCAATCTCGGGCGGCGCCGGACCGATTCTCGCCAGCACTGCTATATTTCCTAACTTGCCGAACACGATCTTCCATGTTCGCGCAGTGATCACCAATTCTCTGGGCGCCGCTTATGGCAACGACGTGAGTTTTTCCATGCCGATCACGCCGCCGTTGGTTTTCACGGATGCGACGGCCCAAGTGACATCGACGGGCGCAGTCGTGTCCGTGCAGGTGGATCCGCGCAACGCGCCCGGCAACGTTTATGCCAGATACGGCACCGTGGGCAGTTCTGCCGGTTACGGGTTCGCCTCTACTGCGACGAACATTTCAGGTCTCGGGCCAATGCCGCTCACACTGACGCTCTCGAATTTGCAGCCGAACACGACTTATTTTTATGGCGTTGACGCTTATAACAGCGCCGGCACTAACAGCCAGGATGATCTGAGTTTCACAACCGCGCCCCTGGCACCGGATGTCACTTCACCGGCGGCCAGGGGTGTTGTTGGGCAGACGTTTTCTCTGTCGTCGGTTGTGAATCCAAACGCGGCGCTTACGGCAGTTCACTTTGAGTGCTCCAAAGTCGGCGATGTCACTGTGCTCGCGTCGCCGACGAACTTGGTTTCCGCTGGAAGTGGTCCAGTCACGGTTTCGGCCCAGTTCGATCAATTGGTTCCAAACACCTGCTATACCTGCCGTGTGGTTGCTGTAAACCCGGGCGGGACCAGCACCGCCACGCAGACCGTTTGCACCGTGCCGGTCACGCCATCGATTGCGACGACTCCAGCGGTGGATCTAAATTCGACAACGGCAACTTTGACGGGAAACGTGGTTCCCAACGGCGCTTCCACGACCGTGTGGTTCCAATACGGAACCACGCCCAGCATGGGAAGCACCACCGCGCCGTCTCTTATGGGCGGAGGAACTTCGCCGGTTCCGTTTGGACAGGGCATCGGCGGGCTCCTGCCAAACACCCTCTATTATTATCGTGCAATAGCAACGAATGCGATGGGCCAGAGCACTGGCGGCATTGCGGTGCTAACGACGCGGCAAGTTCCGCCGGCGATCGCTCCGCCGACCAATTCAGTCAGCATCTCGACGACGGTTACGCGCCAGGCCAAAGCCATCGGGCTCGCGGTGAACGGTGTGTTGAGTGTCTATCTCACCGATGCGGGCGCAGGCTACACGACGGCGCCGAATGTGACGGTAACCATCACCTCCGGCACGGGCACGGCGGGCACGGTCGTTGCCACGGTGTCGGGCGGCTCGGTCAACACGCTCACGATCCAGAATAAGGGCACTTACAGCGACCTTGCGAACGTCAGCGTCACCATTGATCCGCCACCGAATCCCATCCAGATGGCGATGACGAACTCGACTCAGGCAGTTATCGTGCTCCCGGCGGGTACCTTTGATGCGAATACGATCATTACGCGCGATGCGACCATTCGCGGCCAGGGTGCGAATCTCACGACCATTACTGGTGGCAATCGCGACAGCGTTTTCAAGGTGCAACCCGGCGTAAATGTCACGTTTGAGAATCTGACTATTTCCGAAGGCTCCGCCGATTATGGCGGCGGCATTTATAACAACGGTGGCGCGGTGACCATCAATGATTGTCGCATCACGGATAATCACGCGGTCAACGACAGTGGTGAAGGCGGTGGCATCTTCAATGCTGGCAAAGGCCAGTGCACGATCAATGACAGTGAGATCGACCACAACACCTCGAGACACAACGGCGCGGGCATCAGCAACAGCGGACTCAATACGGCAGTTTTTCCGTGGCTCGTCGACGGGCTGAATACCACGAGCAACGCAATCGCGTCGCTCGCCGGCATTGCCAGCGATCCGAAGGGCTTCGGACTAAAGGTTGCCAATACGGCCAAGGGCCTCGTTTACAGCGTGCCGGACCTTCAGTCGTCCCTGGCCAATCTGCTCACGCACCCGACCCAAATTCAAAGCGATTTTGCCAACGATCTGGATAGCCTGACCTCCAGTTCGATCGCTAATGGCTTGACGCGATTGACTCACGCGGATGTGCCGGGTCAAATGACTACAAACTATTCCGA
>DATNEA010000012.1:0-62022 GCA_035606845.1 Candidatus Angelobacter sp. | reverse complement strand
TCATCGGTCACATCACTCGGATAATTCTTTCGCTTGTTTGCCATCCCCAGCTTATTGCCGGGATGTATTTACCATGTACAGACTTTTTTTACGAAAAGTTAAGTACAGGCTCTAAGGGTTTCCTGCCATTGCCCTGCCGCCGACCTCAGTCTATCTTCCCCGGATGAATTTGCTGCCGTTTGATTCATTGCCTGCCTACAGGCCGCGTCGTTTCGTGCCGGAACAAATTGATTTGGGGGATTGGTCGCAAATCGCGCCGCTCTTCGAGCAACTCCAATCGCGCGCCGCCGAATGCAAAACCGCCGCCGATTTGGACAATTGGGTGCTCGATTGGGGCGAACTCAGCGCCGCGCTCGACGAGGAATCCTCCAAGCGCTACATCGCGATGACCTGCCACACGGACAATCCGGCGGCGGAAAAGGCGTACCTGCATTTCGTCGAAAAAATCGATCCCGAACTCAAGCCGCGCCAATTTGAGTTGGAGAAAATTTACCTTCGCCGGAAAGATAAGTTGCACGATTCCCAAAAAAACGGCCGCTACTTCGTGTTCGATCGCGACGTGAAAAATCACGTGGAACTGTTCCGCCCGGAAAATGTCCCGCTGGAAACCGAGGAAGCCAAGCTGAGCCAGCAGTATCAAAAATTGAGCGGTTCACTGACGGTTGTTTTCCGCGGTGAAGAGCGGACTCTCGTGCAGATGGGCCGCTACCTGGAGGAAACCGATCGCGCGCTGCGTCAGGAGGCGTGGGAAGTGGTCGCCAACCGCCGCTTGCAGGAATCCGAAAGGTTTGAAGAAATCTTCGACAAGCAATTGAAGCTGCGCCAGCAGATCGCCAAAAACGCGGGCTTTGACAACTACCGCGATTACGCCTTTCGCCGGCTCGGCCGATTCGATTACACGCCGGAAGATTGCGAGAAGTTCCACGACGCCGTCGCCAACGAAATCATGCCCGTCGTGCGCGAACTTCAGGCCGAGCGCCGCAAAAAATTAAAGGTGGAGGCGCTCCGGCCGTGGGACCTGGCCGTGGATCCACTGAATCGCCCGCCGCTGAAACCGTTCGCCGAAGTCAGCCAGATGGTTTCGCGCACGCAGAATATTTTCAATCATCTGGACCGCGATTTGGCCGACGGTTTTCAACGCATGCAAAACCTGCGTCTGCTCGATCTCGCCAATCGCAAGGGCAAGGCGCCCGGCGGTTATCAATCCACGCTCGCCGAATCGCGCGTGCCCTTCATTTTCATGAACGCCGTCGGTTTGCAGCGCGACGTGGAAACGATTCTGCACGAAGCCGGCCACGCCTTCCACGCGCTCGCCACGCGCGATGAGGATTTATACGCGTATCGCGGCGCGCCGATCGAGTTCTGCGAAGTGGCCTCGATGAGCATGGAACTTTTGGGCAATGAATTCCTCGAGGAATTCTATTCCGGCGGCGATGCCAATCGCGCCCGCCGCACGCATCTCGAGGGCATCATTGGAATTTTCCCCTGGATCGCCACCGTGGACGCGTTTCAACACTGGGTGTACACGCATCCCGGCCGCACCCGCGCCGCGCGCGCTGTGGCATGGCTCGAACTGATGGACCGTTTCGGCGGCGACGTCGACTGGAGCGGCTACGACAAGAGCCGTGCTTATCTTTGGCACCGCCAGCTCCATATTTTCCTGCATCCGTTTTACTATATCGAATACGGCATCGCCCAGCTCGGCGCGCTGCAAGTCTGGGCGAATTCCAAGCGGGACAAAGCGAAAGCCTTGACCGACTACAAAAACTCGCTCGCCCTCGGCGGCTCGAAACCGTTGCCGGAATTATTCCAAGCCGCCGGTTCTCCCTTCGATTTCAGCGCCAAGACGATCAAACCTTTGGTGGAATTGACCCGGAACGAATTGGCCAAATTCGCTTAGACGCATAGCAGCCGACGTCAGGAGGCTCTGGAATTTGTGCGCAGAAAAGATCAGAGCCTCCTGACGTCGGCTGCTATGCGTTCAGGGAGCCTGCTCCCCTCTTTCTGTCAAAACGCGTGGAGTGCAGACGTATTTCCAGGCCGCGCGGGACTGTTTATGACAAGGCGTGTCGCTGTGCACGACTTAAACTGGGCTAAACACCTCGGTGCTACATCGGAATCCACCCAATACCTGAAATCGGAGCGTTGTATATTCTCCATTTATGTCTTCAATTACACTCCTGGTCGCCGACGACCACACCGTCATTCGCAGCGGCATTTGTGCGCTGCTCAGAAACGAACCCGATTTTAACATCATTGGCGAGGCCAAATCCGGGCGAGAAGCGGTTTTACTCGCCCGCCAATTGTCGCCCAACGTCCTGATCATGGATTTGGCCATGCCACTCCTCAACGGCGCCGAGGCGACCCGCCAGGTCACCCGCGAATGTCCCGACACAAAAGTGATCATCCTTTCGAGCTATCAGGATGACGTGCATATCGAGGCCAGCATGTCCTCCGGTGCCGCCGCATACTTGTTAAAGGCCACCGCCGCGTCCGAAATCATTGATGCCGTGCGCGAGGTGAACAAAGGAAGCGCCTATTTCAGCCCGGCCGTCGCCGAAAGATTGCGAGCTCAGTCCCTATCGAAGCTCGGAGCGCACAAACAGGATGCCCTTAAATTGCTCTCGACGCGGGAAGCGGAAGTGTTTCAATTGATCGCGGAAGGATTTTCCAACAAGCAAATTGCCGGTGAATTGAATATCAGCATCAAGACCGTGGAAAAACACCGGCAGTCCTTGATGGGCAAGCTCGACATCCATTGCATCGCGGGCCTGACACGTCATGCCGCGCGGAATGGGATCATCGAAACACTTTCCTCAAGAGAAGTTCTCTCTCCGGCGCGCTGATTTGTGACCTCGAAGTAAGGCAAGCGACCGCAAAGTCCCGGGCCAGTCGCGCCCGGCTTACACCTCAATCCCGTAAGCCTTGATTTTATTATAAAGCGTCTGGCGACCGATGCCGAGGCGTTTGGCGGTTTCAAGCTTATTGCCGCCGGTTTCCTTCAGCATCTGCACGATCGCATTGCGCTCCACGCCTTCGAGCAAAGTGAAATTCGTGTCCTGGGATTGCTCGGATTCCGGCTTCGCGGTCGTGATGGACAAATCCGTGGAATCGATTTCCGCCGTCTCACACAGCAACACGGCGCGCTGAATTTCATTCTGCAACTGGCGCACGTTGCCCGGCCAGTCAAACCCCGTCAACCGCTCGGTGGCTTCCGGCGTGAAGCCGCGAATGGGCCGGTTGGATTGCGCCACGAACCGTTTCAGAAACGAATTCGCCAGCGGCATGATGTCTTCCCGGCGCTCGCGCAATGGCGGCAGGTGCACCGAGATGGCGCTGATGCGGTAATACAAATCCTCGCGCAGCTTGCCGTCCTTGATGGCTTCATCCGGGCGGCGATTGGTGGCCGCGACGAGCCGGCAATTCGTCTTGTAACTCACCTTGCCGCCGACCGGCCGCACTTCCTGATCCTGCAACACGCGCAAGAGCTTGCTTTGCGTGTCGATGGGCATTTCCGAAATTTCGTCGAGGAACAGCGTTCCGCCTTCCGCCTGCCGGAACAGGCCTTCGCGATCGGAATGCGCGCCGGTGAACGCGCCTTTGACGGAGCCGAACAATTCGCTCTCGATCAATTCCCGCGGCAACGCGGCGCAATTAATCTTGATGATCTTGCCCTTGCTGCGCGGGCTGATGGTGTGAATTAAATCCGCAATCACTTCCTTGCCCGAACCGCTCTCACCAGTGATGAGAATCGCGACGTCGCTCGGCGCCACGCGTTCGACCGTGCGCACCACGTTCTGCATGGCGGTGCTCTGGAAAATCGGAGAAGTCCCGCCGCTCATCGTTGAGAGCGCGCGGCGGAGGGAGCTGTTCTCCTCGTTTTGCTGTTTGTGCTCCAGCGCGCGTTCCACCGTCACAAGCAGGCCCTGGGTGTCGAAAGGTTTGTTCAGAAAATGATACGCGCCGCGTTTGGTGGCTTCGACGGCGGCCTCGAAAGTGGCGTTGCCGGTCAGGACAACCACTTCCGTGTCGGGCCATTGTTTTTTAACCAGCGGGAGAAGATCGAGGCCGTCCGCATCAGGCAACTTCAGATCAAGCAGGACGACGTCCGCTTGTTGTTGTGTGAAGGCCTGTTTCAATTCGGCGCCGCTTTTGGCCTCGGAGACATCGTAGGTGTCACGGAGAATTGCGGCGAGCAAATCGCGGATATCCGCGGCGTCGTCAACGACCATTATCTTGCCCTTCATAGTTTTCTTTGCGATAGCGCACAGGCATGCGTGAATGCGCGAAAGATCGCCCGGTGTTCCGGGTAACGATCCACCAGCCGTTCGGGATGAAATTGCGTGGCCAGCATGAAAGGAAGCAAACGGGCTGCTTGCGGCTTCAGTTCCATGCTTTCCACCACACCATCCCCGCTCACCCCGGTCACCTGCAACAGTTCGGCGACTCGGCCCACCGCCTGGTGATGCGTGCTGTTCACGCCCAATGTCCGCTTGCCGGTTATCTTGGACAGTAATGATTCCCGTGTCAATTGCACTTCATGCACCACCTCGCTGCGCTTATCCATGCGCCCGTGATTCATCGCCTTGGGCATTTCCATGGGAATATCCACCAGCAACGTGCCGCCCAGGGCGATGTTCAAAAGCTGGTGGCCGCGGCAAATCGCCAGCAGCGGCTTGTGCTGCCGGAACACTTCATCGATCAAAATCAATTCCCGCAAATCGCGTTCTCCGCCGTCTGGCGTGGTGCCGACCGTCTTTCGCAATTTGGCTGGAAGCCGGTCCTTGTACAGCCGCGGTTCGATGTCGTCGCCGCCGGTCATCAGCACGCCGTCGCAACAGCGGACGCATTCGGCGACCATTTCGCGCGACTGGCCGACGGGCATCGTGAGCGGAATGCCGCCCGCATTCGCCACCGCACGGGGATACGCCTCGGAAAGGCTGATGGACCGATCGTGAAACTCCACCCCTTCACTTTCAATGCTCGGCGAAATCAATATCAACGGCGCTTTGGTCATGAGCGGAGAATGTAGGGGAGAACGGGCCGGTTTGTCACGAGGGAGTCTCGCCCGTAGCGGTGGTCTGTGACCGCCGCCATATACAAAAATAAAGACTGCGGTGTCTGTTTATTGAAACACCCGGAAAAAGATCCTTTTGCTTGCATTGGCATGTTCACTGGCATCGTCACGAATCTGTACTACATTGGCAAACACGGGGTAAACCTCCCCATGGTCGAAATTCGCGCAAGCGTCCAAGTTATTAAGGACGAGGGAAACGGATATTCGGTTCCCCGGTTTTGATATTATGAACAAGGAAAATGATTCAAACATGACTCGCGAACGCATGGTCGAGCTGCTGAACGAGGACCTCGCCGGGGAATACCAGGCGATCATTGCGTATGTTGTCTACAGCCAAGTGTTGAAAGGCGCCGCGTACACGGACATTGCGCGCGAATTGGAGACGCACGCCGCGGAGGAATTGTCGCACGCGCTTCAAATCGCCAAGCAGATTGATTATCTCGGCGGCATGCCCGTCGTAATGCCCAAGCCGGTGAAAACCTCCCGTGACGCACAGGAAATGTTGCGTGCCGACCTGCAAAATGAGCGCGAAACCGTGGGCCGCTACCGCGAACGCATTCGCCAGGCCGAGGCGATGGGCGAGTTCGCGCTGAGCGAAACGCTGCGCGGAATCATCAAGCAGGAACAGGAGCACGAGATTGACCTGAGCACCGCGCTCGGCATCGAAGTGCCCCCGGCCATCAGTCCGCGGGAAAAAGATGGCTCGAAGACGCAGGAAAAGATGGCGTTTTCGAGGCATTGAATCGCATGGAGATTTCGGCAATTAGAACCAGAGCGGATGTTAATCAGCGACTTGCCCTGAGATAAACTCGGCGGAAGCCCGACCTCCAGAGATTTAATAAACAAAGAGAGATTAATTGAAAAGCATCCATGGCTGCTGAAGAGCCGCAGCAGCCATGGATGCGATTTTATTTCGAGTTCTTCATTTGTCGAGGAAATAACCATGACGCCGCCCGGTTGCATGATCAGCCCGCTGGCCGGCACGAGAAATGAGACCTGCAACGCGGAGCGCCGATCTCCTGATCGGCGCGAATTTAACTTTCGGCAAAAGAGAGATTTGCCAACGATTGCGCTCCGCCCGGCAATGTTTTATCGTGCCGCATGGCCGGATTCTTCAAGCGGAATATCAATTTCCGGGGCCGCATGGCTCGTGGCATCACCGGATCCATCCTGCTCATTGTCGGCATCATCCTCGCCGACGTTACGTTGTGGGCGGCCATTCCATTGGTCGTGATCGGGCTTTTCTGCATTTTCGAAGCGGTGCGCGGCTGGTGCTTCCTGCGCGCCTGTGGCATCAAGACAAAGGTTTGAGAATCTACGGCTCCACGTAAACCGGCATTCCCACCCACACGATTTTCAACAACCGCTCCGCGTTCCAATTCGCCAGGCGAAAACATCCGTGAGACTCCGTCCGGCCTACCTCCTCCGGCTTCGGTGTCCCGTGCATGCCGTAGCCCGGCTTGTCGAGGCCGATCCACACCGTTCCGACCGGGTTATTCGGCCCGGGCGGCAGAATCAATTTCACGCCGGGCTGCTCCTTCGCTTCCGGCGATTCGGGAAACAAATCCGGATCGAAGGTATAATTTGGATTCGGCGCCACGACTGCCACATGCAATTCGCCCACCGGCCGTTTCTCCACGTGTTTTGCAATGCTGCACGGAAAATGCACCATCAAATTGCTATCCGTATCGAATGCCTCCAAAATTTTCCCCGACAAACTGATGCGCACGAACGCCGCCTTGTCCTGCAGATCGTCACCCGTCACATCCGGCACCTCCAGCGCAGTGCCGGCCGAAATATTCGTCCAGTCCACTTCGGGGTTCAATCGCCGAATGAGCTCCGGATGCGAATGACTTTTTTCCGCCACCAGTTCAAGAATGGTCTCATAATCGAGAGCCGTCTGCTGCGATTTTCCCAGCCACGTCTTGCTCACCGGTTGCAGCCGCGCGAGATCGTTTGAAGTAACCGTGTAAGTGCCCAGCGGCGGCGTGTCCAACATCAGATTGGTTCTGGTGGTATCATCCAGTTCCCCGGTTTCCGGCAAATCCAATTGATGTTGAAACGCGCGAATCGCCGCGCGCGTCTGCGAGCCGATTTTTCCATCCAGTGAACCCGGCGAAATTCCCTGGCGATCCAGTGCGAGTTGGGCCTCGAAAACAGTCTGGACCGGCCGCGGATAACCGGCTGCCGGAGCGATCAGCGGAGCGTTGGTTTTGGCGCGGACGGGCACATTCGAAGAAGCCACCACATGTGCGGGCGCTGTAGAAGTTACGGGCGTTGTCGGCGTTGTGGCCGTTGCCGGAGTTGCGGCAACTGGCCGTGCAATGACGCGCGGCCTGGTCTTCGCTGCCTTCCACCAAAACCACGCAAGTCCAATGGCCGCAATCAGAACCAGCAGCCACCACCAGGCATTGCCATCACTTCGAGCATGATATTTTTGATCCCGCCGCACCCCTCGGATTTAGCAAAAGCGGTGCCCTTTCCCAAGAAATTAACTTCAATCTGAGCGCAGACAACGCGGTTGAATCTGTTACGGACGTGTGAACGATTGCCCCCTCTCCCATCGGATGGGACTTGAGCCGCTTGGGAAGCGGCGAAAGGAATTCGCTGAAAGCGAAGGCCCGAGAGGGCCGAACGAGCGGGAGCGAGTGAGTCATTGGGCCGGGGTGAGGGTTTTGGATTTGTTTTACGGCCCCAAATAGTGCAACCGGAAAAACTGGTTCGTGTCGGTGACGGGCACGGACTCAAGATTCTGGCCCATAAATGGAACCGTTGCGTTTGTCACCGGCGCCCACTCACCCGACGAAAGATCCCCGCAGCTTTCCAGCACGAAATTCGACGGCGCCACCGGCCAGAAAATCGTCAACGACGTGCCGAAATTCAATGTGCCGAGCGAGGGCAACTCCACCACATCAATCGCATTGGCAAAACCGACATGCCCATAGCCATCATCCGCCTCCAGCACCAGATTGGAAACAGCTTGGGAAACCGTGATCGTGCCCGACCAAACGCCGTCCACGAAATTGCCGGCCAACGGAGTGATTGGCAAATCCATCATGGAACTGATCGGCACCATTCCCGTGAAATTCGTGAAAGTCCCATTCGTCGCATCCTGCGCCAGGACTGTCACGGCAAACGCCGCATTCACAAATCGCGGCGATGGAATCGCGCTCCACGCGAAGTGATCGACCCCCGTCACGGTCAACAGCGCGTTGGAACTGGTCGTCGCGCCCAGCACGTTGGTCACCGTCACGGAATAAAAACCCGCATCGCTGAATTGCGCGTTCGTGATCACCAACGTGTCATTTGTCGCTCCCGGAATGTCGTTGGTCTGGTTGAAATGCCATTGATAAAACAGCGGCGCATTGCCGGAAACGACGACATTAAATGTAGCTGTGCTCGTTTGCAGCACCGTTACGTTCGTCGGCTGCGAAGTAATCACCGGCGAGCCCTCCGGCGCAGTCGTGTTCGGATAAATCGAGAGCGTACCATTGTACAAATCGCCGAAGACCACGTCGGGCCGGCCGTCGCCGTCCAGGTCGCCCAGCGCCAGGCCGTCGGGATAGGAATTCATCGGAAAATCCGCGCGCTGAGCAAGAGAATCGCTCGTGAAACTTCCCGGCGCGCTCGTGTTTTTGAAAATGGAAAAAATGTTCGCGCCCTGCGCCGTCATGGCCACATCCAGCCGCCCATCGCCATCCATGTCCGCCAGCGCAATCCAATTCACCATGGCCCCGGCGTTAAAATCCACCGCGGCTTCGAGCGATCCATTATCGAGAACACCGGGGGTGCTGGCATTGTGATAAACCGAAATCGTCTGCCCATTCGGCGAGCCCACCACAATATCCAATCTGTCGTCCTCATCCAAATCGCCAATGGCCAGTGCTTGCGGCGCGCTGTTCCCGCCAAAATCAATGCGCGCTCCGAACGATTGGTTTGAAATCACGCCGGAGATGCCAGGGTTTGGAAAGATGGAAATCGCCGCGCTGGAATCGCCGCTGTTCGCCGAAATCAAATCCGGATTGCCGTCTCCGTCGATATCCGCAACGGCCACGCCGAAAGGATTCGAGGCCGCATCGAGATCAACCCGCGCCGCGAACACGATATTCCCGGGCGAACTCTGGTTTTCAAAAACGGAAACCGTGTTGTCACCTGAATTGGCGCTGACTATCTCCAGCCTGCCATCGTGATTCAAATCTCCCACCGCGAGCCCGCGCATTTCCGTGCCGCCGGAAAAATCCTGTCGCGCCGCAAACGAACTGGCGGTGATGGTTTGCCCCGAACTGATGTTTCTGAAAACCGACACCTGGTTGTCTTCGGAATCGAGCGCGATGATGTCCGGTTTTCCGTCCCCATCCAGGTCCGCCACCACGAGGCTGTAAGGCGTGGTTGAGTTGCTGGACAACAGGCCAAGTGAAATTGGCGGCGCGAATGAATTGGTCGTGATCGTACCATTCGTGCTGATGTTTTGATAAATGGAAACCGTGCTCGAGGCATCGGCAGTCACCAGATCCGGTTTGCCGTCCCCGTTTAAATCCGCAATGACCACCAACTCCGGCCCATTTCCCGGATTTAGAGTCACTGCCGCGCCCAGAGTTGAACCGTCAATTTGCCCAATGCCGGAAAACTCCGGCACGAACGGCTGTGCCGCCGACGCAATCAATCCATTGACCGTCACCGTAATGGGCGAAAAGGTCGCGTTGGTCGGCGCCGTCACCAACAAATTCGTTGCACTCGCGCTCACCACCGTCCCGCGGACCGCTCCGAAATAAACAATGTTGCTGCCCGCCACCGGACTGAAATTGGAACCCGTAATAGTCACATTCGTCCCGGCTGATCCCGAGCTCGGGCTGAAATTGGTGATGACCGGAACCAGAATAACGCTCAACGTCGCACTGGAACTCGTTGTTGCGCCGATCGAATTGGATATCGTCATGGAATATTGCCCGGCGTCGGAAAGTTGCACGTTGGGAATGGTCAGCGCGGCATTGGTGGCGCCATCGATGTTTGTGCCATCCAGTCCGCCGTAACTCCATTGATAATAAAATGGCTTGGCGCCCACCGCCCCCACCGTAAACGTCGCCGTGTCGCCGGCTATGACCGCCTCATTGGTCGGCTCAACCGTAATGACCGGTTCGGAATCCACGATCGTCAATTGCGCCACGCTGCTGGTGATGGAACCCGCCAGATTCGTCAGCACGATGGTGTATGGCCCCACATCAGCCGGACCAACATTGGTAATCACCAGGTTCGTGCCCATCGAACCGCTGATATTTCCGCCGTCAGTGAGATTCGTGCCATCGAATTGCCATTGAAAAAATAGCGGCATTCCGCCCGCCGCTGTCACGGAGAAGGATGCCGTCGCGCCATCCAATACCGCCTGGTTCGTCGGTGCAGTCGTAATCGACGGGGGAGCAAGAATGGTCAGAGAATAATCGCGCTCAAAGCTCGCTTGGTCGTCCAAATTCGTAAACCAAATGGCCGCGTCATAAACTCCCACCGCCAAATGGCTCGCCGCCGCGTTCAAGCTCACGGTGACCAGTGTCGCCGCGTCGCCCGGATTCAGAGTGCCGCCGGGCGGCGACACGTCCAGCCACGCGGAAGTGCTGGCCAGTGTCCAAGTCACTGAATTCGTGTCCACGTTGGTTAAACTGAGCGTTTGCGACGTGACGGTGAAAGGCCCGCCAACTCCACCCTCGGATGAAAAGCCCGCCGCCGGCAAAATTTGCAATGCTTCCGGAATCGCCAGCGCATCGATCAATCTCTGGCCGTTGGGCGTGCCCCAGCCGGTGCACAAATCATATCCCGGCGTGGCGAAAAACTGTGACGGACTTCCCGAACTCGTGTTGTTGCCATTGGTAATGTCAAAAAAACACGCGTTGTAATTTGGGCCGCTCGCGATTTTGTCCAGCATCGGGTTGATGAACCCAACCGTCGGATGCCCCCACGCAACCGCCTCCTGGTTGACCAGCGCCGTGAAACCAGCCCAGAGCGGCGCCGCGCAGCTCGTGCCGCCCACGCGATGATCCTCTCCGTTCACCCGCACATAAATGTCTTCCGCCACCATCGCCACGTCCGGAACGTTCCGCATCGTGGTGGAACCCTGGTTGGCGCTCATATCGATATTCGTCTGCCAGTCCGGGATTGGATATTGCGTGCTGATGCCGCCGCCTGAGCCTTTCCCATTCTCGCGATTCCACACCGTCTCGGCAGTTCGCGGCCCGCCCGGGCTGGCCGTCGTCAACTGCGTCCCGCCCACTTGGGTGATGTAGGGACTGTCGCTGGGAAAATCAATCAAGCCGGTAAACGCATCGTTATCGCCGGACGCATCGAAAAACGATTGTCCCTGCGCCGCCATTTCCTGGAAAATCTGGTCCGTTGCCGCATTCGACGCGCCGCCTTGAATAAACCACGAGCAGCTTAATTGCTTCGCCGTGTCGTCGCCGGCCATCTGGTTGAGAATGATCTCATAGGGTGACGGATTCGGCGCCATGTAAACGATCACTTGGTCCAGTCCCGGCGCCATCGAAATCGCCATTTCGATGTCCAGCGAGACCTCCATTTCACCACCGTTGCCGCTCGGCTGCCCAGTCGCGCCCTCCAGCAAAACGTTCGTCAGGACCACGTTCGGCAGCCCTGCATTAGTTTCGTAATAGTTAATATCGCTCGCCGTGTAACCGTCAAATTGCACCAGGCCCACGGATTGTCCCGCGCCGGTCAGAGTCGTGTCCGGCACATAAGCCGCGCGGAAATCGTAGCCTTCATATTCTCCATTGGGTCCGGAGCCGGCGCGCGGCACGGCATTGGTCGACACCAGGACCGCCGATTGCAAACGTGGACGCGCCAACGCGTAATTATCCAGCCCGCCCACGCTCAAAACCGGCACCGACAAGTCCAGCGATGGTTCCGTCATCGGCGCGAAAAAAGTCCGCGCTTCGGTTGGATGCCGATAAACACCCAGTGTCGTGTGAAACGTTCGCTGAATGTCCGCCACGGTGCCGCTTACTTCCAGCAACATCCGGTTGGCAGGTTCAGCCTGCACGCGCAAGCCGTTGGCCGCCGCGAATTTTTTCAGGGTATTATAATCCTGCTCCGAGGGGCCAAATCGCCTGGTGAACTGGTCCCGCGTGAGATAATGATGATAATTCGGGCTGGCCGGATCATTGATCTGCCGCAGCAGGTTGCTCAACGCCGCCCGATTTCGCAACGGCAACGTAATCGCCAGCGACAGCCGTTGAGTCGCGGCGAGCGTCCCAATGGGTTGCCCGGCCAGCCGCGCCGCCGCCGGCGTATGGGCGAGGACAAATTGGCGCGCGCCCTGCGCCGCGGTTGCCAACGAAACCAACGCCGCCAGACCAATCATTAGGCAGTGGCGGAGGTGTTTCGGATCGAAGTTCATTCCAGTGGCGCGTGATTTGATTTTAAGGAGCCGGTCTGCCGTTGGTTTATATTTCCGGAAATTATGAGTGTTTCAGCCGCCACCTTGTTTCATGCGAACTATTTCCGTCACAAACCTTTCAATCTGACTGCGCCCCGCAAGGCTTAAGCCGTATAACGAAATGAGGCTTCTTGCCCGCGGTGGTAGGGCGCGCCGCTCCGCGCGCGCCGCAATTGGTTCAAGAACGGCGCGCACAGAGTGGCGCGCCCCACCGTCCAATGCATTTTGTTACACCCTCTGAATCACAGCTCAAAAAACACCCGCAACCGGTCAATGAACGTCGTCTGATACTGGCTCTGCTTCGCGCGAACAATGCTCGTATCGGCCTGCGCGGCAATGGCGCCTTCGTTCTCCAACTGCCGTTGCGCCAGCAACCCGCTCAGTTTGGTCAAAAGCTCCGGGTTCTCGCGCAGACTGTTGGCGAGAATCGATTTCCCGATTTCCACCACCTCGCAATCGGAATTCGCGATCACCGACGCGCTGCGCCGCTCCCCCGTGAGCAACGACATTTCCCCGAAGCAATCACCCGAGTTCAATGACGCCACATGCGTCTCGAAACCGTTCCGGTGCACCACCACATTCGCCTCGCCCTTCACCAGGATGAACATCGAATCGCCGTTCGCGCCCTGCTCGATGAGCGTTTCGCCGCGTCCAAAATTCGTGGCCTGCCCGCGGGGAAGCAACGCATCCAGTTGCTCGTCGTTGAAGGATTTGAACATCGGCTGCTGCCGCAGGATCTGGCGCGCGGCGGATTGCACCTCCTGCTGCTTGTTGCGGCTCGGGCGCTCGATTTGCACCGTCCGCACCGGGAAAGGGATCTTGATGCCGTGCCGCTGCAGGCTGTACCACACATTGCTCCGCACCGAATCGCAGACCTCATGGTAATACGAATGATCATCCACCCAGAACTTGATCTCATATTCGACGCTCGAATCGGCGAAAGTTTTTAAATAAATCTTTGGCTTCGGCTCCGGTGCAACGCCCTTGGCGTTCGAAGTCGCGTGCAGCAGGACATCCTTCACCCGGCTCGGCGGCGCGGCATAATCAATGCCCACGGACACGCGCACCGCATGGCGCCGCGTCGGGCGATTGAGATTCACGATCGTCTGCGATGCCATCTGCCGGTGCGGAATTTCAATCACGACGTCGTCATGCGTGCGCAGCCGCGTGGCGCGCCAGTTCACTTCAATCACCTCCGCGTAACGGCCATCCACCTGCAGCCAATCGCCATGCCCAAAAGGTTTCCCCGCCTGCAGCGCGATCCCGGAAATAATGTTCCCCAGCGAATCCTGCATCGCAAAACCAATCACCACCGCGGCAATTCCCGGCGCGATGATCATGCTCGCGAAGTTTTGATGATAGAAGCACACCAGCGCCACGAACACCGCCAGCACCAGGATTCCCAGCCGCACAACTTCCGGCAGAAATTTGGGCACCTCGATGTTGTGCTTCTGCTTGAGATAAAGTTCCCAAACATAGCGATCCACCAGCGAAATCACGAACACGCCCCCGAATAAAACCGTGGCCGCTCCGATGTGCCTGACCAGGGGCCATTTATCCGGCAACAGCGCTGCCGGCAGGAAGATCGCAAACCCCAGCGAAAAAAGATGATACAGAATCCCCAGTCGCACCCCGTGCCGCCGTTTCAACTGCCGCCCCAGCAACAGCATCAAGTAATAAATCAGCGGCGCAAAAACCACGACCACCAGGATCTGCACCCATTCCATGTGCAGCCACGCCGACGCGTGCGCGACGACGCCAAAACCGCCCCCGCCCGCGGCTGCATTGGTGCTGGTCAAATGGTCGTCCATGCTGGGCCGCGATTATATCAAAGCACGATGGAAGTTGCACCCGAATTTTAATTGCCGACCCCGGGCCATCATGCTATTCCATGCCTGCTTTGCGTGACGTAGTTCAGCGCAACAATGTTGTATGTCCGACCGCAAAAGAATACTGGTGGCCGACGATTCAGCCGAGGATTTCGCTCTTCTTAAACGCGCATTTCAGGAGTGCGCGGTTGACCTCGATCTGTTTTCCGTCCGCGACGGCGAGGAAACCATCAATTACCTTTCCGGCGACGATCAATTCCGCGATCGGGCCGCGCATCCGCTGCCTCAATTCATTCTCCTGGATTTGAAAATGCCGAGAATGGACGGATTCGACGTCCTCGTCTGGCTCCATAAACAACCGCGCCTCAAACGCCTCCCCGTCCTGGTCCTCAGTTCCTCGGACCAGGAAATGGACGTGAACCGCGCCTACGAACTCGGCGCCAACTCCTACATCGTCAAACCCTACTCGCTCGAAGGCTACGTTAGCATGGTCGAAAAACTGCACGCCTTCTGGATGGAAGTCAGCCGCTGCCCCAATTGTTGATTCCGCAAGGTAATCCCAAACCAAAGTGCGCCTGATGGGCTAGTGGAATCGGAAGACTGTCACCGCCCCTGCCGCTGAATTGATTACCGACGCGTGAATCATTCCCCTCTCCCATCGGATGGGAGAGGGCCAGGGTGAGGGCTCGGATTCATCGAAGGTTCATTTCCCATTTTTCCTCATCCAAAGCTTGACCTTTTCTGATTTTCAGGCAAGTTATGCGGCTCGATTTTAACCAGTTTAATTGGTTAAAGGTTAAACTGGTTAGCAAGTTAAAGGGATGGGACCTCCGGTTCTGTTTTGAACGATTTTAACTCATTTAACCCCTTTAACTGATTTAACTGACAAATTTACACATAATGCAGCACATTCGAAACATCGCCATCATCGCGCACGTTGACCACGGCAAGACCACCCTCGTGGATTGCTTGCTCAAGCAATCCGGCACCTTCCGCGCCAACCAGCACGAATCCCAGGTCGAACGCCTCATGGATTCCATGGACCTCGAAAAGGAAAAGGGCATCACCATCCGCGCGAAAAATGCCGCCTTCAAATACAAGAATTTCCACATCAACATCGTCGATACTCCCGGACACGCCGATTTCGGCGGCGAAGTCGAACGCATCATGAACATGATTGACGGCGTGCTGCTCGTCGTGGATGCCGCCGAAGGTCCCCAGGCGCAAACCCGCTTCGTGCTGCGCAAAGCCCTCGAAGCCGGCGCCAAGCCCATCGTCGTCATCAACAAGATCGACCGCGACAACGCCAATCCCAAAAAAGTCCTCGATCAGGTCTTTGAATTGTTCATCTCGCTCAACGCCACCGATGAGCAGCTCGATTTCCCGTTCATTTATTGCTCCGCCAAGGCCGGCTACGCCAAGACCGAGCTTGAGCACGTCTCCGGCACCATGGAGCCGCTCTTCGACGCCATCTGCAAACACATCCCGCCGCCGCGCGCAAAGGCCGGTGAAGGTTTCCAGGTGCTCGTGGCCAACCTCGACTACAGCGATTACCTCGGTCGTATCGCTTTCGGAAAAATTTACGAGGGCAAAGTCAAAGTCGGCGACCCCGCCATCTGCCGCCACGGCGATGGCCGCATCACCAAAAATAAAATCACCGCCATCTATCACTTCGAAGGCATGAAACGCATCGAAGTGCCGGAAGCCTCGGCCGGCGACATCGTTGGCCTCACCGGTTTCGAGGATGTCTTCATCGGAGAAACCCTGTGCGATTCCGAATTGCGCACTGCGCTGCCCTACATCCCCGTCGATCCGCCGACGATTCAAATGGAATTCGCCGTCAACGATGGCCCGCTCGCCGGCCAGGACGGCAAACTCGTCACCGCGCGCCACATCTGGGATCGTCTCGTCAAAGAGACGCGCACCAACGTCGCCCTGCGCATCGCCCAGACCAGCGACCCAAAAATCTTCGCCGTCAGCGGCCGTGGCGAAATGCAGATCGCCATTCTCGTCGAGCAAATGCGCCGGGAAGGCTACGAAGTCCTCGTCTCGCGTCCCGAAGTGCTCTGGAAAAAGGACGCCGCCGGCAATCCGTTGGAACCCATCGAAAAATTGTTCGTGGAAATTCCCCAGGAAAACATGGGCGCCATCATGGAAGATCTCGCCTTCCGCAAAGCCGAGATCGTCAACATGAACCATCATGGCAACCAGGTCACCATCGAAGCCTTGATCCCGATGCGCGGATTGATCGGGTTCGAAACCGACCTCGTGAACGTGACCCGCGGCATGGGCGTCATGAGCCATTTGTTCCACGAATACGGCCCGGACCGCGGCGAAATCGCCGCGCGCAAGAACGGCTCGCTCGTCAGCATGGACACCGGCGAAGCTACTTCCTACGCGTTGAACATGGTGCAGGAACGCGGCCGCCTCATGGTTGTGCCCGGCGATGCGATTTACGTGGGCATGATCGTCGGCGAAAACGCGCGCGAGAACGACATTCCGGTGAACCCGGTGAAGGAAAAACGCCTCACCAACATGCGTTCCCAAGGCGACGGCAAAGGCATCCAATTGAGCCCGCCGTTGAAACTCAGCCTCGAACGCGCCTTGGAATACATCGACGTTGACGAATACGTCGAAGCCACGCCCAAGAATCTCCGTTTACGGAAAAAGATCCTGGACGAAAACCAGCGCAAACGCTCCGAAAAATCCCGCGTCCTAAAATACGTGCAGGAGTAATCTGCCCTTGGAGCGCCGATCTCCTGATCGGCGCGAACACCGGCTGTTGCGCATAATCTCTATTGTTCAGGACCCGCGTCCAGCGGATCGTTTCGGAGGTCTCGTCCAAAACTTTTTGGCGCCGGCAATTTCGAAACCTTCGGACCTGCCTGTTGCGCCTCAATCCCGAAGGGATTTCCGAAAATAGCCCGGCGTTTCAACGCCGGGTCTCGATCCAATTAATCCCAAGTCCCGCAGGGACGACTGAAATCATTCTTTTTGCCATAAACCGCGTGCTTGAGATTTGTGTGTCGCGTGAGTGACCGCTTGGTGAGGCGGCGTTAGGCATCCAGTTCTCGCATTCTGGCAAAATAATCTCTCACCGTCCGTCGAAAAAATAGATACCACACCAAAAGCCCTACCTCACAAGCGAAAATCAAATAATGATAAACTGCGATCGAAAACAGGCGCTTAGGATGGAGAATCGTCGCGAAGAGCCAGACGAAAGTCGGTAAAAAGCAGAGCGGACGTGACCAACGCGTGGCGCGAAGAAAGCCAAAGGCAAGAACGCCGCTGTAAATGCCGAACAGGAAAAACCATAAAAAGCCGCCGCTTCGCAAAAACTCCTCGTAAGTCACGTGTTTTCCACCAACGGAAAAGGAAAATGGCGAATTTGGACCATGCATCAAAAGCAAAATGAGAGTCGACGCCGGAAAAAGGAAGGCAAACCAAAGATGAACTCTGGACAGAACCCGCAAGCCATACGGCATTTGCCGCAATTGGTTGCTGACAAAACATGTGATTCTGCGTACCACGCCCGAAGTTGCCCAACTTTTTAAGCTAAATCCAACTGAAAGCACTGATCCTGCGTGTCCCCCTCAAAGCGCAGCACAAACTCAACGTGCTTGATCCCGCGTGCCAGGCAGGTATGGATCGCATCAACCAGCGTGGGAAAATTAAAGGCCGCCTCCGCTTTTTTCGTCCAGCGCCCCGTGGCCCTGAGAAACGTATTGCTGCCGATTTTTCGGACCAGCAATTTTTTTAACGGTGAATCTATCATTTTTAGTTAGACGCGGCCCTTGCTTCCCGCGTTCAAACACTCTGGGAGCGCCGCTGTCCCGGCGGCGCGGCGAGTGCCAAATCCGAAGCCCGAATACCGAAATCCGAAAGAAATCCGAAATCCGAATCCCGAACAGCCGTAGGTGACTTCTCGAGATTATCTGAGGCTCGATCGACGCACGCGCGATTTTCGGATTTCGAACTTCGGTCTTCTTTCGGGCTTCGGATTTCGGATTTCCAACTCCGCTCCCGCGCTTGAATTCTCCTCGCGTTTTCCAGACACTCCCATCGTGAACGACTCCGCCCCCCTGCGCGACACGCTGAAAAAAGTTTTCGGCTTCACGTCCTTTCGTCCGCTGCAGGAGCAAATCATCCGCGACACCCTCGCCGGCCGCGACGTCTTCGCCGTCCTGCCCACCGGGGGCGGCAAATCCCTGTGCTTCCAACTCCCGGCTCTCGTGCGCCCCGGACTCACCGTCGTCGTCTCGCCGCTGATCGCCTTGATGAAAGACCAGGTCGACGCCCTTCAAGCCGCCGGCGTGCCCGCGACGTTTTTGAATTCCTCCCTCGCCGCCGGCGAATCCCGCCCGCGCCTGCACGGCCTCCACAACAGGGAATTTCGCCTCCTCTACGTCGCCCCCGAGCGCCTGATGCTCTCCGGCTTTCTCGAAGATTTAAAGCGCTGGAACGTCAACCTCTTCGCCATCGACGAAGCCCATTGCATCAGCGAGTGGGGCCATGATTTTCGCCCCGAATATCGCCAGATCAATTCCCTGCGCGGCGTTTTCCCGGACGTGCCCATGATGGCCCTCACGGCCACCGCCACCGAACGCGTCCGCGCCGACATCATCACGCAACTGCACCTCCGCTCGACCGCGTGTTACGTTGCCAGCTTCAACCGCCCCAATCTCACCTATCGCGTCTCCGCAAAATCCGGCGCTTACGAACAAATCACCGATTTCATCCGCGCGCGTCCCGGCGAAAGCGGCATTATCTATTGCCAGGCGCGCAAAACCGCCGAAAGCCTCGCCAGCAAGCTGAACGTCGACGGCGTCCGCGCGGCCGCCTATCACGCCGGCATGGAAACCGACGACCGCAGCCGCAGCCAGGAAGCCTTCTTGCGCGATGAAGTCCGCGTCGTCTGCGCCACCATCGCCTTCGGCATGGGCATCAACAAACCCAACGTCCGCTTCGTCATCCACTACGATCTGCCGAAAAACATCGAAGGTTACTACCAGGAAACCGGCCGCGCCGGCCGCGATGGTTTGCCGAGCGAATGCCTGCTCCTCTTCAGCCCCGGCGACCGCGTCAAATACAGCCGCTTCATCGATGAGATGACCAACCCCAAAGAGCGCGACATCGCCCGCGCACAACTCGAGCAAATCGTCCACTACGCCGAATCCGCCTCCTGCCGCCGCGCCTTTTTGCTGAACTACTTCGGCGAATCGTACAATGGCAGGAGCCGACGTGAGGAGGCTCAAACTTCTGCGCAAAAAGCTGGAACTATCCCCTCGCTCAACAATCCTCCAAACGCGTCATCTATTCACCCTCTCCCATCGGATGGGAGAGGGCAGGGTGAGGGTTTGGATGAGGGCTGCTCCGCCTGCGACAATTGCCTCTCCCCCCGCGAAACCTGGGACGGCACCCTCGCCGCCCAAAAATTCCTCTCCTGCGTCTATCGCATCCGCGAAAAAAGCGGATTCAGCGTCGGCGTCCAGCACGTCGTCGAAGTCCTGTGCGGCGCGGAAACCGACCGCATCCGCAAATGGAATCACCAATCCCTCTCGACTTACAACATCGGCGCCGAACACAGCCGCCCCGAATGGTCCGCCATCGGACGTGAGTTGGTGCGCCTCGGCTTTCTGCACCAGCACGCCGAGAATTTCAACACGCTCGAACTCACTAACGAAGGCCGCTCCGCCCTGAAATCGCGCCAAAAAATCACGCTCACCCGCGCCGTCACCGCTCCCGAACCCGCGAAACACCGCGCCGGTGAAATTTCCTGCGATGAAGTCCTCTTCGACCGCCTCCGCCAACTCCGCAAGCGCCTGGCCGACGAACGCAGTGTTCCGCCCTACATCATATTTTCAGACGTTTCCCTGCGTCAAATGGCGCGAAACTATCCCGCCGACGAACGCTCGTTTTCGCGCATCAGCGGCGTTGGTGAAAAGAAACTGCGCGAATTCGGCGCAATTTTCATGTCGGAAATCGCCGCTCACTTGCAGACAAACGCCCGCCAGGTCTTCGCCGAAGAATTCGAGGAAGCCGTTGCACCCCCTCCTCGTTCGAAGCTGAATGATACCGTCCGTGAAACGCTCCACTTTTTCCGCCAGGAAAAATCAGTCGAAGAAATCGCGAGCAGCCGCGGCTTGAAGGAGAGCACGATTTACGGCCATCTTGAAGACGCGATTCGCGCGGGAGAATCCATCGAACTCGGAAAACTCTTGGACGAAAAACAACAGCGTGAAATTGCCAGCGCATTCGAGAGGCACGGCTTTGGAAATTTAACTGGTGCTGTCGAATCCCTCGGTGGCCGCTACTCCCACGGCCAACTGCGCATTTACCGCGCCGCCGCCCAACTGTCGGCCTGACTTGGACTTTTGGAAACCGCGCCCCCTGAACTTCTCAACCACGATATACCAGTGGCTGTATTTTGCGAGAAACGCTGGAGCAACTTCTCCCTCTCCCATCGGATGGAACTTGAGCCGCTTGGGAAGCGGCGAAAGGAATTCGCTGAAAGCGAAGGCCCGAGAGGGCCGAACGAGCGGGAGCGAGCGAGTCATTGGGCCGGGGTGAGGGTTCAGTTTTATGGGAACGCGCACCGGACCACGGCCGAAGCGGCTGCGCTCTTCATTTCCCAACTCAAGCCTGCGCGCGCATCGCGCTCACCGGCATGACCAACGGTGGGTGGCAAATAATGTGGTAAATATAATCCTTCAATTTCGCGCGCCGCATTTTCAATTGATCGATCTCCTGGTCCGTCGCGAAATCAATATCCTCCTCGATGCGATAGATTTCGTCATCCAGCCGATGATATTCATCGAATAGATGGCGAAAGTGCTGGTCGGAACTCTTCAGGCGCTTGATCGTTTCGCGATGTTCCGGGAATTCGCGAAGGATCGGATGATGCAGGTCCATGGGTTTAACTCACCTTTCTAGTTGAATGCTCGAACCGGCAAACGAACGGAAACGGACACGGCGCCGCCAGGTGGATGGCGTGGAAAATTCGTGGGGAAGAAAAGCCGAGTTCGACTGAGCCGGCCATTCGACACAAATCCGAGACGTGTCGTTTCGCGTGCATTCGCGTTGCCTCTAATTTACTCCCAACCGCCGCGCCGTAAAGTAACTTTTTTCCAATCCCAAGAGCGCGGAATTCACACAGCATCAGGAATCCTCCTCGTCCTCGTTCTCGATTTTGACCCAGGAATTTCGAGGACGAGAAGGAGAACTAGGACGAGGAACGAACCATGGCGCCATAACTCCGTAGCGCAGGCTGCCCAGCCTGCTGTGACGCAGACTGCCCAGTCTGCGCGGTGGCCACGCTCACTTATGCGCCGCCGCCTCAATCGCCACCAAACAAACATCATCCGAAAACTTCCCATCCGCCGAAAACCGCTGCATCCGCTCAATCAACTCATCGAACAACTCCGAAGCCGGCAACTGCGCGCGTTCCTTCACGTCCTCGACCAACATGGACTGGCTGTACAGCTCGCGTTGCTCGTCCTGCACTTCGTAAAGACCGTCGGTGAAAAGCATCACGAGATCGCACGGCGAAAACTTCACCTCGGACGTGTAATAAATCGCCTCCTCAAACAACCCCAGCGCCGGCTGGCTTTTGCCGCCGATATTCACCATCGGCTCAACCTGCTTCGCGTTCCGCCGCACCAGCAGCGGCTTGGGATGACCCGCGTTCGTATAGCGGATCACGCCCGTTTTCCAGTCCGCCACGAGGTAGAACCCCGTCGTCAACATCGGCGTGCCCGCATGTTTCAGAATCGCGTGCAAATCACTGTTCAGCTTGGTGAAAAATTGCCCCGGATCGTGCGCCAGCGGTTTCAATTCCTCCAATAGCGCGCGAATCATCGCCGTCACCAGTGAGGAACGCACGCCGTGGCCCGCCACGTCGCAAATAAATACGCTCGCCTCCTCGTCCGACAACGCCGAAACCGTAAAGAAATCTCCGCCGACCGTGCCCGTCGGCAAATAACGATGCGTGAAATGAAATGCGCTGTCCTCCGGCGTCGCCGTGCGCGGGAAGGAGGGATACGTCTGCGGCAGCATCGTGATCTGGATTTCGCGCGCCATCCGAAGATCATCCTCCAGCTCCAGATTTTTCGCGTGCAACTCCTTCCGACTCCGCGCCAGTTCCGTGTTCGCCTTGCGAATGCGTTCCGCCGCCATTCTTTGCGCCGTGATGTCCCAGAACATCCCCTGCAAGCCGACCACGTCGCCCTCCGCGTTGAAAATCGGCATCTTGATGACCTGGAGATATCCGCGCTCGCCCGAAAATTTGCTCTCCTCGATGGTTTCAAAAGGCCGCCGCGTGTCGATCACCTTCCGGTCATCCGCTTCGCGCGCCGCCGCAACATCAGCCGGAAGAAAATCCGCGATGGTTTTGCCAATGACCTCCTCGCGCGTTTTGCCGAGCGTCCGGCAGAACTGCCGGTTGGCAAACGTATACCGCCCCTGCAAATCCTTCCGAAAAATATTCTGCGGGATGGTTTCCACGAGCGAGTGATACAGCGCCTCGGAATTGCGCAGGTCTTCCTCCATCTGCCGCTGTTTGGTGATATCGAAGAAAATCCCCTGCAAGCCGATGATGCGCCCGCTCGCTTCGTACAACGGTGTTTTCACCGTCTGGATCACCAACAGATCCTTGCCGGGATGTTGAACTTCCTCGATCACGGCGATAGGTTGGCCGGTTTCCAGCACGTGCCAGTCGTCGCGCCGGTATTTTTCCGCGAGTTCCGGCGAAAAGAAATCAAAATCCGATTTGCCAATCAATTGATCCAGGCTCGTGCCCATGAAATTGCAGAAGTGCCGGTTGCCGAACGTGAATTTCCCCTGCGTGTCTTTCCGGTAAATCGGCTGCGGAATCGTCTCCACCAATGAATGGTAGAGCTGCTCGGAATTCTTAAGGCTTTCCTCGGTCTGCTTGCGTTGCGTGATGTCTTCAACCGTTCCCTCGTAATAAAGCAATTCGCCCCTGGGCCCGCGCCGCGCATGGCAATTCTCCGAAATCCAAATAATGCTCCCGTCCTTGCGATAAATCTGCGATTCAAACCCCGTGATAGTGTCGCGCTCGCGCATCATCTGCACAAACTCGTCGCGCCGCCCGTCCTCCACATAAAGCCGGCGTCCAATGTCCGTCACGCTCTCCATCAGTTCCTGCGGGGTGTTGTAGCCGTAAATCCGCGCCAATGCCGTATTGGCCAGCACATAACGCCCCTCCGGCGTGGTCTGAAAAATCCCTTCAATCAGGTGATCGAAAATGCTGTGATATTTTTCCTCCGCCGCAAGCAGCGTCACGTCCATGCGATGCCGTTCAATCGCGTAGCGGATCGACCGTTCCAGCCAGCCGGGCGTAATCTGGCTCTTCACCAGGTAATCCTGGGCGCCCGCCTGCACCGCCTCCACGGCCACCGTTTCATTGTCAGCATCGCCGGCGGCAATGATGGGCAATCGCGGCGCTTCGGCCTTGAGGAGGGAAATATTTGCCAGCCCGGCGCCGTCCGGCAGGGAGACATCGAGCACGACCACGTCAAAGTGCTTGTTGTTCAGGGCCGAAAACCCTTCCTGCAGGCCTGGCGCCGCGGAAACATCGGCGAACAACTCTCGAGCCTGCCCGATCATCTCCCCCATCGTCCGCGTGAACCCCGGGTCGTGCTCGATCAGCAAAATATTCAAGCGCTCTTGCGACATACCTGGCGCATTGCCAGCCAAACTTGGGCCAACAGCGCGCAAATTTTCGTGCGGCTATCAAGATGACAGGATTCTCCGAAGGCTGCAAGCGCTTTGGCAAAACCGCAATCCTCCATTGGGGGGGAATGTCGCGCCCTTGGAACGCCGATCTCCTGATCGAGCGAGGCATCCCGTAGCGTCGCCCTATCCGTCCGCATCCACCTGCCGTTGCATCCATCCTTTGGTCCCGCCAAAACGCGGTTTGGAACTTGGAATTTCTCTGGAGCTTGGACGCTTGGTCCTTGGAGTTCATTGGCCACTTCGCGCACGAGCGCCTTGCACTCGAATGCGTTACGGTATCCGGCGGATTGGCAACTTGCCGGCGGGACGCCGGCAATCCCAGCTTAGCGCCATTCGTGCTTGGGATATTTGCGCTGCAATTCGGATTTGATGCGGGGGTAGTGTTCGCGCCAGAAGTTCGCAAGGTCTTGCGTCACTTGGACGGGTTTCATGCCGGGCGTGAGGATATGCACGAGCACGGGCACGCGGCCGAGCGCGATTTTTGGCGTTTGTGTGACGTCGTAAAGCTCCTGGATGCGCATGGCGATGTGCGGCGGGTTGCCGGGTTCGTAGGAGACTTTCGGCGCGCGGCCATTTGGAAGCGTGAGGCGTTCGGGTGCGTGTTTGTCGAGCAATTCGCGTTGGGCGTGCGAGAGCCAGGATTGCACCACGGGCCGCGCGTCGCGGTCTTTGATGTCTTTATAACCGATGGCGCCGTGGCAAATTTGCTCGATGAGATGGCGGCGATCTTCGTCGGTAATGGGTGGCAATTCCAATTCCGGGCACCATTTGCTCAACAGGTTCAGCCGCAAAATCCATTGCTCGACGCCGTGATCCCATTCCTTCAGGACGAGATGGCCGGCGACGACTTCATCCGCCAGCAAACGCGCGGCGGCGTCCGCGGGCGGTGGATCGATGCGTTTGGCCGAGAGCGCCAAGCCGCGGAAGCGGGATAATTCGGCGGCAACGACGCGCTTTTGCGTGGGATCAAACTGCACTTTCATCTCGCCCTGGATGTCCTCGGGAAATAATTCGCGCAGCCACTCGGCTTCGATGGCGGTGGCGAGCGAAATAATGGTGCGGACTTCCTCGTCCTTGCCTTCGACTTCGCGGACTTCCGCGGCGACAAACAAGGGGGCGTGTTGCACGACGCTTTCGCGCGCGAGGACGCCGCGGCGGTTGTGAACGAGTTCGCAGCGCAACGTGCCCTGATCCAGCCGGTGCGCCACGCGGTCGGAGAAGCCAATGAGGACGCATTTTTGCAGCGCTTCGTCCTTCACTTCGCGCGGTTCGACATCGAGGCCTTCTTTCCTGGCGATATTGAGGAAATGCTCGAACAGCGGGCCGACCTGTCGTGCGGTGACGGCGTGGATGCCAAGCTTGCGGCAGGCGTCGAGGCGGAATTGGTTTTTGGACGCGTAGGTCCAGGCACGCATGAGAATCCAGAAATCGGACGAGGCTTTTTCGCCGAGCAAATCCTCACGCGCTTCGTTGGTGTCGCGGCCGACATTGCGCAGGAGCAGATCACGGCCCTGGGTGAGCGCGGCAATGAGCGCGGCCTGGTAAACGCAGCGGTATTCCTGCGCGGCGAGCAGCATGCGGGCGTAACGCGGATGAATGGGAAACGCGAGCATTTTGCGGCCGACCGGGGTGATGACGGCAGGACAAGCATCTGCTTCCGCCCCTTGAACCCTCAGCGCCACCTCACCCCGGCCCTCTCCCCCACTTCGTGGCGGAGAGGGAGATGATTCTGCCGCGGGGTTTTTTAGCTCGCTGCCAGACGCGGGCGAGACGCTTGTACCACGGTGGAGCGCGCCCAGATCGGTGAGCAATTCTTCGGCGTGGGACAGGCTTTGTTCGTCGGGCGGCTCCAGCCAGCGGAATTTGCGCAGATTTTCGACGCCGGCGGCTTTCAAGGTCAGAACCACTTCGGCGAGATCAAGGCGTTTGATCTCGGGCAATTCCTGCGCGGGACGATGCGCATGCTCTTCGCACGACCAGAGCCGCATGCAGACGCCGGGCGCAGTGCGGCCGGCGCGGCCGGCGCGTTGATCGGCGCTGGATTGCGAGATTTTTTCGATCAGCAACGTGTTGATGCCGCGGTTCGCATCGAAACGCGGGATGCGCGCGAGGCCGCCATCGATCACAAGCCGGACACCGTCGATGGTGAGCGAGGTTTCGGCGACGTTGGTGGAGACGACGACTTTGCGCTGAGGATAACGGGCCACGGCGGCGTCCTGGTCCTTCGGCGGCAGTTCACCGTGGAGCGGGAGCAGGATGAAACCTTTCGCTTCGTCCGTGCGGCGGATGGCTTCAATGGTCTGCGAAATTTCAAATCCGCCGGGCATGAATACGAGCACATCCCCCTGCCCGCCCGAATTCACGTAGCGGCTGAAAGCATCCGCGGCTTGCTCCCAAATTGGGCGTTTGTCGACGTAGCTGGGTTCGGCGGCGTACTTGATTTCGACGGGAAATGTGCGGCCTTCCGAGGTGAGTACGCGCGGTTTCAAATAGAACGCGAGCAAATCGGTGTCCAGCGTCGCGGACATGACCGCGAGGCGCAAATCCGGGCGCGAAGTCTCCTGCACGTCGAGCGCACGGGCGAGCGTGATGTCGCCGTAGAGATGCCGTTCGTGAAATTCATCGAAGAGCAGCACGGAAACGCCTTTGATCTGCGGATCGTCAATCATTTGGCGCAGCAACACGCCTTCGGTGACGAACCGGATTTTGGTTTCGGGCGACGTGACGTTCTCGAAGCGGATCTGGTAGCCGACTTCGCGGCCGAGTTTCACGCCGAGTTCCTGAGCGACGCGCGTGGCGAGCAATCGCGCGGCGAGGCGGCGCGGCTGCAGGATGACGACCTGCCCCTTGTCGAGCAAGCCGGCCTGCAGGAGCATTTGCGGGACTTGGGTGGTTTTGCCTGAGCCGGTGGGCGCGGAGAGGATCAGGCGATTGCCATTACGCAGCGCATCGACGATTTGCGAATGGATTTCCCAGATGGGAAGAGACGTTTCAGGCACGGTGACGCGGAATTTTTGACCCGAGAGGTCAGTGAATGTGGCGCAAGGCCAGCGCGATGAGAGTGAGGATCAGCATCAGGCCGGAGGGCATGAACTTCTTTGTTTTGGTCAGGCGAATGGCGAAGACCACCAGCAACGCGGCCAGCAAAATGTCCGCGACGTAATATTGAAAGACAACCCCCGCCGCGCAGAGGGCCAGCAGGGCGGCAAAGCTGGCGGACATGATGAGCGAGATCCGGCTTTTGGCTTTGAGATAACCAATGAGCCCGCCGATGACGAGCAGCACGATGTAAATCCAAAGGACCAAATTGGCGAAATTGCGCATGGCGGCAGACTGCCTCAATTGCCCGAAACGTCCAAGCTCAGAATTTCTCCCGGCTCGCACTCCGCCGTGACTTCAAACGGCCGGCAACAGACTTCGCAATCCGTGGTGAACCGCTGCGAGGCGACGCTGGTGTCCACGGTGATTTCAAAGGCCTGGCCGCAGAACGGACATTGGATGGTTTCGGAAACTTCCACGGCGGAAGCTTACGCTCAACCAGCAGCGGAGGGAAGAGGCTCGTTTGCAGCAACGCTCCGCGCTTCGACTCAGTACACGTCGCGCTGATAGCGTTTCTCGCTTTTTAAACCACTAATATATTCGGCGGCTTGCTCGGCGGTGCGGCCTCCGGCGATTTGAATGACGTCGCGCAACGCGGCGTCGACGTCCCAGGCCATTTGTCTGGCGTCGCCGCACACGTAAAAATACGCTCCGGCTTCGAGCCAGGAAAACAGTTCCTTCGCGTGCTCGCGCATCCGGTGCTGCACGTAGACTTTTTCGGCCTGGTCGCGTGAGAAGGCCGTGTCGAAGCGCGTCAAGGTTCCGTCGCGTTGCATGGATTCCAATTCGTCGCGATACATGAAATCGCAGGCGGAACGTTGGTCGCCGAAAAACAGCCAGTTGCGGCCGTCGGCGCCGCTCGCGCGGCGCTCCTGCAAAAAGGCGCGGAATGGAGCGATGCCAGTGCCGGGACCGACCATGATCATCGGCGTATCGCTGCCGGGCGGTGGGCGGAAATTTTTGTTGGTGTGCACGAACACGGGAACGGTTTCATCCGGCGCGACGCGCTCGGCAAGAAACGTGGAACAAACGCCTTTGCGCCTTCGGGCGAGCGATTCGTAACGAACGATGCTTACCGTAAGATGCACCTTGCCGGGGTTCGCCTTGGGACTGGAGGAAATGGAATACAACCGCGGCTGAAGTTTTTTCAGCACCGCCACAAATTCGGCGGGTGTGAATCGCACGGCAGGATGCGCCAGCAACAAATCGATGACTTCGCGGCCGTGAAGGAACTTCGTGAGATGGCCATTCGCGCCGGGAGCCGCGAGCGTTTTCAACATGTCATCGCCCGAACGTTCTGCCATGGCCGCGAGCAATGGCTGGGTGATTTTCGTGATTTCGTAGTGGCGCAACAGGGCTTCGCGCAAAGGCGCTTCGGTTCCGTCGCGGCCCGGAACCATTTCGTCGCCGGAGCATCTGAGCGCGGCCAAAATATCCTCCACCAGTTCGCGGCAATTGGCCGGCATGACGCCGAGCACGTCTCCGGCTTCATAGGTCAAACCGGAACCATCCAGGTCAAATTCAAAATGGCGCGTGTCTTTAGCGGAGCCGGGGGCGTTCAGGCGCTTGTTCGCGAGGAGCGAGGCAGGGAAGGGATTGGCGCGTGAAAATTTTGGAGCCGACGGCGAAGCTTCGAGTTTCGAGTTTCGGGTTTCGAGCGGCGTTTCGGACACGCCCGCGCTTTTCGAAATTGAAGCTTCGCCACGCTCTCCTATTTTAGTCAGCGCTTCATTCAGCCATTGGGCGAAGGGCTCTTCGTAATCCACGTCGCAATCGCTGCGCGGATGCACCCGTTGCGCGCCGAGTGATTCCAGGCGCAGGTCCACGTCTTTGCCGAAGCCGCAGAATTTTGGATAATTCGAATCGCCCAGGGCGCAAACGGAGAAACGGGTGTTCGCCAGTTTGGGTGCGGAAGGATGGTTGAGAAAATTCCAGAACGCCTTCGCGTTGTCTGGCGGTTCGCCGTCACCATAGGTGCTGGTGATCAGCAGGACGCGCTCCTCCGAAGCGAGTTGCGCCATGGGATATTGCGCAAGGTCGTGAACGGTCGGCGCGAAGCCCCGTTTGCCGGCTTCTTTCGCAATGCGTTTGGCCAGATTCTCGGCAGTGCCGGTTTGTGAGCCGAAGAGAATTAACAGGGGCGCAAGTGTTTCGACCGGGACAGCGGCTTGGACCACACTGGCCGGCGCAGGCGAGCGGGAAAAAATTCCCGCGAGAAAGCCGTTGAGATACGCGCGCTGTTCCGGAGTGAACGGCGCGTTGTCCGGCAGGCATGGAACTGATGACTGATTTTCTTTTGGATCCATTAGAAAACAATTTTGAATGAAATCATCGCGGCGCGCTGTTCACGCGGAAAACATCTCCTGCAACTGCCCCACCTCATGCCGGCGGGTGAATGCCGCAAACGATTCGCCGGGCTGACGGCGACCAAGGTACACTTTGAGCACGTGCTCCAGCAGTTTCGGAATTTCAGTGAAGGAAATGCCTTTGAAGACTTCCCTGCCGATGCCGGCTTCCGCGCCGTAGCCGCCCCCAAAAGCAATGTTGTAGCCTTCCACCGAGGAACCGCCCGCGTTCACTTTCACGCCCTGCAAGCCGATGTCGCCCAGATAATGTTGCGCGCACGAATGCGGGCAGCCGGTCAGATGAATGTTAATGGGACGGTCGAGCTGCACGCGTCTATTCAGGTGCGCTGCGAGCGCCACGGCGTGGCCCTTGGTGTCGGCGGCGGCGAATTTGCAGCCGGTGTTGCCCGTGCACGCCACCAATCCACCCATGATATTCGTCGCTTCGTGATGGAAACCGATCCGCTCGACCTGGCGTTTGACGCTTTCAACAAAATTGTCCGAGATGTCCGGAATCAAAAGATTCTGCCAGGGCGTCAGCCGCACGTGGCCCGAACCGTGATTCACGGCGATGTCCGCCACGCGACGCATTTGTCTGGTGGTCATGACGCCGACGGGAATCGCGACGCCGAGATAGCTTTTGCCTTTTTGTTTCTGGCGATAAACGCCGATATGTCCATGCTTGAGCGGCGGATGGCGGTGGCCACATTTTTCCAGGGGAACTTTGAGCAGCGGGAAGGAAAGCTTCTTTTGCGTTTCGACGATAAATTTTTCCACGCCCCACTTATCAATTAAATACTTCAGCCGCGCTTTCTTGCGGTCGGTCCGGTCGCCGTTTTCGATGAACACACGAATCATCGCCACGGCAACGGCCACCACTTCCGAGGGACGGATCAAGATCCCGGAGTCGCTTGCCAGTTGTTTGTGGCCGCTGATGCCGGCGAGTTCGACGCGGAAGTAAACGCCCGGTTCGAGGGAAACCAGGGAGGTGTTTTTTAATCCTTCGCCTTGCACGCCGCCAGCCGGGATCGTCACGGCCATGAAACCGAGGTCGTTCGAATCGGCCGCGGTGTCCACGGAACCGCCGCCTTCGAAGGCGACATTGAATTTCCGGGGCAAACCGTAGAGGTCGCGGCGATTCAAAATGTAATGATGCAGCGCGTGCGCGAATGGGCGCGTGTCAATCAACTCCTGCGGGTCAAAACCAGCCGTGGGCGAGGCGGTGATGTTGCGCACATTATCCACGCCGCTGCCGCGCGCGGTGAGGCCGAGCGATTGCAACCGAGTGAGGACATTGACCAGATTGCGCGGCGCGATCTCGCGAATTTGGAAGTTGGAGCGGGTCGTAATGGCGGCTTTGCCGTTGCCGTAATCATCCGCGATGTCCGCCAGGCCGCGCAGTTGCGGCGCGGTCAGTTCGCCCGCGGGAATCCGGCACCGCAGCATGAAACTGTTTTGCGCGGGGCCGACAAAAAACATGCCGAAATTCCGGAAGCGATAGGTGTCTTCCTCGTTTGGCAATTTATCGGCCTCGGCGTGCGCGAGAATCCTGTCCCAGCCGTCCAGCGGATGTTCCTCGTGCTTCCAACGCTCCTGTTTGGTCACATCCCCGAGCGCGGTGCCGAAAACGGTTTCTTCCCGCGAGGATTCCGCGGAGCTTTTGGCGCGAACCACCGCCGCGCCTTCCAAGGCCGCGTTGCGCCGCGCGATGGCTTCCAGGAAACCGGCGAGATATTCCTTTTGCTCGGGCGTGAAACCGTTTTCGGGTTGAATGGTGGCCGGCAAAGTCATGGTGTGCCGTTCACGCGCCATTAAGTTCGCGGTTTATATCATTCATACGGTTCGCCTTTTAGCCGCAGCCGTGCCATTTGCCAATTTTGCCGCACTGAACCGCGCGCGTAATTCCCATGAAGACCATGAATGGCATTCATAATGGGATTTTCGTATTGATTTATGGGCGGCTCCGCGTGGACGAACGTTTGGAACAATCGTGAAAATATCCCACTGGACCGCTTCGAACATTTTGCCGGGCTGCGACTTTGGCTGTTGTCTTTTGAACAAGCTGCGCAAAAGCGGTGTTAAACGGGCGACAGAGGAATCAGAGGCAGGTCTCCAAATCGTATGGAGTGTTGACATTGTGAAAGAGGCGCCGCTCCGCATCGCTCAACCAGCAAACCTTCATGCAATTTTCCGCGAGCAACGATTTGGTGAAGGATTGCAGGGAGACATCATCGCCGAGATTGAGCGCCGCGGCGGCGTGGGCGGCGGCTTCGGCCGGGTAAATGGCGCAGAGCGGTTCGAGAAAATCGCCGTGCGCGGGAATGACGCCGCATCCGGCCTGCGCGAGCGACCACAGATTATTCAAGGGTTCAATAGTCATTCGCGGCAAATCGATCGCCAGAGCCAGCAAATGGGAAGTGGATATTCTTTTCAGTGCCGCTGATAAACCGCTCAATGGTCCGCACGATGGCGGCTCGTCGGCGATGACTTCGATTTCGGACGGGCACCACGCTGGCCGCGTGCGAGCGGAAATCCACAGCGCGTCCGGCCGCAATTCGCGCAGCAGGCGCACTTGCCTGGTCCAAAGCGGTTCGCCGGCAATCCTCAAACTTGCCTTGTCCATGCCCATGCGGCGCGAGAGACCGCCGACGAAGAGCACGGCGGTGAGCGTTTTGCATTGATCGGCGAGATCAGCTTCGGCCATTTGAGCTTCTGAGTTTTCCATTCGTCAAAATTACGGCGCGCAATCCGCCGCGGCCGCGCAAAAATTCCTCCGCGCCCGGCGCAAATGCTTCGTTCATCCAGCAGCAAGGTTTGCATTCCTCCGTGCCGCGGAAGCGCACGCCCTGAATCGAAAACTCCTCACCGATCAAGTCGTTCAGATCAAGGCCGTGCGTGATTACATTGCGGCGGAAAACCGATGGCAGTTTGTCATACGAACCGAGCGCCTCGCAAAGGGACGCGTAGACTTCAAAAGCGAAGAATGTGATTTGCCCTTTGTAGCTTTGCCGATAATCGAAAAAACGATCGCCGCGAATGCCGCGTCCGGCGACGCAATCGATTTCGGCGGCTTCGGTAATGGGGTTTTTCCCTGCGGAGCGCCCGTAATGGCCGAAGAAATTGTGTCCGGGCGAAATGTAAAGATGGGGAACGGCAATCTGCGATGCTGCATCTAATTTGCTGATGGGCGAAAGCGCGTTATTCATGTCGCACGACCTTTCGGACATTGCGCGGGCGGCATTCGATGCGCACGGCACAGGCTTTGTAGGACGGCTGCCGCGAATAAGGGTCGAAGCTCGCGAGCGTAAGGCGATTGGTTTCGGCATAATGCATTGGAACAAATACCTGGCCGGGTTGGATAGTTGAAGTGATAAAAACCTTCGCCACCAGAGAGCCGCGGCGCGAGGCGACGTTGACCCTGCTGCCGGGGGCAATGCGCAGCCGGCGGGCGTCGTGGGGACTGATTTCGACGTAAACGCCGGACGGACGCAGCTTGCGCAGGACGTCGGATTTTTCCGTGCGCGTGCCAGTGTGCCATTGCGCGCTGGTTCCCCTGCCCGTCAGCAAGGCGAACGGATATTCCTCATCGGTCGGCTCGGGCTGCGCGCGTGGTTTTTCGAAAATAAATTTCGCTTTTCCGTCCGGCGTGAAGAACCGGCCGCCCTCGAACAACCGGCGCTCTTGAAAGGGGTTGACGTTTTCTTGCGTGAACGGCCATTGAATCCCGCCGCACCCCTCGATCTGTTGGTAATCGCGCACGCCGCTGAAATCGCAGGGCTGGCCGGCGCTGAGTTTTTTCAAAATCTGAAACACGATTTCAGGCGAGGTCCAGCGGCTGAACAAATCGCCGCAGCCCCAGTAATGCGCCACGAGTTTGAAAATATTGAAATCACTGAGCGCCTGGCCGGGCGCGCGCGCGACTTTTTTCGTGAGGCCAATGCGGCGTTCGCTGTTGATGAAAGTGCCTTCCTTTTCGCCCCAGCCGGCGGCGGGCAAAACGAGATCGGCGATTTGCGCCGTTTCCGTGGTGTGAAACATGTCCTGCACGACCAGAAAATCGAGCTTTCGCCGCAACTCGTGGAACGCGGATTGATTGATCCAGGAATGTGCGGTGTTGGTCGCGATGATCCAGAGTCCCTTGATGTTCCCCTGTTCCACAGCCTCGAGAATCTGGTCGTACGCAAGGCTGTTCCGCGCCGGAATGCGATCAGCGGGGATTCCCAGAATGCGCGCGACGTGTTCGCGATGCTGCTGTTTCAGAAAATCGCGGCCGCCCAGCAAATTGGTGGTGTTGCTGAACAGGCGCGAGCCCATGGCATTGCACTGGCCGGTAATGCTGTTCGCGCCGGTGCCGGGCCGGCCGATGTTTCCGGTCATCAACGCGAGATTGATGATGGCTTGCGCGGTGCGCGTAGCTTCATGGCCCTGGTTCACGCCCATCGTCCACCAGAAAGACACGGCTTTGCCCTCGTGAATCGTTTCGGCAAAATGAAAAATTTCGCCGATGGTCAGGCCGGTTTGCGCCGCCACGGCGTCCGGCGTGAAATCGCGGACGAAGTCGCGGAATTGTTCGAAGCCGGTGGTGTGGCGCGAAATGTAATCGTGATTGACCCAATCGTTGGCGATGAGCAGATGCGCGAGGCCGTAGAGCAAGGCAAGGTCCGATTTCGGCTTGAGCGCGATGTGCTGGCTCGCGGCCATGGCGGTTTCGGTCTTGCGCGGGTCGACGACGAGGACGCGCGGAGAATTCCGGTTGCGCAGGACGCGCTGCCAGAGAATTGGATGCGTGATGCAGAGATTGGAGCCGATGAACACCAGCACATCCGAATGCTCAAAATCCGCGTAAGTGTACGGCGGCGCGTCGAAGCCGAACGATTCCTTGTAGGCGGTCACGGCGGTGGCCATGCATTGGCGCGTGTTCCCATCGCCATGAATCATGCCCATGCCAAACTTGCCAAGCGCGCCTAGCATCGCGAGTTCTTCGGTGCAGATTTGTCCGGTGCCGATCCAGGCGATCGCGTCCGCGCCGCATTTGTCCTGAATGGCTTTAAAGCGCAGGCTGAACACTTGCATGGCCATGTCCCAATCGACGGGCTCGAATTTGCCGACGGCATTGCGCAACAGCGGCGTCGTGGCGCGATCCGGCGCGGCCAGCGGCGTCAGCGCTTCCCAGCCTTTCGGGCAGGCCATGCCGATGTTGACGGGATAATGTGCGTTTGCGCTTAAATTGATGGCTCCGCCGTCGCGCAAATGAACGTCGAGACCGCAGCCGGTGGAGCAGAAGCCGCAAACAGTCGTGGTGGTCGCGTCCGGGCGAAGCCGGGCCGGGATGCGGCCCAAGCCGAAGGAAGTCGGATGCAACACGAGTTCCTGGGTCAACGGCCCGGTCCATTCGCGCAATAGAGATTTGTTCGCGACGGTGCTCATGCGTGGACGCTCCCGGGCATTTTCGAAACAGCGACGGTGCGGAAAAATAGAAATCGCTCGATCAACTCGCCGATGAAACAAAGCAGAAGGCCCGCGATGGCATCGGTTCGTGGCGCCGCAATCGGAAGAAAACTCAACAGCGGCAACACCACGCCACCGAGCCACGCGCAAGTGAGCCGCGTGCGGAGAATCCAGCCGAGCCGGAAACGCATGATAAACGCAGTGCGCGCCTGCAGCCCGGTTGGCGGATCTTCTTCCAAATCGGCGTCGTCCGGGCAAAGGCGAAGGAATGCCAGTTCGCGCGAGAGCTTCACCATCGTTGCGATTGCAAGCAGGAGCGTGAAGGCCGCACCGCCCGCGCCGGCGAAGGTGTTGGCGCACCAGGCTGCGGCTGCGCCCAAAATGACGGTCGTGCCAAAGAAACGTCCGATGGAGAGTTCGCCGCGCCAGCATTCGCGTTGCGTGACGTGATAGGTCATTCCGGAAGAAAACACGCCGAAGATTCCGACGATGGCCGTCGTCAAAAGCAGCGCGGGAAGGGGCTTCGCGAAGAACACTGCGACAGTTGTCGCGACGGCCAGCAACGCAAAAAAACTGAAGCCGACGATTTCGCGGCTGAGCCAGGAGCAACGCAAACCGAGAAAGGCGCGCCAGGCTTTTTCAGGCCGCCCGAGATGGAGAATGCTCGCACCCATTCCGAGCAACGTGGCGATCAAAGCGATCGTCGCCAGTCCGGGTTGCGCGCCCCGAGCCGCAAAGGGAAGCGATGCGAATCCGCCGGCGCCGAGTTGCGTGAGCACCAGCATCCACACGAGCGGCGCGTGGGCGGGTTGCAAGCGCACTTCGTGGGCATCGCCGGCGGTCAGGTTCGGCGCAAGCGGTTTTGCGGAAACATAGCGCGTCGTCGGGAGCGTGATCGCCGGCTCTGGCGAACAGGGCAGAAATTCATTCGCCTGTTCGCGATACGAATTTCGCACCGAAGTTTTTTCCACCACGGTGATGCGAATGGCCTCGCTGGGGCAGGCTTGCACGCAAGCCGGCGCTTCGCCGTGCGCGAGCCGTTGGTGGCACATGTCGCATTTCCGCACAATGCCACGCTGCTCGGAATATTTCGGCACTTCGTACGGGCACATGAAAATGCAGTATTGGCAGCCCATGCATTGGTCATCCAAGTGGCGAACGATGCCCGTGAGCGGATCTTTGTCGTAGGCGAGGACGGGACAGCCATCGACGCAGCCCGGCTCGACGCAATGATGGCAGGCGGTCGTAATGGTTTGCTGAAAGGAATTGCGGCCGCGCCCGTGAAGCAGCCCGATACTGCGCCAGGTTTCATCGTCGTCGAGGCCGTTGAGGGCGTGACAGGCGGTCACGCAGGATTTGCAGCCGCTGCAACGGTCCAAATCCACCTCGAAGGCGTACTGCTCGCCGGGTTTTGGCGCGGTCAAGGGAACCAGTACCCTATGCGATGCCGACGGCAAATCGCTGCCCGCATTTTCATCATGCCAGCGCGCAAAACGCTCGACTGCGGTGAGGTCGCGTTGCTCTTCCAACAACGCGTCGATCAGCGTGCGCGCTTCGCCTTGAGATTGAGCCGGTGTGATCATCCTTGAGTGCCGTTAAGGACTTTGCATTCGAGCCGGGCCGGAGCCGGGGAAATATCGCGGTCACTTTTCACGCGCCCATGTCGGGCGATCCACACACCGACCCAATCCATTTGCGCGACCGCGAGCGCCGTGAGGGCCATGACCGCCAAGCCGGCGAGCACGGCCAGGCCGCTGGCGTAGCTGCCGGTGATTTGTTTCAGCGAACCGACGATTGTCGGCAGAAAAAATCCGCCCAGACCGCCGGCCGCGCCAAGAATGCCCGTGGCAATGCCGACACGTTTGCCGTAGCGCTGCGGCACGAGTTGAAAAACGCAGCCGTTGCCGATGCCGAGGCAGCCCATCAGTAGGAAGAGCAATGTTCCGGCGAGCCACAATGCGGGCAATTGCCCAACGCCCAGCGCCAGCAATGCAGCGGCGCCGTAGAGAATTGAAAGCATCCGGATGCCGCCCAGGCGATCCGCGAGCAATCCGCCCACCGGACGCAAAAAACTTCCGGCGACCACGCACAGCGAGGTAAGGTCGCCCGCGGCGATTTTGGAAATGCCGTATTGATCGTGCAATAGAATGGACAGGAAGCTGGAAAGCCCGACGAAGCCGCCAAACGTGACGCCGTAGAAAAGGCCGAACAGGTAGGTATCGCGTTCCGCCAGGATGGCAAAAAAATCGGCGGCACTGGCTGGTTTCACAGACCCCGGCGCTTCGCGAGCGAAAATGACAAAGACGATCGCCACGAGGACCAGCGGCGGGATTGCCAGGCCAAAAATCGCATGCCAGCCGAGCGCTTCCGCAAGACGAGGAGCGAAAAATGCCGACAAAATTGTTCCCGAGTTGCCCGCACCGGCGATGCCCAATGCGAGGCCCTGATATTTGGGCGGATACCATCGGCTCGCCATCGGGAGCGCGACGGCGAAGCTCGCGCCCGCCACGCCGAGCAACAATCCGATGGCATAAACTTTTTCGATCGAGTCCGCCCACAACCATCCGCCCAATAGCGGCAGCACGGTCAATACCATGCCGATACAACCAGCCTTGCGCGGACCGATGCGGTCCGCGAGCTGGCCGAAGACAACGCGCAGGAGCGAGCCGCCGAGCAAGGGAATGGCGGTCATCAATCCTTTTTGCGCCGGACTCAAATGGAGATCGCCGGCAATGTCATTGCCGAGCGCGCCGAGCATGATCCAAATCATGAAGCTCACGTCAAAATAAAGGAACGCGCTGAACAGCGTCGGCGGATGGCCGGCTTTCCAGAAAGAAGCGTTCGTGTTCATTGCGAATGTCTGAAACCCGCGGTCGCGCGCTCACCGGCTTTCACGTTTTTGCCATGCCGTTTATTAATCATGTTACGACAGATTAACCGTCCGCGTTTCTCTAAGCGATGCGCGTGCCAGCCGGGCAAGGTGGCCCGATGAATGCTTTCCGAGTTGTCCATGGAAACCATGAAAGGGATTCATAAATGAATGCTCCGCTTGATGCCCGGCAGATTCGCGCGTTCTGCGTGCTGGCGCGCACGGGCAGTTACACACAGGCCGCGCGTGAATTGCACCTCACACAATCCGGCGTCAGCCACTCGATGAAGGCCTTGGAGAGCGATGTGGGCTGTCGTCTTTTTGACAAACTGGGCAAAAAAATCGTGCTCACGCAGGCCGGCGAACAATTGTTGCAGCACGCCACGAAAATTTTACAGGAAATGGAAAATGCCCGCGAAGCGCTCGCGCATCTCGGCAAATGGGGGCGCGGACGGCTTCGTCTCGGCGCGAGCACGACGGCGTGCCAATACATTCTTCCGACGGTGCTGCGCGAATTTAAAGAAAGTTTTCCCGACCATAACATCACCATCGATCCGGGCGACAGTCCGGCAATGGTGGCGTCGCTGTTGAGACAACGCATTGACCTGGCGCTGGCGCTCGAAGTGGAAAATGAGCCGCAACTGGAATTTCACCCGCTGTTCAACGACGAGTTGCAGTTCATCATGGCGCCGATGCATCCGTGGGCGCAGGCGCGGCGCGTGGAGCGCGTGGAAATTCCGCGGCAGAACTACATTCTTTACAACAAGGCGAGCATCACGTTCCGGCTCATCGATGGCTATTTCCGGCACGAAGACGTGGTTCTGAACACGGTCATCGAACTGGGAAGCATGGAGGCGATCAAGGAACTGGTGAAACTGGGGCTGGGCGTGAGCATCGTGAGCCCGTGGATCGCGCGCGAGGAAATCGAGGAGGGATCGGTCGTGGCGCTGCCGCTGGGGCGACGCCGATTGCGCCGGCGCTGGGGGATTTTGCACTGGCGCGGCAAGCGGCTGAATCTGGCGGAGGAAACCTTCATGGGATTGTGCGAAGCCGCGTGCGCGCCGTTCAATACCGCGGCGGATCAACAGCCAGTCACCGGCGTTGGTTGAACATTTTTCAAAATGACGCATCTTGCGGCATGCCCAAATTCAAATATCTCATCATTGGCGGCGGCATGACCGCTGATTCCGCAATTCAGGGGATTCGAGAAGTGGATTCGACCGGCAGCATCGGTTTGATCAGCATGGAAAAGGACCCGCCTTACGATCGGCCGCCGTTGACCAAAGGTCTTTGGAAGGACAAATCGCTCGACAGCATCTGGCGCGGCGCGGCCAAACAAAATGCGCAGCTTCATCTCGGCCGCACGGTGAAGGCGCTCGATCTGAAGCAGAAGCAGGCGACGGACGATCAAGGCACGGTTTATTCCTTTGAAAAATTGCTGCTCGCCACCGGCGGTGAACCGCGGCTGCTTCCGTTCGAGAGCGACAAAATTATTTATTATCGCACCGCGGAAGATTACCGGCGGCTGCGCGCGGCAACGGAAAAAGGAAAACGTTTCGTCGTCATTGGCGGGGGATTTATCGGCTCGGAAATTGCCGCCTCGCTGGCCATGAACGGCAAGCACGTCACCCTGCTCTTTCCCGGTCCGAGCATTGGCAATCGCATTTATCCGCGTGCGCTATCCGAATTTCTCAACCGTTATTATCAGGAGAAGGGCGTCACGGTATTGCCGGGCGAAACGGTGGTTGGGGTCACGGAGAAAACGGATGAACTCGTCGTTAAAACCAAGAGCGGAAAAGAATACGCCGCCGATGGAGTCATCGCCGGCCTGGGAATCGAACCGAGCACGGACCTCGCTCGCGAGGCTGGCCTGAAAGTGGAGGATGGCATCGTCGTGGACGCTTTTTTGCAGACGAGCGCGCCGGACGTGTTCGCTGCCGGGGACGTCGCTGCGTTCCATAATCCCGCCCTTGATCGGCGCGTCCGGGTCGAGCACGAAGACAACGCCAACACGATGGGGAAAATTGCCGGGCGCAACCTGGCTGGAAAAAAAGAGCGTTACGATCACCTGCCCTTTTTCTATTCCGACCTGTTTGATCTCGGCTACGAGGCGGTCGGCGAGCTTGATTCACGGCTCGAAACGTTCGCCGACTGGAAAACCGAGAATCGCGAGGGAGTGATTTATTATTTGCGCGAAGGCCGAGTGCGAGGCGTTTTGCTCTGGAACACCTGGGGCCAAGTGGATGCGGCGCGCGAGATTATCGCGAGCCATCGCGCCTATCGCCCCGCGGAATTAAAAGGCCTGCTGCCGAAGCCGGGTTAACAGCCTTGAAATGTAGGAGACGGCGTAAGGAGTCTCTGACTTGATCCAACATCGATGAAATTTGAGACTCGTCGCCTCGTCTCCTACAATCAGAAACTGGCGAAAAGATTCTTTGATCCCGTCACTTGTTCCGACACAAGCGAAGCCCCTGATCGGGACCCTTGCCGCTGGCTTCGAAATTGGCTCGAAACCCCGAGTCGCAGCAGAAATCGCCGCCCATCCAACCGCCGCCGCGCCAGACGCGGCCGGTTTCGCTGGAACTTTTCATGGCGCCGATTCCGCTGCCGTCCAAATCTCCATACCAATCCCAGCACCACTCCCTGACATTCCCCGACATGTCGTAAAGTCCTAGTTCGTTCGGCTCCTTGCCGCCGACCGGGTGTGTTCTGTCGTGGTTTTGTTGAACTGCCGGCCAGTTCCAAAAACCTGTCAGGTTAGTATCCCCGGAGTTTTGCCAGTACCAGGCGACTCTATCGATATCATTGCCACCGCTGTAAGTATAACTCTTGCTAAGTTGCCCCCCGGTTGCGGCGTATTCCCATTCCACCTCGGTGGGCAACCGGTAACCATTGGCTCCCGCATTCATAGTGACCGTCCATTTAATATCATCCACGGCAGTTTCGTTGTTCGTGTCCTTGCTAATCTTGTCAATATTGTAATATGGCTTCAGACCTTCTTTCGCGCTCCTTCTATTACAATAATCAACACAATCATACCAAGTTATAGTTTCTACAGGCAAATTGTCGCCTTTGAATTGCGATGGATTATTTCCCATGACATCCGCCCACTCTTTTTGAGTCACTTCATACTTGCCAATGTAAAAGTCGGGCACGGTGATATTTTTGCCGTAGTAGTTAGTGCACTTTGCATTTTTAAACGTTCCACCCTGGACGAGCACGAAGCTGGCGGGCGCTTTTTGCGCAGAAGCGCCGGCAACACTCAGGATTAGTGCTAAAAGGTAAATGGCTGATTGTCTCATGATGAAAATATCTGCTTTTAGTGAATCTGCCCTCGCTGGGGTGATAGGCTAAACTGGAGGATGCCATTGCGCTGCATTTCATTGAAGCTATCCTGACCGAGATAAGTTTGGAGCGACTGTTGGGTTTGTTGGGCAAATTGTTGGAGATTCTTGTTTACCGCGTCCCAGTCGACGGTTTGGCCTTGCGATTCGAGCGTCTTGGCCGCAGCCTCGTAATCCTGCGCGCTTTTCTCGTAATACTTCATCGCGCCATACACGTAATCGATTTTGCCGTCGTCCAGTCCCCAAATGTTTTCATACTTCTTCATCTCGGTGTAGCCTATGTCCTGGCCTTTTTGGAGAGCGTCGAAAACGTTGGTGCCGAGCACGCGCTGGTATTCCTGATCGCGCGCGTCGTTCAGCGCCTTGATTTGCGCGGCGTAATCCGGCGATGACGGATCATCCTGGAATTGTTTGTCGAGTTGCGATCGGCGGTCATCCAATTGCTGTTGGGCGGTTAGAATTTGCTGAAATTGGGCATCACTCGGATTCGCTTTGGCGAGATCCTGCCGCAAATTGGCGGCAGCGGCGCCGGGGTCCACTCCCTGCGATTGCGCGTAACGGTCGTCGCCCAGGAGGGTTTTCATTTGCTGATTGAATTCGGAATACGCCTTGGTCGTGGCATCGTCGATTTCCGCGTCGTCCATATCTCCGTCAATCCTGGCCTGTTCCAAGTCCCATTGCGTCTGCTGCAGTTTTTTCTTCATGTCATAAATCGAGTCCGCTTCGGAGCCGGTCAGCGGAACCCGGCCGATGTTGGCTTCGTGCAGCATGTTTTTCTGGTCCCACAACCGGAAACCCGCGTCTCCCAGCGCGGCGCGCATTTGCGCGTCGGTGTCTTTCTCCTCCTCCAGGTGCAACGCCGCCATGGTGTCGGGATCACCGTGGCTCTTCAAAGCGCCTTCATCGATTCGCTTTTGCCAGTAATCATCCAAATCCGCCATGACCACTCGTGCCACGACGTCATTGGGAACACCCGCCGCGCGCAATTGATCAACCAGCCAGCGCCGCCGGTCTGGCGCCGAAGCGATGTCCGTATATTGCGGCAATTTTGGCTGTTCCGTAATGACCGGAGCCTCATTCGTGATTCTTGCCGGCGCGACTTCGCGGACAATGGTCGCCGGCGCCCGTTCCGATTTGTGCCGGACCAGCACCAGTACGACGATGACGAGAATGAGATTCAGCAAGAGAGACGCTTGATGGCGAAATTCGCGGCTCATAGACCAGATTGGTTGGTTGGCTCAAGGTAGAGTGACATTGTTGCTTCGGGCGGAAGGCAGGCCGCACTCCACAAGGAAGCCCGGCCTGCCAACATGACATTCAAGGAAATACGAATCGATTATTCGCCCCAAACCGTGGCATTAACGGAGCCGCTCTTGCCGCCATACGCCTCGGTCGCGAGTATCTGGTAATTGTAAGAGCCAAAACCCTGGCCGCCGTGACTTTTCCAATTATTAATGTGGTTGGCGGTGGTTACGGTATGGTTTGCCCCCAGCGAGGTGCCGCCCCAGTTATCCAAGTATTGCCAGAACGTGGCAGTGCCTTGGATGGAGGGCTGATTTACCTGCTGGTGCTTATAGAACGTATACGTGTGCCCATCGCTGCTGATGGAGTTTACGACCGTGCCGCCCGCCACGGAGCCCTTCTCACAGATGTAATATTCAATGAGCGGACTGGTCGTCCACCCATAGATGCTGAAGTTATTGTAGCTCCCGCTAAGTGAGCCGCAATTGTAGCCGATAGAGTGGGTTGAGCCGGTGCTCCAGCCTTTCCCGCCCACCACATCGTTGACGTTATTCCAAGTAATGGCGTAATTGCCCGCGTAGGTTCCCGCACTGGGAAACGATATGCTGGCCGATCCACCACTGACATATAAGGACCAGAAGTAGCCATGGTCGGTGCCTGTGCCTGCGTTTGCCGCAAGTGTTACGCAGCCCGCCATGGCGGCGGAGAGGATTAGTTTCTGAACTCGTGTACTCATTTTTTCCCTTTGTTTTTGTGTTGGTTGGTTGTTGTTACTGCGGAGGTGTCAAACGCACTCGCGCGTGACGGGTGGAAATCTCAAGTCCAAATACAAGGATGAATAAAGATACCAAACGTCTCTCATATGCGATTTGCTATGGGTGGAAAATCTATTCCAGCGAGCGGGAGAGTGACGGCACGAATCCAGTTAGCTCCTGCTCCATCAAAGTAGACACCGATTTTTGATCAATGATTATTCAACGGCGCTGCAAGATAATTACCGCTCCACAAGAACCCACGGGTAATAGCGCGGAGAATGGACTGTCGCTATCACCAAGCGCGTTGACACATTAGCAAACAATACAAACTATTTCTATACGTCAAATGTCGTATTTTTATATCATGTGCAAAGAAGTTGTCACTCGGATGCGAAATCGGAGGTCGTTGATCGCCGCCCTCATTTGAGAATCCCGGCGTTCACGCTGGCTTAAGGGTTGTGAGGCGGAAGAGTGGATTTTGACTTTCTTCGGCTCGCGGCGCGGTTAGACTGGCATCCGTCCAAATTATAATTCTATGCGCACACAATTTCATTGGGCCGTGGCAGTCGTTTCGAGTTTCGGGCTCCTCACGGGATTTTCGCTCCGGGCGGCGAATTCGACCAACGCGTTACCGCGCGCGGACGCGCATGGCAATCCGCTCCGCCGCGCGCCCACCGGGCACATCTCGAATTACGACGAGGCGAAGGTGGGCAATTACACGCTCCCCGACCCGCTCATGCTCGCGAACGGCCAACCGGTGCGCAACGCCAAGACCTGGTTTAAGGTACGCCGGCCCGAATTGTTGAAAATTTATGACACTGAGATTTACGGCCGCGTTCCGGCCAATGCGCCGAAGGCGCATGCCAAATTAATTGAAACCGACACGAACGCGCTCGGTGGATTTGCGATTCATAAGGACGTTGCGATCCAATTCGGCAAGGGCGCCAACGGCCCGGTGGCGCATCTGCACATGTATTTGCCGAAAAATGCCACCCATCCGGTGCCGCTGTTGTTGCAAATGGTATTTTTCTCCAACCCGCCATTTCCAGAGGGTACAACGAATACGGTATCGACCGGGCGCCGTTTCGCGTTCAGTGAAGCCGGTCCCATCACGAACATTTTTGCGCACGGCTACGGTTACGCCACGTTTCGCTATACAGACATTCAGCCGGACAACTCAAACACGTATCATCTCGGCGTGATCGGCTTGACGCTCAAACCAGGCCAGGCCAAACCCGCGCCGGACGAATGGGGCGCCATCAGCGCCTGGGCCTGGGGCGCGAGCCGCGTGCTGGATTATCTCGAGAAGGACCGCTCCGTGGACGCCAAACACGTCGCGCTCATCGGCCATTCGCGTCTGGGCAAAACGGTTTTGCTGGCGGGCGCGCGCGACCCGCGATTCGCTTTGATCTACTCCAGTTGCGCCGGTGAAATGGGTTCCGCGCTGGCGCGTCGCGATTACGGTGAAACGATCGATGACATGGCCGCGAATTTTCCCTGGCAGTTCGCCGGCAATTTCCAGAAATACTCCGGCCACTGGAACGACATGCCCGTGGACGCGCACGAGATCATTGCGCTGAACGCGCCGCACCCGGTGTTCATCGGAGGCGGCACGAAGGATCAATGGGCTGACCCGCGCGGCGAATTTTTAGCGGCGGTCGCCGCCGGGCCGGTTTATCGGCTCGTTGGGAAACAGGACCTTGGCACGACCAACGGCCCGGAGATTGACAAGCCTTATATCACCGGCGATCTCGGTTTCCATTATCACACCGGCGGCCACATGATTACCGCGTCTGATTGGGATGCCTTTTTGGATTTCGCTGACAAATATTTTAAACCGGCCAACACAAAATAATTCCATGATGCGCCGCATCCTTTCCCTTTTGGCTGCGTTGTGCTTGATACATTCGGCCCGCGCCGACTCTGTTTCGCCAGTTCAGGTTGACGCGCTGACGTGCGAGCATCTTGTTAATCCCCTCGGCATCGGCCAGCCGCAACCGCGTCTGTCGTGGAAGCTTCGCTCTGGGCGCAGCGGCGAAATCCAGACTGCGTGGGAGATTCGCGCCGCATCTTCAGGGGCCGGACTCAAAAATGGTTCGGCCGACCTCTGGGATTCTGGAAAAGTGATTTCCGACCAATCGATCCTGGTTCCATGGGGCGGCAAATCGCTGGGATCGCGCTCGCAAGTGTTCTGGCAGGTCCGCGTTTGGGACAAAGATGGCGAGCCGACCGCGTGGAGCAGCGTGGCGTCGTTCGAACTGGGATTGCTGGATACCGCCAACGAATGGAAAGGAAAATGGATCACGGCCGATTTGCCGCGCTATGACCCCGAGCGGTCCGCTTTGGAAAAGGCGTCATGGATAAACGCAGGTTCGACCGCCAACCAGGCCGCGGCCATCCGGCTGGCCATCGAGCTTCCCACCAATGCCGTCATTCGCAACGCCACGATCGACGCAGCGGCGGACGGCCTCGCCACGATCTACGTGAATGGCCACGCCACTAGACAAGGACCAACCAGCCTCACCGCGCCATTGCACGCGGAAGTCTGGGATCAATTAACGCCCGGCAAAAACATCATTGCCATCGGATCCGCGCCCGTCCGCAACGCCATCCGGCGCGACCGCGGTCAGAGCGGGCGAAACGCGATCGCTGCAACCGCTGTCATTGAATTGAACGACGGCCAACGCATCCAATTCAACACCGACGATTCCTGGAAAGCCGCCATTGTTTCCGGCACCAACTGGGTCACACCGGATTTTGATGATTCCGGTTGGGCCGGTGCAACGGTCATCACGCCTTACTCCGCGCAACCATCAAAATATTGGGGCAACACCATCGGGCCGGGCCGTTACTTGCGCAAAAATTTTGCGCCACGAAACCGATTGCCCAGGCGCGGCTCTACGCCACGGCTCTCGGAGTTTATGAAGCGTCCATCAACGGCCAGCGCGTTAGCGATGATTTGCTCGCGCCCGGCTGGACGGATTACACCAAGCGCGTGATGATCCAGACCTACGACGTCACCAAACTGATTCATCGCGGTCGGAATGCGTTGGGCGCGGTGCTGGGCGACGGCTGGTATGCGGGCCGGCTCGGCTGGATGGGTCTGGCGCAATACGGCACGGTTCCGACCCTCAACGCTCAACTTGAAATCACGTATGCCGACGGTTCGAGGGACGTCATCCCCACTGATGACTCCTGGAAAGCGGGGCCGGGCGAAATCATCGGCTCGGACGAACAATGGGGTGAGGTGGACGATGCACAGAAAGCCGTCAAAAATTGGGACCAGCCAAGCGTCGATGAATCCGCGTGGACGAACGCCGTCGTGGAGGAACGTTCCGTGGCGCTGGTGCCGCAACTCGGCCCGCCCGTGCGCGAGTTAATGGAACTCCCGCCGCGGAAAATCACCCGGCGCGGCGAAGCGTGGATTGTTGATTTCGGGCAGAATCTTGTTGGGCACGTTCGCATCACGGCGCATGGTCCGGCGGGCGACACCATTACCGTGCGCCACGCCGAAACGATCAATTCCGACGGTTCCCTCTACACCGAAAATCTTCGCACAGCACTGGCGACCGATAAATTCATGCTGGCCGGCAAAGGCGATGAAACGCTGGAACCGCATTTCACCTTCCACGGATTTCGTTACGCTGAAATAACAGGCTACCCGGGAACGCTGAAGGCAGACGATCTTCGCGCCATCGTGGTCGGCTCCGATAACCCACCGACCGGCACGTTTGAAAGTTCCAACCCGGATTTGAATCGGCTTTACGAAAATATTGTCTGGAGCCAGCGCGGCAATTTCCTGAGCGTGCCCACCGATTGTCCGCAACGCGATGAACGTCTTGGCTGGATGGGCGACGCGCAAGTGTTCGCGCCCACCGCCGCGCGCGACGCTGATGTCGCCGCCTTTTTTACCAAGTGGCTGGTGGACGTGGACGACGGCCAGGGCGCCAACGGCGATTTTGCGGATGTCTCGCCGCGCGTTTCCCGGCCGCAACCGGCCATGCCCGTCTGGGGCGACGCCGGCGTCATTATTCCGTGGGTGATGTTCGAGACCTACGGCGACAAAACATTTCTCGCGAACAATTATCCGTCCATGGCGCGCTGGGTGGATTTCAGCAAACAACGCGCGCTGCATCCACCGCCGAATCCATTTGGTGGCCGGTTCGGCCCCCGCACGAATGTATACGCCGGGCGATTGATCCTGAGCGGCGGTGTGGGCGACCACTTGGCGTCGGTTCGCACGCCGACCGAAGTGGTGGACACGGCTTACTTTGCGCATTCCGCGCAACTGGTTGCCAAAGCCGCCGCGCTCCTCGGCAAAACGGACGATGCGGCCAAATACGACAAGCTGTTCCACGACATCACCGACGCATTCGATGAGGCGTTTGTTTCCACGAACGGCACGATTCAAGGCGACACGCAGACCGGATACATCCTCGCGCTGCAATTTGGTTTGTTGCCGGAAAATCTTCGTGCCATCGCCGCGCAACGCCTCGCGGAAAACGTCGCACAGCACGGGCACGTCACCGGCGGCTTCGTCGGCAACGGATTGATATGCCCCACGCTGACAAAAATCGGTCGGCCGGATCTCGCGTGGGATTTGGTACTGACCAACACTTATCCTTCGTGGCTTTTTTCGGTGAAGAACGGCGCCACCACGATTTGGGAACGCTGGGACGGCTGGACACCCGAGCACGGTTTCCAGGATGCCTCGATGAATTCCTTCAATCACTACTCGCTCGGCTCCATCGGCGAGTGGCTTTATTCCGGCGCGGCGGGCATCCGGCCCGATGACGCCAGCCCGGGCTACAAACATTTCTTTCTCGCCCCGCAATTCACCACGCGGCTGGCACATGTCAAAGCCACGTTCGATTCGCCTTACGGCGTCATCGCTTCCGGCTGGCGCGTGGAACACGACCAAATCCTTTACGTCGTCACGATACCGCCGAATAGCTCCGCCACGCTGGAATTACCCGTGCCGCCGCAGGAAATCCGGCAATCCGGCCGGAAGCTGTCTTTGCCTGATGGTTCCGAGACCAAACTTCCGCTCGCTGCCGGAACGTATCACTTCTCAATCCCGAGCCGGTTGATCGCAAATTTTTAGAATTGTGAATAGGCGTGAACAACCGCGGCTTGCTCCCGGGTTTCCATCTTTCAAGTTATCTGAATGGCGCAGCAGATGGATTGGTATCACCGTCCCACCCATTTTTAATCATACCCGCATGCAGCGTGCGCATCTTGACACCGCCCCCAAAAGCGTCAGACGCAAACCGTTGTAGCGCAGATTTGTAATCTGCTGTATCGCCGAATTGCATTGGCAAGGCTTTGAAATGCTCGAAACGCGTGAACCGACCAACCCCCAGCAGATTGAAAATCTGCGACACGGCAGAGCGCAACTCTGCGCCACGGGGGAAGGGTCGAGATGCGCCCACATGCAGGGGCGCATATCAAAAAATGTACATTTTTCGACCGGTCTCATTAGCACCCAACTTCAGTTGGGTGTTTAGCAAACGCCTCTGTGGTTAACCGCTTTAGCGGTTTTAGCGCGGCCGCAAACCGCTGAAGCGGTTCTGCGCTTGATGCCACGCCTGACACCCAGCTAAAGCTGGGTGCTAATGAAAGTGCCGTGAACACGACGGATTTTGCTCACGCAACACCTCTCAAATTTTGATATGCGCCCCAGATGCAGGCCACCCGCGCATTAAGCTTGTTTCCGCAGTGTCGCGGGATTAGATAAAGCCATGTTTGCCGATCGATTTCGGTTGCAGGCGAGGCGTTTCATGTTTTGCGCAGCGTTGGCCGCAATGTTTGTAACGGTCACGAATGGATACTCGTTCACGGCCCTATATGCTTTTGGCGACAGCTTGACGGATACCGGACGGAATCCATCCGGGACGAACTATTACCAAGGTCGATATTCCAACGGCCCATTGTGGATCGAATATCTTTCGCCAATGCTCGGAATTCCCTACAAAGCCTCGAACAACCTGGCCGTCTCGGGCAGCGAGACTTCGGATTTGGCGTCGGAAATTGCCGCGATGCCGGCTTCAACCAATTTACGGTCCTCGTTGTTCGCCGTGTGGTCTGGCGCGAATGATTTCCTGGACCATCCGGAATATGGTGAAAACGATGCCCTGTGGAACGCGGTGATTTCCAACGCCGTGTTGAACATCACCAATGCGGTCTCCACGCTTTATACAAGCGGCGCCCGCGAAGTGCTGGTGGGGAATCTGCCCAACCTGGGACAACTGCCAGTGCTTAGCCAGGTTGGCACCTTAACCAATTACATTGACGGGAAGGTGCAGTTGTTCAACGGCGCGCTCGGCACGGCGGTGACAAACCTGATGGAAGGCTATCCCGGTTTGCGGATTTATTTGATGGACGCGAACCAGGAGTTTACCAACGTCTACAATTCGCCGGCCACCTGCGGTTTCACGGTGGTTTCAATCGACGCATTGCAGGACCCGAACCTGACGGATAAAAGTTTTAACGGACCGGGAGCCGATTATCTTTTCTGGGACACGATACACCCGACGACCAAAATGCACGCGAGGATCGGCGCGCTGGCGTACAGCCTGGTCGGCGTGGGACTGAACCTGGCGGGCAACGCGCCCAACCTGAACCTCACCGTGAGCAACCTGTATCCCGGGTTTCAATACTCCATTCAAGGCAGCGCCAACCTGGTCACCTGGACGAACTATCAAACGTTCACGGCGGCCAGCACCAATCTGAGCTTGCGCGTGATGAACGCGCCGGGTCGCGCGTTTTATCGCGCGCTTTATTAGCTTGCCAGCGATATATCGACCTGCAATAAGTCGTAGCGGTCAATGAAAGTGTTGAGAAACCCTTCGCTAAGCGACACAGGATTGCGCCGGTTTGCTGCGCTGGTGTGCCTGGCATTGTTTCTCACGCTGGAGTTGTCCGCCTCGATCCCCGGGCTGCACAAACTGATTCATTCGGATGCCGGCAGCGCCCGGCATCACTGCGCCGTCACGGTTTTCAGTCATGGGAACGTCAGCGCCGCGGATACTTCGACCTCGATCGTCATTTTTGTCGCCGCCTTGCTTTTTTCCCTTCCGATTTTGCAATCGGCGATTTTTTCACGGTTCGATTGCCGTCTCGCTCCCAGCCGCGCTCCTCCTGCGCCCTGACCGTCTTCTGAGTTACCCGGTGTTTTGTCACCGGAATTTTCCCTTTAACTGAGGCCTTGGCGTGGCGCATTGTGCCCGCCCTCCTTTGAACATCGAATCAGGTTGAACACCCGATCGTTTTAGTATGAGCAGTTTAATTTCCAATTCGTTTGCGCGGATATCTTTTATGGCCGCAACGCTGATGCTTGTGGCCGGTTGTGCCGTGGGGCCGAACTTCAAACAGCCCGCCCCGCCGAACGTCTCCGGTTACACGCCGGCTCCGCTGCCTGCTTCGACTGCGGCTACAAAAATCAAGGGAGGCCAGGCGCAATCATTCGTGGAAGGTGCGGACATTCCTGGCGATTGGTGGAAATTGTTCCATTCTGAAGCGTTGAACGACCTGATTACGCAGGCGCTGACCAATAATCCCGACCTGAAATCCGCCCAGGCCGCCCTGGCGCAGGCGCGCGAAACGATGCTGGCGGGACGCGGCGCGTTTTGGCCGAGCGTCAGCGGAAGCTTCTCAGCCACGCGCAGCAAGACCTCCACGCAAATCTCTCCCACGCCCGCGAACAACGCGATGTATTTCAGCCTTTACACGCCGCAAGTCAGCGTCTCTTACGTGCCGGATGTTTTTGGATTGAACCGGCGCACCGTTGAGTCGCTGAAAGCGCAGGAAGAAGCTGCGCGCTTCGCGCTCATCGCCACGCACGTCACGCTGAGTGCCAACGTGGTTTCCGCCGCGATCCAGGAGGCATCATTGCGCGCACAAATTTCCACCACGCGCCAGCTCGTTGAATTGAATTCGCATATGCTTGGCATTCTGCGTGATCAGTTCACGAACGGCTACGCCAGCCAATTGGATGTCGCGGCGCAGGAATCACAACTAGCCCAGGTCAACGCCACGTTGCCGCCATTGATCAAGCAACTGGCGCAGCAACGCGATTTGCTCGCCGAGCTTGCGGGCCGGTTTCCCAGCGAGTCGTTGCCGGAAAAATTCAGCCTGGCGAATCTTCAGTTGCCGGTGGAGTTGCCCGTCAGTCTGCCGTCGCAGCTCGTCGAGCAGCGGCCCGATGTGCGCCAGGCGGAGGAGAATCTCCATGCTGCCAGCGCGCAGGTCGGCATCGCCGTCGCCAACCGCCTGCCGAACATTACTTTGACGGCCGATGCCGGAACAATGGCGATCGAGGCGGGAAAGATTTTTGCGGGCGGCGCCGGTTTTTGGGACCTTGGCGCGAGCCTGACTCAACCCATTTTTCAGGGCGGCACGCTGTTGCACAACGAACGCGCCGCTCGCGCCGCTTATACCCAGGCCGCCGAACAATATCGCAGCACCGTCCTGACGGCTTTTCAAAATGTCGCCGACACGCTGAACGCCCTTCAAACGGATGCCACGGCTTTGAAAACCGCCGCGACTGCCGCCAAGGCCGCGCAAGTCACGCTCGACCTGACCCGCCAGCAGTCTGAAGCCGGCTACAGCAGTTACCTGACGTTGCTGGCCGCGGAGCAAACCTATCAGCAAGCGCAACTCAACTTGGTGCAGGCCCAGGCCAACCGCTTTGCCGACACCGCCGCGCTGTTCCAGGCGCTGGGAGGCGGCTGGTGGCATCGCTCTGAATTAACCTCGAGTCAAAATGAAAAATAAGTCGCCATTTCGAACACCGAAATTTGTTCTGCCCGCGGCCGCATTGGCCATCGCATTGGGCGGATGCTCGCGCAAACCGGATATCAATGCCGAACCCACGACCGCCAACGCCACCAACGTGACGCTGACCGCCGCGCAGCAACAGCACATTCATATTTATCGCGTCCAGACGTCGGAGTTTCACAAAACGGTGGAAGTCACCGGCACGGTCGACTTCGACCAGGACCAGGCCACGAGCGTGCTGGCGCCGTTCTCGGGTCCGGTCTCGCAATTGCTCGTCTCTCTCGGGCAGCAAGTCACCACCAACGAACCGCTGGCAAAGGTTGAATCTCCGGATTTTGCCACCGCCATCGGCGCCTACCGGAAAACTCTCGCCGCCGCCAAGGCCGCCCGGCGGCTGGCCGATCTGGATCAAAAGCTTCTGCAACGCCATGGCGTGGCGCAAAAGGAAGCGGACCAGGCGGAAAGCGACGCAATCGGCGCGGAATCCGACCGCGATGCCGCGCGTCAGCAACTCGTCGCGCTTCAAGTCGCTCCCGAAACCATCAAGGCGATTGAGGAGGGAAAACCGGTTGCGCAGGTCGAGGGAATTATTCGCTCGCCCATTGCCGGAACCGTGGTGGAAAAACTCATTACGCCGGGCCAATTGTTGCAATCCGGAACTACACCGTGTTTCACCGTGGCGAACCTTTCGCGCGTGTGGGTCATGGCCCATTTGTTCGCATCGGACCTCGCGGGCATCAGCACCGGGGACCCCGCCGAAATCAGCACCGATCTTTCCACGAATAACATCTCTGGAACCGTGGACAACATCTCGGCTCTCGTCGATCCCGACACGCGGTCGGTTGTTGTGCGCGTGGTCGCTGAAAATCCCCGACAGCTCTTGAAGAAAAACATGTACGTCCGCGTCAAAATCCGGGCGCGGCAGGCCAGCAAGGGATTGCTCGTGCCGGTTTCGGCTATTTTGCGCGACACCGAAAACTTGCCATTTGTCTACGTCGCTCAATCCGACCACAGCTTCGCGCGGCAGCCGGTGACTTTGGGTCCGCGCGTCGACGACCAATACGAAATTCTTTCCGGGCTGAAACCGGACGACCAGATCGTCCTTGAAGGTGGCCTGTTCGTGCAATTCCAGCAAAACCAATGAGCGATTCGACACCACCCCCGCCCGAGCACACGCCGAGGACCGCTTCGGTCATCAATCGCATCGTGGCGTCGTCGTTGCGCCAGAGATTCCTGGTGATCCTCATGACCCTGCTGCTGACCGGCGCGGGAATCCACTCGCTGAAGCGCCTGCCGGTGGATGCTTATCCCGATCTGTCACCGCCGATGGTCGAGATCGTCACGCAATGGCCCGGCCACGCTGCCGAGGAAGTGGAGCGCCTGATCACGGTGCCAGTGGAAGTGGAAATGAACGGCATTCCCCACATGACCGCGCTCCGTTCCATTTCGCTCTACGGGCTCTCGGATGTGATTCTCACGTTCGAAAATGGAACGGACAATTATTTCGCCCGCGAACGCGTTTTCAACCGAATTCCGGACCTCAGCTTGCCGGACGGCGTCACACCTTCGGTCTCGCCGCTGTTCTCGCCTTCGGGCCTGATTTATCGCTACGTCCTGCAAAGCCCCGACCGCTCGCCGATGGAACTGAAGACCATCGAAGACTGGATTGTTGAGCGGCAGTATAAATCTGTTCCCGGCGTCGCCGATGATTCCGGGCTGGGCGGTGAAACGATGCAATACCAGGTGTTGCTCGACCCGATGAAAATCGCCGGAGTCGGCCTTTCAGTTCCGCAAGTGGTCGCGGCGCTCTCGGCCAACAACAGCAATGCCGGCGGCGGCTTTTATTCGCAAGGCGGACAATTCTACTACGTGCGCGGACTGGGCCGAATCCATTCCACGGAAGATATCGGCAATATCGTGCTGGCAGTGCACAACGGAACACCCATTTTGGTGAAGGACGTCGCCCGCGTTGTCATCGGCCACGCCCCGCGCCTTGGCCAGTTCGGCTACCAGGATCAGGATGACGCGGTCGAAGGCGTCATTCTCATGCGCACCGGCGAGAAAACGCAGGACGTTCTCAAGCGCGTGGAGCAAAAAACGCGCGAACTGAATTCAAGCATTTTGCCGAAGGATGTCAAAGTGCATCCGTTCTACGACCGCACCGATTTGATTGCGGTGACCACGAAGACCGTGGAAAACAATCTCATCCGGGGAATGATTTTGGTTTTGGTCGTGCTGATTTTCTTTCTCTACGATCTTCGCGCCGGCCTGATTGTGGCGGCGGCGATTCCGTTGGCGCTGCTTTTCGCGTTTATCTGCCTGGATCTGCGGAATGTGTCGGCAAATTTGCTTTCCATCGGCGCGGTTGATTTTGGAATCCTCGTCGACGGAGCGGTGGTCATGGTGGAAAACATCTTCCGCCAGGTCGGCGCGCGGGAGGGAAAGCCCTTCAAAATTCATGAAGTCATCCTCGATGCTTCCGCGGAAGTGGATCGCCCCATTTTCTACGCCGTGGCGGTGATCGTCGCGGGATTTTTGCCGATTTACGTTTTGTCCGGGCCGTCCGGGAAATTATTCACGCCCATGGCGGACACGATGATTTACGCGCTGGTCGGTTCGCTCGTCGTGACGCTCACGCTGCTGCCCGTGCTTTGCACGTGGGCATTTCGGAAAGGCGTCCGCGAGCGGCGCAATCCAGCGTTCGAGGCTGTTAAAAATCTCTACACGGCCGGTCTGGATGCCTGTCTCGCGCATCCCTGGCTGACCACGCTTGCCTCGGCGATTTTGCTCGGCCTGTCGCTTCTCTTGATTCCCCGCGTGGGCGCTGAATTCATGCCCAAGCTCGACGAAGGCGCGCTGTGGGTTCGCGCCACGATGCCCTACACCATTTCCTTCGATGAATCGCGCAAAATTTCGCCGCAGGTCCGGCAAATCCTCCGCTCCTTTCCCGAAGTGACCGTCGTCGCGTCGGAACACGGTCGGCCGGATGACGGCACCGATCCCACCGGCTTTTTCAATGACGAGTTTTACGTCGGCCTGAAACCGTATTCGGAATGGAAAGGCCCGCGACACACAAAAGCCGAATTGATCGCCGCCATCGACCAGAAACTCAAAGCTTTCCCGGGAATCATTTTCAATTACACGCAACCCGCCGAGGATGCCGTTGATGAAGCGGAAACCGGATTGAAAAGCGCCCTGGCGGTCAAAGTGTTTGGGCAAAGTCTCGATGTTCTCGAAGCGAAAGGCAAAGCCATCAAACGCGTGCTCGAGAAAGTGCGCGGAATCAAGGACGTGACGATTGTCCAGGAACTCGGGCAACCCAGCCTGACCGTGAATATCGACCGAGCCAAAATCGCGCGGTATGGCTTGAACGTGGCGGACATCAATGGCCTCATTGAGGCGGCGGTAGGCGGGACGGCGGCAACGCAGGTCGTGCAGGGCGAAAAGCAATTTGATCTGGTCGTGCGACTGGACCAGCAATATCGCGACAATCCGGAGGAGATCGGCAACATTCTCGTCTCGACGCCCGGTGGACAGCAAATCCCGCTCAAGGAATTCGCGGATCTGAAAGTCGCCAACGGCGCTTCGTTCATTTATCGCGAGGACAATTCCCGTTATATTGGCGTGCAATTCTCGGTGGAAGGCCGCGACCTTGCCGGCGCGGTGGAGGACGCGATGCAACAGGTCAAAGCCGCCGTGCCGCTGCCGGAAGGATACCGGCTCGATTGGGGCGGCGAATACAAGGAATACACCGCGTCGCGGCGGCAGCTTGATATCGTGCTGCCGCTGACCTTGTTTGTCATTTTCCTCCTGCTGTTCGCGCTCTACAGCAACCTGAAGTTTCCATTGATTACCGTGCTCGGCGTGCTGCTCTCCGCGCCGGTGGGAGGGATCGTGGCGTTGTGGCTGACCGGCACGCCGTTTTCTGTGTCGTCGGGCATTGGGTTCCTGGCGTTGTTTGGCGTGTCGGTGCAAACCGCGGTTGTTTACATTTCGTATGTCAACGAACTGCGCCGCGGCGGGACAAACATTGCCCAGGCGATTCGCGACGGCGCGATTCTGCGGCTGCGGCCGATCATGATGACCGCGCTCGTGGCCGCGCTGGGATTGCTCCCTGCGGCGCTGGCAACGGGGGTGGGCACGGACTCCCAACGTCCCTTTGCGCTCGTGGTGGTCAGCGGCCTATTCACGCGACTGCTGATCAGCATTTTCCTGATGCCGGCGCTTTACGCGATCGTAGCGCGGCCCGGCGACCGCCTGGAGGTTTGAAGCAGCTTTTAGCGTTGCAGTTTCCATACTGGAAGCGTAAATAGTGTCCCAGAATAAATTCCTCGTCTTATGCGCTCCCGGAAGCTCCAAGCCAGTCACTCGCCTCGTTACCACCTGATTACAGCGATCGCAGTCGCCGCCCTGGCGGGACTGTGCCTGCCTGCACACGCCCAACCGGCTGAACCAGCAACGGGCACGCCAGTGTCTGCAAACTACGAGGGCCTGAGAACCAGCCGCACGTACCAACCTCTCCCCGCCGGCCCCGGCGCGACCAATCCCCCGCCTATCCACGTGGTTCCCATTGATGACGCACTGCGAAGCTCTTATCACATCGATCCTTTTTACAAGAAGACGCTCACTTGCGCGGGCATTGTGATCGTTGGCTCGGACAAAGTCTCCGATTGGGCGTTTCTCGAAGCGGCCTACACGCTGGATCATCAGTTGCACGACAGCCCCGCTTGGGTTCGAAACGCCTTGACCACGAACAAAGTGCGCCTGGCCATTCTGGCCGTGGTGGAATACACTATGGACTTGCCGGAAAACAATCGCCATCACCGCACGGTCGCGCAGGCGGCATTTCAGGACCGGCGTTCGCGCGGTCTCGGCGGCATGCCCTTTTGCAGTTGTGCCGAAGAGAACCTGTTGAACCTGCGCGGCGATCCCTACGGCGGCGACGGCACGGCGAATTCCGGCGAGAATATCACCATTCATGAATTTTCCCACACGGTCGCCAGCGCCATCGGAAGAGTTCAAGGACGCAATGGCGAATTCTGGACCAAACTTCGAAAGGCGTTCGCGGACGCCAAAGCCCCGGGCGGACGACTCGCAGTGTTCAATAAAAATCGGACGACGCCGGTCTATGCCTCGACCGACGAGCAGGAATATTGGGCGGAAGGCGCCCAGGCCTGGTTCGATCATGCCGTCCCGCATAACTCCGGCGGCCTGAGCGTACGCGATGACGTGAAGCAAAAGGACCCCGAACTCGCCGCGCTGCTGACGGAAATTTACGGCGATGGCCCGTGGAGGTACCACAAGACCACCGCCAAAAACGCCGACGGCACACCGATGCGCAGCAAGGAAGAATTGGCCCACCTGGTTGGCCTGGATGCCGTGCGCGACCAGTTTCCGGTTTACAACGTCAGAAATTCACCGCGCATCATTGCGTTGGCTAAAGAAACCGCTGCACGGAGCACGGAGCCCTCTGGCACCAACAACACGAGCACGGCAATCGTCACAAATGCTCCCGCCCCTGCTCCATCGGAAATCAAGCCGTAAGAGTGATCAAGTCATCCACCGCTGCCGCCAATGCGGCGAGATAATCGTCACCGCGGGAATGATGAGTCAGTGCCGCCAAAACGTAATGACGGCCCGGACCGGTCATAATGGCGCTGTCGTGCAGCCACTCTTCCCAGGAACCCCATTTGCGCAGGAGCGAGACCTCCCGGCCCTTCAATCCTTTGACGAATTTGATGTCGTCGTGTGGAATATCCGGTGAGGCGAAAATTTCCCGCATCCTGGCGCATGCTGCGGGCGAAACGAGGCGATCTTGTTCCAATAACAAATAAAATCTAAGCAGTTGCCGCACGGTTGAACCGTGGGAATTACCGCCCGCAGGTGATCCGATGCGTTCTCCGCCATCCTCCCCATAATGTTTCCCCACCCAGATTCCGCCGCCGCGTTGCGCGTCATATAAATGATAGGAATCGAGCACCTGTTGAATTTGTTTCAGTCCCAGCAGCCGTGAAAATTTGGCTGCCATCTCATTGCTTGAGGCCTTGATCATCAAGCCGAGTTCATGCTTCGTCGCCGCATCCGGGCTTGCCGTTTCGTCGAGGCGCAACTGGAAAAAGGCGAGCAGGATGCCGATCTTTGGCACGCTGGCGCCATAGTGCTCGGTGTCGGGCCGAAGCATCGCCAATCTTGCTGTGCGGGCATCGAATAATCCAACGGCAGTTTGGCTTGGACTCATTCGATATGCATCACGAAGCCTCGCATCCACTGATTCGAGCTGGCTTTGAAGCATTGAATCAACCGGCGTGTCATAGTCCAACTCGAAATTTGGAAAACTCTCCTTCATTGGGACGCAACGTGGATATCAATGCGCCAATGAATCATCGGTTCGCGGAGATCGGATTGGCAGCGCGCAGCAACGGACCCTTGCTTCGAAGGAATCCATTTTGCTTTTTGCTCGAGTTCCGCGACGCAGCCCGACAGGCCTTTACGAAGCCGCGAAAAATTTCCTGATACTGATCTCCTTTTTCGATCAATCGTTCCGGATGAAATTGCACGCCCAACAGGAAGGGCATGGCGGCGGCGAATTCCGGCTTCAGTTCCATGGCCTCCACCAATCCATCGCTGCTGCGCGCACTCGCAATAAATGGGTCCGCCGGTTCGCGAATCGCCTGATGATGCGTGCTATTGACACCCAGGCGGCGCTTGCCGGTGATTTTCGCGATCAAAGAACCTGGGCTCAATTCCACATCGTGCACGCAGCGAAACGCCTTGTTTACCTGCCGATGATTGATGGCGCCTCGCGTTTGTTGCGCGATGTCGACGACCAATTTCCCGCCAAACGCGACATGCAGCATTTGATGGCCGCGGCAAATGGCCAGCACTGGTTTTTGCTGGTGAAAAATTTCCGCGATTAACATCAATTCTGCCGTGTCACGGCGCCCGCCATCGGGAGTCGTGCTCACGGTCTGGCGGATGGAGCGCGGGAGTTTGGCTTCGTAAAGATAAGGATTGATGTCATCGCCCCCCGGGAGCAGCACGCCGTCGGCGCGGCCCACGCTTTCCGCCAGCAACCGGCGATCAAGGGTCGCGGGCCCGATCATCGGCAATCCACCGGCGGCCAGCACTGCTTGTTCGTATCGCAACGACAGGCTCACGGATAAATCGCTGAATTCCACCCCGCGCAATTCAAAGCTGGGCGAAATCAAAATCAGTGGGGGCCTTTTCATACCGCAGCTTAAGCGCGTCGCCGCCGGATGTCATTGGAAAACCGGTTCACCGGGCGGCGCCATTCAAATTTAGCGCAGTTTTCAATTGCTCTGCAGAAACCTTCCCTCGTCGCGGAGCGACTTAGGAAGTTAGCCAGCCACAATGTGGCTGGTAAAAGGCGTTTACGGCTGCTTGTCCTGAAAGGACAACGGAGAAAGTCATGGTTCAAGCGTCCTTTCAGGACGCGAACCGTAATGCTGGGATTTCCAGCCACTACGTGGCTGGGTAATTTCCCAAGTCGCTTCGCGACAAACTGGTTTTTGCAAAGCAATTATAAATCCGCGCTACACATTCGCGCGTGCAGTCTGCGAAAACACAACTTATCATCCGCGCATGATTGAGCCGGAGCCATTGGAAATGGTCGGTGACAATGAGGTCCGTTGGCGCGGCCAAAGGCTGATTCATTTTTCGGGTTGTGATTATTTTCGGCTGGCGCGGCATCCCGCCGTCGCATCCGCCGCCCGGGGCACTTTGGCAAAAACCGGCCTGAATGTCGCCGCGTCTCGTTTGACGACCGGGAATCGCCAACTCTACGCCGGACTGGAGAAAGAACTGGCTGCTTTTTTTGGAACTGAAACGGCGGTTATTTTCCCAAACGGTTATCTGGCGCCGATGGCGGTGGCGCAAGCGCTCGCCGGAGAATTTTCTCACGTGCTGGTGGATGAGCTTTCCCATGCGGCGCTGGTGGATGCAGCGCGCATGTTCGATTGTCCGGTAAACGTATTTCCGAACGGAGATGCCGCCGGCCTGAATCGCATGGTGGCGAAACTTGCGACTCGTTCCCGTCCGATTTTATTTACCGATGGCATGTTTTCACACGACGGCTCCGTCGCCCCATTGGCCGAATACCTGAAAATCCTGCCGCGCGCGGGAATGATCGTCGTGGACGACGCGCACGGCGCCGGGGTGCTGGGCGCGAAAGGCCGGGGAACGCTTGAGCTGATTGGCGTGAATCGAACCCGAATCATCCAATGCGCCACTTTGAGCAAAGCGTTTGGGGCTTATGGCGGCGTGGTATTGGGGACGCGCGCGCTGCGCAAAAAAATTGTGACGCGCAGCCGGGTCTTCGCGGGTTCCACACCGTTCCCGCCACCGCTGGCCGGCGCGGCGTTGGCCGCGCTTAAAATTCTGAAACGTGAACCCATCCGCCGCGAAAGATTGTTCCGCAATGTGGCCTACTTGCGAAACCAATTACGCCGGTCGGGTTGGAAAATTGCCGAAACGCCGGGACCCATCGTCCGTTTGCCATTCATCCATTCGGCCGCAGCCAATGATTTGAAAAAGCGCCTGTTGGCAGCCGGTATCTATCCGCCATTTGTCAAATACGGCAAAGCCTCGGCGGCAGGTTTTTTCCGTTTTGTCGTTTCCAGCGAGCACACCGGACTGCATTTGGACAAGCTGGCGCGTGTTTTGGTCACTTTCAAAATGAAAATTTCAGAGATGACTTGATTCATTGTCGTGTCTGCTCAAAATCGTCAACAACACCAGATTCGTGCCTATGGCTAAGAAGCGTGCCTTGGTTATTTTCGGAATCGCCCTAATACTGACTGCCAACCTTTACGCGGAGACTCCATTGGAATCAGCGCTGCTCCAAGCCGTGCGTGACGCGCATTTCGAACGGGTCATTGACTTCGGCGCGGGCAACGACAGCCATCCCACCAAGGCGCATCTTCATCTCCCGGCACAAACCATCGCCCACCCGCCCAATGTCAACGTGGCGGTCATCCAGTTCGGCGCCGATGGACGCATGGTGGACCGTGCTTACGTTCTGTTGTCACGCGATTATCCAAATGGCCTGGTCGTGCCGTTGGATGACAATCTGGGACTGAGCAATGTGCGGCTCCTGCGCTGGGACATCGAACGCTCGGATGGCGGGACCTTTTCCAGTAAGGATAATCACCAATTGACCGTGAAAGGCTGGACAAACAACCCTCCGTTGACCGAAGCCGATTATCTGGTGCCGCCGCGCACCAACGCGCCGTATCAATTCATGGTGCCCTATCCGGCGTCCTTGTTCAAAAGCATGGTTGCCTTTCACGTTCTGCGAATGGTCGACGCTGGTAAAATCTCGCTCGACACGGAATACACGTATGCCGTGCCCAACGCGAAACCCGAAACGCGCAAAATCCGGGACTGGATGGAGCCGATGATTACGGTCAGCGATAATCATTCGGCGGCGGCGCTGGTGAAAATGTTGTACGATCGGAATGAAATCGAACCGTTGAATCGCGAATTTCGGGAACTGAATCTCGGCACGTTGCAGATTGACTCGGTAAATCCCAAGACTGGTTTGGGCTGGAAAACGGACCGGGTCACGATGACGGCGTGGGACATCGCGCGAATGTTTTGGATTATCGACGGCGACTCTGGCGAAATGTGGCGCGACGCAAACGACCATCCGGTCACGGGCAAATTGCTGTCCGATTCGTCGCGAGCTTTTCTGAAAAAGCTGCTGTCCGAGCAAGGCTTCAATGACGCCTTGACGACGGCGAATTTTCCCGGCGCAAAGGACGTGCGGCCCGGAATCCCCTCGCGCGTGGCGGAGCGATGGATCAATCCCACCAATGGCCATGTGGTGGTGGCGGGTGAAGATTATGGCGTCGATATTCGCGCCGCGAATGCGCGGGCGGAGGTGATTTACGCGCATAAATCGGGCTGGACTTTCAATTACGGTTCGGACGCGGGCATTGTAACGTCACTGCCCGGCAAACCGTTCCGGCACTATGTGGTGGCGATCATCGCCAACCTCGGCTATCGCTATGCGGACGAACAG
>DATNEA010000074.1:0-11799 GCA_035606845.1 Candidatus Angelobacter sp. | reverse complement strand
TCCGGAGTCACATCACGCAAGGCGACCCCGGTGCCGCCGGTGGTCAGGATGAGTTGGCAACCTTTGGAAATCTGTTCGCGAATGGCGCGCTGAATCTCGCGCTTCTCGTCCGGCACGAGGGATTCCGTGAGCACTTTCCAGGCGTAACCCTCGGCTGCTGCCTTTAACGCCGGACCGCCGAGGTCATCGTAGAGTCCTTTGGAAGCGCGGTCGGAAATGGTGATGATGCCGGTTTGGATTTGCATGGATAATGAAACGTGAATCTTAAAACGTGAACTATTTTTCCAGATTTCGTTTTGTTTTTGAGATCAATTGGACTTCAGCAATCCGCATCGTTTTGTCCACGGCTTTGCACATATCGTAGATCGTCAGCGCCGCAATGGTCACCGCAGTGAGGGCTTCCATTTCAACCCCGGTTTGGGCGGCCACTTTGGCTGACGCGGTAATTACGATACGATCCTTGCTATCGGGGAATTCAAAATTCACCTCACAGTGGGTGATGGGCAGGGGATGGCAAAGCGGGATGAGTTCGCCGGTTTTTTTCGCGGCGAGCACACCGGCCAGTCGCGCCGCGGCGAGCACGTTTCCCTTGGCGATTTTTTCGCGTTCGATCAATTGGACGGTCGCGCGCTGGAGCCGGATTTCCCCGCGCGCGATGGCTTCGCGCAGGAGAATGGGCTTGGCGGAAACATCCACCATGCTGGCTTCGCCGCGTGCATTGATGTGGGTCAATTTGCTCATCGCGCTTTAGCTCCGATTGCTAACTCCATTCTTCCACTCCGAAACCACGGTTCGCATCTGCTCCGCCGCGTTGAGCCGCGGTTTCACGTGCTTGAGATTGTACCAGGGCAACATGCCCAGCAGGTCCGGTGTGACCAATACCTGGCCGTCGGTGTCCTTGCCGGCGCCAATGCCGATGGTGGGAATCGGAATGCGCTGCGTGATTTCCTTCGCGACCGGCGCGGTCACCAATTCCAACACAATGGCGAACGCCCCCGCTTCGGCGAGCGCATCGGCGTCGGCGAGCAGCGCCTGGTGTTCGGTTTCGACCTTGCCCTTCACGCGATAGCCACCCTCCTCGCGCACGCTTTGCGGCAGCATTCCCAAATGGCCGCAAAACGGAATGCCCGCCGTCACGATGGCGCGAACTTGTTCAACGATGGCGCGTCCGCCTTCGGCTTTCACGGCTTCGGCGCCGGCCGACGCGAGGCGTTTCGCGTTTTCCACCGCGCTCGCGACGGTCGAGTAGCTGTGATACGGCATGTCCGCGACGAGCAATGCACTCGGCTTCGCGCGCGCGGCGGCGCGGACGTGATGTTCCATTTCGGCTATCGTCACCGACGTTGTATCTTCATACCCGAGCACGACCATGCCGAGTGAATCGCCCACCAAAATGAACGGAATCCCCGCCTCATCCAGCAGCCGGGTCATGGGAAAATCATACGCCGTGAGCGCCGCGATTTTTTCGCCGCGCGCTTTCATCGCGCGAATGGTTTCGGTGGTGATTTTGGGAGCGTTCATTGCAACGCTAGATTTCAGGAACTTAAGTCATTTCATCGCCGCAAAAGAATGCAAAAAAGAAAAGTGTTTTTTGCGTCTTTTGCGTTCTTTTGCGGCCATAGCTTTATTGATTTGCACTAATCCCGGAAATTGTTCAGCAATTCCTCCGGCGTGACCGTCGCCGTGCCGATTTTGCCGACCACAATGCCTGCTGCGTGGTTCGAAATAATCGCGGCCTCCAATGGCGACGCTCCCGCGGCGATGGCTAGTGTGAAGGTGGCGATGACCGTATCGCCGGCGCCGGACACATCAAAAACTTCCCGGGCCATGGTGGGAATGTGAAACGGTTTCTGGTCGCGCTGGCACAGCAACATGCCGAGTTCACCCAGCGTAATCAGCAACACGGCCGGACGCAGTTCGTTCAGCAAACGCTCGGCCACGGCCATCAGATTTTTGTCCTCAAACGGATTTTGATGGCGCGTTTCGTCCGGCAAATTGGCGAGTTCGAACGCCTCCTTGCGATTCGGCGTTACCAGCGAAAGATTCGAGAGATTCAGATGAAACGGCTTGGGATCGAGGCTCAGCCAGATGCCGCGAGCGCGGCACAGCGCTTTCATCTCGTTCAGGAAATGCTGGGTCACGACCCCCTTGCCGTAATCGCAAATGATCACGGCATCGGCGGTCTTCAATTTTTCCTTGAACGATGCGAGCAGGCGATTCATCAACTTTTCGTCCATTTCGTCGCGTGTCTCGCGATCGATGCGCACGACCTGTTGTTTGTGGGCGACGATGCGGGTTTTGAGGCTGGTCGCGCGCGTGGGATGCGGGAGGATGCCATCGCAGCCGATGTGTTGTTCGCGCAATAAATTCTTGAGCTGCCCGCCGGCGTGATCATGGCCGACGGTGCCGAACAACTCGGTGTGCACGCTGAAGGCGGTGAGATTGCGCGCGGCATTGGCGGCGCCGCCCGGCATAAAGCTCTCGTGCTCGAATTCGACCACCGGCACCGGCGCTTCGGGCGAAATCCGCGCCACGCTACCCCAGATAAATTGGTCCAGCATGACGTCGCCGACGACCAGGACGCGAGTGTTCTTTGCCGCGCTTAGGAGATGTCGCACGCGTTTTGCACTTAATTTTAGGCCATTCATTTTAGTGATTCGGTCTGGTTCGGTGAAAAGCATAAGATTAAAGCGGCGGGGTTCAAGTTGTTAAAGACAGGTAGACGCCGTGCTGCGGCGTTGACGTCCGCGTTTGGTGGAGTGAAGGAAAGCTGCGTTGGTTTGGTAATGATTATTGCGCCGCTGAACGCGGCGCGGACAGCGCAGCGCGCTATCCCTACCCAGACACGCAAATGTTGAGCATGTGGCGGCCAAACCCCGTCTAATAGGCATGAAAACCCCAGGAGTTCTCGTTCTCGCTGCCGCCTCGCTCGTTTCCACCGTCGTTGCGTCCGGATGCCTCGCGTACACGGTCGCGTATATACATCGGTTGGAGCAACGGCTTCAGGTCGCCGAGGCGGCGATACAATCACGCAATCCGCCTTTGACGGATCCGGCAGTTACTGCGCGCATCCACGATTTGGACGAGCGGCTGCGGCAAGTGGAAACCAGTCGACAAATTCAATTGGCCACCAGCAGCGATGTCGCGGGCCTGGAGCGGCGCATTCAACGAGTCGAGCAAAACATCACGCCGCACCTCGAGCCATTGCATCCTTATTTGCCCGCGAAGTGAGATGCTTTAGCTCCTGTTCGTTGCTGCATTCAGAATTTCCAAGTAAAGGAAATAGATACGGTGTGGGTGTAGACAGGGTTGGTAGTGATTGTCTCGTGAGCGAATTCGCCCATTTCGGCAGCATTGAGATCGATTGTGTGCCACACATATTGGTTCACGCCGAGAAACTTATATCCCAATCCGAGCTCAGTGTGCTGGGAAAGGTTGTATTTGATTCCAGCTTCAGCTTCATAACTGAAACTCCAGTCGTCGGCTGATATATTCATCGGGGTACGAAAAGGATAAACGGCGACTTCTGCATCCCAAAAGCCCTCAGTCTCGCCGACGCCTGCTCCAACATACGCCTTCCAGGATTGACTCAGCGGAATCCGGTACAGGACCTTGGCCATGATCGGAATTTGATAAAAATCATCGTCAGATGGCCCGGGGGATGGGCTCCAAATGACGCCTCCTTCGGCTTCAACCGACCAGTGTTCGGTCAGATTGTAGCCCAAGGCTAGATCGCTGCGGATTCCATTTTCGTTCTTCATCACGCCTCGGCCTGGGGGAATACCGAGAAGCGGTGAGTGGACCACACGGACGTTCGTATCAGGAATAAAGGCGGCGCCCAAATCGTAATTTAAATACAGTTTGTCGCTCCAGTTTGCTGCGTGCGAAGAAGCGCAGGCGAGGAGCGAGAGTGCGAGGATGGCTTGGAATGTTTGAGTGGATTTCATTGGTTGTCAGGTTGTTGCGTCACCTCGGGGTGACGCAGCGGACTTTACAGTCATGGAGACAAATGACAACGAGTTTTTGTAGTGGCACGGGCGTCCCGCCCGTGAGTCCTTGTTCCATTCGCACGGGCAAGATGCCCGTGCCACATGAGCGCTAACCCAAAAAGCCGGTCAAGGGGCTCGTGGCGCTGGCGGTTTCCTGCTGCGCGGCCAGGCCGGCTTCGAAGGCGGCGCGGCCGGCTTCCACGGCCATTTTGAAGGCGATTGCCATCTTGTTGGGATCGGAGGAAACGGCGATGGCGGTATTGATGAGCACGGCGTCGGCGCCGAGTTCCATCGCTTCGGCGGCATGGCTGGGAGCGCCGAGGCCGGCATCCACAACGACCGGCACGGTGGCTTGCTCGATGATAATGCGAATCTGATCGCGCGTTTGCACGCCGCGATTGGAGCCAATCGGTGAGCCGAGCGGCATGACGGTGGCCACGCCGGCTTCCTGCAAGCGTTTCGCCAGTACGGGATCGGCGTTGATGTAAGGCAGAACGGTGAAACCTTCCTTCACGAGTATTTCGGCGGCTTTGAAGGTCTCCACGGGATCCGGCAACAGATAGCGCGGGTCGGGATGAATTTCCAGTTTGACCCATTTGGGCAACCCGGCGGCGGCGGCCAATCGCGCGAGGCGCACGGCTTCCTCGGCGTTCATCGCGCCGCTCGTGTTGGGCAGCAGGAGGAACTGTTTCGGATCGATGAATTCGAGAATGTTCGCGAAGGGGTCGCGTTTTCCGCTCAAATCGGCGCGGCGCAGGGCGACGGTGACCATTTCCGCGCCGCTGGCGGCGAGGGCGTCACGCATGGTTTCGGGCGAGGAAAATTTTCCGGTGCCCAAAATAAGCCGCGACCGGAAAATCCGCCCGGCGATGGCCAAAGGTTGATTGACTAACGACATTGGGGGCAATGTGGCGGGGAAGGGGCGCTTTGTCGAGAAACCATCGCCGGGAAAAGCTCCAAATCCCCAGCGTCCAAGCACCTGAAAAAAGCTCCAAGCGTCCAGGCACCAGAGAAGCGCCAAGCTCTCAAGATCCAAAAACTGTCGGCGGCTATTGGAGCTTGGACCCTGAAATTTCTCTGGAGCTCGGACGCTTGGGATTTGGAGCTTTTCGACTGATGGCGAAAACTCTCGTTGGAAAATTCATCAATCGGCATTAGCATTCACCGAGTTCCATTCCAATGATTCGGAGCGATTACATTGTGCGGATGATTGAGGATTTTGCGGAAGCCCTGGCGCGGATCCGCGCGCTCAGAAAGGAAGGAAAATTCGGCGAGGCCCAGTTGTTGACGGAGGAGGAATTCAAAAAAATCACCGGCATCGATTCCGCCGCGTTGCTGAAGTTCAGCGAAACGGAATTGCTGGCGAAGTTGATTCAAGGGGACTCGGGACATTCAGTGCGCGAAAAAATGTTCTTTCTCACAACCCTCCTTAAGGAAACGGGAGACATCGCCGCCGCGGAAGGCCGCGCGGATGAGAGTCGCGCGTGTTATCTGAAGGGCCTGCACCTGCTGTTGGACAGCCTGGCGCGTGGGGACGGTTTCGAACAACCGGAATTCGTTCCCAAGGTGGACTTGTTCGTGGGTGCTCTGGACGATTTGCCGGTCACGACCACCGCGTTGTTGATGGAGCACTACGAGCGGACCGGCCAATTCGGCAAGGCGGAAGATTCGTTGTTCGATATTCTTGAAGCGGATCCCGCGAACAACATCGCGATCGAGTTCGGCATTTCATTTTACCAGCGCCTGCTGGCCCACAGCGATTCACAATTGCGCGATGGGAATTTGCCGCGAGCCGAAGTGGAAGCGGGCATTCAAAATTTGCGCGCGAGAAAAAGCAGCGTCGAGCAGCGACGCCAATAAAATAGGGCCGCCGAACGCCCCTACACGTTCGGCGGCCCCGATTCATCCGGTTCCCTCTCGGGCCCGACACGTTCACAAAAACTCCCCTAAAAAACTTTGTGACGCCTGGCATCTTATCCTGAAAAACGTCAGGTTGGTATCATATGTTTTCATGACAATGAAGCGGTACGCGCGGCCCGCGAAATGCTTGCACGCGGTCAAGAGCGCAGCCGCCGAGTTTGCGCTCAGAAGTTGCTTTTAAATCAAAGACAAAAGGAAAGGTCGGGGAAAACTCCATTTCAAATTTTCCTAACAAGAGGCATTTAAAGAAGCGGAACAACTCGGTTCCATATCACGACATGAACGACGTTGCCATTTCGGGCCTGGAAAGGCGCTTGTTGCGCTTCATTTTCATTTTGTGCGCGCTGTGCCTGGCAGGCTCGGCGATGTTTTGTCAGGGCGCGGACACGAATCTTGTTGCCGGCTCCGAAACAAATCTCGTCACGGTTTTTCAGGATGACCTGAGCCAATTTACCGGCGTGGCGCTGTCCAGGACAGGCCGCATGTTTGTGAATTATCCGCGCTGGCAGGGACCGCACGATTTCGATGTGGTCGAAATCACTTCCAATGGCATTGCGCGGCCATTCCCCGACAAGGAATGGAATAGCTGGAAAAAGGGCGAGAGCGGCTCGAACAAATGGGTTTCCGTCCAGGCGGTCTATGTGGATGACAATGATTACTTGTGGGTCGTGGACGCCGGCGCGCCGCAAATGGAGGTGGTGGAAGACCACGGCGCAAAATTAGTGAAGATTGATTTGAAGCATGATCGCGTGGCGCGCATTTTCAATCTGACCGAACTTCCCGGCAAAGACAGTTACCTCAATGACGTGCGCGTGGACACCGAGAGCAACATCGCGTATCTCACCGAGTCCAAGCAGGGCGGCATCGTTGTGCTCGATACGCAATCCGGCAAGGCCCGGATGGTTTTGCGAAAAGAACCGCCGGTGGTGTCCGATCCGAATCACAAATTCGTGGTCGGCGGCGGCGAATTGCAGCGGGGTGGAAAACCGATGAAGGTCAATTCCGATGGCATCGCGCTCAGCCCGGATCGGGAATGGCTTTATTTCAAGCCGTTAAGCGACACAAAACTGTACCGCATCCGCACGGCGGACCTGCGCGATGCACTCGCGACTGGAGCCGACGTGCGAAATAAGGTCCAGGACCTGGGCACGAATTTCACTACTAGCGACGGAATGATTTTCGATAAAAAAGGCAATCTCTACCTCAGCGATGTGGAACATGGCGCCATCATGCAAGTCAAAGCGACGCGCGGCTTGGGATTGCGGACGGTGGTCCGGGATCCGCGATTGATTTGGCCCGATACGTTTGCGTGGGGGCCGGACGGCTCGCTGTACGTCAGTTGCTCGCAAATCCAGAACATGCCGTGGTTTCACAACGGCCGCAGCACTCGCACTACGCCTTACAAAATTTACAAGCTGAAGGTCGATGCGGAGTGAGAATTCTTCGAAATGCTTCGGACATTTCTTCCTAAACCGTAGGAGCCGACGTGAGGAGGCTCTGATTTTTTGCGCGGAAAACGTGGAGAGCCTCCTTACGTCTGCTGCTGCGGGGTTCAATTTGAACCGGTTTCAGCGTGTCCGCTGGCGCAAATAGGTGAGCAGGCCGAAGTGGCCACAGGAAGGTCCAAGCACCAAGCGTCCAAGCTCCAGGGGAAACCAAAAAGTTTCGCGCGGCTTTTGGAGTTTGGTCCTTGAAGTTCTCTGGAGCTTGGACGCTTGGTGCTTTTAGCGGCGTCAATGCTCCGACTGCCCCGGCTCCTCCGGAATCCCCGGATCATCCAAAATTTGCACCGCGGTCGCGGGACCCAGCACTCGCCAATCCTGCAGCACCCAGGCAACTTTTTTGTTCGGGGTGACTTCCACGAGCTGCGGACCCTTGCCGTTTCCGCCCCGCGAGCAAATGATCGTGTTGCCGTTGGCGAGCCGCGTGCAGGTCTGCGTGTTCAGGAAGCGATAGGGCGCAGGCAAATCATCCGGACGCACTTCCCAGACCGTTTCGCCTTTCGGATTTACTTCGCGCGTCAGCTTGTCGCTTTCATCGGTGATCAAGGTATTGCCATTCTTCAGGCGAATGGCCGCCCACGGGGAACGAATCGCGTAACGCCAGACTTCTTTGAAGTTTTTATCGTATTCAACCACGGCGCCATTCGTGCCGAGACCGAGCATCGGAACGAGATAATGGCCATCCGCAGTCATGCGCACGCGCCGGAATTGCGGATGGACGGTCCTTTGGTCCGTGAGACTTTTGGCGGGCAAGGCGTGGTCCACTTCCACTTGGCCGGTTTTGATATTCACGACCATCAGTTTCGGCGGGAGGCCGTTGCGGATGAACAGTACCTTGTCCAAGCCAATGGGCTGACAGCAGTGCACCTCTGTGTTCGTCGGGCACGTGTAACGCCAAATCTCCTTCTTCTCCGGCGTGACTTCGGCGACGTACTGCAAGCGGCTGAAAAGAACATTGCCGTTCGAAAGCATCCACGCGTCGTCATATTCGCCGCCACGGCCAGTGGAGTAAGTCCAAATGACCTTGCCATTATTCACCACGAATATTTTGTTGTAGCCCTCGCCAATGTAGAGCATCGGATGCTGGGCCATGCCATTGCCGGGCAACCCGGGCGGGGTGGGGAAGGCATTGGTGGTCCAGCGGGCGGGCGGCACTTCGGCTTCTTCCGGTCCGAGCGCGGGCACGTCCGCCGCGGTGAATTTGGACAAGGCATCCATGCACGGCGCGGCCGATTTCGGTCTGGTATCCGAGGGCGCGGCGATTGATTTCGAACTGCCGCCCAGCAGGATCAGGCTGGCACTGATTAGAGTCGTCGGGAAAACAATTTTGAGGAGCATAGGGGTCTTGGGTTTGTCCGTCCTTTACATGGACAGCAACCGGCGTGCGGAGGTTACGCGATCCAGCCGAGCCGAACTGCTGCCCAATCGGATTCATCCGGCGGAGTCGCTTTGGTGGGAGCGCGGCTGGGCTGAAAGCCAGCCGCAGCAACGTCCGCGGTGCAAGAAGTCCTGGCCAATTTGCAGGCCTTCCCGCGGGCAACCTTGCCGCGGCCGGTCTTTGACAGCCGCGCTCCGTTTTTGAAGAATTTCGTCTCACACGCGGCTGTGCTACCCGTCGGATTTGGAACTTGGAACCGCTCCTTCGGAACTTTAGTCTGTTACTATGTTTCGTCCGTGCATTGACTTGCATGAAGGCAAGGTAAAGCAAATTGTTGGCGGCACGTTGAATGGCGCGCCTGGACAATTGCGGACGAACTTTGTCTCCGAGCGCCCGGCCTCGTGGTACGCCGAACTGTATCGTCGCGATAGTCTGAGCGGCGGGCACGTCATCATGCTCGGGCCGGGCAATGAAGCAGCGGCACGCTCGGCCCTGGCGGCTTATCCCGGCGGCATGCACGTCGGCGGCGGCATTCAATTGGACAATGCCCAAAGCTGGCTCGATGCCGGCGCTTCGCATGTGATTGTCACGTCGTGGGTCTTTCGCGAGGGGCGCATGGATGAACAGCGATTGCGTGACTTGGTCAAAGCCATCGGCAAGAGCCGGCTGGCGCTCGACCTGAGCTGCCGCCGCCGCGGCGCGGATTATTTCGTGGTGACCGATCGCTGGCAAAAATTCACGGACTTGAAAATCAGCCGCCATACTTTGGAAACACTGGCCCGTTCCTGCGCGGAATTTCTCGTTCACGCCGTGGACGTGGAAGGCCTTTGCCGCGGTGTGGACAAGGAATTGGTTTCGTTGCTGGGCGAATGGTCGCCCATTCCCACGACCTATGCCGGCGGCGCCAGTTCGCTTTCGGACCTGGAGGAAGTCACGCGGCTGGGGCACGGGAGAATCGACCTCACGATCGGATCCGCGCTGGATATTTTCGGCGGCACAGGCGTGCGCTACGAAGACGCGGTGGCCTTCAACAAAAACTCCCGCAACTCATGCCATTCAACGTGAAGCGTTGGATGCGCGAGCATTCGCTCAAGCTGCTCGCCATTCGCGACACGCCCGAGGCCATCGCCGGGGGCGTTGCCATCGGCCTGTTTTTCGGGTTTACCCCGCTGTACGGTTTGAAAACGCTCGGTGCGATTTTTTTTGCGTGGCTGACCCGGAGCAATATCATCGCCGCCGTGCTCGCCGGCACGTTGTACGATTTGCTCCTGCCCATCATGCCGGTGGTATTCATTTGGGAATATAAGCTGGGTTATTGGCTGCTGTATCAGGTGTGGCCGCACGGGGTGCCCCTGCACATCAGCATTCACGAATGGCGCGACTGGACGAAACTCATCACATCCCGGGTTGGAAAACCGCTGCTGATGGGTTCCATATTCATTGCCACGCCCATCGCCGGCGTGTGCTTTTTTGTCACGAAATGGATCGTGGCCCGGCACCATCGCAAACATCCTCACACGGCCACCGATTCCAAGGAAGTGGCGACTTGAATTTACAACGACAAAGAGATGGAGTTGGGCTGTTGCTGAAGCTGCCGGAGCGCGGCTCTGTGAACCGCAGCAATGTTCGTTTTTTTGAATCGTCCCCTTTTCTTTATACGTTTTGCTTCGACAACGTTGCTGCGGGTGCAGACCCGCGCTTCTTGCGCTTGGGGCAATAACTGCGTCGCTCCGTGCCCACGTGGGACACGGATGGCGGAGTCCGCCTCGTTACCTCGTCGGCTACGATGTTGGTATCTAAAACCGTGAGTGTTGCCCGATGACTGTGACGGACGAGCCGCAACTGCCATAATTGGCTCGATAGCTCACCTGCCCGCCGCCGATATAGGTCACGGTGGAAGCCACGGCACAATTCTCCGCGGCCAGGCAGGCATTCGCGGCGCAAACGGCGGGCGAGCCGTAATACACCGGCCCGTAATAAACGACGGGCGCGTTATAAACAACCGGGGCGTTGTAGACCACCGGCGCATTATACGTCACTGCCGGGACGGCGACTGCCGTGTCGTAATCCGCGGAGTCATCAGTGGCATAACCCGCATCCTGCGCGCGCGCCACGCCAACCGAAACCGTTAAAAGGAAGAGGAGTAAGGTTGTTTTCATAAGTTGTTAAACAATTGACGGAGTAACCGCGCGGTTAATTCATTCAAAAGCTCTGTGGGGAAGCTTCAAACGCCAAGCGTCCAAGCACCAGAAAAGTTCCAAATCCCAAGTTCCAAAAGCCTCCGGCGCGGTTTGAGTTTGGAGCTTGGCGTTTCTCTGGTGCTTGGAACTTCTCGAAGAGGCTTAAAACAAAGCGCCCACGTTGATAAACAACGCAGGCGCAAAGGTTTATAGCCGTGTTGCCTATTTGGCTTCTTCGATCTTCGAGACGGTCAGGATTTTCTTGCCATCTTCTTCGGTAACGGTCCCAGTGGCAGTGACTTTTTCGGATTTCTTGCAGATGTTATCATGGAAATCCTTGCTCTTGTCGTTGTCCGCCAGGTAATACGTCACGGTTTTGCCGCCTTCCTTTGTCTGGATCACGCTCTGGCACTCCTTGGTTTCGTGCAGTGCGCATTTGGCGCATTTGCCCATCCCGGTGATGGTGACTTCGTTGTCAGCCGCAAACGCCGGAATGGCCAGCAAGCCAACAAGCGCGGTGAGGGATAATAGTTTTTTCATAGTTGTCGTTTTCACAATTGCGGGATTCGCCGCCAACATAATCCAATCCTCCAATTCTTCAAATAAAATATTGAGTGAGAGCCCGCGCCGGGCGCATCTCGCCGCGCCCTTAATCGCGGAGAGGATTTCCGGATAATCGTCAGTGCCTGGACCGAGCAAGTATCCTGGTATGCCGACTGCGGCCAGTGGGAAGGTCTGCGCAGTGTCGGGTTGGTGGAAAGTGTGCGCGAAATCAACGGCCAACGCAGCGTGGAACGCCGTTATTACTGAGCAGCCTTTCGGCAGACATA
>DATNEA010000007.1:0-13170 GCA_035606845.1 Candidatus Angelobacter sp. | reverse complement strand
ATATCCCACGCAAAACGACCATTCTTCATCGGTCACATCACTCGGATAATTCTTTCGCTTGTTTGCCATCCCCAGCTTATTGCCGGGATGTATTTACCATGTACAGACTTTTTTTACGAAAAGTTAAGTACAGGCTCTAGTTGCCCCTGACGTTTATGGTGAATTCTATGACGACCAATGGGCGGATCGCAAATGGCCAATCGCCTATCGAAAACGACTCGCTTCTATTAAAGGTCTTTTGCTTTTTGTGAATGCAGCGAAAGCGGGAAAAAATCCGGAAATGACTGCTTTTTGGCGGAGCCTACCTCCTGCTAAATCGACAAAACGATGGGAACCTCGCACCTCAGCGCCACAAGTCAAACTGGTCGATCTCTTGCAAAACATCGCAGAAAAAGGTGGCATTCAGAAGCCCTTAAAAGTTTCTGTTATGATTTCGGCTTGGGACATTTTAGAATCCTTTGATCAAAACACCACCCGCCCAACAGACCATTTTCAGAAAGATTGGTCTTTACTCTATCAATATTTGTTGTCGAACCCCGAACTGTTTGACCATCGCGTGTATGGCGTAAGCGCGTGTGGCGGAAATCCTGCATCACAAAACGAAAAGAACGACCAAGAAACAATGGTGAAAGCTTCACCACATGAAAGAGTTTGGTTGAAAGATGACACCGAATCCACCAGAGATATTACTCGACCGGTGAGGTGGTTACTTGGCTGGGACTAAAACGCATGTCGTCCTCTGAGGTAATTTTGCATCAGGCCCTATTTGGCTACGACGCTGGGCACAATTTATTAGCAAGCTCATGCGATCTCACGTCGGATTCCCGGCGAATTCTCGCGCCATTGACTGACGCTACGGGCCCATGGCCGACCACTGGATTTGAGCAAGTGTATACAGGCGTTCCCTTACCGGATATGCCCTTCTACGCATTGTTCTGCACGTGGCCGGCGCCTGAAATGCATCGGCCAGGTTGTGTATGGAGCCACGTTCTCTTAATTGAGCTGACAGACCTCGCGAGCATCAAAAATTTGGGAGGGCTAAGACCACTGTTTAGACGGCCGGTGAAGAGCAAAGAAAAGCCTTACAGAAATCGAATCGCATATTTACAACCAACCTCAACATCTTTTATCGAAGATTCTTGGTCTCAAAAATGTTGTGAGGCATTCTTGAGCGCCCTATATGAACACCCGGAAAGCCAATTTACAAAAGAAACTCCGCGGTCATCAGAGTATGAAGACCTAGTTTTTGCATTATGGTCACAGCAATGGCCAAAGTTGCGAAGAAATTTTGCATTTTCGACCGGCTCCTTTGCAGATCGTTCGAGAATTGGTATCCCATTTGATTTGCAATTGATGCCGACTGGAACGTTGCGTAGCCGGCAGCAGGAAGAAACAATCTCGCATCAAAAAGCTGACAATCCGAAGCCGCTTTTTGACTGTTCATGGCTAACAGTTGCTCGTGAAGATCTCTCAAGGTCCAATGTCAGTGGCCTCCGTTCGTTTCTTACAACATATGGGGCCGACGTTGATGGACTACGGAATGCATTTACGAGACTCGTAACAGTTTTTCATCAGTGGCGTTTTGTGCCAGATCTCACGTGGACAACGAAATTTCATCTAATTGCAGAATTGTTTCCACAGGAAAACGATGCTATCAGATTGAAAGAATCCTTACTTACGGCTGACACTCCTTCATTTGATCTAGAACGTGCGTGGGCTGCCACATCATTTCTCCTTAATTCAAAAGACGCACGGGCATTTTCAAAAGTTTCTTTTGACCATCAAAAGCTTATGCCCCGCTTGTGGCAATGGAATAAAGTTGACGTTCTCCGATTGTTAGCCCGCGTGGTTCGGCGCAAAGAGAGCGGTAATTTATCTTCATTCGCGACGGCCATATCGCATTCAATTGACGCTTCTGATCTTCAGACAGTTCTCCAAGATCATCCGGAATTGATTCCGATTTTAATTGGCAAACGCCCATCGTTGGCATTTGAATTAAAAACTTGGGAATTACCAGAGACCGTGCAGTGGCAAATCCACGAAGTGTTGGATACTTTGGCCTTAAACGAGAAGGACTGGAGTAAAATTCTCGCTGCGAAATTTATTGCCGCGACCGGCGTAGCAGTGCGAGAGACGGTAGCGAGAGCAGGAGATTACGTGATGGAGGGGGCATTTCGATGGCTTGACACTGATATTGCCAAAAATTTATTGCCATCTCAAATTTGGCGTGAAGCAATTGCAACGTCCGCAGCGAAAAAACTCAATGGTAAGGAAGCTTTGAGTCCTCAAGAACTTGCATTTTGTACATGGTTTGTGGAACCTGACGTAATACGAGGCACACTTTCGGCTGCGCGAAGTGATGTAGTAGAACTCGCCAAACAAGGAACCGAGGCGTTGCCACAACCATTGCGTAAATCGACTGCTTTCCTCTTGGTAACACTGGGGTTGCGGCACAGTCAGCCTGACGCAGTGAAATTAATTTTGTGTGGGTATTTCGACGTTTATGAAGCTCTTGCGAAGTCATCCTATCCTTGGGAATCATGGATTCTTTTAGGTCAGGAGTTACCGTTATTAGAATCACATTGGCCTCAATGGGACAATTGTGAAAGATTAAGAAGAGGGGTGCGGGACTGGTTACTCAAATATTGCGGTAGTGGAAAGTTGCTTTTGGATGCTGCACACGATGACAAAACGAGGCAGATCGCAAGAGATACGCTTTCCCTTGAAGAGCCTCGTGAATTTCTTGATTGATGGGCTCATTGGTGAGCGGCGCGTTCACTGACTGAAGAATGGACGGATGGCCTCTTGGCCTAGCGGATGCGACGTTGGGTGAAGAATTGCTCATGCGGTTAGGGACGAACCGTTTTTCAAAGTTTCATCTCTCAACTTGATTTGAGCAACACGCCCCCAATTTCTCCTGATGCGTCTGCGAGGCGGCTTCAAATTCCGATGCCGTTTTTCTTTCCTCCATTCTTTTCAACCTGTTGTGAATGAAGCTGGATGATTTTATTTTCGTATTCTTCCAATGGCGGAAGCAACACCTGTGCTTTCTTTGAGTACGCTCGCGCCCATGCTTTGCTATTGTGTCCCAATGCCTGTTGCGCGAACCGTTCAGGATAACCCGCGGTTTTCGCCCGTTCTGCCCATGCGTAACGATAGGAATGCAATGTGACTCCCTCAATATCCAGACCGACACATCGCCGCTTGAATTCCTTCGCTCGATGTTTCTCGTGCATCAATCGCAATCGCGGAAATAGTGGCCCCCTGGTAGGCAGCGTACGGAGGATTGATGCAATTTCGTCTCCAAATCGGATTTGTGGCGGTGGCAGATTACGCCCGCGCAATTTTGCTCTCTCAAAACAGATAATCTGCGTTTGCCAGTCAATATTCTCCGCTTGCAAGTTGGCCAAATCAGATTGCGACGCGCCCAGGTGCCACGCCAGTTGATAGAACTTTTTGAGTTCGGGATTTCTTTCGCGCTCCACGATGCGCCGATGCTCATCTGATGTGATGCCTCGTTTATCGCCAAAAGATATTTTCGGCCATTGTTTTTTTTGGCAGAACTGATTTCGGTAGCCAATCCATGTCCAGCGCGAAATTATGAATACGGCGCAGATAAAGATTGGTGCAGACTGTTCCACTGTGAAGCACTTTTAGAAAGTGTTCGGCGTGCGTTTCCAGAATCGGCACATTGCGAATGGAGTCAAAGGCTTTGTCTTTCATCGCCCGCTCGTAACGGACGCGCGTGTCGCCGGTCTTGGTTGCCATCATTTCGTCCATCGGCGTTTGCCACGTGCGCTTGGCGGCGTTGGCATCGGTGGCGCTCAAGTACGTGCGCGCAATTTGCAGGTTTAGGATCGGCTGGCGGAATGCCTCGTTCTTGGAATGGAGGAGGGTGAGAGCTTCGGCCTCGTCGCGCGTTTTCAGACTCGTCTGTTTTCGAGTCACGGTGTCCTCGGCGTAATACTTTCCGTTATTGCGCCGATACAGGATGAATCGCTGTTTCATACATTACCTTTCTTTTTGCAGGTAATGTGAATCAGTCCGAAGGTTGACCGTTAACTTGCCGGTCGATTGCTGGCCGCTTGCTGTCTTCTTGTTAATCGCTTGAAACGATTTCAGCGCCCAGTTTACTGGCAATTTCACTGGCAATTCGCCTTCCAACCTCTCAAAAATGCCCGGAATTGCGGCATTAAGGTTGGTGCCGGTGGTCGGACTCGAACCGCGACACATGGAAACACCGGTAAGCGCGGGGGAATGTGTTGCCACTGCATGTTGCCACAGGAGAAGAAAATCGTAAAAAAGCAGAATATATCCAGAAAATATTGGATGTGGAGCCGAGGGGAGTCGAACCCCTGACCTTCTCATTGCGAACGAGACGCTCTACCAACTGAGCTACGACCCCGTTACCAGGTCCGAAATAGTTACAACGTATCATCAAAACCGCAAGAACCATTTCTGCCATCCGCGGAAATAGTCGCGCCGGCGAGACGCTCGCGCCACCATGCGCTCTCCGGGTGTTCTCTCAGGCCGACGTGAGAGGGTTCTGATTCTATTCCCCACAGAATTCGTGAGCCTCCTCACGTCGGCTCCTGCAATTTTAAAGGAACGATCAGCCGGCTTTCAGCGCACGGTCGATCAACTCCTTTTCCCGCGCCCCATGCGTGAGCTTCAAAGCCGCCGCCTGTCCCGCGGGCGTCATTTTCTTCCAGGATTTTTCCAGCGCGACCATTGTTTTATCGTCCGAGGTCTTCGCGGCAAAGTCCGCCAATTGATGTTCCAAAAAGACCAGGCACAGCGCGTCCTCCAATACGCGGCTTTCCGGGTCGGTTGGAAAATTTGTCTTCAGGTTCAATGCTTGCACGCTTTCGATCATGAAATTGGAGTAGCCTGCTTCGCGCAAAATCTCTCCAGCTTTTTCCGCGTGAAACCGTTTTAAATCCGCGCGCCACTTGAGATAGCCGGGCCGCGTCATCGGGTAGGAGTCGCGCGGAATTTCCCAACGTCGCAAATGCTGGCAACGCGCGGCCAGGCGCAGCGTTTCAGAGGCGTGGGGGCATAATTTCAGCACCCAATCCGTCAGCCATTGCGCATGGGCGAGTTCTCGCGGGCGCGGTGCGCCGTCGATGATTTCAGAATTTGGGTCCTTTGCATTTTCCTCGTCAAAACGGCGCAGGGCCGCTTCAAATCGCGACATATCGGCTGGTTGAAATTCAGGGCTCACGTGCGCTGGTCTTATTGCAAAAGTGGACTATTGTGACAAGGTGATTTAGGAAGAGATTCAATGAATGGCATGAAGCCCGCATTTTCAAACACGCCGCTTTCGCCGGAGGAATTTCAGAGGCAATTGACGGATTTTGTCCGGCAGCATTTCCAGGCCGGCCCAAAGAAGGACGATGCCAATGCCGCGCCCGCCGAAGAGCCGGCTGCACCGGAATCGGAGCCGGGTTCCAATAAACCGGAGGACTTTGAATTCAAATACAAACCGCGCGACGTGAAGGCGTATCTTGACCGGTTTGTCATCCGGCAGGACGAAGCCAAAAAGGTCCTCAGCGTCGCGCTTTGCGATCATTATCATCACGTCCGGCTCGCGCTGGAGGGCAAGGAATCTCCCAATTACGCGAAACAAAACGTCATCCTCGTCGGGCCCACCGGCGTCGGCAAAACCTACCTGATTCGCAGCGCGGCGGAATTGATCGGCGTGCCGTTCGTAAAAGCGGACGCGACGAAATTTTCCGAAACCGGCTACGTGGGCGGCGACGTCGAGGACATGGTGCGCGATTTGGTTCGCCTGGCCGATGGCGATATCCAGCGCGCTCAATACGGCATTATCTACATCGATGAAATAGACAAAGTCGCTGCCGCGAGCAGCGCCGGGGGGCGCGATGTCAGCGGGCGCGGCGTGCAGACGAATTTGCTCAAGTTGATGGAGGAAACCGAGGTGCCGTCCCGCTCCGCCAACGACATCGCCGGCCAAATCCAGGCGATGATGGACATTCAGCGCGGCCGCCGCGCGCCGAGCACCATCAACACGAAACATATTCTGTTCATCGTCAGCGGCGCTTTTGACGGCCTGGAAAAAATCGCCCGCAAACGCCTGCGCGATGCCGCGATCGGTTTCGCCGCCAGGGAACAAAAATTGGAGGCTCCGGAGGAAGTCCTCGCTGCTGCCCAGACCCGCGATTTCATCGAGTACGGTTTCGAACCCGAATTCATCGGGCGCCTGCCGGTCCGCGTGGTGTGCCATTCGTTGAACACGGACGATCTCTTTCAGATTTTGAAAAGCTCCGAGGGCAGCATCATCCGCCAATATGAACAGGATTTTGCGGCGTACGGCATCGAAGTGTTGTTTTCGGATGAAGGGCTTAGGCGAATTGCCGAGCGCGCGGGGAGTGAACAAACGGGCGCGCGCGGTTTGATGACGATCTGCGAACGCGTTTTCCGCGAAATCAAATTTGAACTGCCTTCCACGAATGTGCGGCGCTTCGTGGTCACGCCCGACCTGGTTGAAAACCCGGCGGCGGAGTTGAAGAAAATTGTCAATGATCCGGACAACGAGGAGCGGATCGTGGCGCGGCAATTGGTGGAGGAATTCGCGCGGCGGTTCCAGGAAAACCACGGCATCCACATCCGCTTCACCGACGCCGCGACGGATCTCCTCGTCAATGAAGCGCTCGATAAAAAGCAATCCGTGCGCGATCTCTGCGCGAAACGTTTCAAGGATTTTCAGTTTGGATTGAAACTGATCACCCAAAATTCCGGGCCGCGGGAGTTTGTCTTTGATCGGGATGCCGTGGAAGCGCCGGACAAGGTCTTGAGCGATATGGTCGTGGCCAGCTATCGCGGCGGGAGTTGAGCTGAAACCACGAATGGACACGAATTATTGGTGTGCGTTTGTGCGGAGCGATGCTCCACGCTCCGAAAATTTGAGAGACTCCTTGCGTCGTCTCCTGCGGGTAAAGTGGTTAAATGAGGGGTGGCGGTTTTAATTCGCGCGCTTCACTTCGCCCTGTTTATTTAAAACGGCGGCGAAATGAAAAATATCCCGCCGCACGCAAAACGGGACATCCTCACGCAACTCCGGGATCGAACTCAGCCGCAGCCCATTGCGGGATTGCGCTGCTGCGCCGAGCAAATCGTGCTTCGCCATGGAATAGAGGTCGCGCGCCATCTTCGCGGAATCAGAAATCCCGGTCTTCTCGGCGGCGTTCCACAACAAATCACACAACGCTCCCACGCCGAGCGCGTCCTCGTAGGCGGCCTGTTCATAGGTGCCACTGCAGATCAACAAAACGTTTTCCGGCGAAGCCCGCAAAACAAAATCCGCCGTGACTTGCAGATTCAAAAACGAACCAACCAGAACCGTCTTCGCGTGAGCGCACGAGCGCAAGGCTCGCGTGCCGTTCGTCGTGCTCATCACGATCGTTTTGCCGGCGATTTTTTCTTTCGCAAACTCACGCGGGGAGTTGCCGAGGTCAAAATCCGTCCCACCCGCCAGCGCGGCGCGAATGCGCACGCCGTTGCGTTCTCCGGCCAGCAGCACCGCGGGCGCGCGCTCCTTGATGGCGAGCGCCTCGGGAATTTCGCTTGCTGGAATGATCGCCTCCGCGCCATTCGCCAGCGCGGTGACCATGGAACTGGTGGCGCGAAACACGTCGAACACCACGCACAACGTTTCGTCGAGGTTATGGTTTTTCAAGGCCGCGAAATCAGCGGGCGTGAAAAGAACTTCCAGGATTTTCATTTAGAAATTTCAAAATGCGCGCGTTCGCGATTTGCCATGTTTTGTCCGCATGTAATGAAACAAATACTGCTGCGCGTAGCCGGCGTTCACGCCGAAATGGGTTTCCGAAAAATGCCGCAATCGTTTCTCCGATGCGCGGCGTTTGGGAAAATAAAGCTTCTGCAGCGCTTTCATGACCCACACATCCACCGGGAACGCCGTTTGAAATCCATAGGCGAACAGCAAAACGCAATCGGCAATTTTCCGGCCCACACCCGGCAAATGAATGAGTTGCTCGCGGGCGATTTCCACCGGCAGTTGACGCAATCGCTCAAGGTCCAGTTGGGCTTCCGCCACCGCCCGTGCCGCGGCGAGGAGATAGGGGGCACGGAATCCCATTTTGCACGCGCGCAAGTCTGCTTCCTTCACGTGCGCCAGCCGGGCGGGGGAGGGAAACGAAAATGCCGGCGCGTATTGCGGCGCGGCGGGCAGCGGCTCGCCGAATCGTTCGCAAAGCAGTGACACGATTTGCCGGATCTGCACAATTTGCTTGGTCGAGGAAAGAATGAACGAGGCCAGGCATTCCCACGGCTCCTGCCGCAACAGCCGCAGGCCGCGACAGGCATTCACCGCCGCCCGTATCGGTTCATCGTCGGGAAATGTCACCACGACCGTGCTGATGTCCAAATTCAATTGCAAATAATGGGTCAGCCAGTTCCAATCCATCACGGGTTGCGCCGTTTCCGCGGTGATTGAGAATTCGTCCGCCCGCAAGCGCACCCAGCGTCCGCTGATCACAGCATTCCAGCCGCCATCGACCAAATTCCAGCGGAACGCCTGGCCGGACTCCAGCGTGGCCGCGAGGTCATAATCGCGGACCGGAAACACCGCCGAAGCCGCATCCGGCTCAATGTAAGAACCCATATCAAAATGAGAAATGGGCGCGCTGTTTTCTGGCGGGCGGCTGGCAAGGCGCGACGAAGGAGCATAGCCGCAGCGCTCTGTGACTGAGGAGCAACGCCGCCAGCCGCCCGCCAGAAAACAGCACTCTGGGTTGCCGATCTTTGACGCTGCTGCGGCGTTGCTCGTCGGTCGAAGATCCATAAAGGATATTCTCCCTCCTCGCGCCTTGCAGCACCGTCAAATCTCTGGCAACGCGCCCGTTCCTCATTTTGATATGGGCTCTAAATTGTGGCACTCAAACAATTGGATGGTGTGAAAAATGCGCCCGCGATAATAAATATCGAACAATCCCAGGTCCTTCACCGAATCAAATTCCTGCACCAAGAAATCCGGCGCCGGTTTGGCTTGCGGCTGATAGCGAGGCAGGCTCTCGAACGGCTCGCCTCTTAACCAGCGGATCACCCAGTCTTTGACCAGCGGCGGCATGCCCACTTCCCGCACGTAAATGGCGTTCTGGCCGGTGCGATTGCCTTTGTAACCGGGCAAAAAATAAAATTGGTTCACGGGAACCGGCGAGGTTTGATAATAAATGAACGGGTCCGTTACAACGTTCGTGCGCGCTTCCGGAATGTAAAACGTCATCAGCCCCGTGGTTCCATAATGGCCGCCAATGATGAATGCCGGTTTGCCTTCGGCGAGTAATTTCTCGCGGGCCTGTTCAACCGTGACCGCCATCGCGCCGTAGCCGCGCACGCGTGTCAGCGGATCGATCTTCGGCGGCAATGGACGCCCCGCGATGTGTTGCATAAGGTCCGTTTCATGGAGAAACCCGACAAACGCGAAACCAATAACGAGACCTGCAATCAGCCAGCCTTTGATGCGGCGCGCGCCCAACCGCCAGCGTGTGTCCCAATAAACCACCATCAGGCAGAGCAACGGCAGCACTGAAGGCGCGATCCAGTTTGGCAAAACATTCGAGTGCAGTGTGAACAGGAAATAAATCAAAAACAGCGGCGCTCCCATGCTGAACAAGTAGACCATGCGCGGATCGCGCCGGCCACGTTTCCAAAAGGCAATCGCCGCCCAGACTGTTGCCACGAAGAAAATCGGGTTCAACAGCACCGTTTCGACCACCGTGAAACTGGCCATTTGGACGAGATGACTTAATGACGCGTGCCACGGTTTATTTCCTCCGGCATTGCCTTCCACCACGTGCGTGACCGTGATCCAATGATGCTGCTGGTTCCAAATCAGCACGGGTGTTGTGCAAATCAAATTGATCAGCAGCGCCAGATAAGGGCCGGGTTTTCGCAATTGCGCCCGCGCCGGTTTCCACAGGATGAAAAACACGACCCAGCACACCAATTGCAATAGTTCCGTGTATTTGCTCAAAAATCCCAGTCCCAGCCAAAGCCCCGTCCAAAGCCAATCCGACGTTTTCGCGTTCGGCTGCACCGCCCGCCATCCGGAAAGCATCGCCGCGGTCCAAAACAAAACCGACAGTGGGTCCACCGTCATCAGGATCGAGCCCAGCGCCAGCAGCGGCGTTGCGCTCACGATCAGCGCCAGAAAAAAGCCGGCGCGCGCGTTCACGTAGCGCGCAAAAAACCGCAGCAATAAAAATCCGAGAATCGCGCCGATGATCGGCGAGAAAAATCGCACGCCAAATTCCGTGTCGCCCCACAGGTGCGTCCCGAGCCATTGCGTGTAGGCGATGAGCGGCGGCTTGCTGTAATACGAAAGCGCGATGTGCTTCGACCAGACCCATTGATACGCCTCGTCTTCGCTCAGCTCAATCAGTCCGCTTTTGAGATACGCCAGGTTTGCGAAGAGGGAAATCGCGATGAACAGATATCCGAGCCGCAGCCAATGCTGATCGAGCGTGGCGTTTCGCGGGCCGGTCGGTTCTTCGATCTGCTCCGGAAATTCCGAATCGACCGGCGCCGGCGGCGGCGTCGGTTTGATGTTAACGAAGGACGGCAATTTTTCCCACCAAAGCGGAAACCATCGCCGCCCGGCGAATCTCCACAGTGATTCAAAAAACCACAAGCCCGCCGCGGCATAACCGGCTCCCAACAGCGCCCCGGTCAGCACGTCGCTGGGATAATGCACGCCATTATAAATGCGCGAAAACGCAACCAGGCACGCCAGCGGCAGCATGAACCGCCAGCTCTTCCGATAAAACACATAGAGAATCATCGTCGCGGCGAACCAATTGGCGGCATGCGAGGAGGGCATCGAATTGTGGCCGGGCGGCTCGCCGTACGGGGGCGCATTCTTATGCCGCCGTTCAACGGCCGCGGCGTTGGCCATGTCGTTCCCAAACTTCTTCATGGGCAGCCGGACGTCCTGCAGTGCGACAAAAGGCCGAGGCCTCGCGATGGCGTGCTTCAGCATATTGGTAATGCAGGAATCTCCCGGCCAAAGAATGAACACCAGCATCATCCCGCAAAGCCAGGCGCGCTTGCCGCCTTTCCAAAGCAGCAAGAACCCCAAGACAATCAGCGCCGGAAAAAAATATCTATTCCCGCTTGCGAACGGCATCACCACGTCAAAGACAGAATTGCTCAATCTTCCGTTGATGAAACGGAACACGCTCACATCTGCTGAATAAAGCCAATGCACGCCGGGAGTTTAATGAAGAATCGCAGAATGAAAACTGAATTGCGAAATTGGATGGCGAAAGCGCTTCGGGCTTCGCCGGCACGGGTGAGTTTCAAGCGATGGCGGCTTTGATCAGCTTCAGCAGGCCGGCATGGCTTTCGACCGGTTTGAATTGGGGGAATTGTTTTTTCACGTTGTCCGGGGCGTGGATGAGGAAGCCGATGTCGGCTTCGGCGAGCATGGCGGTGTCGTTGAAGGAATCGCCGGCGCTGATAACGTGGTAGTTCAGAAGTTTGAAGGCGGCGACGGCTTTTTTCTTCTGGTCGGGAACACGGAGTTTGTAATCGACGATGCAGTCGTTTTCGACGACGAGGCGATGGCAGAGGAGCGTGGGCCAGTCGAGTTGTTTCATCAAGGGCGCGGCGAATTGCTCGAAGGTGTCGGAGAGAATGATGACCTGGACGAGGGTGCGGAGTTCGTCGAGGAATTCCTTTCCGCCGGGGAGGGGACGGAGGGTGCCGATGACTTCCTGGATGTCGGAAAGTTTCAGGCCGTGCTGGTCGAGGATTTGAAGGCGGCCGCGCATGAGTTTGTCGTAGTCGGGTTCGTCGCGGGTGGTGCGGCGGAGTTCCGGAATGCGGGTTTTTTCGGCGACGGCAATCCAGATTTCGGGCGTGAGCACGCCTTCCATGTCCAAGGTGACAATCGATTGTTTCACGGCGGCGAAGTGTTTCAAATTAGGTGCTTGGTGTCGAGACAACGCGGCGGAAAAAAGCTCCAAGCGTCCAAGGACCAAGCTCCAGAGAATTTCCAAGCACCAAGCGCCAAATGCGGGCGGTTTTGGAGTTCGAAGTTTTGCTGTTGTTCACCCGCGCAGGCTCGGCAGCCTGCGCTACGGTTTCGGGATTGTTTCCGTGATTACGGTGTCGTCGTGCTCGTAGGCGGGGGCGCAGCAGCAGAGGAGGCGCAGAATGTCCGGGCCGGTGTTCCAGAGTTTGTGCTTTTGGCCGGGCGGGATGGCGATGGCATCGCCCGGTTTTACGTCGCGGAGTTCCCCTTCGATGCGCATGCGGCCGGTGCCGTGGGTGATGTAGTAAATCTCTTCGGTTTTGGGGTGGTAATGTTCCTGGGTGCTGGCGCCGACAGGGAGGCGGGCTTCGGCCAGGCTTTGATTGCGAATGGTGGAATTGCGGTGCGCGAGCAATTCGCGGATTTCGGAGCCGTCCTTGGTGGCGAAGGCGGGAACGTCGGCGAGATTTTTGATGTCCATGGGTTTTACGCGAATTCGCGAATTGGCGCGAATTTATTTGAGTCAAAATGCGATAGTTTGCCGTTTTCTCTGGCTGAAGGTCAGGCATTGAGTGTAACCGACGCTGCGGGCGAGTTCCATCGCTTCCTTAAAATTCAGGCCGACTTCTTCGGGGGCGTGGGCGTCGGAGCCGAAGGTAATGGGGACGCCGGCACGGCGGGCGAGTTCGAGGATTTGGCTGCTGGGGTAAATTTCTTTGCAATCCTTGCGCAGGCCGGCGGTGTTGACATCGAGGGCGCAGCCGTGTTTTTTGGCGGCGCTCAGAAATTTTTCGTAGAGCGGCGCGCAATCGGCGGTGGGGCGGTGGCCGAATTTTTTGGGCAGGTCGGCGTGGCCGATGATTTCGAAGAGGCCGGTTTCGGCGGCCATGGTCAGGCGTTCGAAATAAGCGGCCCAGACTTCCATGACGTCGCGATTTTTCCATTGAGAGAGTTGATAGGGACTATCAATGGCCCAGGAGTCGGAGACGTAATGGACGGAGCCGATGAAATAATCCCAGGGGTATTGCGCGGCAAGTTCGCGAATCCAATCTTCCTGGCCGGGCAAATAATCGACTTCGAGCGCAAGGCGGATGGTGAGTTGCGGGACATCTTTCTGCGCGCGGCGGACTTTGTCGACATATTCGCCGAGT
>DATNEA010000039.1:0-48291 GCA_035606845.1 Candidatus Angelobacter sp. | reverse complement strand
AGACGGGCAATGCAACATTTCGAGGCCGATCACTCGGAACCGCTCGCCGATGGCTGCCACGCCCGGTAAAGGAGCAATGCCGGGCAAGGGCTGAGTCCAGTGGTATTGATCGAGAACCGGGCCGATAAACAGAAAGCACTTGCCAACTCCAAGCGCCACGTGCCCGATGGCATTGCGGCCATGGATTTTTATCAGATCGGGAAGCCCCTCGCAGTGAATTACGATTTCGCGGCGGATTTGCGCCAGCCTTTGTGCATCTTCGAATTTTGGTTGTCCCATTTGCGCGTCCGCTGCGGAGGAATCCGGGCCTCCGGTTATCGGAGGCCCGGGCAGACCCGCTAAGGCCATGCATCGCAACGGACGCGCCGCTTATAGCACGGGTTTTACTACAGAAAGACTTACGCTAAACGAACCCCAATAAAGACGGGCGAATTGAATATAACAAACATTGTGCAACGTAAATTATTACGTCGCCAATTATGTTGGCTTCGCCTTTTGGTGTGAGTCTCGGCCGCGGACGCTTTCACAGCCAAAGGCAAGCTGGTTTCCGTCCAAGTCGACGACCATGAATTCGCGCGTGCCATATGGCCAGTCTTTTGGCTCGTACTTGAGCATGGCGCCTTTTTGCTTGATGACGGTGCAATAGCCTGTCGATTTCGTCGCAGAAAAAATACGCGGTGCTGCCGCCGGCGACGCGATCTGTGGTTTCCGTGAGGTGAAGTCCGACATCGCCGAACTTAACGCCAGCGTAGTTGCCGAAGCGAAAATCGCTCGTGAAGCCCCGCACGTTTTCGTAGTGCCGCAGGGACGCCTCAAGATTGGAGACCGCGAAAACTGGCGCTGTGCGTTTTGGTACCATAACCGCTTTAATGGTTGCTCAGGCCGAATCGGGCGTTGATGGGCCAGTAGACGAAGAAGGCTTTGCCGATGACTTTGTTGGCCGGGAAATCGCCCCAGTAGCGTGAGTCGAGGCTGTTGAGCGTGTCGTCGCCCATCACGAATAAATAGCCGGGGCGCACATGGAATTCGTTGCCTGGGGACAGTTGCTCCTGCATGGCGTGGCCGTAATAATGGTCCCAGCCGTCAAACTTAATCGTTTTCGCGCCGACGGGGACGCCAGAATACGCGTAGAGGTTTTCAAAATGCGGCGTGGAGGCGGTCAAGGGATGGCCGTTCACGACGACGTGGCCGACTGGGACATCGCCCAGGCCGCCGCGACCAGGCACGCCGGTGACGGTGTAATCTTGTTTGATGGACAAGGTGTCGCCGCCGAGGCCGATGAGGCGTTTGATGTAAAATTCGTCGGCCGGTATGTGCCAATAGGTGCGCTGGTCTTCAGGGATGCCTTTGGTTTGGAAGACAACGATGTCGCCGCGGCTGGGCGGGACAAAATTGTAGCTGAGGCGATCGATGAACAAATGGTCGCCGGCGACGACTTTCATTTTCAATACGTCGTCGCCGCGATGAAACATGGTGCCACGCGGGATTCCCATGTGAATTTCCAGGTCGGACGGCATCTGGTCCTGCGGCGTGGCGGGCAGGTTCATGAAGGCGGCTTGAATGGTCTGGATGACGTTGAATTGGTATGGCATGCCGCCGCCGGTGTCCGGGACGAACCAGAAATTGTGCGGTTTGCCATTGAACCAGAGGGTTTGTTTGATGTTGAAGATGAGCAGGCGCAACGGGCGGCTGACGCCTTCGAAGGCGCCGTCTTCGGGGGCTTTATACTCAAGGTAGGAGGTGCCGCCGAACCATTCCTTGACGCGGCCCCAGCCGGTGGGCCGCTGGTAATCGGGCTTCTCGCGCAGGTTGGTCAGTTCAATGCCGTAAAGGGTCGGCTCCATCGAGGCGGTCGGAATTTTGAAGGGCTGGAGGAAAAAGGTGCGGATGGCCATGGCGACGGCGAGCGCGACGAGGAGGACTTCGACGTTTTCGCGCCAGGCGGCGTTCGGGTAGGGCTTGATCCATTGGGTGGCGGCTTCTTCCAAGGCCTCCATTTTTTTGTCGAGCGTGGCATTGTCGGCTTGGGCATCGACGGCTTCCTTGACGCCGGCCATGGCGGCTTCGACTTCGCTGACGGCTTTGGGCGAAAGGATGTCGCGTTGTTGTTGGAGGAGTTTGCGCACATGCTTGCGCATGGCGGTGGCCTCACGAACTTTTTTCGAAGCGAACCAATTCAAGGTCATAATTTATTTCGGCTGAACCTGCGCGCGGATATTACGCGACGGCCAGTGGGAACGCCACTTTTCTAAGCGACGTTCGCGCCGGGTCGGGAGACCGGCGCTCCAATGAATGGCGGCGCTCTGCCGAGGCGCCGCTACGAGGGAGATGGCGGCGGTCATAGACCGCCCTACATTCTCCTTGCCGGCGGGACGCCGCTCCCAGGCTAAGTCTTTAAGACTTCGATGAAGGCCTCTTGCGGGATGTTGACGTTACCGATGGATTTCATGCGCTTTTTGCCTTCTTTTTGTTTCTCGAGCAGTTTGCGTTTGCGCGAGACGTCGCCGCCGTAGCATTTCGCGGTGACGTCTTTGCGGAACGCGCTCACGGTTTCGGAGGCGATGATTTTGCCGCCGATGGCCGCCTGAATTTTCACGGCGAATTGCTGTCTGGGAATCACTTCCTTGAGCTTCTCAGCCAGGGCACGTCCCCTGCCCTCCGCTTTGCTGCGATGCACGATGCACGAGAACGCGTCCATGGGTTCGGTGTTGACGAGCATGTCGAGCTTGACCATTTCGCTTTCCGCGTAGCCGGCTTGTTCGTAATCCATGGAGCCGTAGCCGCGCGTGAGGCTTTTGATGCGGTCGTGGAAATCGATCAGGATTTCGTTGAGCGGAATGTGCGCGGTGAGCATGACGCGTTTGGTGTCGAGCGTTTCGGTGTGCTCGACGTTGCCGCGCTTTTCAGAAATCAACGCCATCATGTCGCCGATGTTTTCATTCGGGGAAATGACGAACGCCTTGACCATGGGTTCCTCGATTTTTTCGATGAAGGTGACGTCGGGCAAAAACGCGGGATTGTCCACTTCCTTCATGGTGCGGTCGGTCAGGGTGACTTTGTAGACGACGCTGGGATACGTGGCGATGATGTCCATGTTGTATTCGCGGCGCAGGCGTTCCTGGACGATTTCGAGGTGCAACAGGCCGAGGAAGCCGCAGCGGAAGCCGAAGCCGAGCGCGACGGAGGTTTCCGTGGAATACACGAATGCGGAATCGTTCAGCTTCAGTTTCGCCATCGAGGCTTTCAACTGCTCGTAATCGGCGGTGTTGATGGGATAAATGCCGCTGAACACCATCGGGTGAATTTCCTTGAAGCCGGGCAGCGGCGGCGCGGGATTGCGCGCGTCGACGAGCGTATCGCCCATTTTCACGTCAGCGGGCGATTTGATATTGGCGGTGATGTAGCCGGTTTCGCCGCAGGTGAGTTTGTCGCGGGTGTAGGGCTTGGGATTGAAGCTGCCGACTTCCTTGACTTCGTAGCTTTTGCCGGAGTGCAGGAGCTTGATCGTCATACCAGGCTTCACTTCGCCATCGAAAACGCGCAGGTGCGTGACGACGCCTTTGTAGGTGTCGAAATAAGAATCGAAGGCCAGCGCCTGGAGACTCCCCTGCCCTGTCGGTTTCGGCGGCGGGATGCGGGCCACGATGGCTTCGAGAATTTCCTCGATGCCGATGCCTTCTTTCGCGCTCGCGGGAATGGCCAGAGAGGATTCGATGGTGAGGATATCCTCCAATTGCTGCTTGGTCTGGGCGACGTTGGCGTGAGGCAAATCGATTTTGTTGATGACGGGGATGATTTCGAGGTTTTGCTTCATCGCCAGGTGCATGTTGGCGACGGTCTGGGCCTCGACGCCTTGGGCGGCATCAATGATGAGGAGCGCGCCTTCGCAGGCGCTCAGGCTGCGCGAGACTTCGTAGGCGAAATCGACGTGGCCGGGGGTGTCGATGAGGTTCAGTTCGTAGGTTTCGCCGTTGCGAGCCTTATAATGCATCGTGACGGGGTGCGCCTTGATGGTGATGCCGCGCTCGCGTTCGAGATCCATGGAATCGAGCAATTGCGCTTCCATGTCGCGAGTGGCAATGGTGCCGGTGCGATGCAGGAGGCGGTCGGAAAGGGTCGTCTTCCCATGATCGATATGGGCAATGATGCAAAAGTTTCTAATGTGCGCTGCGTCCATCGTAATAAATAAAGAGCAAAACAAAATACGCGCAAAGCGGGCGAATGAAAGAAAATTCAAAAGGCGGTGAGGGGCCGTGTGCATCTTGACACTGTCCTGAACCAGCCGCAGCACGCGAGCCTTTGCTGACGTTTGACCGTCCCGGTTAAATGACACTGCTGCGGCTGGTCTCCGAAACAGCCGCGCTCCAAAATGATGCGTGTGCCAAATTGCGCCCAAGTCAGCGTCCCGCTGAATTCATGGCTCGCCAGCGGGCGGGAATTCGACTAGGTTGGTTGGCGATGACAAATTGTTTTTCCAAGCCGGAAGTAATCATCACCCACGAAAGCGACCTCGACGGGCTCGTGGCCGGGGTGTTGTTGCAACGGCTTGCCCGGAAGCTTTTCAATGCCGATGTCCGCCTGGAAGCCTGCCATTATAATTTCTGGAAGCAGCGCGATTTGCGCGAGAAATCAGCCTGGGTGACGGACTTCACGTTTGAACCGCGCATGGACCGGCCCGGCTGGGTGGTCATTGATCATCACGCGACGGAGAGCGCGCCGAAAAATGCTCTGCTCATCCATGATATCAACAAATCCGCCGGCCTGCTGTGCTATGAATTGTGCAAGGAGCAAGGACTGGACACGCCGGCGCTTGATCGACTGGTGCATCTGAACAACGTGTCCGATTTATTTTTGGAAGATGATCCGGATTTCGACCTGGCGAATGATTACGCGAATCTGGTGAAGATTTACCAGTTTTGGAATCTGCACACGCTGTTCGGCGGCGACATTGAAAAGCTTCTGAATCATCCGTTGCTCGAAGTGATGGAGGTGAAGCGCCGGGTGGAAAATCCGCTCGGCTATGAGTGGAGCAAGGCCAATGTGACGGAAATCAGCCCTACGGTTGGATTTGTCGAAACGGTCATCGGCAATAACAACCTGATAGTGCATCAATTGCTGGAGCAACAGGCGACGCGTTTTCCGGTGCTCGTGACGTTGTTCCGCCGCGCGAACAATCTGGTGATTGCGAGTTTTCGCAGCCGGAACGGCGAGGCGTTGAAGATCGCGGAGAAATTTCAGGGGGGCGGTCATGCCAATGCCAGCGGCGCCATCATGCCGAAATCGGTCCGGACCATTTCCGATGCGCTGGGATATTTGCGCCAGGTTTTGAATCCGAAAAAAGAGGCACCGTTGAACAGCCTCGAGAATTTGTTCGCGGAGATTGACGTGGCCAGGAAGTAAGCTGGCGCGGGTTTCCGCACGCAGCAATGCCCTCGTCATGAAACCCGAACCCTCACCCCGGCCTTTCCCATCCGATGGCACAGGGGGAAGTTGCTCCAGCGTATCTCGCAAATGCAGCCACTGGTGTGTCGTGGTCAGGGGCAATGCGCGAATCTTTGGGGAAATGCCCGCGCGGTTTGGTTGTGGCACAAGCAAGCATCAAACGTTGAGCCATTTTCATACGCAATCGTGAGCCGCGAGGGCGCAACGCACTGCGCCCGAGGCGGGCGCGCTCCCCTAGTTTAACGGCAGCGCGTGTCCGGGTACGGTGCAGGTGGGCGGCTGGCCGACGGCACCCAGGGTATAGGTGCCGCCTTTGGGGCAACGAATCATTCCCCTGCCCCGGCCTAAATAGGGTTGAAGGTCCTCCCAGCTCGGAACGTCGCCCGAAGTCTTGCCTTTTTCCATCGCCCACTGATTTTTGGCTCCGTCAATCATCCGCAGATTGTTGATGCAGGCGTTTCGCTGGGCGGTCTCGCGCGATTTGGCCATGGCTGGCAACGCAATTCCCGCCGCGAGCGCCGGGAGGAAGGTTGACGCCGCGAGGACGCTTCCGCCGCTCTTGCTTCCGTTCGCGACCATCATCCAGCCTTCATCGGTGTTTGCGCCCACGGCATACGTGAACCCTGCTTTGCCGGGCTGAAGGAACGATTGCACCAACCCTTTCAGTTGCGCCGGCATCTGGTTGTTGGCCATGAGCGATTGCTGCTGGATTTTCGCGATCGCCTGGCCAAAGCGGCGGCTCATGAAACAGAATTGGTTTCCCTGTTGCGGCATGTCGGCGGAGAGCTTCTTGAATTCGTCGGTCGATTTCAGCCCGGATGCCTTGCCGTTTTTTACCGCGAGCGCGGCGCGGATGGCGGCGTCGCTGCTGGCGAAGAATAGATAGCCGCCGCCGGTGGCCACGCTGGGTCGCAGCGTGATGGGCAACGGAAGCGGCACGGGCATGGTGCGCATTTTCAGGCCGCTTTCGTTGACGCTGATCAGGCCGCGCTGATGGCTTTTTTTCAGCGAATCATCGATGCGGTTGAAAATGGCGTCGTTCTTGACCTTGACAACGAGCACGAAGGCCGGCTCGGGAATTTCCAACGGCTCTCGAGTCGGCAGCGGGATCGTGACCATTTTCGAATCGTCCAGTGTGATAATGGTTCCCACTCCGCCGTCGAGGGAATTCAGCACGTCCTCCCATTTCATGCCGGCGCCTTTTTCAAATTGCCGCGGGAAATTCTGCAGAAATGCCTTGGCCTGGGGAAAACTCGATTGATCGAACGCTTTTTGGATGACGGACCAGACTTGCGCGGCGTCCACATCGTAAAATGCGGCCATGGCTGTGTTTGCGGGCAACAAATCCAATTCGCGAAGTTCGTGCGGCTCCTTGCCGAACATCGTCCAGAGGAAGCCGTTCCCCTGCCCGGCGTAATGATGGACGATTAATTTGTTGTAGTAGACTCCCGGTTCGCGCTCGATTGAACTCATTCCAATGCCGCTGATGTCCTCGAGGCCGCTGTCTTTGATGAGCCCAGTGCCGATGGTGAACGCATCGTCAATCTGCTGCTTCTGGTCCTGCACTTTGGGCAAGGAAGCGATGGCTTCATGGAAACTGTTGATTTTGTCGGAAAGGTTGGTCAGCCATTGTTCGGTGCTGAGGTACACGTAGAGATTGCCGCCGGGGTCGAGCTTGGAGGTGACTTCCTTGAAGCTGGTGGCTTGCGCCGATTGAATCCCGCTGGAACTCATTTTGACCGAGGAGCCCTTGGGTTTGCAGCCTTCGACCAAAAGGACGCCAAGACCCGCCAGGGCAAGAATGCCGGCCAACGCGCAGAATTTTTTCATAGGCAGTTGTTGATTCACCAATCCGTAGGGGAATGCCTACGCTATTTTGCGAGAAGGTAAAGCTAATTCTGCGGACGCAACCACGAACGGACACTAATGGACACGAATTAAAAAGGAAATGAGCTTTACGCGAATTTCGCAAATTTTCGCCAATGGTTTCCAGTCCTCATGCGAGCCAATTGGCGAACTTCGCGTCAAATTGTTTTCTTGGTTCTCAATTCGTGTTTATTCGTGTCCATTCGTGGTTCAAATACCGGCGCGGTTCAGGAATTCCTGGGCCAGGACTTCGTAGGCTGCGGAACCGCTGCTGTATTTATCATAGTGAATGATGGGTTTGCCGAAGCTCGGCGCTTCCGCCAGGCGCGTGCTGCGCGGAATCAGCGTCTCAAAGACGCGCTCGCCGAAATGTTGCCGCACTTCGTCCACGACCTGGTTCGCCAGCTTGGTTCGGCCGTCGAACATGGTCATGACCACGCCGAGCAATTCCAGGCGCGGATTGATGCCGTTGTCGCGCACCTGGCCGAGGATGCGATTGATCATCGAGATGCCTTCGAGGGCGTAATACTCGCATTGCAGCGGGATCAATAAGCCGTCCGCCGCGGCGAACGCGTTCAGCGTCAGCACGCCTAGCGAGGGCGGGCAATCGAGCAGGATCAAATCGAATTGACCACTGGTGATGATCGGCTGCATGGCTTGCTGGACGCGCTGCAAATTATTGTCCGCGCGGGCCAGTTCGATGTCCGCGCCGCACAAATCCACTTCGCTGGGAATGACGCTCAGGCGCTCGAAGGCGGTGTTCTGAATTTTTTCCTGCAAGCCGCCCTCGCCCAGCAACACGGGATAAGCGCTGGCGCCTTCAATCTTTTCCAGGCCGAGGCCGCTGGTGGCGTTGGCTTGCGGGTCGAGGTCGAAGAGCAATACGCGCTTGCCTACGGCCGCCACGCACGCGGCGAGGTTCACCGCGGTGGTGGTTTTACCGACGCCGCCTTTTTGATTGGCAACAGCAACAACTTTGATTGGCACGCGGAGATTCTAATTGGCAGCGGACAATTGCCAATGATTTTAGGAGCAGTTTCATAAGTTCGGCTCGTCAGAAGCACGCCTCGCCTTTGAATGGTTTGGTTCGGCCTTACTTACCTAACAGATTAAAAATACTCCAAACCGCAGATGGACACAGATGAACGCAGATGCGCTTCGATAAGCCCTGCGGCACGTCGCCGCTCAGGATTTTGAAATTCCGGCCTGAAACAGCAGGAATGCCGTGAGCAACACGACCACGCCGACGAATGTTGCGAGCGAAGACTTTCGATCTGGCCTCAACCAACAGGTTGCACTGGGGGAATTTGGCGATTGAAAATTGAAAAGAGCGACTGCATCTTGTCTTCATGAAGCTGATCCTTTCCACGCACAACGTTACGTTGACCGATGCGATTGAAAAACACGTGATCTCGAAGCTCGAAAAGTTGGATCGCTTGGATTCGCGCGTGGTGCATGCGCGCGTGACTCTGGAGCACGATCACATGCGCGTTCCTGAACGGCAGTTCTGCTGCTCGATGCGGCTCGCCGTGCGCGGCCCCGATTTGTTCGCCGAGGATCGCGAAAGCGACCTCTACACGGCCATTGATCTGGTGGAAAAAAAGATCGAGCAGCAAATCCGCAAACGCCAGAGCAAGCACAAGGCGCGCAAACATAAAGTCGCCGCGCGCACCAAACGCACCCGGCAGGAAGCAGCGGCGTGACGAAGGCGGAAGGAAGAATGCAGAGGACAGAATTGAAGTCGGGGAACGGCGGGGATGATTGTGCCGTAGGCCGGTGGACGATTTTCCGATCGGCGAATTCATGATTCTTCGCGCGCGTGTTGTTCTTCCCATTTCCCGGCCGCCCATTGAAGACGGCGCCGTTATCATCTCCGGCAATCGCATCGCCAAGGTCGGCGAGTGGAAAGAGCTAGCCGAATCACAGCGCTCGGACGTCATTGATTTAGGCGAAAGCATTTTATTGCCGGGGCTCATCAATGCCCATTGTCATCTCGATTACACCGATATGACCGGGCTGATGCCGCCGCAAAAGTCGTTTACGGATTGGATTCGGCTGATGCTCGCCACGAAAGCGAGTTGGAATTACAGCGAATATGCGCATTCGTGGATTCAAGGCGCCGCCATGCTCGCGAAAACCGGCACGACCACGGTCGTGGACTTTGAGGCGGTGCCCGAACTGCTGCCGGAGGCTTGGTCTTCGACGCCGCTACGCGTGATTTCCTTGATGGAAATGACCGGGGTGAAAAGCCGCCGGGATCCGCGCGCCATTTTGCAGGATAACGTGGATCATATCGTCACGCTGCCCGGCGGACGATGCCGGCCCGGACTGGCGCCGCATGCGCCCTACTCCACCGTGCCCGAACTCGTCCGGCTCGGCGCTGACCTGGCGCGACGGCGGCGCTGGCCGCTTTCCATTCACGTTTCCGAATCGCTCGAAGAATTTGAAATGTTCATGAATGGCCGCGGCGTGATGTTCGATTGGCTGCGGCGCAATCACCGCGACATGAGCGACTGCGGCCATGGTTCGCCCGTCAAATGCCTGGATAAACAAGGCGTGTTCAGTGAGAACTGTCTCGCGGTGCATGTGAATTATCTCGCTGATGGCGACGCGAGTTTGCTTGGTTCGCGCAGGGCCAGCGTCGTCCATTGTCCGCGCAGCCATTTATATTTTGCGCACCAGAAATTTCCGTTCGGCCAATTCACGAAAGCGGGCGTGAATGTCTGCCTGGGCACGGACAGCCTGGCGACCATTTACAAAAGGCGGAAACAAACCGTGGAACTGAATATGTTCGACGAGCTCCGGACGTTTGCCGGGCAGCATCCGCGAGTGAATCCAAAAACCATCCTGCAAATGGCCACGGTCAATGGCGCTCGCGCGCTCGGGATGGCTGGACACATTGGCGAGATTTCTGAAAGAGCGCTGGCGGATTTGATTGCGATTCCGTTCGGCGGCAAAATCGCGGAGGCGAATGAAGCGGTTGTGCATTATGAAGGGGATGTTGACGCCAGCTTGATTGATGGGGAATGGGCGGTTGAGCCGGCTAGGTAAACCGCAACGATGCAGTTGCACTTTGAGAGCACAACCGTCAGGTCGATCCGTTGAACTTTTCGTTTTGTCGCGGAGTGACTCGGGAAATTAGCCAGCCACGAAGTGGCTGGAAAATCCATAAACACGGCCGCGTCCTGAAGGGACGCCGGATTCAGTTACTTTTCCATTGTCCCTTCAGGACAACGTTCTGCGATCACGATTTACCAGCCACATCGTGGCTGGCTAATATCCTGTTGTCGCTTCGCGACCAGCAATGGCTATGAAAACCGCTCCCCATCTTTCGGCTCGTAAATCGCAAATCGTAAATCGTAAATTCCCTGCGTGAATTTATTCGACGCCGCACTGAACGAGCGCCTTGCCAGCATTCGCGAACAAGGTTTGTACCGGCAGTTGCGCCGTGTGGATTCACCGCAATCGCCGCGGCTGGCAATCGGCGGAAGGACCCTGCTGAATTTTTCATCGAACGATTACCTTGGTCTCGCGGACGAGCCGAGCATCAAGGAAGCGGCCATCAAAGCCGTGGAAAAATTCGGCGCAGGGTCCGGCGCTTCGCGGCTCATTTGCGGTTCATTGGCGCCGCATCATGAACTGGAAGAGGCGCTCGCCGCGTTCAAAGGCACGGAGGCGGCGCTGACGTTTTCGAGCGGTTACAATGCGGCGCTTGGGACGATCGGCGCGCTGGCGGGCAAGGACGATATTATTGTCATCGATAAATTGGTTCACGCATCCATCGTGGATGCGGCGCGTCTCTGCGGGGCGAAGTTGCGCGTGTTCGCCCATAATGATTTGGATGATTTGGAAAGGATTTTGAAATGGACTGAAAAAGTCCAAAGTCCAATGCCCAAATTCCAAAGTCGAAAGCGGGTTTTGATTGTCACAGAGAGTGTTTTTTCCATGGATGGGGACTGCGCGCCGCTGCGGGAAATCATGGAACTCAAAAATAAATACGGCGCGTGGCTGATGGTCGATGAGGCGCATGCGACGGGGCTTTACGGCAGGCAGCGTCGCGGGATGGTGGAGGAATTGGGCGTGAGCGATGGCATCGAAGTGCAAATGGGGACGCTCGGGAAGGCGTTGGGCGCGAGCGGCGGGTTTATTTCCGGTTCCTGCGCTCTGATCGATTTTCTCGTGAATCGCGCGCGGAGTTTTATTTTTTCGACGGCATCCGTTCCGGCAGCGGCGGCGGCAGCCTGCGAAGCCGTCAGATTCCTTCAATCCGAAGATGGCGAGGCGCGCCGGCAACGGCTTTGGTCGCATGTCAAAACGTTTCATTCCCTGTGCGGCCGCCCCGCGCCCCAATTCCCGAGCGCCATCATCCCGTTCATCATTGGCGGTGAAAACGAGGCCGTCGAGAAAGCTGCCGCATTGCTGCAACAGGACATTTATGTGCCGGCCATTCGCTACCCGACAGTAGCTCGTGGCAGGGCTCGCCTGCGCCTGACGCTGACGGCGGCGCACAAAGAAACGGAACTCGCCAAACTCGCCGAGGCGCTTAAAGGCCGCGCGGAAACAAACCCTCTGCAAATGTAAGGTCATTATGCTCTTCGTTAACAAATCGCGCTGTTCGCGCCGGTCAGGAGATCGGCGCTCCGATTTTGCGGGGGTCTCATAACGTGAACCGCCGCCCAACCATGCATCGCCTCGCCCAACTTGACCACAAATACGTCTGGCATCCTTTCACGCAAATGCGCGATTGGCTGAAGAGCGAGCCGATTGTGATTGTCGCGGGAAAAGGCGCGGTCCTTCGCGATATGAAAGGCCGCGAATTTTTGGACGCCAATTCGTCCATCTGGACGAACCTGCACGGGCACAATCATCCTCGAATCAACGCCGCGGTCCATCAGCAGCTCAAAAAAATCGCGCATTCCTCCGCGCTGGGGTTCGCGAACGAACCGGCCAGCGTGCTGGCGGAGCAATTGGTGAAGATAGCGAATCCGAAATTGAGGAAAAGTTCAGGACTCACGCCTTCGCACAGCGACCGTGCGGCAGGCGGAGCTTCGCCCCCCCTGGGCAAAGTGTTTTTTTCTGATGACGGGTCGACGGCGATGGAGGTCGCGCTCAAGCTGGCGTACGAATTCGCGCGCAGGAACGGTCGCGCGCGGCCGAAATTTCTCTCGCTCGGCGGCGCATATCATGGCGACACGATCGGCGCGGTTTCACTGGGGCATATCGATTTATTCCATAAAGCGTACCGCGGCATGCTGTTTAAATCGGACAGTGTGCCCGCGCCGTATTGCTATCGATGCCCGTTCAACCGCGCCAAACCGGAGCGCGCCGATGCGCGGGGATATCGCAAGTGCCAATGGGAGTGCGTTCGCCCGCTGGAACAAAAATTCGCGGCGCAAAAGAAAAAGGGAAATTCCTACGCCGCGTTTGCCTTCGAGCCGTTAATGCAGGGCGCGGCGGGGATGATCGCGCAACCGGAGGGCTGGCTTCGGCGGGCGGCGCAAATTGCCCGCGGCCACGGCGCGCAACTGATCGCGGATGAAGTCATGACGGGATTTGGACGCACTGGCACCAATTTCGCCTGCCACCGCGAAGGCGTGCAGCCTGATTTTCTCGCGCTCGCGAAAGGTTTGACCGGCGGTTATTTGCCGATGGCGGCGACGCTCACAACGCAAAAGGTCTTTGATGCATTCCTCGGACGCTACGACGAATTCAGAACTTTTTTTCACGGTCACAGTTTCACCGGCAATCAATTGGGCGCATCCGCGGCATTGGCCAGCATCGGGATTTTGCGGGGCGAAGAATCCATGCGCGCGCGGCGTGCGCTCGAACAAACTCTGCGCGAAGAATTGGCGGCTTTGTGGACGCTGCCGAATGTTGGTGATATTCGCCAGGTCGGTCTCGTGGCGTGCGTGGAACTGGTTCGTGATTGGCGCACGCGCGAACCGTTTGATTTGCGCGAGCGCGCGGGCATTCGCGTGTGCGAGGCCATGGCGAAACGAGGGGTTTTGACCCGGCCCATTGGAAACGTTATCGCGCTGCTGCCGCCGTATTGCACTAGTCCGGCGCAGGCGCGGCGCATGGTCGGCGCTCTTTACGAAGCTTGCATTGAAACATTTGACTCATGAAGAGGCGGCTGCAGGTGTATTTGAGAACGATTGGAATGGCTGCCGTTTAAAAGCGCCGGAGGGCCGCGCAGTCCGGGACGCTGTCGCGAGTCAGGAGGCGCTCAATTAATTCCCGGCCAACTTCAAAATCTTTTCCGCCTGCTCCTTGGTCACCGGCGACACTGAGAGCCGCGATATTGTGACCAGTTTCATTTCCTTCAGGATTTTGTCCGCCTTCAAGATTTCCAGGCTTATCGGTTTTTTGAGCGGTTTTTCCGGCACTAAATCCACGGCGGACCAATCACCTTCCGTTGCGGTCGGGTCGGGATACGCTTCCTTCACCACCTTGGCGAGACCGACGATCTCTTTTCCGGTGACGCTGTGATAATAGAAGACGGCGTCGCCATTCTTCATCGCGCGGAGGTTCAGGCGCGCGGCGAAATTGCGCACGCCGGTCCAGGCGGTTTTGCCGTCCTTCACGAAATCCGACCACGAGTAGGACTCGGGTTCCTGTTTCACCAGCCAGTAGTTCATACAAAGAGTTTACGATTGCCCGTTCACGCCTTACGCTGACACCGTGAGTTTGGCCGAAAATCTCGATTCAATTCAACAACGCATTCGCGCGGCGTGTGAACGCGCCGGGCGCGATGCTGCTTCCGTCATGCTCCTCGGCGTCACGAAGGGCCAGCCGCCGGAAGTGGTCAATGAAGCCGGAACGCTCGGGCTCTCATTTTTTGGCGAAAATAAAATCCAGGAAGCGAAGGCGAAAATTCCGCTCTGTTCCGGAAAATTGCGCTGGCATTTCATCGGCCATTTGCAGAGCAACAAATGCCGCGATGCCGTCGAGCTTTTTGAAATGATTCAAAGCGTGGACAGCCTCCATTTGGCGCAGGAAATCAGCAAACGCGCGGACCAGGCCGGAAAAACGATGCCGATTTTGCTCGAAGTGAATCTCGCCGGTGAAGCCAGCAAGTTCGGCTACGCCCCGGATAAATTGGAAGCTGAATTGAATCAAATCAATGGCCTGCCGCGGTTGGAAATTCACGGCCTGATGACCGTGCCGCCTTGGACTTCGAACGCGGAGAACGTGCGCCCCGTTTTTCGCCAAATGCGCGAACTTAAAAAGCGCTGCGAGCAAATTCTGGGCGCGCCGTTGCCGCATATGAGCATGGGCATGAGCGGCGATTTTGAAGTGGCCATCGAGGAAGGGGCGACGATTGTGCGGATCGGGACCGCCCTGTTTGGGCCGCGAAAAAAGCAGCAGGACCAACTCAACCACGAATGAACACGAATAAGCACGAATTAGTGTCCGTTCGTGTACATGTAGCGGCCCGAACCTCGCGTCCACGGCAAAAATTCTGCCAATTGCCCAAACACCATTCCCCGCATAGACTTTCCCGGTGAAATCCAAAGGGACAGTGTATCTCGTTGGCGCCGGGCCGGGCGATGCGGGTTTGCTTACGTTGCGCGGAGCGGAATTGCTCCGGCGCGCTGACGTCGTGATTTATGATATTCTGGCAAATCCGGATTTGCTTCGGCTCGCGCCCGCGTCCGCTGAATTTATTTCGCGCGGGAGCCGCGGCACGGAGGAAGCGCTTTCGCAGGACCAGCTTATCGCGCTGATGATTTCCAAGGCGCGCGAGGGCAAGTGCGTCGTGCGGCTCAAGGGCGGCGATCCTTACATTTTCGGCCGGGGTGGCGAGGAAGCGGAGGAACTCGCGGCGGCGGATATTCCGTTTGAAGTTGTGCCGGGTGTTTCGTCCATCAGCGCCGCGCCGAATTATGCGGGCATTCCGCTGACGCACCGCGATCATTGCTCGACGTTCACGGTTTTGACCGGGCACGAGCATCCGGAAAAGGAGGAATCCGATCTCGACTTCAAGGAAATCGCGCGCATTCCGGGAACCAAAGTCATCCTGATGGGGCTGAAGCGGCTGCGGGAATTGACGGAAACGCTCATCGCGAGCGGCATGTCTCCGGAAACTCCGGTGGCGATGGTGCATCGAGGCACGACGGGCGCGCAAATGTCCGTCGAAGGAACCCTGACCAGCATCGCCAGCATCGCTGCGGAGAAAAAAATCTCAGCGCCGGCCATGACGATCATCGGCGATGTGGTGAAGCTGCGGGACAAATTGAATTGGTTCGAGCAACGCCCTCTTTTCGGCCAACGCGTCGTGGTCACTCGCACGCGTGAACAGGCGAGCCAGCTCGCGAAGCAATTGTCCGATTTAGGGGCCGAAGTGCTCGAAATTCCGACGATTAAAATCGTGCCGCCGAGCGAGGATCGCCGGCAGGACCTGATCGATGCGCTGCTCGAATTGAATTCCTACGATTGGCTGGTGTTCACCAGCCCGAACGGCGTGACGGCATTTTTCGACCTGTTTTTCAAGCGCTTTCATGATTTGCGCGACATTGGCGGCGCGCGCCTGGCGGCGATTGGCCCGGCGACGGCGGCGAAACTGAAGGAACTACATTTGCAGGTGGACCTGATGCCCGAGGAAGCCATCGGTTCAAAAATCGCGAGCGCTTTTGAGAAGTTCGAGAGCATCGAGAATCTCAAAATCTGTCTGCCGCGCGCCGAGGTTGCGAATTCGGATTTGCCCAAAGCGCTGGAGGAACTCGGCGCCATTGTGGACGACGTTCCCGTCTATAAGACGATTCCGGAGACCGAAGATTTGAATGGCGCGGCGGCGAAGCTATTGGAATCCGGCGCGGATTGGATCACGTTCACGAGCTCTTCCACAGTGGAACATTTCCACGCGCGATTCGATCTGGCGAAATTGTTGAAGCAATTTCCGTCGATGAGAACAGTTTCCATCGGGCCGGAAACGAGCAAGGCAATTCGGTCGCTGGGCCTGGAGCCGACGCGGGAGGCGCGCGAGCATTCGCTTGAGGGGGTCGTGCGGGAGTTGCTCAAGGCGTAAGAAGCAGTTGGATGTTTTGGGGAAGCGCCTTTCCATGAACTGGGATAGTGGCCCGGGCGTCTCGCCGTGCGAACACAAGGGACTCACGGGCGAGACGCTCGTGTCACTAGGAGAACCTTTTTCCGAACGAATTGCCTGGGAAATTGTCGATAATTCGTCTGCGAATGCAGCGTCTTAATGTAGTTTAATCAATGGAATCTCAGGCGATTATTGGATTTCACACTGTTGAAAAGCGGCGGAGGGCGCCGCACTCCAAAACCTGGCGGGATTTCTCAGGCCCTTTGACGTGCGCCAACGCATGGATTGCGCCCATGGGTTCACGTCAAGACGGGACACTGCATCGGCGAAGTGAAACTTGATTCGAACCACGGCGCTGGCGAAACTAGGCGGATATAGTCATGCGGAATTTTTTGCGAGCCGGATTTCAAATGTTGAACCGCGGCCCGGGAGGGCTTGCGTTGATGCTGTTTTTTGCGTTCGCCGCCAGGGGATTTGCCGCCACGTTTACGGCTTCGCTGGACCGCAACACCATTGCTCTCGGCGATCAGGTCGTGCTGACGCTGCGTTTCGAAGGCGGGCAACCGCAGCAAATTTCCCAGCCAAAGCTCGGCGGCCTGCGCATGGCGTCGGCGGTCAACCAAGGCAGCAGCATTTCGATTGCAAACGGCGTGCAAACCTCGGTCTTTACCTATACGGTCGCGCTGGAGCCGGTCAGCACGGGCACGTTCACGATCCCGAGCATCAGCGCCAAGGTGGGCGGACAGGTTCTGACCAGCCAGCCGATTACGCTGAAAGTGATCGCGAGCGATCCCACGGCGCCGCCGGCCGATTACGCCAACCGCATGGCGTTTCTTTGGGTGGCGCTGCCGAAAACAAATCTTTTTCTTAACGAACCGGTCGTCGCCGAATTCCGCATCTATCTCCGCTCCGATGTTCACCGTTATGACAATCCGCAGAATTTCTCGCCGGAGGGCAACGGCCTGACGTTTGGAAAAATTGTCGAGGGCCAGCAATATAGCCGCCGCGTGGGCGGCACGAGTTTCACGGTGGTCCCGCTTTCCGTCGCGGTCACACCGGTGAAAACCGGAACGCTGTCGATCAACCCAATCAACGCCACGATCGTGCTCAATAATCGCGACCCGATGGATTTTGGCGGCTTTTTCGACGCGCCGGCACAGCCCGTGCGGGCCACGCTGACGTCACCGCGCACGGATTTGAACGTTTCACCACTCCCGACGGACCATGTGCCTCCCGGTTTCAATGGCGCGGTCGGCAACTACACCATGACGGTTACGGCCGGGCCCACCAACGTCGTCGCTGGTGATCCGGTGACACTGCGAATTCAAATTTCCGGCCAGGGCGCGCTCGATTCGCTGGCGCTGCCTGATATGCCCGGCTGGGAAAATTTCAAACGATTTCCGCCCACATCCAAAGTGAATGCCACCGATCAACTCGGCATCGAAGGGTCCAAGACCTTTGAACAAATCGTCACGCCGGAAAACAGCGACATCAAATCGCTGCCGCCGGTGACGTTCAGTTTTTTTGATCCGGAGCAAAAGAAATTTCGCACGCTGACACATCCGGCGACGCCGCTCATCGTTCGCGCGGCCGCGCCGGGCGTGATGCCGGCCGCCGTTGCCGCGCACTCCGAAAATTCGCAGCCCACCGCGGATATTCTTCCGATCAAGCAACACATCGGCACCCTCGCGGAAATCAGCCCGCCGTTAATCCGCCAACCGTGGTTTTTGATTTTGCAAGGCGTTCCTGTTTTCGCGCTGCTATCGTCCATCACGTGGCGAAAACGCAAGGAGGCGCTGGCGAACAATCCGCGCTTGCGCCGAAAGCTGCATGTGGAAAAAGTGGTCCGCGAGGGATTGGGCGAACTGCAGGGAATGGCCGCACAGAACAAATCGGATGAATTCTTCGCCACGCTGTTCCGGTTGTTGCAGGAACAACTCGGCGAACGATTGGACTTGCCTGCGTCCTCCATTACCGAAGCGGTCATCGATGAGCGGCTGCGTCCGGCGCGTGTTTCGGAAGAATTGTTGGGTTCGTTGCACGAACTGTTTCAAACCTGCAACCTGGCGCGTTATGCGCCGATTAAATCGAGCCAGGAATTGGCGGCGATTATTCCGAAATTGGAAGCGGCGTTGAAGCAATTGCGCGAGGTGAAGGCATGAACATTTGGCCGAACATGCCGGCGAGACGCCGGCGCTCCCAGGTTTGTTCCGAAGGAACAAACGGTTCAACGCGTCCCGAGCATTTTGGGCAAAAGATTTTCGCGTTTTGCGCTGCTCTGCTGCTGGCGTTTTTCTTGTTTCATCCATCCACCAGCCGGGCGGCTGACATTTCCGCCAATTTCGATGCCGCCAATAAATTGTACGAGCAGGGAAAATTTGCCGAAGCGGCTTCCGCGTATGAAAAGATGATTCAGTCCGGCGCGGTTTCACCGGTGCTCTATTTCAATCTGGGCAATGCCTTTTTTAAATCGGGGCAGCTTGGGCAGGCAATTGCCGCGTATCGCAAAGCGGAAGCGATTGCGCCGCGCGATCCGGAGTTGCGCGCGAACCTCCAGTTTACTCGCGCTCGCGTGCAGGGGCCGACCGTCGCCACGCCGCGCTGGCAGCAATGGCTCGCAAACTTGACGCTCAATGAATGGGCGTTGATCACGGCGGCGGCGTTTTGGATTTCGCTCGCTTTGGTGATCGTCATGCAGTTGCGGCCCTCCTTGAAACCATCGTTGCGCGCGCTCTTGTGGTGCGGCGCATTGGCGACGGTTGTTTTCTGCATTTGCCTCGGCGCGGCATGGTCCGGCCATTCTACGCAGACGGCAATTGTCACCGCTCCGGATGCGTTGCTGCACAACGGCCCGCTGGAGGAAGCGCCTACTAGCGCGACCGTCCATGACGGCGCGGAATTGAGCGTGCTCGACGCCAAGAATGATTGGCTGCAGGTGCGCGTGGATAATCAAAGAGTGGGCTGGATCAAGCGGAACCAGGTGGTGGTGGCTTCGGGGGTTTAGAGACCGTCAAACCTCCTCTCAATGGAAGTCAGGCATTTCGTGCTCTTGAAGTCCTAAATGCCACCTCCCCATGAACCGAACCTTCCCCACTATAAATGCACCCGCCCACCTTGGCGTTGGTGTTTTCTCAAAGATTGGTTTCGGATAATACTTTGACCATTGGCAACGCACTTGCGCCGGGGCTTGTTCCATCGGAGACTGGCGCAACTATTAACTGGTTCAACACAATCGTGCGGTTCTGGCCGCGGCTGGTGGTCGGGTTTCAATTTTTAGCCGCCCTGCTCGCTTCCGCCCACGCGTTGCTCAACAAACGCGATTCCCGCGCCGCCACGCTTTGGCTGGGCACCATCTGGTTCCTGCCGGTGCTCGGTCCGATTCTCTATCTTGTTCTGGGCATCAACCGCATCCGGCGCCGCGCGTTTTCGCTCGGCGTGCAGCGGAATGTGGCGCGTCCCATTCCGAAAAACCTCGGCGAACCGGAGATCTCCGGCGTCGAGCACCTGCAAATGCTCGCGCGCGTGGTCGGCCGCGTCATTTCGCAACCGCTCACTCCCGGCAACCGCCTGCAGCCGCTGGTCAATGGTGATGAAGCCTTTCCCGCGATGCTCGCCGCGATTGACGGCGCGAAAAAATCGATCTCCTTGGTCACTTATATTTTCGACAACGATGCCAGCGGCAAACAATTCGCTGATGCGCTCGCCCGCGCCGTCAAACGCGGCGTGGCCGTGCGCGTGCTGATTGACGCCGCGGGCACGCGCTATTCCTGGCCGCCGATCACCCATCGCCTGCGTCACGCGGGCGTTCCCATGGCGCAATTTTTGCCGGCGTCGCTGTTGACACCCTGGCGCGTGACGACCATCAATCTCCGCAATCACCGAAAAGTTCTTGTGATCGATGGGCAAATCGCGTTCACCGGCGGCATCAATATCCGGCATGGCAACATGATCGCGGAAAACCCGCGCAGCCCGGTGCGGGATTTGCATTTCCGCGCGGAAGGTCCGTTGGTGGGGCAATTGCAGGAAGCCTTCGCCGCGGATTGGGCTTTTACCACGGGCGAAAAATTGGGCGGCGATCTTTGGTTTCCCGAATTGCGGGAATGCGGCAACGTCATCGCCCGGGTGATCACGGACGGACCGGATGCGGACTTCGAAACCGTCCGCTGGACCTTGCTCGCGGCTTTGACCGAAGCGGAACATTCCGTCCAAATCGTGACGCCTTATTTCCTGCCGGAAACGGCGCTGGTGACGGCGATGAATCTGGCCAGTCTGCGCGGGGTGCGCGTGGACATTATTTTGCCCGCGCGCAGCAACCTGAGATTTGTGGATTGGGCCTCGCGCGGCATGTGGTGGCAGTTGCTGGAACGCGGCTGCCGCATCTGGCTCACGCCGGCGCCGTTCGATCATTCCAAGCTCATGATTGTGGACAATCACTGGGTATTTTTCGGCTCCGCCAATTGGGACGCGCGCAGTCTGCGGCTGAATTTTGAATTGATGGTGGAAGCCTATGGGCGCGATTTCGCCGAAGCCATGAGCCGTGTGGTGGAAAGCAAACTGCAGGGCGCACGGCAGGTGAGTCTGGAGGAGGTGGATGGACGCCACTTTGTTGCGAAGCTGCGGGATGCCATCGCGCGATTGTTTTCGCCGTTTCTGTAAACTTGCGTCAATTGCACAGAACGTCTGGATATTATTATAGAAACGATTCGCCCTCGTTCTCGTCCTCCTCGTCGTTCTCGATTTGCGAGAACGAGAACGAGAACGAGGAGGATTGCTAGCGATGGGAAACACGCCATCTGAAGAAGCTGTGCTACTTCAACTTCTCGCTTGCGAAAAGTTGAAATTCATCGAAGATAGCGGAAACAACAGGAGCTGGTATGACATGCCGCAAAACGGCCAACTCGAACGTGACATTCGCTGTCCGGGTCGTTCTAATTTTTAGCTGATGACAACCTTTTGATTTTATGGCCTCACACGCCGGCGCATTAAAGTCTTTCGGTCAAAAGCTCGCGCTGCTCTTGATGGTTCGCAGCGCCGTGGCGTGGATGACGGTGTGGTTCTTTCTGTGGGGCGTGGTGGTGCTGGCGGTGCGGGTCTCCGGGTTGCTGAAGGGCCATGGGCTGGCACTTGGGCTGCTGGGTTGTATTCCTCTCGCTTTGATTGCCGCCTGGCGTGAATGGCGGCGGCGCGAAGCGGTTACGAAAATTCGCGCGGCGTACGATAACTTGAACCAATGCGGCGGCGTCATCATGGCGCAGGAAGCCGCCGACATGGCGGAATGGCAATCCGCGCTTCCGGTTCCGGCGGCGCCTATTTTGCGCTGGCGCAGCGGACGCGCGCTTGGGCTGCTGGGAATTTCCGGCGTTTTTGCGGCGACTATTTTATTGCTGCCGGATCGGCTCACGACTCTCGGCACGCCGCACACTCTGGAAATTGGCAAACTCGTCGGCGAACTCAAAACGGAAGTGGAGACGTTGAAGGACGAAAAGATTTTGGAGGACAAAAAAGCCGACGAAACTCAAAAGCAACTTTCGCAGTTGGAGAAGAATTCCTCCGGACTCGATCCCAGCAAGACCTGGGAAGCGCTGGACCATATCAAGGAATCGGATTCCGACCTGGCCAAGCAGGCAGCCGAGGAAGCGGTGAACAAGATGACCAGCCTCGCGGCGGCGCAGGCCCTCGCCAGCGCCATGAACCAGGCTGCCGATGACGGCATGAGCCAGGACACCGCGACTCATGCCGCGCAGGACCTCGCGAATATGTTGACGGCGGCCAAACTCGAGGACGGGTTGTTGAAAGGTGATGTTCCCAAAGAATTGCTGGCCCAATTGAACGGATTGAAATTGGACGGTTTGAACAAGGAGCAATTGCAGAAATTGCTGAACGCGATTCAATTCAATAAAAGCAATCTCGGCCGGTCCATGACCAACCTGGCGCATCTCCGGTTGATCGATCCCAAATACCTTTCCCAATGCCACAACGCCGGCCAATGCACCAATTGCAACGCGCTCGCCGCTTTCCTCTCCACGTGCACGAATGCCGGCTCGTGCAATCTGGCTTCGCTGTGCTATGGCCGCGGCGGACCCGGCGGTGGCGGCGGCACCGGGCCGATGACCTGGCAGAACGAATCCTCCGAAGATAGTTTGAAATTCGAGGAACACGCGCTGCCGCCTTCCGCGAATCTGTCGGATGCGCAGTTTGTCGGCGTGAGCCAATCCGCGCCGGAATTGAGTGGCAACGATGTTTCAGCCGAGCATGGCGCATTGGCCAATGCGCAAGGCAGCGGGGGTTCGGCCAATTCGCAGGTCATTTTGCCGCAGCATCGGCAGGCGATACAGCGGTTTTTCAAACGCGACACGCAATGATTGTGTTCAGGAGCACGCCTTCATTCATTTATGGCTGATACCATCCTCAAACCGGAAGAACTGCAGCCTGCCGCCGAGCTGGCCGGCAAAACCCTGGAACAACTCGACCGCGTGCTGCTGGGCCGCAAGGAGCTGCATCGCCTCGTGCTCATCGGCATCCTGAGCAAGGGACACGTGCTGTTCGAAGGATTGCCCGGCCTGGGAAAAACCGCGCTGGTACGCACCATCGGCCAGATCTTGAAATTGGATTTCAAACGCATCCAGTTCACGCCCGACCTGATGCCGGGCGACATTCTCGGCACGCACATTTTGCAGCAAACCGATTCCGGCAAGCGCGAAATGGTGTTCCAGCCCGGGCCGGTGTTCACGAATATTCTGCTCGCCGACGAAATCAATCGCGCTTCGCCGAAAACGCAATCGGCCCTGCTCGAAACCATGCAGGAAAATTCCGTCACGCTGCTCGGCACGACGCGCCAATTGCCGCTGCCGTTTTTCGTTCTCGCCAGCCAGAATCCCATCGAACTGGAAGGCACGTATCCGCTGCCGGAAGCGCAATTGGATCGTTTTCTGTTCCGCCTTTTGTTCGACAACGCCAGCACGGAAGTCCTGGATCAAATTATCTCCGAGCGACGCCGTGGAGAATTGCCGATGCCCACCTGGCAGATGGAACGCGCGCAATTGGAATCGTTGTTCCAGGTGATGAACCGCATCTATCTTCCGCGCCCGGTTTCGCGCTACATCGCGCGGCTGGTTTCCGCCACGCATCCGGGCAGCGCGGAAGCCTCGGAGGCGGTCACGCGTTATGTGTCTTACGGCGCTTCGCCGCGCGCGGCGATTGCCATTGCCGAAGCCGCGCGGGCGCACGCGCTTGTTTCCGGGCGCCCAACGGTTGGGTTCGAGGATGTCAAAGTCGTCGCCGAACCGGTCTTGAATCACCGGCTGTTGTTGAATTACCAGGCGCGCTTCGATCGCATGTCTCCTTCGCGGCTCGTGCAGCAATTGCTCGCGCAAATGGACGAAACCGGGCTGAAGCTGCCCGGGGACGTGGAACTGCAATCGGCATGACGACGTAACTCCGGATGCAACACTCCCACTCACTGCGGCTTGCGCTGTTCGCGGCATGCCTGTTCTCGCTTGCCCTGCCCGCCTTCGCCGATCGCCTGGGCGACGTCGGCATCACTCCCATCACGATTGCGAACGGCGAGACGCACCACGGCTATCGGGAATACAGGATTTTGGTCGAGAATCATTCGGGTAAAAGCGGGCACAAAGTCACGTTGATTTACCCGGAGCGCTCCTACGCTGGCGGGAATTCCATCAGCCGTCTTTCGCGAACTGTCGAGCTCGGTCCGAATTCCAGCGCGGTGGTCCCGCTTTGGCAACCGCCCTTGCCCATCAACGGCAATGGTCAATTGCGCGTCCTGATTGATGACGACGATGCCGGCACCGTCAACATCCCCGATCCCGCGCAACATTTCGTGGGCGGCCGCATGGGGCGGCGCGGTTATATGTATAGTTATGCGGGCGCGCCGATGACGCCGACCAGCATTCTCGTCAGCCGCAGTTTGAATTTCGACGAGTTGAGTCATCTCTTTAATTCCCGGGCCGGCACGGCGGATTACTCCGCGCAAATGGCGACGGGGCCGGCCGATTCCATGGGGCGCGGCGGGGCGGTGCCTACCGCCTGGATGCCTGCGACGTCCGTTCCCGGGCCGCACTGGCTCGAACTCGACTACTCGCAGCCGGAGGTCGCGAACAGCGTCCGCGTTTACTCGACGATGCCCCTTCCGCCCGGAACGCAAATTTTCCTCAAGGGAGCTTCCGGCACGAATTTGTTTCAAACCAATCTGCCGCCGGTGAGAACGCGGCGGTCGGGAGCGCATAACTTCAGCTTTCCAGTCACTTCCGAGCCGGTAAAAACCGTTCGCCTGGAATTTTCAGGAACTTCTTATGGCAATATCAGCGTGGATGCCGTCGAACTGGTTGGGCCGTCCAAAAGCCTCTGGGCTTCCAGCGCCCGCGCCAGCAGTGAAGCGACCGGAGCTTACGGTTCGCCTGCCGGCCCCGGCGGCATTACGCGCAGTTTGCTCCGCGCGGAACTCCCGATGGCGGAATGGAGCGACTCGTGGCTTTCCTACAGTGCTTACGACGCCGTCGCCTTGAACGCGTCCGACCTCAAGGCGCTCTCGCCGGCGGCCTTGAACGCGATTTGGGGCTATCTTGAGTGCGGCGGAAATCTCGTTGTGTTTGGCGCGTCATCAGTGCCCGAGCCGTGGCATTCATTTCCCAAAACCGCCATCGGAAACAGCGAGTGCGCCAGCGTCGGCTTTGGGCGCTGTATCGCGTTTCCTGAGGACAACATTTCCGCGCTCAGCGAGGAAGACGCGAAGCCAATGATCAATGCCGTGGATCTCACCGCGCGTTACTGGCAATCGCTTCCGGAGGAGGAAACCGCGAACCAGGCATTCCCGGTGATTGAGAATTACCAGGTTCCGGTGCGCGGCACGATCTTCATCATGCTGCTCTTTGTCATCGCCATCGGGCCGGTGAACCTGATCGTGCTTTCAAGAATGAACCGCCGCACGTGGCTGTTGTGGACCATTCCGGCGATTTCATTGTTAACGTGCCTCAGCGTGTTCGCCTACAGTTACCTGCGCGAGGGTGTGACGCCCGACACGCGGATTGCCGGCGTGACTGTTCTCGACCAGGCCAATCACCGGGCGGCTTCGGTTGGATACACTGCCTTCTATTGTCCGCTCACGCCCAGCCAGGGGTTGTTCTTCGGCGCGGACACCGAAGCGACGCCGCTGGTGAATGGCTGGGATTACCGAAGCGGAACGGAACGTGAAATCGACTGGTCGCAGGGGCAACATCTTGGCCGTGGTTGGGTGAGCGCGCGCGTGCCCGCGCATTTTGAACTGCGCAAGGCCGAAACACGCCGCGAACGGCTCGAAGTCGAAAACCAGGCCGGGCACCTCACCGTTCTAAACGGCCTTGGCGCGACAATTCAATCACTCTGGCTCGCGGACAATCAGTCGCATATTTATACCGCCAATAATGTTCCCGCCGGACAGAAGATCACGCTCACGCCGACATCGATCGTGCTCAAGAAAAAAGATCGATTGGGCGCGCGCGCAATGCTCGACGGATGCGGGCCGCAAGCCGACCTCGCCGACGGCACCCCGTTCCTGCAGCCTAACACCTACGTCGCCATATTGGACGCAAATCCGTTTCTGGAAAATGGCCTCGGCCCGAAAGCCAAATCGGCGCGGACCAAGACCCACGGCGTCGTTTACGGCACGCTCGACTCTCCGGTGACACCATGAAAGTCCAGGTACAACAATTGCGCAAGGAATTCGGCAAGACGGTGGCCGTGGATAATATCTCCTTTGGCTTTGATTCCGGGCACATCTTTGGCTTCGTCGGTCCGAATGGCGCGGGGAAAACCACGACGATGCGCATCATCGCGACCATCGAGGAACCTACCGATGGTGACGTGCTGTTGAACGGCATTTCGGTCCGCGAAGAACCGGAATTGGCGCGCAAGCTGGTCGGTTACGTTCCGGACACGCTGCCGTCCCATGCCGATATCACCGTGCATGAGTATCTCGACTTTTACGCGCGCGCCTACGGGCTTCGCGGCCGGAAGCGCGATGAAGCTGTCGGCGCCATTGAGGAATTCACGAATGTCACCGGCATTCGCAACAAACACATCAAGGCGCTCTCCAAAGGCATGAAACAGCGCGTGAGCCTGGGCCGCGCGTTGGTCTACGACCCGGACGTGTTGATTCTCGACGAACCGGCGGCCGGGCTCGATCCGCGCGCTCGGGTCGAGTTGCGCGAATTGCTCACCCTTCTCGCCGAACGCAAGAAAGCCATCCTCATCAGTTCGCACATCCTCACCGAGCTCACCGAAATCTGCAACGGCGTCGTCATCATCGAGCGCGGAAAAATCCTTGAGACCGGAACCATTGATGAGGTGCTCAAAAAGAGCGCGCCGCGCCGGACCGTTTCCGTTCGCCTGCTCGACCCGCAGCGATTGCCCTTGCTGCTAAAGGAACTGCTGCAAACGCCCTTCGTGGAAAACGCGCGCCAGGCCAATTCCGAAGTAATTTTTGAATCGTCGGGCGACGAATCGGCCGCGTGCGAAATCCTGGCGCAGTTGATCGCGAAGCAATTCAAGATCACGGAATTCCGGCAAGCCAAGGCGGATCTGGAGGATATTTTCATGACAGTGACGAAGGGAGGGGTGCAATGAGCCGCGTTTTATCGAATCTCAAATCGCATTTCGCCAACTGGCGGCAGTGGGAGGTGAACCCGATCGTGGTCAAGGAGCTGCGCCAGGCGGTGAGAAGCTGGGCGGTCACGGGAACCTTGCTGTTGTTTCTGCTGGTGCTGTTTTGCTCGGCGGTGATGTTTTTCGTGACGCAGAGCTTTGGCGTGTCCACTAACCAACGGATGGGTGCCGTCATTTTCTCAACGTTTTCAGTGATTCTCACCGGCGCCAGCCTGCTCTTCATTCCGCTCTACGTCGGCGTGCGCGTCGCCGCCGAACGGCAGGAATCCGATCTCGACCTGCTCTACATCAGCACGCTCACGCCGCAGCGCATCATCCGCGGCAAATTTTTTTGCGGCGCTTATGTGGCCATCCTGTTTTTCAGCGCGTGCATGCCGTTTATGACTTTCACCAATTTGCTGCGCGGCGTGGATTTGCCATCGATCTTTTTCGTTTTGCTGTGCCTGTTCCTGGCGGTTTGCTGCGCCGTGCAGGTCGCGATTTTCCTGGCGTGCCTGCCGATCAGCCGGTTGCTGAAAATTTTTGTCGGGCTGATCGCCGGCGTGAATTGCTTCTGGATGACTGGCATGCTCACGCTCTGGACGTCCGAGATGATGCGCCGCGGCGTCGGTTCCATGATGAGCGACCGGGCGTTCTGGGCGGCGTTTCTGACGGTGTGCGGCCTCGTTTTTGCGGCAACGCTCCTGCTCCATTTTCTCTCCGTTGCCCTCATCTCGCCGCCGTCCGCCAATCGCGCGTTGCCCGTGCGCATATATATGACCGCCGCCTGGGTCGTCGGCGCGGCGATCAGTTTTTTGTGGGCGAAAAATCAAAACGACGCGCGGCTGGTCCTGCCGTGGGCGATCGCCAGTTTCGTCCTATTCGGAATCTCGCTGGTGGTCGTCGTCAGCAACCAGGACAAACTCAGCCTGCGCGTGCAACGCGCCGTTCCCGAGCGCCTTTCTATTCGCGCGGTGGCATTCCTGTTCTATAACGGCGCCGCCGGCGGACTCGTCTGGCTCGCGTCGCTGGCGGCCATCACCTATTTCGTGACCTGGGGCGTTCTGACGCTGGGGATTTTTTCCTCAACTCTCGACCCGGACGAAATGAGCATCTTTCTGACAGCGTCCGCCGCGTCCGTGATATACGGATTCGCTTATGCGCTGACCGGCTTGGTGCTGCATCGCCGGTTTTTTGCCAAGCGCTCGCCGAAACTGGCCGGGATTTTTGCCGTGATTGTGCCGGCCGTGTGGTCCCTGGTTCCGGTGATGTTCTTTTTCTTCATGAACCGCCTCTCCACGCGCGACCTGGAACACACTCAATTGGGAAATCTTTTCAATATTTACGTCGTCAATGACAACTCCCAAAGAACGGCCCATCTTCTGTTCGCAACCGGATGGCTGGCGGTGATGCTCGCGCTGAATTTTACGTGGTTCGCCCGGCAACTGAAAAACTTCCAGCCGCTGCGCCGCGCCAAATCACCTCCGCCAGCCGCCGTGGAGGCGCCGCCCATCATGCCGGCGGCCGTCAATTAGCCTTCGATGCAACCCGTCCTGTCACAAGCGTTGCGCGATGGTGAAAAGCTCGGCCTGCGTTACGCGCTTCAGATCCCGCAGGTCGCCGCGTCTGGAATCGTGGGTTCGCGGCTCGGACGCCGCGCCGGCAGTTCGATTGATTTTCAGGATTATCGCGAATACCAGCCGGGCGACGATTTGCGTTTTATCGATTGGAGCATTTACGCGCGCTCGGACCGGCTCAGCATCAAATTATTTCGCGAAGAAGTGACCCCGCATCTCGATCTCGTCGTGGATGGTTCGCGCTCCATGAGCCTGGAGGATTCGGAAAAATCCGCGGCGGCTGCCAAGCTCACGGCGCTGCTCGCCACCGCGGCCGCCAATGCGCAATGCTCTCATGCGGTCTGGCTTTCCGGCGACGGTTTCAATCGCATTCCCAATGACACGCTGGCCGCGTCCGCCTGGGACAAGCTGGAGTTCGCGAGCAAACGCACGCCGGACCAGGCCTTTGATATTCTTGCGCCCAAATTGCGGCGCTTGGGCATTCGCGTGTTCATCAGCGATCTGCTTTGGCCGGGAAATCCGCTGCAAACCGTGCGTCGACTTCGTGAAGGAGCCGCGATGCTATTCGTGATCCAACTGCTCGCGCGCGAAGACGCGAATCCGCCCGAGCACGGCAGTGTCCGCTTGGTCGATGTGGAAACGGACGAGGTGACTGAAATCTACATCGATTCGAACACGCAAAAGCAATACGCGGAAAATCTCGCGCAGCTCCAGCAATCCTGGGACGGCGCCTGCCGCCAATGCGGCGCGCAGCTTACCACCATCATCGCCGAGGACCTGGAAAAATCCCTCTCCGGACTGGAATCCATCCAACTAATCGTGCCCGCATGATTCCATTCCTCACCTATCCGCTGGCCCTGATTGCGATGACCGCGCTTCCGGCGCTCGCGGCCATTTACATCCTGCGCCATCGGTTTCGTCGCCGGCAGGTTTCCAGCCTCATGCTGTGGCGCTTTCACGTCCAATCGAAGGAAGGCGGCGCAAAAATTCATCGGCTGCAATTGCCGTTCCTGTTTTTCCTGGAACTGCTCGCGTTGCTGCTGCTGGTCGTCGCGGCGACCGGTCCGCATTGGAAGCTGGCGCAATCCACGCGCCCGTTGATCGTTGTGCTGGATGATTCGTTTTCCATGCGCGCTGTTTCCGGCGGCGTTTCGGCGCAAACGCGTGCTCGGGAGGCGTTGCAAAAGCTTTTCCGGTTTCAAGCACCGCCCGCGACGCGGGTCATTCTGGCGGGAAAGGAACCTCAATTGCTCGGCGCGTCGGCGCGAAACTGGCCGGAGGTCAGCAAGCTTCTTGATCAATGGAGCTGCTGGTCGCCGGATTCGTCGATTAACGCCGCCATTACCCGCGCCTCGGAACTCGGCAAGCAGCAGGCGAACATTCTCGTCCTCACCGACCACGCGCCCGCACAACAAAATGCGAATCCGCGGCTGGAATGGCGCAGCTTCGGCGCCGTGGTTCCCAATATCGCCATCGTGAACGCCTCGCGTTCCGCCAATGGGACTAATGATCGATGCCTGGTGGAGATCGCGAACTTTTCCAGCCAGCCGCAAACCCCTGGCGTCTCCGTCAAGGCGGGATCAAACCTCGTTCAGCAAACTCAAATTTCCCTCGCGCCCAAGGAGCGGCAACGCCTTGTGTTCGATATCCCAGCCGACACGCCGATGCTCACCACCGAACTGAGCGCGGATGCGTTGGTTGAAGATAATCGCGCGCAGTTGCTGCCGCCCATTCGCCGGCGCGTCCGCGTCCAGGTTTCGTTGACCAACTCCGCGCTCACCGAACTCGTGGACCGCACGCTCGACGCCACGGGTTTGCGCGCCAGCATTTCTGAAAATCCGGAACTGATCATTCACCAATCCGATTCTTCCCCCAGCGATACCGCCTGGAGCCTGCGCTGGGACATTCCCGCAAAAGCCGCCGCCTACACCGGCCTGTTCATCATTGATGATTCGCATCCGCTGGCGCAGGGCGTCGGTCTCGCTGGAGTCGTTTGGGCGGCCGGCTCAATGACCAATTCAAAAACGGATGTGCCGATCATTCTCGCCGGGAACATTCCGCTTCTTTCCACGCGCGAAGACATCACCGGCCGGCAATTTCTCACGTTGAACCTCGATCCCGAGCTTTCCACGATCACGAAAACCCCGGACTGGCCGATTCTTTTTTGGAACATCCTCCAGTGGCGCGCCGACGCGCTTCCCGGTTTGCTTGACAGCAACGCCCGGCTCGGAACCGAGGTGCTCTTGAAAACGCCCGGCGGCGGGCCGGTATCCGTCCGCTGGCCGAACGGGCAGGAAAAATCCTTCCCGCGAACGAGCGACCAGCTCTCGCTCGAAACGCCGTTGCCCGGTGTCTATACGGTTGTGATGGGCCAATCCACCAATTCCTTCGCCGTGAACCCGCTCGCCGCCGATGAATCAGACCTCCAAACTTGCGCGATGGGCCAATGGGGCAGTTGGGAGGCCGATGCGGAACATCGTTACCAACAATCGCCGATGGCGTGGATTTTTGCGCTCGGCGCACTGGGCTTGTTGACGGCGCATCTTTGGTTTCTCGCGGCTGGCAGAGGAGAAGCGTGATGTTCGAATTTTTCCAACCTGTCTGGCTGTTCCTGCTGCTCCCGCTGGCGGTGGCCTGGCGGGTGTGGCCGCTGCCGAGCCTTTGGTTGCGCGTGCTTCGCGCGGTGACGCTCGTCATCATTGTTTTCGCGCTCGCCCAACTCGCCATTCGCCTGCCCGACCGTTCCGGCACGGTCATCGTCGTGGCGGACCGCAGCGAATCGATGCCCAAAAACGCGGATGCATCGCAAAAGGAAATTATCGATCTGCTCCACAAATCCATGGGCCCGCACGATGAATTGGGCGTGGTTTCCTTCGGTGGCGAAGCCGTGGTGGAACAATCGCCGCAGCGCGACGAATTTGGCGGGTTCACCGCTCAAGTCGGTCCCGGGCATTCCGATCTGAATGCCGGGCTCGAAACCGCGCTCAGCCTGATTCCGCCGGATGGTGGCGGGCGCATCCTGGTTATTTCCGATGGCAAATGGACCGGCAAAGATCCCGTTTCCGCCGCCGCGCGAGCGGCCGGCCGGAATATTCCCATTGATTACCGCCTGCTCGAACGCTCGCAGGTCAGCGATGTGGCCATTCAATCGTTCCTGGCGCCGCGCTCGGTTCTGGCCGGCCAGGGTTACATGTTGAGCGGATGGATTCGGTCGCCGGTTGACCAGGAAGTGCAATATCAATTGCGCCGCGGGTCGACGATCATTGCGTCCGGCGCAAAACAGGTTTCAGCGGGGCTCACGCGCCTCATGTTCCGCGACCGCGCGGAAGGCGCCACGGTTTACGATTACACGCTCGCGATTCAAGGGCCCAAGGACGATCCGCTGCCGGAAAATAACGAAGCGCGCGCGCTCGTGTCGGTCGAAGGTTCGCGCCCGCTGCTCGTTTTGTCATCGGCCGGCGACGGTTCGGGACTGGTGAAACTTCTCCGTTCCGGCGGCGTGGAAGTTGTGGGAAAAACGCCGCTGCAATGCAATTGGTCGCTGGCTGATCTTGCACAGTATTCCGGCGTTATCATCGAAAATGTTCCCGCCGGCCAGATCGGGATGAGCGGCATGGAGACGCTCGCGTCATGGGTGGAAAACACGGGCAGCGGCTTGCTGATGACGGGCGGACAAAAATCTTACGGGCCGGGCGGCTATTTTAAATCGCCGCTGGAACGCATCATGCCGGTGTCGATGGAAATGCGCCGCGAACATCGCAAGATGTCGCTCGCCATCGTCGTGGCGCTGGATCGTTCCGGCAGCATGTCAATGCCCGCCGGCGGTGGCCGCATCAAAATGGACCTCGCGGACCTCGGGACGGTGCAAGTGTTGGATTTGCTCTCGCCGATGGATGAATTCGGCGTCTTCGCGGTGGACACGGAACCGCATTTGATTGTTCCGCTAGACACCGTCGACAACAACCTGGGATCGCGCGGCAAAATTCTTTCCATTGGCTCGCAGGGCGGCGGCATCGTCGTCTGCCAGGCGTTGCAGGCAGCGGCGGGCATGATCGCGAATGCCAAAGCGCAGACGAAGCATATCATCATGTTTGCCGACGCCGCGGATTCCCGGCAACAGCTTTGCGATTACTCCACGCTCATCGAGAAATGCCGCGAAGCGGGCGTGACCATCAGTTGTGTCGGCCTCGGAACCGAGCACGACGTGGACGCGGACATTTTGAAAGATGTGGCGCAGCGCGGCGGCGGGCAGTGTTATTTCAGCGACAGCCCGGACGAAATTCCGAGACTGTTCGCCCAGGACACATTTACTGTCGCGCGCAGCACGTTTGTGGATCAGCCGACTTCTTTCAAATTCACTTCCGCTTACTCATCGCTTGGCTCATTGCCCTCGGCGGCGCCCGATCTTGGCGGCTACAATCTTTGCTACATTCGCCCCGAGGCCAATCTCCAGGCGGTGACCAGCGATGAATATCAAGCGCCGGTCGTTTCGTCGTGGAATGCCGGCAATGGGCGTGTCCTGTGTTTCACCGGCGAAGCGGATGGCAAATACAGCGGCGCTTTGGCGAATTGGAACCAAGCCGGAGAGTTCTATGCCACGCTCGCGCGCTGGACCGCCGGCAGACATCAGCCGTTGCCCGATGACCTGTTGTTGACCGAAGACGTTCGCGATGGTGTCTGCTTCGTGCAATTGCATCTCGATCCGGAGCGCAAAGCCGATCCCTTTTCCGGCTTGCCTCGAATGAAAACGTTGCGCGGGGTGGCGGGGCTGCCGCCCTCGAAGCAGGATGTGCCGCTGGAATGGAAAAGCGCCGACCTGCTCGAAACCACGCTGTCGATGGAGGGACGCGAAACCGTCTTGAACACGGTTGAAGTTCCCGGCCAACAAGCCGTCACGCTGCCGCCGGTGTGCCTCCCCTACTCTCCCGAGTTCGCGCCGGACCAACCGGGACGCGGGGCGGCCACGTTGGCGCAAATCGCGGCGACCAGCGGAGGCATCGAGCGCATTGAAATTCCGAAAATGTGGTCGGAACTCCAGATCAAAGCGCGTTACATCGAACTCGTTCCCTGGCTGCTCGTAGCGGCGGTGATTCTGTTTCTGCTGGAGATTTTCGAACGGCGAACCGGTTGGATTTCGCGGCTCATCACGCGAAAGCCGGCTGTTGTTCCGGTGAAAGAAGAAAAAACCGCGTCAGTGCCCTCGCGCGCGCCGGAACCGGCGTTGAGCCGCATTCTTCGAAAGCGCCAGCAGAAAACCAGATCACCCGCGCCCGCAACCGAGGAAACTGCGGTTCGCGCCCAACCAAAGCCTCCCGAATCGCCGGCTCCCCAGATTCCGGCTAAACCATCCTCCCCCGGCTCGAGCCTCGACGCCTTTCGCGAAGCCCGTGAGCGCGCGGATCGACGCACCAAGCGCGAATAATCCCGTCCGCTGTCTCGAAAATCCGCCGAGATCGAGGCGAGGACGAGAACGAGGACGAACGTTCGTGGCACCTGGGGACTATTTTGGGCAACTCAAGCAGCCACAAATCAAACCTCCCCTTCGCTACATCCCTTATGCAGCAACAATAGGGTCTTGTCCGAACGGAAAAATCCGCGGGCCGAACGTATGTTGAGCAGCAAATCATGGAACGCATTGACCCACGCCAATCCCGGCCCCCTCGGAGCCCGCCAAAATTGTCCCCGATTTTTTATTATTTTTTGGTGATTGGCGGACTTTTCTGGTTCTGGCAAAGGGCCGTTTCGCACAGCACGTTCCGCGAACTCTCCTATTCCGAATTCAAAAATTACCTGCATGAAGGAGCAGTGACGAACGCCACCGTGTCGCCCGACGTTATCCAGGGACAGATCCATCGCAGCGCTGCCGCTTCCGAGGAAAAAACGACCAATGCAGCCGCCGGACAGAAGCTGGCCAGTACCAATGATTTCAATTTTCGCACGGTGCGCGTGGATGATCCGAACCTTGTGAAGGAATTGGAAGCGGCCCGGGTCAATTTTAGCGGGGTTCGCCCCAGCGGAATGTCGACGCTGTTGCTGGCGTGGATACTGCCGATTGGGATGATGGCTTTGGTCTGGTTTTTCATCAGCCGCCGCGTTCGAGGCGCCGGCGAGTCGATCCTGAGTTTCGGCAAAAGCCGGGCCCGGCTGGTCGCTGAAAGGGAAACCGGTGTCACTTTCCAGGACGTGGCCGGCTGCGAAGAGGCCAAGTACGAATTGGAAGAGGTCGTCGATTTTCTAAAACACCCGGGCCATTACAAATCGATGGGCGCAAAAATTCCCAAAGGCGTCCTGCTGGTGGGGCCGCCCGGCACCGGAAAGACATTGCTGGCGCGCGCGGTGGCGGGCGAAGCCAAAGTTCCTTTCTTCTCGATCAGCGGCAGCGATTTCGTCGAGATGTTTGTCGGCATCGGCGCGGCGCGCGTGAGAGATTTGTTTCAGCAGGCCAAGGCACGGGCGCCTTGTATTGTGTTCATCGACGAACTGGACGCGATGGGCCGGCAACGTGGCGTGCATATCGGCGCGGTCAATGACGAGCGGGAACAGACTTTGAATCAGCTCCTGGTCGAGATGGACGGCTTTGCGCCGAACGCGGGGGTCATCATTCTGGCGGCCACGAACCGGCCCGACGTATTGGACCACGCGTTATTGCGGCCCGGGCGATTCGACCGGCAGGTCGTCGTGGACGCTCCGGATGTGGACGGGCGCGAGGCGATATTGCGGGTCCACATTCGCGGGAAACCGCTCGCGAAGGAGGTAAATCTTCGTCACATCGCGCAGACCACGCCCGGTTTTTCCGGCGCGGACCTGGCCAACGCAATCAATGAAGCCGCGCTTTTGGCCGTGCGGCATCACCGGAACGAAATTACCCAGGCTGACCTGGAGGAAGCGGTGGAAAAAGTCGTTGCCGGGCCTGAACGCAAGAGCCGGCGATTGAAAGAGGAAGAAAAACGCCGGGTTGCCTATCATGAGGTGGGCCACGCTCTCGTTGCGGCGCACAGCGAACATGCGGATCCGGTGCACAAAATCAGCATTATTCCCCGCGGGCGAGCGGCACTGGGTTACACACTGCAATTGCCGGCGGGTGACCAATTTCTTTTGACGCGCTCGGAATTATTGGACCGGATTCGCGGCATGCTGGGCGGCCGCGCGGCGGAGGAAACTGTTTTTCAGGAAGTATCCACCGGCGCGGAGAACGATTTGGAGCGGGCCACCGCCATCGCGCGGCAAATGGTTTGCGTGTTTGGTATGAGTGAAGAGGTCGGCTTGGTGCGCTGCGCTCAGCACCCGAATGGCCTGTTTGCGCCGCAAATCGATGGCGTTTTTCAGCGGGATTGCAGCGAACACACGGCCGAGCAGATCGACGCCGAGGTGAAAAAAATCCTGGATGAAGCCTACGATACCGCCAAAAGAATATTGGGGACGCATCGCGGCCAGTTGGACCTCGTCGCCGGCGAATTGCTCAAATGCGAAACCATGGATGCGAAAGCGTTCAATCAATTGATCGGCCGAAAGATGAAGGACGAAAAGGAAGTAACGGTTCCGATTGAGGCAAGCCCGGAAAGTCCGGGAAAGATTTAGGCTATTATAATAAAAGCGCCTTTTCGCGCGCGCCGCAAAACCGCGGGAAACGGCGCGCACGGAGTGCGCGCCCTACCACTAAATGCATTTTTGTTGCACGCTCCTCAATCTGTCTCGCGCACGGAGCGCCGAGCACCTGCTCGGCGTGTTTCAAAAGCCACCTTGCCGAGCTGGTGCTCGGCGCTTCCTTTCCAGAGAACTGGCCGCCGTCGCCGAAACAGAAGAACGCAACTGGGGTGTTGTCCCTTCCCACAAAAATTCAGAGTGATGCGACAGTGCATCAGGAGATGTCATGAATTCTACGATTAAATCATTGAGAGCCGGCTGGGTGGATATTCTTTTCGGCTTGTGGGTCATCGCTTCGCCGTTCGTGTTGGGCTTTGCCAATAACCTGGCGGTGCGGTGGAACAACGTCGCCGTCGGCGTGGCGGTGGTGCTTCTGATATTCGTCGCGGGAAAAGGCCGCCGCCTGGTGCGCGGATTGATGGTGCTGCTGGGCGCGTGGCTGATTCTTTCTCCGTTCGTGCTCGGATTTACGAGGACGATTATTTCGTGGAATAATCTTGTCATGGGACTGTTGATCATCATCGGCACAATCATGGTTGAAGCCATGCGACCCACGCAGCTTCCGGCCATGCCGCCGCATCAATAGCCGAAGCCGCCAGCAATGATCAAAAGGGAACAACGCCGTGCCAGCTCGTTTCGAGCGGCCGATAAATTAAAGGAACAGAAGGGAGTTTTGTCTCGCCGTGACGAGCGCGCTTTTGCGTTCCTGGAAATCAATCAGCGCGATGAAAAACCGCGCGAGGCCGGGCTGACGGAAATTCGCGGGCCGTATTATTCGCCGATGGGACGACGCTATCTCGAAGATGTGCTCGAAACGATGGGCGCATATGTTGATTCACTGAAATTTGCCGCCGGCTCTTTCGTCTTGATGCCGCGCGGGCGGGTGGTGGAGTTGATCGAGACAGCGCATCGTTTCGGCGTTCAAGTCTCCACCGGTGGTTTCATCGAGCATGTGCTCACCAAGGGGGCGAAGCAGGTTGATAGATATATTGGCGAATGCGCGGATTTGGGGTTTGACACGATCGAGATTTCCGCCGGGTTCATCACCATTCCCATGGATGACTGGATTCGGCTCATCAAGAAAGTTCAGCGCGCGGGACTCAAACCAAAGCCGGAGGTGGGAATCCAATTCGGGGCGGGGGGCGCCAGCGATGTGAGCGTGCTGGAGCAACAAGGGATTTCGTCGCCCCAACTCGCGATCAATCGCGCCAAACGTTTCCTCGATGCTGGCGCTCCACTTATCATGATTGAATCGGAGGGCATCACCGAGAATGTCAAATCCTGGCGGTCGGATGTTTCTTCGCAATTCGCCAATGCACTCGGCCTCGATCAAATCATGTTCGAGGCCGCGGACCCGGCGGTGTTTTCGTGGTACATCAAAACCTTCGGCCCTGACGTGAACCTCTTTGTGGATCACAGCCAGATTGTGCAACTGGAAGCGTTGCGGCGCGGGATCTGGGGCACTGCCGATCTCTGGGGCAAAGTGGTCACGTTCAAAGAAGTGGAGCAGCCGGGAAAATCTGCCTAAAGGCCTGCTTCATTTTATTTCAAATACTTTTGAAGCTTGGCCAGCAATCGTAACGGGTGGGGATATGTTACATTTGTAACAGATGTCAACTGTTTTCGCGACAAAACTTCGGGTGCATATCCTGGATAGTTGGCCCGAGATTCCGCAGGAGCAAGGCTCTCTTACTGCGAAAGAACGCTGTAGAAACGACGGGGAAAAGCCACGGCATTGGTGTCGAGGAATTGATAAATGCCGGGGGTAAGCTGGGTAGCAGAGCCCACGGGCTGCCATTGAACCAGATTGGTGGAACCGAGGATGGTGTAGTTTCCGGTCAAAGCGGAAAACGTCAGTTGCAGTTGGCCATTGCTTTGCATGGAAACACCCGTTATCCGCGGCGGCGCCGGAGTGCTAATGGTGAAAGGAATGTTGGAAAACTCAACGCGGTAAAAACGGCGCGGATGGCCAGACGTCGGATCATCGTAATCGAATACGCCGGGCGACGTTTCGATGGCGGTCCCGATGGCCGACCAATTGATTAAATCGGACGAGGCCAGCACCGTGCATGTGGCGCCAGCAACCCCGAGGATGTGCAGATGGAATGATCCATTCGTCAGATCCGCGGTGGAGATCATTGGCGGGGCGACGACGAGCACGTTGGCATTGCCGGTGGTCGTTGCGCCAAACTGGTCGCTCACAGAATACATAAACGCATCGCCGCTGGTCTGACCCGGTTTCAGAAAACCGAATTGATGATTTGGATCATAGAGCACGACACCATTGGAAACGCTGACGGACCCGATCGTGCCGCCGGTGAACACGCCTGCGATGCCCAGCGTCGCCGTGTCGCCGGGATCCGGGTCGGAAGCATTGGCGAGCAGCGAGGTCGTCACGTCGATTGGGCCCGACAAGGCGCTGACAATAATCGCACTTGGCCCGGCGACCGGCGGATGGTTGGTGGAGAAGACAACCACCGCGACCGCTCCAGTAGCCGTGGCGCCGTGCACATCTCGGATCAGGTAAGTGAAAGCGTCGTTGGTGGTCTGGCCGACGGCCAAAGCGACAGGCGCGGGTGTGTAATTAACAATGCCATTGGTGAATGACACGGTTCCGGTGGTGCCATTCGTAAAGACGGAGCTGATCATCAGCGAAGCGGTTTCGCCAATATCCGGATCGAAATCGTTGGACAGCATCAGGCTGGTGACATTCGTGGTTTGGCCGACGAGCACAGAAACCGTGTCCGGGCCGGCGACGGGCGAGTCATTGACGCCGACATTGGTGATCGTCACGTTGGCCTTGGCCGTTGCGCCGTGGACGTCCTGAATCACGTAGGAGAACGTATCCACTTGATTGCTGCCGGCCGGCAGCGAGAGGAATTGCGGGCCGGGTTGGTACACGACCGAGCCGTTGGTGAAACCCGCGTCGCCGCGAGCGGTGGACGCGTCGATGCTGAGGATGCTCAAAGTCGCGGTCTCGCCTGGGTCGGGATCGCTGTCGCTGGCAAGCATCAAGGCCGTCAAATTGGTGGCCACGTTATTCGCCGGCATGCTCAACGAAACATCGTTCGCGATTGGAGAATCGTTTTCTCCCACCACCGTGACATTCACATTCGCGGTGGCTGTTAGGCCGTGAACGTCCTTAATCGTATAAGTGAAATGGTCGACGGCATTGCTGCCGAGCGGCAGGTTGCCGAAACCATTGTTAGGGCTGTAACTGACCGCCCCGCCCGAAAGCGTAACCGCACCGTGGGTGCCACTGGTATTGACGGCACTGATGGAGAGCGTGGCGGTTTCGCCGGCGTCGGGATCGAAATCGTTGAGCAGCAATTGCGCGGAGATGGGCGTGACTCCGGCGTGTTCGGAAACCGTGATCGAATCATCCTTGGCAACCGGCGCGTTGTTCAGGCCGGTGATGGTGATAGTGACCTTGCTCGTGGCAGAACCTCCATTGGGATCGGCCACAACGTACGTGAAGGAGTCATTCGTGCTCGCGCCTTGCGGCAGCCACGTGAAAGCGCCGTCGGGATCGTAGTGGAACGTCCCATTACCCAGATTAGTCACTAAGCCGACAGAGCCCGCGGTGTCGAAGTTGGAAACCATGAGATTGCTGCTGTCACCCGGATCGACGTCCGTATCATTGGTGAGAACACTCGCCGTGGTAAAGGCCGCTGCTTCAGTGGTGGTGAAAGCGGCTCCGGAATCGTCGTTCGCGACTGGCGGGTCGTTGACCGAAATCGAAGTCACCTCAACGGTGTTGGTCCGGGAGTTCGGTCCATCCGTCACGATGACGGTAAACGTCGTCGTTTCGCCCTGCCCCACCGGTTGGCGATTCGGCACGGGCGCAAAGATTAGTTGCCGCAATGCAGCCTGGGCGTCCGGCACCGTGTCGGCTGCGTGCGAATACGTGGTTCCCACCGGTCCGGTAAATCCAGTGGCCGCGAGAGAGGCCGACGTGAATGCGCCTTTGGCGAGATCGTCGATTTGAACAACCACGCTGACCGTATCGCCCGGCGGTGTTTGCAAAGTAACACTGCTGAACGGCGTTACGGTGGACGTGTCATTAATCGTCGGCGAGCCCGACACCACCAGCGGCCCAAGGCCGGCGCTGTTGAACCAGACCGTGCGCGGCTGTTTAATGCTGAGCAGGAAAAGGTCGGGCGAGCCGTCGCCATTCAGGTCGCCGATCCCCGAAACCCTTGCCTGCACGGTAGGCGTGCCAACCGCAGTGCCCCGGTCGGTGAAGTTGCCAGTGCCGTCGTTATAATAAATTTTGCTGTTATTGAGATTGGTGCTGTAGGGAGGCTTGCTTTGCCATTGCAACAGCGCGAGATCGAGAGTTCCGTCGCCGTTCATGTCGGCGAGATTGGCCGACATTGGAGTACCGTTTCCGTTGCCGATGAGCTGGCCGGTGCCGGAGAAATTCCCGTGCCCGTCATTGAGCCACACCGTGACATTGGAAATGCCAATTCCCGCAACGTCCGGAATCCCGTCCCCATTCAAGTCGCCCATCGCAGCGCCAATGAAAAAGCCCGGACCAAACGTCATGCCGGTATCCGTGAACCGGCCGGTGCCATCGTTCTCCCAGATGCGCGCGCCGGAGCTGCCGTTAATTTCGACAAGGTCCAACACGCCATGGCCGAACACGTCGCCCGCCAGAAGAGTCCGCGGACCGTTGTCGCCGGCGTTTTTGAGGCGCTGTCCGGAATCGGTAAACACGCCATGACCATCATTGGTCCAGATACCGATGGCTAAGACGGTGGGATTGGGATATTGCGACATGACGTGGAGAATCGCCAGATCCGGCGAACCATCCCCGTTGAAATCGCCGGCGACGACGGCCGAATTGTTGGTCACCGTTTGATCGCCGAGCAAAAAGCTTTGCGGGCTGAGGGAGAACGTTCCCGTGCCGTTGTTCGTCCAGAGTTCGCCCGTTGTGAGATTTCTCATCACCACAAAATCCGGCGCGCTGTCCCCATTGGCATCCAGCGCCAGGACCTGAAATGCCGCAGTGGTGGTATTGGTACCGAGCCGCTGGCCGGTGTCGGAAAACACGCCGTGGCCGTTGTTCTTCCAGATCATGATGGCGGTGCTTCCGGCAAAAAAGGCGTTGCTGTTGAGATCGCCGCCCTGCGCAACAATGGCATCCAGCGAACCGTCGCCGTCCACATCGGCGAGCGCCACGGCTGCGGCGTTGGTCGCGTTAAACGCCGACAACTGCTGACCACTGTCGGTGAGTTGTCCAACGCCAAAAGGAGCCGCCACGGTAAATTGCCACACAACCGGTGACGCCATCCGCTCACCAAGCTGGCCGCGCAAACCGGAAGCGAGCGTGACCGAAACCATTTCTCCCGGACTGAACGGAACCGCCGGAGTGATCGAAAGCACATTGCTCACCGCGCCCACCACCGATGCATGTGGACCGCTTAAACTGCCGGAAATTGCAACCTGTCCCAGCACTGAGACCGGATCGAGCGCGTGATTGAATTGAACCACGACGCCAGCATCGCGAGGGGCCGTCAATGCGCCGGCTGCGGGAGATTTTTGACTCACGGTCAATCGGGCTCCGACAGTAATCGTCACCGATGCGACGCCAGAGGTCGCATAGCCATCAGTCGCGCGATAGGTGAAGGAATCAGGGCCGGTATATCCGGCGGTCGCGGTATAGAGGAACGAGCCGTTCGCATTCAATTGGACGGTGCCATGCGTAGGAACTTGATTCAGGAGAGCAATGAGCGGGTCGCCTTCGGCATCCGTGTCATTCGCAAGCACGCCGGCCGCCGGGGCGATGTCCAGCGGCAGATCGTTCAAAGCGAAATAACCCGAATCGGCATTTGCGATCGGCGCGGTGTTGCCGATCTTCACGCGAGCAATGCGCGAATTTTGAATGCCATCATCGACGTGGTAAGTGAACACGTCCGCACCGGTGAAGCCGCCGCCAGGTGTGTAGGTGAATCCACCGTTCGCCGAAAGCGTGACGCTGCCATGGAGAGGCTGGCTATCCAGAACCGCGTTGAATTGCGCGCCGTCGCCGGGGAGATCATTGGCCAGCACGCCCGGCGCGCCAACACTTGTGGTCGAACTGACGTATGCGTCGTCATTGGCGACCGGCATTCGATGATTCAGCCAGATCTGATTTGTCGCCGGGTTCAAACCACCTACGGCAAAGAATGCGTCCAGAGAACCATTCCCATCAAAGTCCGCCAATGCCACGCCGGTGCAGTCAGCGGACGACGGGCTCAGGCTGGCCACTCCGAAGTGGCCGGTGCCGTCGTTGGTCAGTATGAGGCTGAGGACGTTCGTACTGGATGAAGAAGCAAAGCGGCACGCGACCGCGAGATCGAGTCGGCCATTGCCCATGATGTCGCCCAGGGCCAATTGGCTCACGTTATTCGTCTGGAGCAACGGCTGCGGATCGACAACAAATTTGCCCGACCCGTGGTTGAACCAGGTTCTGACACCATCCGGATAGTAATCAACCATCGCGTCGAGCAGACCGTCACCGTTCAAATCGCCCAGGACGACGGACTGACCAAAGCCGGTGCCGAGCGACTGGCCGTCGGACGAGAATTGCCCGGTGCTATCATTGGTAAAGATTTGATCTCCATAAAAGCCGGACAACCAGACATCCGGAGCGCCATCGCCATTGATGTCGCCGACGGCGCCGGTATCCAGGCTGGCCGCAATGCGCGTGATCGGCCCCTGGGTGAAGTTGCCGTGGCCATCATTGAACCAGACCCAGATAACGGTGGGATTGATTTTGTTGCCTTTTGAATCCGTGATGGTCGTGTAGGAATCGGTTCCGCACGCAAACACATCCATGGCGCCGTCCTGATTAAAATCGCCGACCGCGATAAACTGGATAAAATACGGCGGGCTCGGGAGCCGATTGATGGAAAAGTTTCCAGCTCCATCATTGCGCCAGAATTCAACAAAGGAACCGACCAGGAACGCGTCCAGCGAGCCATTGCCATCAAAATCCGCGAGCGCGACCTGTTGATAGCGGCCAAAGTCTCCCGCCGTGCCCATCGTCTGCTCAAGGAAAGTTCCATTGCCTTGATTCAGGTATACCCTGGCGTTGTCTCCGATAATACCGCCATTCACCGTAATGGCGTCCGGAAGACCGTCGCCATTCAGATCACCCACCGCGACTTTGGTGTGATAAGCGTCGGCGGTTCCCACCAGCCCGTTCGTGAAGTTGCCACTGCCGCGCGGCGCGGCGATACCGAACTGATAGTTGAAGCCCGTGGCGAGTTGCAAATAACCGATGCCTTTCAATCCGCCCAGCACGCTCACATCCACTTTTTCGCCGTCTGCCAATGGTTGCAGCAGTGCGAGCGTCACTTCGTTGGTTTCCACGGATGCGTTCCAGGCGTGGATGCCGCTGAGCGAGCCGTGAACCATGAATTTCCCATCGACGCTGGCGGGGTCGAGATCGCCGTTGAAATAGATTTGAATGGAATTGCTGGAGAGAGTGACTGAATTGGCGGCGGGGTTCAGCCCGGTCACGTGCAGGAAGCCATAGACGCCCAAAGTCACCGAAACCGGCTCGCTGTCAGCCAGGCCATCGTTGGCGGCGTAAGTGAACGCATCGTTTCCGGAAAACCCGGTGTGAGGAGTATATGTGAACGAACCGTCAGGGTTCAGAGTAACCACACCATTGGCAGGAGCGGCGAGCAAATGAGCGGTGATTTTGTCCCCTTCGGCATCCTGATCGTTCGCGAGCACGCCTTGCGCGGCCGAGACCGTCAAAGTCTGATTGAGAAAAGCGGTGTACGGTCCGTCGTTAACCCCGGTCGGCGCGGTATTGCCAATCTTGACCCGGGCCGCAGAGGAATTACCGATCCCGTCACTGGCGCGATACGTGAAGAAATCCGCGCCGGAATAATTCGTCGCGCGCGCGTAAGAATATGATCCGTCGGCATTGAGTGTCACCTTGCCATGGGCCGGCGGGGTCACGAGAGCGGCCGAGATGACATCGCCATCCGGATCGCTGTCGTTCGCCAGCACGCCCGTCGGCGCGGCGACGAACAGGTTTCCATTGGCCGGCATGGCGTAATTCAAATCGTCGCGGGCAACGGGCGGAGAATTGCCGAGCTTAACGCGGCCGATCGAATTGGTTTGCCCATCGCTGACGCGATAAAGGAACGAATCGGGCCCGGTATATCCGGCAGCAGCGGTGTAGGTGAAGCTACCGTCGGCCTGAAGAACAACCACGCCATGCGCGGGCGCCTGGGCGAGCGAGGCCGTGATCGCATCGCCATCCGGATCGGAGTCGTTGGCGAGCACGCCATTCGCGCTGGGGATCGTCAATGGGTTGGCGGAAAGCGGATAATAATCGTTCTTCGCCACGGGCGCATGATTGATGGGAGTCACGTCGATGGTTACCCTGTTGGTCGTGCTGAGATAACTATCGGAGACCACAAACGGAAAACTGTCCGTGCCATGGAAAAGTGGCTGCGGCGTGTAAGTGAAGGAACCATCGGGCCGCAAGTTCAGCGTTCCGTGGTTTGCATAAACGGGCACCGTTTGCAGGTAAATGTTGTTACCCTGCGAATCATAGGAAAAATTTTTCGCACTGAAATTTGGGAGGCCGGAGACAAGGTAGATCAGGGCTCCCAACGTGGGCGCGGTATACGTCTTTACGGCGTTGGTTTGAACCAGCAGCGCGGGGCCATCGGAATCCGAAGCGCCGGAAAGAACACCGAAGGCAGGAACGCTCAGAAAACCTTCTTCGGGCACGGAGAAGTTGAAATTGTTCGCCGCGGGACGCACGTCATTAAACCAAACCTGACAGGAGTCCCGGGAAAGCCCGAAATTTCCCACAAACGCATCGAGATCGCCGTCGCCGTCCAGATCCGCCAGCGCCACTGTGCGGCCCCAATGTTCAGTGCCGAACGTCGGGCCGGACTTTACGAAATTCGTGCCGGTGCTGAGCCACACCTCGTCCCCAACCAGACCGGTCGCAAAGACATCCAGGCGCCCGTCCCCATTGAGGTCGCCCAATGCCACGCCATAGGCGGCAATGTTTCCGAAAAACTGATTCGCCAGGAAATTTCCGTGTCCGTCATTGGTAAAGACCTCATCCCCAAACAAAGGCTGCGCGGAATCAAACCACGGGCGGATATGGCCAATGACCATGTCCATGGATCCATCGCCGTTCACGTCTCCAACCGCAACCGAAATGGCGCGATAATCCGAAACCTTCAGCGTCGTGGACTGCGTGAAATTCCCGTTGCCGTCATTCAGCCAGATTTCAGTCCCGTCATCGGCTGCGACGATGGCGTCGAGGGTGCCGTTGCCATCCACGTCGGCCAGCACGACGGCATTCGCGGGCTCATTCCCCAGTTTAGGTCCCGAGCGGCTGAACGAACCGTGGCCATTATTGAGCCAGACCGTGTTGCCGGGCGTGCTAACGGGGTGACCAAGAGAAGACTTGCTGGTGTTATTGATAATGAACATATCGGGGTAACCGTCTCCGTTCAAGTCGCCAATCGCCACGCCGGCACTGCCGTCATTCAGATAATGGTAAAAGTCGGTGATGTTTGGCGTGAACGTTGATTCGTAAACTCCATAACCGTAAAAATAACTCGTGGTGATCGGCAGGAATAGATTGGGATCCGGCGCCGAGTCCGGATCGACAAACGTGTCCGGCACCAGTTCCTGGCCGGAGTCGGCGAAATGACCGGTGCCATCATTGAAATAGACGCGATTGTAATCGCTCGGATATTCGGGATTGAGAACGTTGGCCGGAAGCGAGCCGAGAACGCCGCCGGCTTTGGTGACCACCAGGTCGGGAAAGCCGTCACCGTTCAAATCACTGACGGCTGCGCCAGTGGTGTTCCCCAGCATGGTCTGGCTCAAAGTGAAGTTGCCGTGGCCATCGTTCAGCCAAATCTCGTCATAAAGGTCCCCGCCCACATACGCGTCGATGGTTCCATTCCCGTCAAAGTCCGCCAGCACAACCGTGGCGACGTAATTGGAACTGAGGCTGGAGTAAGTCGGGAACTGACCGCTGCCGGCATCGACCGGCGTCAGGTACTGAATCGTTTTCGCGACCGGAAAGATGCCGCCGTTGGTGGCCACCAGCGAACGCAACATTTCAACGGTGACCAATTCGCCGGGATGAAATGAAACCGTTGGCTTGATTCGTACCACCGTGTTGCTGACCGTCGTTGTCACCGGTTGAACGACGCTTTCAGAGCCCCGCACGATGATACCGCTGGCGAGCGAGGACGGATTCACGGGCACATCGAATGCCAGGCTGAATTGATTCCGCGACGCGTTTGTGCCGCCAATCGAACCTGAACTGGACAGCAGTTGCAAAACCGGGTTGACCTGAATGCTTACGAGCGTTGGTCCGCCAGACAATCCGGCGCCATCCTGGCAGCTATAAAAGAAACTATCGGCGCCAACATAGCCGTTCGTCGGTGTGTAAACAAAGCTGCCATCAGCGGCCAACACCACGACGCCATTCGTTGCCTGACTATACAAACTGGCCGTTAATCCAGCGCCGAAGTCATTGCTCAACACGCCCTCCGCCGCGCCGACTTGAAGGGGATGATCTTCCAAACTGGTGTAACTGTCCGGATCCGGACGAGGCGGAGACGCTTCAAAGGCTCCAATATCCGCCGAGCCATTCTGCGCGCGCAACACGCCGCGTTGATCGGTGACAGGAGCATTGGCGCTGCCATTGAGCAAAGCCAGACTGCCGGAGAGCAATGCGTGAGTGAGCGTCGGACCGCCGTTATCGGCGAGCGGGCCCAGGAGAGGATTGCTTTGGGTGTAGACCGAACTGGTTCCAATTTTTTTCGCGGCTGCCAATGAACCATCTGAATCGAGATTCGGTCCCGAATTGTTGATGACCATCAACACCGGGGTAGGCCCTGGATAAAGATCGACCGGCCGAAAATCCGACGGCGCCGAATTGAGCTGGTTTTTGACCAGCAACGTATTATCGAGATGATTGATCGAATAGCCCCAGCGTTCAGGATCCAGTGCGGAGGCGTCCGTCGTGTAAAGGCCGCCGCCATCGGTCGCCAGATTCGGCCCTTCCGAATCCGTATACAAAGTCCCGCCCGTCGCGCTGTTTCCCACCACGGTGCAAGAAAGCAAATCCAGTTCCGCGAAAGCAGGCTTTGCCAACGGCCCGACCGCCACCGCGCTGTCCGATTCCGACCCGTTGTAAGCTCCCCCACCCTGCCCCGGCAACGGGAAGCCGATCGTGGGCAACTGCGAGATCTGGCACGAGCCGGGCAGCACCTGGTTCTGAAGCAAGCATTCCAAAAGAGAACTGGGGTTCGGGATCGTAAACTGGGTGCCCGCCACGAGATTGGAACTCAGCGTGCAATTGATAAGCGTCGCGGTCGTATGCTGAATGAGGGTAATCTGCTGGTCATCGATCCCGGGAGCCGCAAAACTTTCATAACTGCAATGATTGTAGATGCCGCCGCCGCGCGAAAAACCGGTCGCGACATTATGATCCAGCGTGCAGCCCACCAGCGTCACCGTGCCACCGTCGTCATTGCCAACGGCGCCACCATTGGCGCCGATAATCCCGCTGACGCTGTTGCTCGACATGGTGCAGTTCGTCATCGTGAGCGTAGCCAGGAAATCGTTTTGAATCGCTCCGCCGCCGCCCGAAGAATTTCCGTCAAGCGTGCACAGCGTCAACGTTGCGTAGGCTCCGGCCGTGCTGTGAATCGCGCCGCCGCGCGAACGATAGATCGCCACGGCGCTATTGTTGTTGAGGGTGGAATTTTCCGCATCCAACAGGCTCGCCGCGGAAAAGATGGCCCCACCCGAACAAACCACCGTCGCCGATTTGGTCACATTGCCATGGACGGAACAACGCAGCAGCCGGGTCGCGCCCATGATGCTGCTCACGCCGCCGCCAAATGCTCCCAATTGCGACGAAACCACGTTGTTGGCGATCTCGCAATCGGTCAAAGAAACCAGGCCGACAATATTATCAATGCCACCACCGAACGTCGCCGCCAGGCCAGTGGTGGTGTTGTCGTGGACACGCGTGCGGTTCATGACAAGCGTCGCCGCCCCAATGCTCGCCCAACCGCTGCC
>DATNEA010000054.1:0-3407 GCA_035606845.1 Candidatus Angelobacter sp. | reverse complement strand
TTCACTCGGCATCGGCGAACCGGATTTTGACACTCCCTGGCACATTCGCGAGGCGGCCATTTACGCGCTGGAAAAAGGCAAGACGCATTACACCTCGAATCTCGGTTTGATTGAGTTGCGCCGCGCGATCAACAAATACGTCGAGAAAAATTTCAGCATAAGCTACCGGCCCGAGGACGAAATTCTCGTCACGGTCGGCGTCAGCGAAGCGCTCGATATCGCCTTCCGCGCGCTCGTGAATCCCGGCGACAAGGTGATGTTTCACCAGCCGTGCTACGTCAGCTATCATCCGAGCATCACGCTGACGCATGGCGTGGCGGTGCCGGTGCCGACGTATGCGAAGGATAATTTCGCGCTCACGGCGGAGGCTCTCGTTGCCGCGTGGCAGCCCGGTTGCAAATTGCTCATGCTGAACCTGCCGTGCAACCCCACCGGCGGCACGTGCAATCGCGCGCAACTGGAAGCCATCGCGAAATTCGCGATTGAAAAAGATCTGCTCGTCCTGAGCGACGAAATTTATTCCGAACTCACCTTCGACGGGGAGCACGTGAGCATCGCGAGCTTTCCGGGAATGAAGGAGCGCACGATTTTCCTGCACGGTTTTTCGAAAGCCTTCGCCATGACCGGCTGGCGCATCGGTTACGCGTGCGGCCCCGCCCAGCTCATCGAAGCCATGATGAAGGTGCATCAATATTCCATGATGTGCGCTTCCATCATCAGCCAGGAAGGTGCGCTTGAAGCACTGCAACACGGCGAAGACGGGATGAAACAAATGCGCGAGCAATATCATCGCCGGCGCGATTTCATCGTGCGACGGTTGAATGAAATTGGCCTCAAATGCCACGTGCCGCGCGCGTCTTTCTACGCGTTCCCTTCGGTGGAAGCCACCGGCATGAACGAAAAAGATTTTGCGCTCGGCCTGTTGCAGGCTGAAAAAGTCGCGATGGTTCCCGGAACCGCCTTTGGCGCGAACGGCGCCGGTTTCTGCCGCGCGTGTTTCGCCACCGGCTACGATCAACTCATCGAGGCGAGCGATCGGATTGAGCGGTATGTGCAGTCGCTGGCGGCGAGAAAATAACGCCTAACCACCGCCCGCGACTCCGTCATTCCCGATGGATTCACACGGGCAAGCCAGCCGCGCCTCTTCTGCCTGCTTGAACTCTTCCGGTGCCACAGGCTGTCGATAGACAACGCTGAACCCAATCTCATCGTGTCGGCGGAAGAAGTCTGGTGAAGTGCCCCGGCACAGATCGCAATCAATGCACGAAGAATCCACGTAATAAGCGCCGGGAACATTTTCCGCGAGTCTCTCATTTTTATTTGCCATAATTGTTCTTTCGTCACGCAGATAATGCTCTCAAAAAATAATTGAGTGAAATTCATTAATGTCATTGTATAATGCATTTAATGAATGAGTTTCTCGCGACGGCTCCTTTTGATCTTTACGAGCTGCATTTGTTCCATCTTGTCGCGAAATACCGCAGTTTTACAAAAGCGGCGGAGATCGCCGGACTGACGCAAAGCGCTATTACGAGGCAGATCCAGGGCATGGAAAACAGCCTGGGCGTTGAGTTGCTGGAGAGGACAACTCGCAGTGTGCGGATGACGGAAGCGGGGGAATTTCTGTTCCGCGAGTCAACGCAACTGCTCGGCGATGTGGAGCACTCTCTCCAGCGATTGCGCGAAGAATTTGCCGGAGCCAGAAAACAAATCCATGTCGGTGTGTCCCGCTCCATCGCACTCTCCTATTTGCCCGGATTCTTCCATGCGAATCTTAAACGATCGGCAGAGATCGCCTACAGAGTGTCTCATCAATCGAGCAAGGACATACTATCTGGTCTCGAAACGAACGATCTAGATTTAGGCGTGCTCTGCCCGCCTCCCCGCTTGCCGCGAACAGTCCGAATTACACACAAGTTCGATGACACTTTCACAATGATTGCGCCAACCACGATCGCGCAGTCTTATGCCGCCCTTTCAGGAACACGAAAAGTGCGCGAGCGATGGATAAGCCAACAACAGTGGCTGTTGCTCGAAGAAAGTTCCAACACCGGCCGGCAACTGCGCGCTTGGCTTTCAAAGCAGGGCTGGCATGTCGAGCCCACCATGCAATTGGATAACTTCGATCTGATTATCAATCTCGTCGCGCTTGGCATGGGAATCAGCATTGTTCCGATACGAGCCTTGGCCCTCTACGGTCAGAAACGAACATTCGAGCGTATCGCCTTGCCTGAAAAATTCACGCGGGAAATCGCTGTCGTCGTTCGAAAGAACCGGAAGATGCCTCAGCATCTTATCAACTTTGTTGAGAACGTGTTGTTTTAAATATGGCGAGCTACTTCTTCCCCGACGCAGCCGGCGGAAAAAGATCCTCCAATTCCACCTCGGTGCTGAATGTCTTTTCGCCGCGTTTCAACGTTAGCTCCAACTTTGTCCCTGCCGGGTGCGTGCTGGACGCGCTGGTGGGCCCTTCGTGCCAATTTCCGGAGGATTGCCCGTTGAAGCTGATCACGATGTCGCCATCCCTGATTCCCGCCTTGTAAGCCGGGCCGCCTTGCATGACGTGTGCGACCACTTCAGATCTTTTATTACCCGGATCGCGCGGGATGAACACCGCGCCGGCACGACTGTAGGGATACGGTTTAAAAGGGCCGGGTCGCGGCCGCACATAGGCGACTCCCGATTTTCCATCGACAATCAAATCCAACCGTTGCAGCGCCACCAATCCGAGTGTCGCCTGATAGGGTGCTTCGGACGAAGCAACCGCCACATCGGACGGGCTGGCGGGTTTGACGGGAACGTCATTGAGTTCAATCGGGCCCAATGAAAATTTTTCGGCCCACGATTCCTCGCCAACGACGACTCCGGACCCGCCCATGTAATAGGCCGCCACAGTTTTTGGGCGCTCCGGATTTGTGTTCGTCCAGGTCCGCCATCGCAACCGACTGAGGGACACACCGCCGTTATTGCCGGTGTCCACGAGAACGACGCCGGTTTTGCGCGGTCCCGGGATTTCCAGGCACAGCACATCGGAGCCGCGATGCACGCGCAGCTTCGTCCACTCGCGCGCTTCCTTCGGCACTTCCGAAAGGCTCCTGACCACGCCGCCCGCTGCGTCGATTTGAAAAACGCTGTTTTTAAACAACGACCACCCGGCACAACCATCGACATCCATTGGCACGGAGAAATCCGTTACCAGCAAACGCAACTTGCCCGTCGTATTGAAGATCGTGACGTCGTAAGGCTTCGTTTCCAGGGCGAAAAATTTGCCGTTCTGCCGTGTCGCATCGGAAGGGATGCCGGACAGATTGAGACCAAGCCGCTGGGCGGCCGGCTTGAAAAGGAACAGGCACTCCGCGCCGGTGTCTAAAGCCAGCGTAGCGGGTTTGCCGTCAATTTTTGCATGA
>DATNEA010000006.1:0-22102 GCA_035606845.1 Candidatus Angelobacter sp. | reverse complement strand
CTGATGTGGGAGCGTTACCCACCGACTCCACCATTTCACTGCGGGGAGAATGAGATTCAGGCGAGCCTCATAAGCTCAGCCTCCGTGGGCGCAACTCCCACCCCCGCTACCAATTCTCGGGAAGTGATCCAGCCCGCGGTCTGTAAACCCGCCGTCACAAAACAGTGCTGGAAGATGACGACTGGAGCATTACCAGCACTTCCCACCAGCCTTTGCAGGGTAGGCCAATTTGGACTCGTAGCTCAAACAGCAGAGCGCCCCGTTGTCTGCGGGAGGGTTGAGGGTGCAACTCCCTTCGGGTCCGCCATTTTTATCGGAGCGTAGCTCAGTCTTTAGAGCGCCGGGCCTGGGACCCGGAGGCCGCAGGTGAAAATCCTGCCGTTCCGACCATTTCAAATTGCTGTCGTGGCCGAATACATCAGGCATCCGTCTTCTAAGCGGATTCATGCAGGTGAGAATCCTGCCGGCAGCGCCAGTCAATTATTGCCAGGTGGTGTCAAAGTAGCACGGCGGCCTGTTAAGCCGTTCGGTGTTGGTGCGAGTCCAAACCTGGCAGCCAATTTCAGGGTGTAATGTCAGCAGCAGACGGCCTTGTTCGGAACGAGGAGGTTGCAGGTGCAACTCCTGCCATTTTGGATGGTTGGCAGAGAAGTAATGCCCCGGTCCCGAAAACCGAGTGAGCCTCCGGGCTGCGTGGGTGCAATCCCTACACCATCCCCCATTTTTTTAAACCCTTAACCAAAGGAACTCCCATGAAGCCCGTTCTCCGCTATCAAAGCCAATTGCTCTTTCGCAAGAGCTACAAACCAAATCGTATCCGAATCAAGCCGGCGAAATTGAATTTCGTGTTTCGTCCGGTGCGCTTCGGTGTGAAACCGCAAATCAAAACTTATGAATGCGATTCATCTTGAATCCAAGTTCGCTGCCATGGGTGCGCGCATGAAGGTGCGCGAAATCCCTTCGCGCTGGCGCATGGGCGATAGATCCTGGTTACAACCTCGGAATTACGCCATGGACCGCCGAAAACCTCGAAAGAATTGAAATGAGCGACGCGAATCCAACCCAAATCCACGCTACGGGTGAGGCCACAGGCTTCATTCCCGCCCCTGGCGACAAGGGCAAGCCAATCACAGTCATCGGCACAAATTCGATTCGTGCCGGTTTCGATGCTACGTGCTTGCAACAGGCGCTGAAGGCTCGCAGTGCGCCTGGTGTGACCGATCTTGTGCTCAATCCCGACGCGCACGCTGGCTACGGCGCGCCGGTGGGATGCGTTTTGACTTCGACGACTCACATCTATCCAGGTCCCGTTGGCGTAGACATCAAATGCTCCATGAGCTTCCTGCAATTGGATTTGCCGGCAGACCAGGTCTCGGACAAGACCGTTCGCCGTGCGCTGATCAATGCAATTCTGGAACGCACGCCAACCGGCCCTGGCCGCGGCCAACGCTCCGCGCGCAAGGCCCGCAAAGTCGGTGAAGCGCTCGGTGAAAAGGTCGCCATCGATGGTGCGTCGGCCGAGGTGCTGAACGTATTGGGCATTCCCTCGATTGGGCGGAGCGTTGCGAAGACGCCGCTCACGTGGGGCACGATGAAACGCGTGATGCGCTGGCCTTGCGGCTCGACTGGCTGCGCAAGAATCAGTTTTCAAACTTTCTCGAAAAGATTGCGCAATTGGGTTCGTATGGCGGAGGCAATCATTTCGGCGAATGTGAAATCGTGCGCCTGATCGACAACGATCGCGCGCGTAAGGCTGCCGAAGTTTTTAGCCTGCGCGACGGTTGCGTCGGTTTCCTCTCGCACTGCGGTTCGCGTGGATTCGGCCACGCGCTGGCGACCGGACAATTCCGCGCCCTCCAGCAGAAATTCGCGACCTGGGACATCCCTCTGCCGGGACAGGACGAGGAATTGGTTTACGCACCGCTCCGCACCCCCGAGGCAGAAGCCTACCTCGATGACATGGCACCCGGGGCGAATTTCGCGACCGTAAATCATCGGCCCATAAACGCGCTGGTGATCGAAGCATTTCAGGAAGTCATTCCAGGTGTGAATGGCTCGCCGTATATTTCATCAGCCACAACATCGCGCGCAAGGAACTGTTGCCAGACGGCCACGGAGGATTTAGCGGTGAAGGATGGGTGCATCGCAAAGGCGCGACCCGAGCATTCCCGTCGGGGCCCCCCTCCTTGAAGGAAACGCCGTTTGCGGAAACCGGCCGAGAAAGGCGCATTGAACCTGCACAGCTAACGGCACGGCCGCGTCAGCGATGAATTCCACTTCCGGTGCGCGATCGAGGCCTGTACCAGTTTCGTAGCAATGCCACGGCAGACGGGTTCGAACGCCTGCATTCGCTTCGAAAAAAAGGGGGTCAATAATGCGACGATAGACGGTGTGTTCGGGTTGATTCATGCCGCTCGGCACGGAAAGATGTTGTGATACCGCGCTGCTGAAGGTGTCGTGCTCGAGCAACACGCGCATCACATCCTCATGGAGGAACAACGACCATCCCAGAATTCGCTGTAAGCAACGGGGAACCCGTCCATCTCGTCGTAGGCAGTGCACTGGTTGCGCATGACCTCATTGGATTTTGGATCCCAATCCGGTGAGGGGCGATCATTCATATCCGCTTTGAGGCATGAATTGCGCCCTTCCAAGCAGGCGACGGACTACATCGGCGGCGGTGTAGGAATCGCCTCCCGGCGGGAGGAATTCCGCGATCCTTCCGAGGTCGTTGCCCGCCGTCACCAACGCGGGTTCTGCTTCAGGTTCAGGCCGCACTTGGGCGAAGCCGGCAGTGGCCAGCAGGCCGTTACAGACACATTTGCGCCCCACGGTTTCTTCGTGGCGTCCGCCTTTGCGCACATAATCTTCGAACGGCTCGCTGGGACAGCGATAGCTGACGCTGCCATCCGTCTTGCGGTAGGGCCGTCGGAGAGCACCGATATCGCAGATGCGTTCGCGCGCCGCAAAGATCGCCCGGTCGGAAAGCGTGCCTGGCACGACCGCCACCTTAAAAGGAAAGCCGGTAGGCGAAGCCAGTGGATCGGTGAAAATCTTTGCTCGCCCGTTCCGGGAAAGCTCAATGGCCTGCCGCTTGATTTTCGGGTGGAGGCCGGATTCCTCGCAGAATGCGAAGGCGGTTCCGACCTGAATACCGGCAGCACCGAGGCCCAGCGCTGCTTCAAGTTTTCCCGACTGTCCGTAAGAACCGGCCAGCCAGAACGGCAGTCCCAACGCGCGGATTCTCTCCAGTTCGGGGACATCGCGCGGACCATAGACCGGTTCACCATGGGCACTAAGCTGCATCGGGCCGCGAGGCGGTGCATTATGACCTCCAGCGCTCTCACCTTCGACGACGAAGCCATCCACGCGGCCGTTGGATTTACGGGCCAGCGTAATGGCGAGCGTAGCCGAGGAAATAATCGCAACGAACTTTGGACGCTGGAGCGTCGGTACGTCTCCGCCACAAAACACATGAGGATCGAAGGTGGACACGAATTCCTCGCCGGGAAGTGACCCTTCGACATCAATCTTCAGCTCGGCGGGCTCGCCGGTAGCCAGCCGATCCAGCGCCCCGGGAATGGCTCGTGGAATTCCCGCTCCCATAAGCACGCAGGCCACTCCCGCGAGCATGGCTCCGAACAGTGCCGGCAACGTTGGGATCTGGATTTTTTCGAGGAGATTGATGCCAACTAGACCTTCGTGCCCGTCTCGGGCGAGGAACACCTCGACGAAGGATCCGAGAACGACCGGTTCCACGGAGCGTGGGTTGGGTTTCAGCGAGGCTTTCGGGACCAGACGAAAGGCCGAACCCTCGGGCTTGCCGCCTTCGATGAAATAATCCGCCAGCACGCGCTCGACCATGTCGGGGAATGGGAAATGAGCCAGCGCCCTCCGGACTTCCCCGCCGGGATCACCCAGTTGCAGCCGCCGCGCCAAAACCGTTTCGATGCCCGTCCCTGAAACGACGCCCAATTGCCCGAGACGCGATACGGTCCGTGCGAGCTTCCAGTTGGAAATCGCGACGCCCATGCCGCCTTGGATGATTTTGGGAAATGCGGTCATTATGATTAGGTTAAGCTTGCTTGAGCTCTATTTCATTTCAACGGATCAGGGCATGGTTCACGGGATTTCCTTTTTTCCGCCTGAAATTGCCAGCATGCGTTTGATAGGCCGCCGCGCCCGTTCCAGAATCTCCGCCGGCAATTCGACCCGCGGAAGGAGATTCTCCATGCAATCCCGCAATTTCTCAAGCGTGTTTAGTTTCATGAACTTACACTGGCTGCACCGGCAATTATCCATGGGCATCTGCATAACATCAAACGCCGGTGCGCAAATGAATTCCTTATCGGGACATTCCTTTCGCATTCGATGGATAATGCCCGACTCGGTTACGATCACGAACCGTCTGGCTGGGTCGGTCTCGCAGTAAGTAATCATCCTTTCGGTCGAACACACCGCATCCGCGAGGTCGCGCACTTCGCGCAGGCTTTCAGGATGAACAACAATCCTGGCGTCCGGGTATGATTCCTTCAAATGCAGCAAAGCATCCCGGCGAAATTCAACGTGCGCGTAACAGTTGCCGCGCCACAACGTCATTGGGCGGTTGGTCTGTTCCATGACCCAGGCTCCGAGGTTTTCATCGGGCACAAATAGCAGGTCTTTTTCTTTGGGCGCAGCCTCGACGATTTTGACCGCATTGCCGCTGGTGCAGATCACGTCGCAGAGCGCCTTCACCTCGGCGCTGCAATTGATGTAGGCGATGGTGTAAAAATTGGGATTCGTTTTCTGAAGCTCGCGAAGCTTTTCAGCCGGGCAGCTTTCTTCGAGCGAACAGCCTGCGTTGCGGTCCGGCAGGATCACGAGCTTGTCCGGATTCAGAATCTTGGCCGTCTCAGCCATAAAATGGACACCGCAAAAGACAATAACATCCGCAGCGGTCCTGGCTGCCTGCTGCGCCAATCCGAGGGAGTCGCCCACAAAATCGACCACGTCCTGGATCTCGGGCACTTGGTAATTGTGCGCGAGAATTACCGCGTTCAATTCGCGTTTCCTCTGAAGAATTTCACGCGTGATGGCTCCATTTCTCGGTAAAGGCAAAGGCTCACCGGTGCGAGAATTGTCAATTGTCGCGATGTCGTCGTTTGTTGTGGACACATTCATACTGATGTGGAAGCAGGCATCGTTGTGATTCGGGAATCCTCAGAGCGTCTGCCAATCTCATGCTCCGAAGAATCGCTGAATTTCGCGAGCGACCTCGATGAGGCGGTCCACCTCAACTGCTGTGTTATAGAAATAAAAGCTCGCGCGTGCCGTCGATTCCACGCCAAGTTTTCGCAGCAATGGCTGTGTGCAATGATGTCCACCGCGCAAGGCGACCCCGTATTGGTCTGCGACTGTGACAATATCGTGCGCATGAATCCCGTTGAGCAGAAAACTGACGAGTCCGGCGCGTCCGGTTTTCGGACCGAAAAGCCGGATGTTTTTCAATGCCGAAAGTTCGGCATAAGCGTACTCGCCCAACTCGCGGTCGTGCTCCCAAATCCTGCGCCGGCCAATGGCGTCAAGATAATCCAGCGCCGCGTGCAGGCCGATGGCACCTGAAATGTCCGGGGTGCCGGCCTCGAATTTGTGCGGAGCTGTTTTGTAGGTGGATTTTTGAAATTCAACAGAGACAATCATGTCACCGCCGCCCTGGTACGGCGGCATAACTTCGAGAATCTCACCACGCCCATAAAGTACTCCGATGCCCGTCGGCCCACAGACTTTGTGGCCGGAAAACGCCAGAAAATCACAGCCGATTTCCTGTACGTCGAGCGGCATGTGTCCGGCGCTCTGGGCGGCGTCAACCAGCGTGGTGACTCCCAGTTTGCGGGCACGCGCGCACAATTGCGCAACCGGATTGACGGTCCCAAGCGAATTGGAAATGTGGACCATTGCGAAAAGCTTTACCTTTCGCGTGAGTAAGTCATCCAGTCGCGACATGTCGAGCAAACCCTTGTCGTTAACCACCGGAACGAAAATCAATTGCGCCCCGGTACGTTCAGCCAGCAGTTGCCACGGCACGATGTTGCTATGGTGCTCCATTTCGGTGAGAAGAATTTGATCGCCGGATTTAATGTGCTGGTTGCCCCAGGTGCTCGCGACAAGATTTATGGCCTCGGTCGTGCCGCGCGTGAAAACGATTTCTTCAGAGCTGCGAGCATCCAGGAAGCGCGCCACGCGCTCGCGCGATGCCTCGAATGCACCTGTGGCGCGATTGCTCAATTCATGGATTCCACGATGCACGTTGGCATTGTCGTTCTCGTAAAAACGGTCGAGGGCGTCGATTACGGCGCGCGGCTTTTGACTCGTGGCAGCATTGTCGAGATAAACCAGTTGGTGCCCGTGGACGGTTTGATGCAAGGCGGGAAAATCATTGCGGAGTTTCAACCAATCCGCTTTCGTTTCATTGGTGGGCGAGGTAACAGTCCATCGAGACTGAGTCGCATTGGTTATGAGGTTCATAATCTATAAAAGTCCAAGCTGAAGTTGCGCCGCCTCGGACATCATCGCCTGGTTCCACGGCGGGTCGAACACCAACTCCGCATCGGCTTCGACGATTTCCTCCAGCGAAAAGAGTTTATCGCGGATCTCCTGCACTATGGCCGAACCCATGCCGCAACCCGGAGCCGTCAATGTCAATTTAACCTGGACCCGATAGGTGTTTTCCTTCGGAAGCGGGCTGAGCGCGCAGTCGTAAACCAGGCCGAGAGCAACAATGTTTACCGGAATTTCCGGGTCGTAGCAGGTCTTGAGCAAATTCCAGATTTCCTTTTCCAGTTCCTCTTTGGTGCGGAAGTTTCCGGTTGAATCGGGCGTGGCCGTCGCCAATTCAATTCCCAAGGCATCGGCATTTTTCTGGGCTATCCGAAACATGTTGCCGTTCACGATCACGGTGTAACTGCCGCCGAGGGATTGCGTTATGCGTGCCTGCTCGCCCTTCTGGAGCACAACGTTCTCGCCAACGGGAACGATGATTGCCTCAACGTCTCGGGTAAGAATGACCGCCGTGTCCTCGTGCATATCAGTCCTTTTTCGCTTCCGTAGAAACGGTTGTCCCGGCCTCAGTCACGGCCGCCAGCATGGCGTGCCACGGCAAGACCGCGCACTTGATGCGCTCTGGAAACTTATGGACGCCGGCCAGCGCTACGACCTTCCCCAGATCTGAATCCGTGCGGCCGGTCGTTAGCATATCTCGCACGGCGTTGAAAATCGTTTGCACCTCCAAGCATGTTTTCCCGACGAGCGCTTCCGTCAGCAACGATGCCGATGCCTTGGAAATCGCGCAGCCGGAGCCTTGAAACGCCAGATCCTTGACGGTGCTGCCTTCGATTCGGGCGTAGATTGTGTAGTTGTCACCACAGATGGGGTTGGTGCCTTGCCCACGATGGTTGGCATCCGGTAACGTCCGAAAATTTCTCGGCCTCCTGCTGTGGTCGAGAATCAATTCCTGATAAAGCTCTAATAATTCATCGTTCATTTTGTTTTCTCGACCTCCTCAAGCCGGCGCCAAACTAAGTGATCCAATTCCTCGCGCATCGGCGAGCAACGAATACGATTTATGATTTCACCCGCAAATGCATGAACCAGCATGCGCCGCGCTCTTTCCAATGGAATGCCGCGGGAGCGAAGATAAAAAATCGCTTCATCGTTCAATTGCCCGATGGTGGCGCCGTGCGTGCATTTCACGTCATCGGCGTAGATTTCCAGTTGCGGCTTCGCATCGACAGTCGCGCGGTTAGACAAAAGAAGATTTTTGTTGGTCTGTTTGGCGTCTGTCTTTTGCGCGCCAGGATGAACGTGGATGCGTCCGTGAAAAACGCCTTTGGATTCTTCACTCAAAATGCCGTTGAAATACTCATGGCTCGCGCAGCGCGGCGCGGCGTGATTGACGATCATGAAATGATCGGCGAGTTGCGAGCCGCGCGTGAGATAAAGTCCATTGAGAACGCACGCCATTCCTTCGCCGGCCAGATTTGCGTAAATGTTCGTGCGGGAAAGTTTTGCTCCCAGCGCAAATGAATGCGCGGTGACGCTGCTCGCCCGGCCACAGTGTGCCGCAAGGGTCGCGATATGAAATGCGTTTGGGCTTTCCGCCTGGAACTTCAAATGCTCCACCACCGCACTTTCGCCCGCGACGATTTCCGTGACGGAATTCGTCAAATGCGCCGCCTTGCCCAAGCTCATGAAATTTTCGAAAACCGTCAGGCGGCTCCCGCGTTCGGCGACAATGAGATTGCGCGGATGCGTTGTTTCACCATCTCCTTTCGTCGAAATAAAAATAAGCTGAATCGGATCGGCGACACTGTTAGCCGCAACGTGAATGAATGCGCCGTCCCGGAAATATCCTGCGTTGAGCGCGGCAAATGCGTTCTTCCCGGCATCGGCGTGCGCAAACAAATGTTTTCGAACCAGCCCAGTTTGAGTGGTCAGTGCTGCGGCAAGATTCATTACTTTCAGACCCGAAGCAGGCGCCAGCGGCAGACACGAGAGTTCTGGGGTGAAAATGGCATCGATGAAAACCAATTTGCTTCCAGGAATGCCTGCGAATGGGAGATTCCCCAGCGATGCTTTGGTCACTCCATCCCGGTCAGACCGATCCACCGGCTCGAACTCGAAATCCGCCAGCGGCGTCACATTGGTGAACCGCCAATCTTCGTCGCGGAGAGTGGGAATGCCGGTTTTCTCAAAAAGCGCGATGGCGTTTTCTCGCGTCTGCGATAACCACTCTGGTTCCATGTTACGGGCTGGGTTGGAGTGGCCAGAAATGCCAACCGCACCTGACTTTGTTTCGATAGCATTCATTTCATTCGGCATTCAGTGGCGAGAGTGGTTTGCTCAATAATTTCTTCGTACCCTCTTTGCTCCAGTTCGAGCGCCAGTTCCTTGCCGCCTGATTTCACGATGCGTCCCTCACAGAGCACATGCACGAAATCGGGAACAATGAAATCCAGCAGGCGCTGATAGTGCGTGATGACAAGTTGCGCATTGTCGGCGCGTTTCAAAGTATTCACGCCCTGGGCCACGATTTTTAAAGCATCTATGTCCAGGCCGGAATCGGTTTCATCCAGGATGGCGAGCTTCGGCTCCAATACGGCCATCTGAAAAATCTCGTTGCGCTTCTTCTCGCCGCCGGAAAAACCTTCGTTCACCGAGCGCTTCAGGAGATCATCCTTTAACTCAAGCAACTTCACGCGCTCCTTTACAAACGCGAGGAACTCCACAGCGTCAAGCTCAGGCAGCCCGCGCTGCTTGCGCACTTCATTGCAAGCCGTCTTGAGGAAATAGGTGCTGTTCACGCCAGGAATTTCGACGGGATATTGGAAGGCAAGAAAAACCCCTTCGCGCGCGCGTTCCTCCGGTGCGAGCGCGAGTAAGTCTTTCCTGCCGAAAATGACCTCGCCGGCGCTGACGTCGTAACCGTCGCGTCCGGCCAGAACCGAGGCGAGTGTGCTTTTGCCGCTGCCGTTCGGCCCCATGATGGCATGGACTTCCCCGGGATAAATTGTGAGATTGATTCCCTTGAGAATGGGCCGGCCTTCGACGCCCGCTTTCAAATTTTGGATGGCAAGAATTGGTTCTCTCATAGCGTGTAAATTCGCGGAATTGTTTTAGCCGACGCTGCCTTCGAGGCTCACGTTGAGGAGTTTTTGCGCCTCGACCGCGAACTCCATCGGCAACTGTTTGAAGACTTCCTTGCAATAGCCGTTGACGATCATGTTGACGGCGTCCTGCGTCGAGATGCCGCGCTGGTTGCAGTAAAAGATCTGGTCCTCACCGATTTTGGAGGTGGTTGCCTCGTGCTCCACTTTCGCAGAATCATTCTTTGCCTCGATATAAGGGAAGGTGTGCGCGCCGCAGCGATCGCCGATGAGCAGCGAATCGCATTGCGAAAAATTCCGCGCATTGGCGGCGCTTCGTTGGATTTTGACCAGTCCGCGATAGCTGTTCTGGGCTCGTCCCGCCGAGATCCCCTTGGAAACGATCGTGCTGCGTGTGTTTTTGCCGATGTGAATCATTTTTGTGCCGGTGTCGGCCTGCTGAAAATTGTTCGTGACCGCCACGGAATAAAATTCACCCACCGAATTATCGCCTTGCAGCACACAACTCGGATATTTCCACGTGATCGCCGAGCCCGTTTCCACCTGCGTCCAGCAAATCTTCGAGTTGCGCCCTTTGCAAAGGCCGCGCTTCGTCACGAAGTTGTAAATGCCGCCGCGGCCCTGTTCATCGCCGGGATACCAGTTTTGCACGGTCGAGTATTTGATTTGCGCGTTGTCCAAGGCGATGAGTTCGACCACCGCGGCGTGCAATTGATTTTCATCGCGCATCGGGGCGGTGCAGCCTTCGAGATAACTCACGTGGCTGCCTTCCTCGGCCACAATCAACGTGCGCTCGAACTGGCCGGATTTCGCAGCGTTGATGCGGAAGTAAGTGGACAATTCCATCGGACAGCGAACACCTTTGGGAATGAAACAAAATGAGCCATCGGTGAAGACCGCCGAGTTCAGCGCCGCGTAGAAGTTGTCGGTATAGGGCACGACCGAACCGAGATATTGGCGAACGAGATCCGGATGGTTTTGCACGGCATGGCTGAACGAGCAGAAAATGATCCCCACGTCCGCAAGCTGTTTTTGAAAAGTTGTCCCGACCGAAACGCTGTCAAACACCGCATCCACCGCCACGCCCGCCAAACGGCTGCGCTCGTGCAACGGAATGCCAAGTTTCTCGTAGGTTTCCAAAAGCTTTGGGTCCACCTCGTCCAGGCTTTTGGGCCCCTCATTCTTATTTTTCGGCGCGGAGTAATAAACGATTTGTTGGAAGTCAATTGGCGGATAATGAACCTTCGGCCAGGCCGGCGTCTTCAACGTTGTCCAGTGGCGATACGCCTTGAGACGCCAATCCAGCAACCATTCCGGCTCATTCTTCTTATGGGAGATGAGCCGGATGATCCCTTCGTTCAATCCCGGCGGCGCGGAATCCGCTTCGATGTCGGTGTAGAATCCGTATTTATATTCGGTTTGAACGAGGGTCTCGACTGTCTCTATGGCGGTGCTCATGCGACTTGTTTCTCCGCTGGCTCGCCGTGCTGGATTGCTGCCAGCGCCTTGATGAAAAGGATGTTGTTCTCCTTATGCACATGCTGGTGCATGTTTTTTTCCAGCCGCTCCAAACTGTCGTAGAGCGCGCGAAATGTGTTGCAGGCCCATTCGGGCGGCGTGTAGTCGTCGGTCAATTCGCGAAATCGCGCCAAAGCCTCGCCAGCGCCATCGTGCTCGGACTGCAACCTCGTCAAAATATCGTTCAGGCCGGTCGCGGCGGCTTTCTGCGTTCCCTTTTCCAATTGGCGAATTTTTGGAAACACGATTTTCTCTTCCTCATCGGTGTGCACGGCCATTTTCTCGCTGAACGTTTCGAAAATTTGGCGCACTTCGCGCAGTCGAGTTTCGCTATCGCCATGAACCGCGGCGACTTTGCGCGTCAAAAACTCCAGACGCGGCAATTCCTCGCGCAAATAGTCGTGATGTTCGCGCTCGATGTGATCACACAACTGGCTCAAGCTCATCGCGTCCGGGTCCGCGGACGAGAGTTCCGAAGCGCCGTCGAGTGCGGCCAACATGGCGATCACGGTCGCCGGATCGAGTTTCTTGCTGAGGCAGATTTCGCCGAGTGACTTTTTGCCGCCGCAACAATAGTCAATGCCAAGATTTTCAAAGATGCGCGCCCGGTTTGGTGCGGCACGGACGATTTCCCCAACAGTGGTTTCAGATGTGATGTTTTTCATTTGTTTTTATGTGGTAACGATGTTTACGGAATAAAAATCCCTTCACGCCTGCTCTTGGCTCATTCGGGCGAAAATCTCCTCTCGTTCTTCCGATCCGATGACTTGATCAATCATCGGATAGAGGATGTTTTCTTCCTTGTGATTGTGCGGGCACAGCACGCCCTGCAGTCCCATTTCCTCGACCTCGGTAGCGAAGTCGTTGCAAGTGAGCTTTTCGGCGATGGCATCCAGGTATTTCCGGATTTCCCGATGTTCCCAACGCATGACCTCCGTCGGTCCGCCGAGATGGCCAAATTTCTTTTCAAATGAAGGAAACAGTATCTCCTCCTCCCAAACAATGTGCTGCTCCAATCCGGTTTTGAATTCCTGAAAATTTTGGACTGCTTTGGTGCGGTCGGATGACTTGAGCTTTTTGAACTGGTAAAACAGGTCATCCAACCGGTCGTGATCTTGTGTGTAGTGTTCGTTGATGCTCGCGGTGTTCATAACGTAATCACGGGAAAAGGATAAATGAGGTAAAGATGTATTGCAAATACATATTTAGGAGTTTGAAATCCATCGGTTGGAAATATTGGTTCGAATTAAATGTGAATTGCCGAGCCGAATGCCTGCCCCGTGGCTTCGTGAACCGCTTCACTCAGCGTGGGGTGCGCGTGAACGGTGGCTTCGATTTCTTCTTCCGTTGCTTCCAGGCTGATCGCCAATCCAAGTTCGGCGATCATTTCCGTCGCCTCGGCGCCGATGATGTGGGCGCCCAGGACTTCCCGGTGCGGTTCGCCGAAAAGAATTTTCACGAAACCTTCTACCTCGCCGACCGCGCGCGCTTTGCCGCTGGCGCTGAACGGGAATTTGCCGACGCGGAATTTCAAGCCGCGCTCTTTGGCCGCGCGCTCGGCCAATCCGACGCTTGCCACCTGCGGCTGGCAATAGGTGCAACTGGGAAATACGTTGATTCTTTTTGGCGCATGATCGGTGAACATTCCCTCAACCGCCTGAATCGCTTCGTAACTCGCGACATGCGCCAGTAATGGAGGCCCGATGATGTCTCCGGCGGCAAACACGCCCGCCACGCTGGTCTGGTAGCGGTCCGTTGTCTGGATGAAGCCGCGCGGCGTGAGTTGAAGTGAAATTCCACCGGGTAACAGCGGTTGCACGCCAATCGCCACGAGGCAGGTTTCGGCTTCGAGCGTTTCGGTGGTTTTCCCTTCGACGGAAATTTTTACGCCCTCTTTGCCAGTTGCGGTTTTGACCACCTTCGTTCCGGTCAGAACTTTGATGCCTTGTTTGGCGAACGCCTTCTCCAGCGCCAGGGAAACCTCCGTGTCTTCCAGCGGGAGAATGGCCGACATCATCTCGATCAAAGTGACTTTCGTGCCGAACGCGTTGAAGAAATAGGCGAACTCCACGCCAATCGCCCCTGCGCCAATAATGACAATGCTCGCGGGTTGCTTCTCCAATACCATTGCTTCGCGGCTGCCGATGACAGTCTTGTTGTTGAAGGGAAATTCCGGCAGCGGCCGCGACACGACGCCGGTCGCGAGCAGAATATTTTTAGCTTCGAGCTTTTGCGTTTTGTCGCCGGCGGCTTTGACAGAAACAACACCGGCGCTTTCGAGCGACGCTTCGCCCCGGAGGTAATCCACTTTGTTCTTACGGAAGAGATATTCGATGCCGGCGGCGTTTTTGTCGGCCACGTCCCGCGAACGTTTGATGATTTTGCTCCAGTCGTAGCGCAGGTTGTCGAAGCTGAAGCCAAATTCATCGGCGCGAAGTTTCATCAGATGAAACAGTTCGGCGTTGCGCAGGAGCGATTTGGTTGGAATGCAGCCCCAATTGAGACAGGTGCCGCCGACGCGGTCTTTTTCAACGCACGCGACTTTCTTGCCGAGTTGAGCGGCGCGAATGGCGCCGACATAGCCGGCCGGGCCGCCACCAATTACAATGAGATCGTAAGCCATAAATCAAATGAGCATCGACAGCGGATTTTCGATCAGTCGCCGCAGTTCGGCGAGATACTGCGCGCCAATAGCGCCGTCCACCACGCGATGATCGGCGCTCAGGCCGATGGCCAGACGGTGAGCCGGAACAATTTCATCGCGCGCGTTCACCACGGGTTTCTTCACAATCGCGCCCACCGCAAGAATCACCGCCTGCGGCGGATTGATGACAGCGGAGAAACTTTCAATGCCATAACTGCCGAGGTTCGAAACCGTGATCGTGCCACCCTGGTATTCCTCCGGCTTGAGCTTTTTCGAGCGGGCGCGAGTGGCCAAATCTTTGACCGCCTCGCTGATTTCGCGCAGCGATTTTTTCTGCGCCTGCCGGATTACCGGCGTGACTAGCCCCTCGTCCAGCGCGACGGCAACCGACAAATGGACGTCAGTATATTCTACCACGGCGTCGGTGGCGAAGGAGGCGTTAACGCGCGGCACCTTGACTGCGGCATCCACCGCCGCCTTCAGGATGAAATCGTTGATGGTCACCTTGCCGCGACCGGCTTTCTCGAGTTGCTCATTGATTTGCGCGCGCAAGCGCAGCAGTTCGCCGGCATCTACTTCAATATTGAGGTAGAAGTGAGGAATCTGCGTTTTGCTGGCGAGCAGGCGGTCCGCAATAATCTTGCGCATTCCGGAAAGCGGAATGCGCCGGGAAGCTTCCGCCGGCGCGGGAGGCGCAATCGGTGGAACCGGAGCGTGGCCCACCGGTTCCAAGTCACGGGCGATGATTCGTCCGCCGGGACCGGAGCCTTTGAGGCTCGAAAGGTCCAATCCACTTGCGGTGGCGATTTTTTTGGCGAGGGGTGACGCTTTGATTCGCGTGCCGGAAACCGGCGCGCTTTGCGCTGGAACTTTTGGGGAAGACACTGTTCCCGCGGCCGCGGCGCTCGCTTTTTGGGGCATGGTTGCCGCGTGGCTCTTCGGCGGAGCAGTTTCACCCTCCGCAACCAGCACGGCCAGCTTCTCACCAATTTTCGCCTTGGCGCTTTCACCAACGTAGATTTCTCCGAGCGTTCCTTCATCGAAGGCTTCCAATTCCATTACCGCCTTGTCGGTTTCCACTTCGGCGATTACATCGCCGATTTCGATTTTGTCGCCGAGCGCTTTGCGCCATTTGACGACCGTGCCTTCGGTCATCGTATCGCTTAACTTCGGCATTTCGATGTAGGAGGCCATGGCTATGAGATGCTCAGAACTTTTTGGACGACGCGCTCGGGTGTCGGCAATTGCAGCTTTTCGAGTTGCGGGCTGTAGATGGCCGGAGCATCGAGTGAACAAACGCGCGACACTGGCGCATCGAGATCGTCGAACGCTTTCTCCTGAATCGTCGCCGCGATTTGCGCGCTCACCGAACAAAATGGTTTGTTCTCGTCCACCAGAACGGCGCGATGCGTTTTGCGCACGGACTTCAAAATCGCTTCTTCGTCGAGCGGGCGAATCGAGCGCAAATCCAATACCTCGGCGTTGATGTTGTGTTCAGCGGACAAAATTTCCGCCGCTTTCAGGCTCGTGATGACGGCGCGGCCGTGCGCGATCAACGAAATGTCCGTGCCCTGGCGTTTCACGTCGGCGACACCGAGTGGAATCAGATATTCCTCGTCCGGCACTTCCCAGCTTTCGCCATACAGCAGCGTGTTCTCCATCACGAACACGGGATCGTTGTCGCGGATCGCCGTTTTCAAAAGTCCTTTGGCGTCGTAGGCCGTGGCTGGCGCGACGACTTTGACGCCGGGATTGTTTGCCAGAATGCTTTCGGGCATGTGCGAGTGCGTCGCGCCGACGTTTGTGCCGGCATTGGCCGGACCGCGAATCACCAGAGGGCAATTTACCAGGCCGCCGGACATGTAGCGAATGCAGCCGGCGTTGTTGACGATCTGATCGAACGCAACATAGGCAAAACTCCAGAACATGAGTTCGACCACCGGACGAATGCCAAGCATCGAGGCGCCGACGCCTAGTCCGACAAATGCGGCTTCGCTGATCGGGGTATCCAGCACGCGTTTGTCGCCGAAGCGCTTCCACAGTCCCTCGGTGACTTTGTAGGCACCGTTGTAGCGCGCGACTTCTTCGCCGATGATCACGACATTTTCGTCGTGCGCGAGTTCCTCGGCCAGCGCGTCGTTCAAGGCTTTGCGATAGGTGATTTGCGGCATGAAAATCAGTCGTTGAAAAAGTGTTTTCCAGTTCGTCCGGCAGCGGTTTGCCGGTCTACTTCGTAGTAAACGTCCGAAAAAATTTCCTGCGGTTCGGGCAATGGGCTGCTCTTGGCGAACTCAACTGCGGCATCTGCTTCGGCCTGTGCGGCGGCATCCAATTCGGCAATCTGGTCCTGGCTGACGATTTCTTCTTCGAGCAATCGCCGCTGCCACAGCCGAAGTGGGTCGTGGAACTGACGGTATTTTTCTATCTCCGCCGGATCGCGATATTTTTTGGCCATGGCGTCCGAAACGGAATGGCCGTAGTAACGGTAGGTGGCAATTTCCAGCACGCTCGGGCGCGATTCATTGCGTGCGCTTTCCATCGCCTCCCACGTCCGGGCGCGAATTTCGTAAATAGCCTCGCCGTTAATCCGGTTCCATTTGATATTGTAGCCCTCGGCGCGTGCGGCGAGGCAATCCTTGTAAGCCGAGGAACGTTCGAGACTGGTGCCCATCGAGTACTGATTGTTTTCGATAATGTAAATGACAGGCAGGTTCCAAAGCGAAGCGAGATTGAGCGACTCGTGATAGACGCCCTGGTTGACAGCGCCATCGCCAAGATAACACAGGCAGCAGCCTTTTACGTTCTTGTATTTCAACGCAAAAGCCAGCCCGAGTCCGAGCGGTGTTTGCCCGGCGACGATGCCGTGGCCACCCCAGTAGTTCTTGTCCGGTGCGAACAAGTGCATGGAACCCCCTTTGCCTTTCGAACAGCCAGTCGCCTTTCCGAACAACTCGGCCATGCAATCATTCATCGACATGCCGGATGCAAGCGCGTGGCCGTGACTGCGATAACCTGCAACGATTTGATCATCCTGATTGCAAAGGGAGATGGTTCCAACCGCAACGGATTCCTGGCCGATGTAGAGATGCAAGAAGCCACCCATCGCGCCAGTCTGATAATACTTCAGCGCGGTTTGCTCGAAGCGCCGGATGCGGAACATCTGCCGGAGCAGTTGAATTTTTTCGTCGGGTATCAACCGCTGGTTGATATCCACTGCTGCGAACAACCTGGTCTCTACTGCTTCCATAAAGTGCCTTAAATCAATCTGTCATACTGGAGCTTGCTGTGCGAGAAGGTCAATTGCTGATATATCTCCCGAGGTTCGGGAAGGTTCGTCGTGCGTTGCGTCGGGTGGCGTGGTCGAAACCGCCGCGGCGCCAAAAAGGTTCGGTGAGGAGACTGGACTTCGCTGCTGCCAGTCTTCCTGCACCAGTGCCCGTATCGCCGGTCCGGAGTCGAGCGTCAAAGCTGTCACAGCCAGTTGTTCGGCGCGTTTCAGATCAATTGAGCGTATGGCGTACTTGACATCCATGAGCCGGCCCGGTGTCACACTGAAGCTCCGGAAACCCAACCCAAGCAAGAGCGCCGTATATCTGGGATCGCCAGCGATTTCTCCACACAACGAGATGGGTTTACTCTTGCTTCGAGCGGTTATCGCCAGAGCGGCGAGTGTTCGGACCACCGCCGGATGCAGTGGTTCATAGTCGGAATCCAATCCCCCGCCAGCTCGGTCTGCGGCGAGCAAATACTGAACAAGATCGTTGGTGCCAATGCTGAAGAAGTCCGCCTCGTCAGCCAGTGCCGATGCGAGCGTGGCCGCCGAGGGCGTTTCGATCATTACCCCCAACGGCATTGCTGGGTTGAACGACTGTCCCTCACCTGCTAGCTCCGATTTTAGCGTTTTCACCATCGCCTTGATTGCCTGCAATTCATCAAGGCCGCGAACCATCGGCAAAAGGAGCGAAACCGGATGCGCCGAGCTCAATCGCAGTATGGCTCGCAGTTGGTTGCGCAGAATCTCGGGATGCGATAGAAGGAGTCTTACGCCGCGGGACCCGAGAGCCGGATTGACTTCCGTTGGCAGTGGATAATAGGGGAGAGCTTTGTCACTGCCGATGTCGAGGAGGCGAATCACCACGCCTTTGGGCCGCAATTGCTCGGCAGTTGCTCGGTAGAAACGATATTGTTCGGCCTCGGACGGGAAATGATCCTGTGCAAAGAAAACAAATTCGGTGCGATATAATCCGGCGCCATCAGCTTTGACGCGGGCCGCCGCCACTGCATCGCCTGTTTGTCCGATGTTGGCGGAAAGCTTCGCTTCGACGCCGTCCTGGGTCACGCAGGGCAGGTCGATTACCTCCTGCAAGGTGCTCTGGTGCGCCTTGAGATCGGCTTCGAGCCGGTCGTACGCTCGAATGATATCTTGCGGAGGATTAACAAATGCTCGCCCCGCCAAAGCATCTACTATCACCACGTTGCCGGGGGAAATTACTTTCGTTGCTTGCGGCACCCGGATAAGCATTGGAATGCCAAGAGCGCGAGCCAGAATTGTCGAGTGGGCGGTCAAGCCGCCGCGCTCGGTAATGAGCGCGCGCACGCCGCGGCCGTGAAGCTGTGCGACGGCTGAGGAGAACAGTTCGCTGGCGATCAACACGCAGCCCTGCAGATCGGCGGGCACGCCAGGGGCGGACTCGCGCGACAAATGATCCAGGAGACGATTGCCAATTTCGCGAAGATCGGCAGCCCGCTCACGAAGATAGGTATCCTTCAGCCGCTCGAACGAATCCGCCAGGTGTTGAATGGCGTGTTCGAGTGCGGCTTCCACATTGATTTTCTGGCTCGCGCAAATCTCGCGGACTGCCCGCCGCAATCCTTCGTCGCGAAGCAGGAGGATTTGGGCTTCAAAAATTTCTGCCTCCGCAGCGCCCAACGCCTGCCTCATATCTGATTGAATATTACGCAGCTTCTGCTCGACCGCGCTAATCGCTTCATCGAAACGTTTAACTTCCGCCTCGATCTCTGTCTCGGCAATCAAGCGACGCGGCGCAACTGTCTGCTTTCCACAGCCGCACAACAACGCGCGTCCCTGAGCGAGCCCGGAAGACGCTACTTCGCCGAGAATCATAACCGTCCCGGCTTGCCTCGGTTCCTCAACAGGAGTTAGGTTCATACGATCGCGTTCAAGAATAAGCGAGTTAAAGATGTATTTCAAATACATTTTTCGCTTGAATTTGTGCTCGCGTTCAAGCATTCTGTCTCAGATGCAACTAAGCACCTATTCTGACTACGCGTTCCGTGTGCTGATGCAGGCGGCCCTGCGCGCGCCGCAACGAATCACAGTGGACGAAGTGGCCGAGACGTTCAGCATTTCACGGCACCACCTGGTCAAGATTGTCCATGATCTCGGCCGCAACGGATACTTGCAGACGCAGCGCGGGATTGGCGGCGGCTTCACTTTGGGGCGGGCACCGGACAAGATTCGAGTCGGGGACATCGTCCGCTTGGGTGAGGAAACCGAGACCGTGATAGACTGCGCGGACAGGCCCAATTTCCCATGTCGTCTCTTTCCTGCCTGCCGCTTGAAGGGCGTGCTGGATGAAGCCGCGACTGCCTTTTTCGCCGTGCTGGATGGCTACACTTTGGCCGATTTGATCAAACAACCATCGAAAATGCGCACTGTGCTGCAACTATAAATTTTCGATCTGACTTATGAAACTTGACCGATTGTATCTCCTAAAACCGCAATTCATGGATCAAGGCAAGGGGCCGTATTTCTGCCCTGGCTGCGCGCAAATGCTTGGGTTGCTGGAATTTTACCCCGCGCTCAAGCAGAAACTGGAAGTGCGGTATCTAGATTTTAAGCGCCCGCGCCCGGAGTTGGTTGACCTGCTGGGCGAAGAAAATCAAAGTTGTCCGGTGCTGGTGTTGAAGAATCTACCGGCCGGCTCGCCGGCATTCGTTCCGATTCAGAAAGAAAAAGAGCGTTGGTTCATTGAGGGAGCGGATGAAATCGCACGTTATCTTGCCCACGTTTATGGCATCGGAATTCCGCATTGAAGATGTCTGGTGGCAAACAGCACAGCGACGAGGATCAAACATGAAAGCCGAACAAGAAACCAATCAACCAGCCGATCAAATTCGCATTGATGAGGCGGCAGTTTGCGATGTTTGCGGGCGTTTTGGCGCTTTTCACATTGGCCAGCGAATACTCTGTCAGGATTGTTATCAAGGCTCGGGTTCCTGTTGTCCTGAATTCGGCAAGGATGACCTCTGGACCTTTGATGATGAAAAGAAAAAATCATTATGAACTGCACCATCTGCACTCCTGTTTCTGAAAACCACGGTTCGCCACACAACAACACGCACAAAATGCCCGGTCACTGGTTGCTCGCCAAAATGGGCAAGCGTGTGCTGCGCCCTGGTGGACTGGAACTCACCCGCGTCATGCACGACCGGTTGGATATTCAATCGCGCGATGCTGTCGTGGAATTCGCGCCTGGGCTCGGCGTTACCGCGCAGTTGACTTTGAAACGCCAGCCCGCAAGTTACACCGCGGTTGATCGCGATGATGCCGCTGTGGCACAAGTGAGCCGCTATCTGAATGGCTCCAGCCAGCGCTGCCAACTTGGCAGCGCCGAGCAGACCGGACTGCCCGATCAATCTGCTACCGTGGTCTATGGCGAAGCGATGCTGACGATGCAGGGGCCGGAACAGAAGCGGCGCATCGTAGCCGAAGCGTTTCGTCTTTTGAAACCCGGCGGCCGCTATGGCATTCACGAATTGAGCCTGGCGCCCGATGATCTGCCAGAATCGGTTCAGGAAGACATCAGCCGCGAAATGTCCCGCAACATTCACGTAGGCGCGCGCCCACTGACCGCGCGGGAATGGCGCGAACTGCTGGTGAACGCGGGCTTCAAGGTTCAGTACGAGGCCACGGCTTCGATGCACCTGCTTGAGCCTCGTCGACTTATCCGCGATGAGGGCTTTTTCCGCGCGCTGCGATTTGTTTTCAACATTATCCGCACGCCCGCTGCGCGGGATCGCGTGGTCTCGATGCGCCGTTTATTTCGCAAACATCGCCAGCATCTCGCTGCCGTTGCATTTGTCGTGGTCAAGCCTTGAACTTGCCACGTTGCCGCCATGCAACTGCTGGAGGAACTGCGCGCCGAGCATGATCTGATTGACCGGATGCTGGATTCTTTTCGGACCGCAGTGAGTCAATTCGTCAACGCCCAAGGCGGCCAAGATTTGGTGCATTTCGTTCGCTTTTTTCGTTTATATGCCGACCAATTCCATCATTCCCGGGAAGAGCAAGTGTTGTTTGCAACCTTGGTAAATCAGCTCCATCTCCCCGACGATCATGGCCCGATTGCCGTCCTGACCGACGATCACCGTCAATTCAAAGCCTGGTTGGATGAGATCGAGAAGTTGATCGCGAGGCAACTTTTGTCTGTGGCGGATCAAATTCAACTCCGGACCACGACTGAGCAATACATCACTGGCATGCAGCACCATATTGACGCGGAAAATTCAGTCCTGTTTCTTGAAAGCGGGATCTGTATGCAGGATGCCGGAATCTCCGCGCTTCCGTCCCGGAGCCTCACCGACGAAGAGCAGCAGGTTCGGTTCGTGGCGGAAGAACTTCTGCAACGCTATCCGCCAACGCCAAACGTGGAGGTCATTCGCGGCAATGGCTGCGTCATCTGCCCTGCCTATCAAAAAACCTGCGACGGCTACGAACGCGAATGGCCCAAGGCATCCCGGTGGGGTCACGCGGAAGACGACGATCCTTTTTCCGACGAGTGAACTTTCGGATTGGGATTTTCTCCGTGATCCGACTGTTGGCGGAAAACCAGAAAGAGCACACAGACTTTCCGGGAGTGGGTTTCAATTTGCGGGTGATCCGGCGCAAGTCACCGTGCCGGAGTGATCAATGCGGTGGATCCGTTGGAGCGGATTCACACCTGTCCACCGAGTTTGAAGGCGCATGGGACCAACCTGTGCCGGCTGCATTGCGGGATGAACGATGCTGTGGCGCAAATGGAGGCTACGTTTGCCAGAACAAAATTGGTGGACCTGCTCAATACCGATTCGAAATCCGTTCCACTGGGCATCAAATTAAAGCCCATCAGACGCGTTCGGGTCCGGAACTGAATCAACATTGGTCAAAGAGGCTCTATCGAAATCCCAACTGTTGCTTTCCGGCCTCACTCAACATTTCCGGACTCCAAGGCGGGTCGAAAACCATTGCGACCTCGACATTCTTGGCCTCTGGCAATTGGCGCAGTGCGGTTTT
>DATNEA010000013.1:0-14000 GCA_035606845.1 Candidatus Angelobacter sp. | reverse complement strand
CCCCGGGATGTGATTGGCCCGAGAAAAGCCGCGAGGAGCATTTTGTGTGAAAACCCCTATAGACGCGAGTGTTGGAGAGCGCAATCATTGGTTGAAACGAAATCCGGCTGTTCCTTCCGGGGGTACTTGTCAGATGCACACGGCACGGGTGGTCTGCCGGCGTCTGGTCGGCAGACCAAAACGAATCTTCCGGCAAGATGCCGGAAGCACCTTCCTGGCATCATCGGACACTCCAAGGGAACTCGAAACGCGCAACCCGAACTCGAAATCAATTGGATGATACGACGTACATCGTATGGCATCCTGCGCACTCGCATGATAGCGTTTGGGCCACCCCAGCGGCGAATCCCACGCGGCGCGTTGACGTTGCCACCGCTGGTGAATTGCGTTTGCGACCTGTTAAAGGAGCAAAGCCGTACTGCCTCAAACAAATTTGTTATGAAAACGTGGTGTTCCGCCGTCGTGGTGGCCTTCCTGCCGCTGGCGGGAATCGAAGCGCAGGTCTCGCCGCCGATTCTCTCGACCAACCACAGTCTGAGTTTCCATTACACCGGCAGCCCCGGCCATTACTTCGCCGCGGAATCGGCCAACAGCCTCGGCGCTTCGGCCACGTGGAGCCCGGTCAAGACCAACAACACCGATATGAACGGCGTCGCGACGTTCAAGGATACGTCGACGTCGTCGCAGAAATTTTATCGCGTGCGCTCCGATGCGTTCGTGCCGCCGCTGGTTTATAATGTTGAATTCCGGGGAACCAATTATCCCGCGCCGCCGTTGCCGGCGCTGGCGAATCTCGCGTTCATTCAAAATCTGCCCGACCCGTTCGCCTGGGCCAACGATCCCTTCGGCAGCACGCGGAGCACGGATTTCGATGATTGGAGCCATCATCGCGCGGAGATCATTGCGCAGATTGAAAATTACGAGATTGGAATCAAACCGGCGGTGAGTCCGACGAACATTTTTGCCAGTTATTCGCCCGGCATGCTCACGGTGGTGGTGACGAATTACGTTTCCGGCGTGGCCAAAACGCTCACGCTTACTTGCGCCATCTCTCTGCCGGCGGGGACCGGGCCGTTCCCGGCCATTATCGGGATGAACAGCCCGAATGGCAGCGTGAATCCCGCCATCCTCACGGGCGTGGCCAAAATCACTTACAGTCATGATCAGGTGACCGTTTACGGCAACCCGCAAAACACGGATCCGTTCTTCCAGCTTTACGGTCCCGCGCAAAATATCAGCAACACCGGGCAATACGCGGCGTGGGCCTGGGGCGTGAGCCGCATCATTGATGGCCTTTATAAACTGTCGAATAGCATTCCGATAAAGCTGGATCACATTGCCGTCACCGGCTGCTCGTATGCCGGCAAGATGGCGCTCTTTTCCGGGGCGCTGGACGAGCGCATTGCGCTGACCATCGCCCAGGAATCGGGCGGCGGCGGGGCGAATTCCTGGCGTTATAATCACACCGAAACCGCCGGCAGCGTGGAAGACATCGATAACACCAGCTATCAGTGGTTCAGCACGAGCCGCATGCAGCAATTTTCCGGGAACAATGTTTCCTATTTGCCGGAGGATCATCATGAGTTGGATGCGCTGGTCGCGCCGCGCGCATTGTTTGTGACGGGGAATCCCGGTTATACCTGGCTGGGAAATCCGTCGTGCTACGTGTGCAGCCGCGCGGTGGAGCAAATCTACGGCACGTTCGGCATTCCTGATCGTTTCGGCTACAACATTATCGGCGGACACGCCCACTGCGCCACGACGACGAATGTGGATAGCGAGATGGCTGCGTTCGTGGATAAGTTTCTGCTGGATGAAACCAACGTGAATACGCTCATTCGCGATTACGACAGCACCTACAGCACCATTGATTACGCTTCGTGGTATCAATGGTGGGGCAGCGGCAATTATGTCACCACGCTGGAACCCGAATGCGGCACCGTGGGGACGAATTGGACCGTGTATGGCAATGCCAGCGTATCGCACGGAAAATACGTCGCGGCCAGAGCCGGATTGTCCAGCCCGTCCACTCCGCCGGCCACCAGCGACGGTTGGATCACGATTCCTTTTTCCGTGACGAACAGCACGACTTACAACGTGCTCGGGCGGGTGAATTGTTCCTCCTCCGGCACCGATTCGTTCTGGTTGAAAATGGATGATGGTTCGTGGACGCTCGCGGACGGACTGATCACCAGCGGCTGGCAATGGAAGGTGATGACGAATTTCAACCTGACCGCCGGCTCGCACACGCTATACATCGGTTACGCCAAACCCGCCGCCGCGCTCGATAAACTGAGCATTCAAACCACGGTTCTCATCCCGATAGGACTCGGCCAACCCGCGCAAAATCTTTGCCCATAGCCGGAGTCATTCATTTGAAAAACCGCTGATGAACTCAAATAAACGCGGATGGAGAGCAAAGCGGCATCTCGGCCCATTTTTCCACCTCACCATTTGGTGAGTGTATCCATACTCCGAGAACTTTGATTTTCGCGTCTCGAATCCGCGCCCATTGTGTTCATCCGCGGTTGAACTGTATCGTTGGCTTAAATCAGGGTGATACTTTGGAAGCCATCGTTGGAACAATTTGTTTCATCCCGTTTCCTTCCGTCGTCCCCGCCTTGTCGTAAATCCTCGAAAGTAATCGATTTTCCGAAATATCCGGTGCTTGGCACGGAGCATGCAAATGAGTGGCCCATGAACCAACCCGTTCTGACCAGTTGAATCGCAAACCATCCCGGTAGCCTCAGTAGTTTTGGAAAGCCAGTTCCTCTGCTGATTCATCATCGGACCTCTCTTGGGCCAGATGCTCAAGGAGCGAGTTTAAAAATTCAGCCGTCGATTTGAGCCGAGGAAATTTTCCCCCGGCCTTGAATGTGTCGCAGCGAAAGCCGCGGCAAGGCAGGCCGTTCGTCTTCGGACAACGCGCGAAGTTGGTTGGAAAAAAAGACGAGTTAGCAAATGTCTCGCCGAAAAATTGATGACGGATGCCGCCGCGCGGCGGTTTTGAAAGCAACAGACCAGTTCACCAGCACCCATTCCCCAGCAATCTGACAGAGTAGTCCCCAAAGCAAGTTTGCCGAAAAAAATAACCAAAAACCAAACCTATGAAAAAAATCATAAAACTAAGAGCGTTCACTCTCATTGAACTGCTCGTCGTGATCGCGATTATCGCGATTTTGGCAGCCATGTTGCTGCCGGCGCTGGCCAAAGCCAAGGCTCGTGCGCTCCGCATCCAATGCGTTAACAATCTGAAACAATGCGGTCTGGCGACTCGCGTGTGGGAAGGCGATAATAATGATCGTTTCCCGACGGCGGTTTATTCCGCCCAAGGTGGCGCGTATGAATTCGTGTATCACACCGGGAACAATGGAACTCCTTCCCCTGCGACACCCAATGACGCGCTCACCGTTTCGCCTTACATGGCCAAAGTGTTTCAGGTGATGTCCAATGAATTGAGCACCCCGAAAGTTTGCGTTTGCCCGGCGGATTCGTTCCATACAACTTTCGCAACGAATTTCGGGTCGTTCGGCACACCTCGGGGCACCGGCCCGGCGCCTGATTTCAGCACGAACAAGATCAGCTTTTTCATCGGCAGTGACGCGGTGGAAACGGATCCGCAAATGATTCTGTACGGTGATGACAATATCGGTTCGACGACCTCCGGCCAGACGTCGCCAGCGGCGAGTCGCTTTGGTGTCGCCGAGGCGCTCGGCGGTGCCACGCTCACGACTTTGAAGGCAGCCTGGACGATCGATACGCACAACAAGGTCGGCAATCTCGGATTGGCCGATGGCAGCGTGCAGGAGGTCAGCCAGAGCGGCCTGCGCACCGCGCTGGGCAACGCGACGAACACTGTTGTGTGGCCTGTGTTCCAATTCGCTCCATAGTTGAGGGTTAAACTTAGTTAACCACCAAGAGAAAGGCACCCGAAAGGGTGCCTTTCTGCTATCTGAGCACGGCAATTATTGAAGATTTGGCAGTGTTGAACGGGCGACTGGAAAGTCGTCCCAACCCGCACACAGGAATGTCTGCGCTACGTGCCGCTTGCTTACCAGTTCCGCTATGGCGGGATTCAAAGAACTTTCTAGTTCCCGGTCGAGGACAATGCCAAGATGCCCTCGACGGCAATTCACCACCAGTAGACGGGCGTGTCCAGACTGTCCGTGCGCGGCATCATGGCGGCAAATTGCCGCCAACGGGCGCTGCCATCCATCATGGCGACGTTGTCGCCAGCGGGCATCTTGCGCTTGAGATGCGCGCAGCGATGAGGCAATGGGGCGTATCCGCCCACGATGTCGGTGTACATATAAGTATCGCGCGAGGCCGGATCGTTTTGCTGCGCGGCGGAAATCACGGCGCCGGCAACGATGACTCTCTCTGAAGGATCCGGTGGCGGAAGGGAAACGCCGGTGGCGGTGTCCGTGATGGAGGTTGGGATGATCGTGGGGTTTTGGTTCGTTTGAGTGACGCTGGCGGTTCCCGGAAACGTCATGGCATAACCAATCACGCGGTACGGGCCGGGCGTTCCGTCCGAGTTGATGAAACCGGGCGCAAAATTCCAGAGGCCGTCCTGGTTCATTTCCGGGAAACCGGGGTCGTACATGATGTCCCGGGTCAGGCCGGCTTGCTGCAAGGTATCCGCGACCGAGTAGGGCAAATCCCACGCCCACAGTCCGCCGTTCATGAGCGGCAGACGGTCGTGGTTGTCGTGACCGTACATGATCAGTCCGAGGTTGAATTGGCGCAGGTTATTGAGGCAGTGCACGCGCCGGGCGCGTTCCTTCGCGCTGGCGAGGGCGGGCAACAGCAGCGCGGCCAAAAGGGCGATGATTGCGATGACTACCAGCAGTTCGATCAGCGTGAATGCAGGCGGGGATCCGCAGGGAAAATTCGAGTGGGGAAACTGCCGCAGGCCGCCTGGCCGGCGAGTTTTTTGAAGAGGCGCACAAATACTCCACCTCCGTTTCGCTCGAAGAGCGAGCGGGGCTTTCATATTTCGGATAACACCACACCGGGATTAAAGTTGCAATACAATCCGGGTGTGCACTTCAAACGACAATTGCTTCTGGCCCGGGACGGTGCCGGAACTCGCAGGTGGGACGCCTGCGCTACAGACCGGTCGGGCATTCCCCGATTTACTGTGTAAACTTTGATGCTTTTGCGCTTGCGTTTTTTCGGGTGCGGGTCAAAAAATCAAGCACATTTCCCAGAAAGGACGGCGGCTATGAGCGATTTCATATTCTTTTGTCCGGAGTGCGCACAAAAGATCGTCTGCGACCAAGGTTATGCGGGCCGATCGCTGGCGTGCCCGATTTGCGGGAAATCGGTTGTCGCACCCATTCCAAAACCAACGCCCCCGACTGGGGAGAAACAGGCGTCCCCATCGTCCGTTGCGGCGGAGGCCGGTTCAAGCGGGAAGCTGCAACGCGCTCTGGCCATAGGTTATCCTTGTCTGGCGTTCGCCGGTCTGGTCGCGGCGGTTTGGTTTGGAGTAGGGTTCGTTCCGAAGCTCCTGATCGTTTGGGCCATTCTGGCTTTTGTGCCGATGTTTTTTCTGTGCCTCGGCGTGACTCGTCTGGCAGCAATTGGTTTGAAAATCAGTTGTGCGGGACTCGGACTTTTGCTCCTTTGCCTCGGAACTATCACCCTGGCCAAACTGTATTATGCTCCCAAAATCGTTATTCGGGAATCGCAAGGCGACTTGGATGCTCTGCAGCCGCGCATTGTGGATGAGGTGATTATTGGCGCCAGACAATCCGAACAGGAGCACAATTTGGGTGGCGAACACATGCTGGCGGGGCCGTTCAATGGGAAATACTGGCGCTCTGCCATCACCGGCGGCTCGATCGACTATGTCATGAAAGTGCTTCCTGACCAGCCAATGAGCCTGAATTGCCGGTACTGGGGCAGCGAACAGGCGGGACGCACGTTTGATATTTCCATCGATGACAAAGTCATCGCCACGCAAAATCTTGAATTCAACGTGCCCGGGCACTTTTTCGATGCGGAATACAAAATCCCGCGCGGCCTGACGCGCGGCAAGGACGAGGTGACGGTGAAATTTCAGGCCCATCCGGGACTGGCGGCAAGCGGGTTGTTTGGGTGCCAGATTTTGAAGCGGTGATTGTCTGAACGATGCTCAAGAGGGCGTGTTGCTTAAATCGACAGGAGCGCAGGTCTGCGACCTGCAGCAAGGTGTGGAAGGCAATGCGTGTGAACAAATTCCTCAACCATTGAAAATGGAATGTTGCTGCGGCTCACAGAGCCGCGCTCCGTGCGTTTGGGCAACACACCCGCAAGCCGTGGATGTGTATTCGTTTGGCGAGGAGAGCAGGGAGATGGAAGCGGGCAGGTTAATCGACCCTCGATTCAAATCGTACTCGATGGACGCTGCTTTAAGCCATTTTCCGCAATGCGCTTGCAAATAGCTCTCCACCTCCGTTCAATCGGCTGCTAAACACAGTATGCCGTTGCCTTACAAAATCGCCACGCTGCTCTATTGCTTCAATGAGCGGGATGAAGTGTTGTTGCTCGAGCGCGCGCAGGAGCCGAACCTGGGCTTTTGGAGTCCGTGCGGCGGGAAGTTGCACACGGATATCGGCGAGTCGCCTTATGCCTGCGCCTGTCGCGAGGCGGAGGAGGAATTGGGCGTGAAACTGTCGCCGTCGGATTTGCATCTGGCGGGAATCGTGAGCGAGCACGGGTACCTTGGACAAAGCCATTGGCTCATGTTTTTGTTTGAGGTCAAAAAGAAGCTCAAAACGCTGCCGGCGGCTCATCGCGAAGGGCGCTTTGAGTTTTTTCCCTGTGAGGCGCTTTCCAGAATTAAAATTCCGCAGACGGATCGGGAACAAATCTGGCCGTGGTTTTGGCAGTTTCGCGGCGGGTTTTTTGCGGCGCATTGTCATTGCCATGCGGACGGCACGAATCGTTGGACGTTGGAGGAGTCCCGAGTCCACAGTTCCACAGTTGAAAGCGCTCGACTAAAGACAGAGGACTGAGGACTGTAGACTCAGGACTTTATCTATGGACGAACCGATTATCGATTTGCAGAGCGACCACTATTTCATGGGCGAGGCTTTGCGGCAGGCCGCGAGGGCTTTTGCGGCGGAGGAGGTGCCCGTGGGCGCGGTGGTGGTGCGCAATGGACGCGTCATCGCGCGCGCTTCCAATCAAGTTGAACTGCTCAAGGACGCCACGGCGCACGCGGAGATGCTCGCGATCACGCAGGCGGAGGAGGCGGTCGGCGATTGGCGGCTGAATGATTGCACGTTGTATGTGACGAAGGAGCCGTGCCCGATGTGCGCCGGCGCCATTGTGCACGTGCGATTCGCGCGCGTGGTTTTTGGCGCGAGCGATCCGAAGGCGGGCGCGGCTGGGAGCGCCTTGAATTTGTTGCAATTTCCGTCGTTAAACCATCAATGCACCATTACCGGCGGGGTGCGTGAAGAGGAATGTCGATCGTTGTTGCAGACGTTTTTCGCCAACCAACGCGTCCAAAAAAACAAAGATGCGCGCAGGTCATCCAGCGATGACGTCAATGGGCGGAATTGAGGTTAGCCGGAGGGATTCAGTTGGATAGGAAGGCCGATTAACGCGGAGACGCTGAGAACGCAGAGTTCCGCGAAGGATAAGCCATGTAGAGCGTGGAATAGAATGGCATTTGATGGTACGCGGGGCACTCCGGCGTGCCATTGTTGGCTGGTTTTGCGGCGCGCGCGCAGCGACGCGCCTTGCCGCCGCGCGAAGAAGCCTCGTTTGCTACGGCTGCTTAATCCTGTGTGAAGAAAAAGCCGAGCTTTTGGCCCAGGAACTTGCCATTGAACTGAAGCGTATCGAAGGGGTCCGAGAGCAACATGGTGGCCGAAGAGCCGGTGGCATTCAGAGTGTTGGCAACATTGCCGGCGCCCTTGGCGATGACCTTGAAAAGGCCGCCGCGATTTTTGCCGGACAAATCCAGTCCCCACGCGTCGCTGTTCACGGTGGCGATGCCAGTGCCTCGGAGCGGGGTCGAAGGAACAAGATTCAGGGTCAGGTTCCACGTGCCGTCCGCTCCGGAGGGCAGCGACGTATCAAAATCAGCAGTGCCGCGGATGGAACCTGAATTTGAAAATTTAACGGAAAACTTGCTGGATGTGTTGCCGACCAATTCAGTGGAGCCCGGGGTGGTTTCGGCATCGATTGACAGCGAGCCATTGACTCCAACACCGTTCAAGCTGCCGAGATTTCCGGTGCCGCTGAAGCGGATGCTCATGTGGGCGCGGGCACTTCCGCCGGAGCCGGTCACCTTGCCGCTGATGCGCGATACCACGGCAAAGATGCTGTTCCCATTGATGACGAGGCCCTGGATATCGTTGGACGGGCTGGACAGAGTGCCGTTGGGGGCTTGGACCAAAGTGAAGGAAAACTGCACGGGCACCGGCGTTCCGTTGCGCTCGTTGACGGTCAAATTCAGGCTGTAACCGCCGCTGAGATCCCACAGCGCGGTATCCGGCGCGTTGCTGGAGCCGAGGTCAAAGCTGATGGAGGGCGGCACTTGAGCTTGGGCGCGGCAGACGGGCAACAAAACGAGCAGCGCGGGAAGCAGAAGCCAACGTGGATTCAATCGCATGGTCATAACAATTACAGGGCCTGAAGAATGTCGGCGGGCTGTGAATTCGTCAACGCAAAAGACTCGTTAAAGCGACAAATTGCGCCAGGTTGACTGCTTCGGCCCGCGTTTGCGGCGAAAGGCCGGCGGCTTCGAAGGCGTGGACCAGCGCCGTTTCGGGCCAGTCGGCTTTCAACAGCTTCAACATCATCTTGCGACGCTGGGAAAAGGCGCGTTTTACCAGGGAGTGAAAACGGGCCCGCAATGCTTCCGGCAGGAGGGGATCTGCGCGGCGTTTCAGAATCACGCACGCCGAATCGACATCGGGCTCGGGAAAGAAGCAGCCGGCGGGGATTTTGAACCAATTACATGGTTCGAAATCGAGTTGGACGAGTAACGTCAGCAAGCCGTAATCCTCGTCGCCGGCGTTTGCCATGAGCCGCCGGGCGACTTCGAGTTGGAGGGTGGCGACGACGCGTTTCGGCGAGCGCTCGCCCTGGGCCAATTCGACCAGGATGGGCGAAGCCACGGAATAAGGCAGGTTGGCGACGAGTTTCCAATCGCGCCAGTCGTGCGGCTCACGCTGGAGATATTCCAAGGCGTCGTCGTGGAGCAGCTCCAGCGCCGGCATCTTGCCGGGCTGTGATCGTTCATCTTCGAATTTCGTGTTTCCCCCCTGACCCCTGAGCGCCACCTCACCCCAGCCCAATGACTCACTCGCTCTCGCTCGTTCGGCCCTCGCGGGCCTTTGCTTCGCAAATTCCTTTCGCCGCTTCCCGAGCGGCTCAAGTCCCCCACTTCGCGGCGGAGAGGGAGACGAAATCTCGGGTGGACGTGGATACAAGGGTTCAATGCGCGTATCTGGTTGCGGCGAATTCTCAGGTCGGCGGCCACTGATGGCAAACCGCTTCTTCAATATTTCGACGAGCCTGGCGTCCTTTTCGATCGCGAGGACCTCACCGGCATTTTGCAGCAACAGTTCTGTCAGCGGACCGAGGCCGGGGCCGATTTCGAGGACTTTGTCTGACTGGGATAATTCGGCGGCATCGATGATGCGGCGGAGCTGATTGCCATCGTGAAGAAAATTCTGCCCGAGGGATCTCGTGAGTTGAATGTGCTCGCGCGCGAGCAGGTCCCGCATCTCAGAGAGTTTCATGCAGGATTTTCGTGAGCGCGGCGAGGGTTTCGGTCAATTGCGCCTTGGTGAGGGTCAAGGGCGGAGTGAAACTGATCACGTTGCCGTGCTCGCCTTCTGGCAACAGAATGAAACCCTGTTGCAGCATTGCTTTGATGACGCGCATGGCCGCGGCGCCGTCGGGCGCGCCGGTCGGCAAACGCAGTTCGAGCCCGGCCATCAATCCCATGCCGCGCGCGGAGAGCAGGGATTTGGGGCTGTTGAATTTGGCCAATTCGCCTAGGAGAAATTCGCCGGATTTGGCGGCGCGTTCCGGAAGATCCTTTTCGCGGATTTCTTCGATCTGCGCGAGGGCCATGGCGCAACCGACGGGGTTGCCAAGAAAAGTGCTCGTGTGAATGGCTTCGCCGCGCGAAGCGGGCCAGGCGGCGTCCATGACGTCCGCGCGGCCGACGCAGGCGGAGAGCGGAAAACCGCCGGCGAGCGCTTTGCCGAGGCAAATGATGTCCGGGATCACGCCGCTGTGCTCGCAGGCGAACCATTCTCCGGTGCGGCCGAAGCCGGTATAAACTTCATCGAGCACGAGCAGCGCTTTGTGTTCGTCGCAAAGGCGGCGCAGGAGGGGCAAAAATCCCGGTGGTGGAACGTTGATGCCGCCGCGCGTCTGGATGGGCTCGACGAGCACCGCGCCCACCCAGCCGCGTTGAAAGTGGCGGCGCATGAGGGTTTCGGTGACGGGCAAGTCCGAGGCCTTCGTCGGAAATGGCACGAAGTGGCCGAACTCGCGCAGTTGCAGTCGAAATGGCCCGCGAAATAAATCGCGATGGGTGACATTCAGCGCGCCGTAGCCGAGTCCGTGATAGCCGCCTTGAAAGGCAATGACGCCGTATTTGCCGGCGGTCAGCATGGCGGTTTTGAGGGCGGCTTCCACGGCTTCGAAACCGGAATTGCAAAAAATGGTTTTGGCGGCCTGGAGTTTCGGGTTTTGGGTTTCGAGTTTCGGGTTTTTCGGCTGGCTCGTCGTTTCAAAACCGGCGCCGTGAAACTCACTGCTCCAACGCTCGAACGTGATGCGGCTCAATTCGCGCGCGAGCTCGGCTTTGCGGGCGTGGGGATGGACGTCGCCCATGGCGTGCGTGAGCTTTTCCATCTGGTCCTGGCCGGCCTTGACGACTTTGGGATTGGCATGGCCGGCGGCGGCGACCCCGAACGCGGCGGTGAGGTCGAGATATTTTTTGCCGTCGGCGTCCCAGACGTTTACGCCGCGGGCTTTCTCCCAGACGATGGGCCATGAACCGTCTGGTTCCGTGAACAGGACGTTGCGTGATTCGTATTCGCGGAGGAGGTCGAGGGTTTCGCGCGTGTTCATGGCTGTCCGCTAGACACCGCGTTGCTCGGCTGGCCAGATGATTTTGTGCAATTGCGCCTGGAAACGCACCGGGAGAGCGTCCGTGATGATTTTTTCGGCGAGTTCGCGGCGCGAGATTGGCGTCTGGCCGGGTGGCACGCGCTTGAGCGATTTGTGTTGTTGCTCGGGCGCGAGGGGGTGCACCCAGGAAAGCAAAAGCGGACAAATCGAGTGGAGCTTGCGCCGCGTGATTTGTTCTTTGGCCCAAGCGTAATCCTCGACGGTGCCGATGACGAACTTGATTTCATCCGCGCGTTTCAGGTGAGGAATGTTTTCCCAGCGATTGCGTTCGACTTCGCCGCTGCTGGGGCTTTTCAAATCCATGATGCGGTGGACGCGCGGGTCGACGGCGGAAATATCATGGGCGCCGCTGGTTTCGAGCAGGACGGTGAAGCCCTCGTCGCAGAGTTGCTTCATCAGCGGCAGCGCGCTTTTTTGGAGGAGCGGTTCGCCGCCGGTCAGTTCCACCAAGGGGAGTTTCGAGTCTCCAGTCTCGGGTTTCGAGTTGGAAAATGGTTCGGCCAGTTTATGAATTTCGGAGCGGATTTTTTCGAGGGAAAGTTTGTTGCCTTCGGTGAAGGCGTAAGCGGAATCGCAATAGGAGCAACGCAGGTTGCAGGCGGTCAGCCGGACAAAAATACAGGGCAACCCCGCGAAGGTGCTTTCACCCTGCAGGCTGATGTAGATTTCGTTGACGACCAACGTGTCGGACACAGGGGCAAAATAAGCCGAATTCGGGATAATCATAGATTTTTTAACCACGCCGATCCAAAGCTCCAAGGACCAAGCGTCCAAGCACCAGAGAAACATCAAGCGTCCAAAGATGCGCGCGGGCAAGCCGCTAGATTTGGAGCTTGGCTTTTGGAGCTTCCACCCAGGACATTGCGTTGCCGCAGCCGGCACGCTACTCTCGCGGCATGAAACCCATTTGCGCTGTGCTGCTTTCGCTGTCGCTCTTTGGCTCGAGCCCGCTTCTGGCGGCTGATACGAATTCGTTTCCGGTCACAATCCATGTGCATGCCGCGAAAACGATTGGTGAGCTGAAACCCATTTGGCGGTTTTTCGGAGCGGACGAGCCCAATTACGCCACCATGCCGAACGGCCGAAAGCTGATGGGGGAATTGGGCGCATTGCGGCCGGATGAGGTTTATTTTCGCACGCACAATTTGCTGAACACTGGCGATGGCACGCCGTCGTTGAAATGGGGTTCGACCGGTGTTTATACCGAGGATGCGCAGGGCAAGCCGGTTTACAACTGGACGATCATGGACGGCATTTTTGATACGTATCGCCAGAACCATGTGCGGCCATATGTTGAAATTGGTTTTATGCCCGAGGCGCTCTCCACTCATCCGGAGCCGTATAAACATCATTGGACGCCTAGGGCAAGATACAGCGAAATCTACACCGGTTGGGCTTATCCGCCGAAGGATTACGACAAGTGGGGCGAGCTGGTCTATCAATGGGCGCGACACTCGATCGAACGATACGGCCGGGCCGAAGTGGAACACTGGTATTGGGAAGTCTGGAACGAGGCGAACATCGGTTATTGGCAGGGCAAGCCACAGGAATTTTACCGGCTGCACGATACGGCGGTGGCGGCGGTGCGGCGCGCCTTGCCCGACGCGCGCGTGGGCGGGCCGGATGCGGCGGGCGGCGGCACGTCATTCCTGCGGCGTTTTCTCGAGCATTGCGCGAGCGGCACGAACTTCGCCACCGGCAAAGTCGGCACGCCGCTGGATTTTATTTCATTTCATGCGAAAGGTTCGCCGATCTACACGAACGGCCACGTGCGCATGGGGATATCGAGTTCATTGCGCGATATGGATTCCGCGTTCCGCATGGTGTCTTCCTTTCCGCAATACAAACATACGCCGCTGGTCATCGGTGAATGCGACCCGGAAGGTTGCGCCGCTTGCCAAGGCGCGCAGCTCGGCTACCGGAACGGCACGATGTATTCGAGCTATACCGCGGCGATTTTTGCGCGCGCGTATGATCTCGCGGAGCGGCATGACGTGAATTTGCAGGGCGCGCTGACCTGGGCGTTCGAATTTGAAAACCAGCCGCCGTTCGCCGGTTTTCGAGCGGTCGCATCGGACGGCATTGATTTGCCGGTGCTGAACGTGTTTCGCATGTTCAGCAAAATGCCCGCGACACGGCTGGAGGTGGAAAGCGACGGCGCGGCGGCGCTGGACGATATGCTGAGACATGGCGTGCGCCAGAAACCGGACGTTTCCGCGCTGGCGGCGAGCGGCCCAAACCACGTGTGCGTGATGATGTGGCATTATCATGACGACGACGTCGAAGGGCCGGCGGCGGCGGTGGATTTGGCGCTCGACGGTTTGTCGCAAAATCTGCACGAAACGCGCGTGCAACAGTTCCTCATCGATGCCGACCACAGCAACGCATTTACGCTATGGAAGAAGATGGGTTCGCCGTTGAATCTCACGCCGGAGCAACACGCGCAGCTCGAAAAAGCCGGCCAACTCGCGGAACTGGACACGCCGAAAAAGGCGACCGTGGAAAACGGCGAGATTCATCTGCACGTGAATTTGCCGCGACAGGCGGTGACGTTGTTTGTGTTGGATTACAGCCCGGCGGATTGAGTGGCGGATCCGCGGATCTTGCAGAACCTTTCGCTGGTCGCAAAGCGACACGAGGAGATTAGCCAGCCACAACGTGGCTGACCAATTTCCCGAGTCGCTTCGCGACGAGACATGATTTCCCTAGAGCCTGTACTTAACTTTTCGTAAAAAAAGTCTGTACATGGTAAATACATCCCGGCAATAAGCTGGGGATGGCAAACAAGCGAAAGAATTATCCGAGTGATGTGACCGATGAAGAATGGTCGTTTTGCGTGGGAT
>DATNEA010000033.1:0-11657 GCA_035606845.1 Candidatus Angelobacter sp. | reverse complement strand
TTGGTCACGTGTGACTCAAACGGCTGCGCGGTTTCGACGACTGGCGCGGGTGTTTTTTCCGCGGCAAATTCAATGTGCGATTTCGCGGCGACCGTGCGGCTCTTCGCGGGCCGGCCGGCTTTGGCGCGTTTCACGCTTCGTCCTTGCAATGTGGCGGGTATTCTCATTTGTCACCTTTCCATTTCTGACACCGTGGCGCGCATTTTGTTTCAAAAAAATGCGCAGTTTAAATTATTGTTTAAGCGGCGCTCCTTCCGGCGCCGAAACCGCCTCCAGCGTGGAGACGATGGTCTTTTTGCTGACGACGCCGACGGTTTGTTTGCGGACTTCGCCGCCGGCGAAATACAGCAGGGTCGGGATGGAGCGGATGCCGAAGCGTTCCGCGAGGCCGGCTTCGTGGTCGATATTCACTTTGGCGATCTTCGCGCGGCCGCTTTGTTCGGCGGCGATTTCGTCGAGGACGGGCGCCAGCATTTTGCACGGGCCGCACCATTCAGCCCAGAAGTCCACGACCACGGGCTGGGTGGATTTGAGGACCTCGGTTTCGAAATTCGCCTCGTTGACTTCAATGGTTACTTTCATGTTGCTCCGTTTTTTTCAGTAATAATGTAATCGTTAGTGTTACAATCTCGCATAAAAAAATAGGACGTCAAACGGCTCGTTTCTTTTCCTGCAAACAGGTTTCCCGGGCGGTCTGGACGATGTCGGCGAGGGTGGTTTTCTCCAGGTCGCGTTCGAGGGCGGCTTCGGCCGAGGTGAACACTTTTTCCAGGGTTTTGCGGATGCAGTTTCCCACGGGGCAGCCGGTATTGGGCTTGCGGGCGGGGGTGGTGAAGCATTCGTGCGTCTCAACGGCGTGATAAACGTCGGCCAGATGGATGCGTTGCGGCGAGCGGGTCAGCCGCGAGCCAGCGCCGGCGCCTTTGCGGGTTTCAATGAGTTTTGCGCGCTTCAGCGACAGCAACAGGCGGCGAATGATGACGGGATTGGTGTTGATGCTGCCAGCCAGGCAGGAGGAACTCACGGGATCGCCTTCTTTGTAGGCAAGGACGGCGAGCACGTGCACGGCCATAGCGAAGCGGCAACTGGTTTTCATTTGCTAACTGAAGTGTAACGCGGTGGGTTACATTTGTCAATGCGGCAAAAAGCTCCAAGCGTCCAAGATCCAAGCTCCAGAGAAATCCGAAATTCCAAGCTCCAAATGGTTGGCGTGTTGCGCTTCAGCGAGCCATGAGCCGGGGAGCGCGTGAAGGTCCACAAAAAGCGCAGACTAAAATGTCGAGCAACGTTGCCGCGGCTGGTCTCCGACAGCCGCGCTCCGCCTCGTTACCTCGGCGGCTACGTCGTGCCGCTACAGATTCATTCCGGGCTCTTCACTTATGGCGAGGACGATTTTGCCGCGGGCGTGGCCGGATTGGCTGAGTTCCTGGGCTTTGCGGGCTTCAGTCAGCGGCAGGATGGTTTCAGCATGGACTTTGATTTGGCCGCTGGCGATGAGTTTTGCGATTTGACTCAATTCATTGTTGCGGGTCGCGTCTTCGCGCATGAAGACGGCGCGCACGCCATTGGCGGCGGCCATTTCCTGGGAGGGCGGCTGGACAATGGAGACGAGGATGCCGCCTTTGCGCAGGGCTTTGAAGGAGCGTTCCTGGGTTTCTCCGCCGATGGTGTCGAAAACGATGTCGGCATCGTGAACGACATCTTCAAAGCGGGTGGCGTGGTAATCGATGAATTCGTGGGCGCCGAGCTTGCGGACGAGATCGGCGTTGGCGGCGGAGGCGGTGCCGATGACGTAGGCGCCTTTCCATTTGGCGAATTGGACGGCGAAATTTCCCACGCCTCCGGAGGCGGCGTGCACCAGGATTTTCTGGCCTTTGCGAAGTTTGGCTTCATCGAACAGCGCCTGCCAGGCAGTCATGGCGGGGACGGGGATGGCGGCGGCCTGGATGTGATCGATGGCGGCGGGTTTTTCCACAATGTGAGAGACCGGAGCGAGCGCGCATTCGGAGTAACTGCCGCTGTCGTCGGCGACGCTGCCGAAGACCATTTCGCCGACGCGGAATTCGGTGACGTCCGGGCCGAGGGCTTCGATTTCGCCGGAGAAATCACTGCCCATGATGGAGGGCAGGGGGACCTGGCCGAATTTGCCTTCGCGGATTTTCCAGTCGACCGGATTGACGCCGGCGGCGTGAACGCGGACGAGCACCTGGCGCGAGCGCGGTTCCGGAACGTGGACGTCTTCGAGCCGGAGCACTTCGGGTCCGCCGAAGGAATGGATTTGGATCGCCTTCATGGTTTGAGTCATCGTGTCTGGCATAAATTCTTGTCTCCAATTGAATGTTTATCGGTCCGCGCGAGGGGCGCGGACTCTTAATCTAACCTCGGACAGAGGACCGGCGACTCAATCGGGGTAAAAACCCCGGGGCGCTCATTGGTCAAAATCGGATGGACCCGATGAAGTCTTCGATTTCGGGAAGGACCAACGCAATGAATATGCGATTTTCCGATTGGGGCAAAGACCCCAATGAATCGGCCGGGATTTGTTTAATCTGGTCGCACCAAGCCGCTCACAACAAATAAAACAGGAGAGAAACAGGCTTATGCTCGCTTCCAAGTCCAAATTTTCAATGCTCACGGTGGTTTTGTTTTTGGCAGTTTTCCAAAGTGCGGAGGCGGTTTCCGTGGTCAGCAACGTGGGTGATGTTTGGACCGAAGGCGGCATCGGTGATATTCACGGAGTGTTTCGCGGAGGAACCCCATACGGTACAGACACGGCGTCTTTTAAAACCGGCGCGGGAACGTTTTCCTTGAACAGCATCACTCTTGAATTTGAATTTGGCTCCTCCTATTCCAGCCCGCAATGGCTGGACGTCCAACTTTTCGAAAGTGTAGGGGGGGCGAATGTGTTGATTGGCAATCTCGTGAACCCAGTCGCCGATCCGGCGCCGACCCAATGGCCCAATCACCGACCTCCCGAGCTTACACGGAATTCTTCGATTATTCTCCTGAAGGGAATATTGAGCTGGATTCGCTTTCGCAATACTACGTCACGATCAGCATGCCGGCCGATAGCCCTGTGAATGCTGCATTGATGTTTACCAGATCTTCCGCGTACACCTCGGAAGACGGTTGGACGATGGGTCCGACGGTTTCCGGGGATCCTTATGCGGCGGGGGAATATCTGAAGTTGGGCGTGGACGCGACCCGGGTTCCGGATGCGGCCAACACGGCTCTTTTATTGATCATGGGATTGGGCGCGATTGCCGCCTGGCGAAGGTTTGGCAAAGCAGAACGTTCGACAGCGCGTTGAGCTGTCATGCAGTCAAATGGTTTTCCGAATAAACGCTGAGGCGCTGAGAACGCAAAGCAGCGCAGAGTTTTCAAGCTTTGCCACAATCACCGTTCAATGGTCACCCCAAAACCTGGCCATCTTCGCGGAACACTGTTCTCAGCGTCTCCGCGTTAATCCGCCTTCGTCCAACCGCATCGTTGGCTTAGAAAGCAGAGGCTTCTTTCAGGCGCAGGATTTCGGAGTGCAATTGGCGGGCGAGTTCCTTGCGATCGGTGCTGCCTTCGCGAAGTTGAGTGAAGCGGACGGAGGCGCGGATGGTTTTTTTGCTGAGCAGATTGATGACGTGCGAAATGAGGGTGATGTCTTGCCAATAGCAAACTTCTTCGCCGACGTCGCCGTCGTCGATTTGATATTGAACAAGCCCGGCGAAAAGCGCATGGGTTTGGCGGGTGGCGGGTTCGAGCAGGGAGGATTTGAAGGGCAGAACGGTTTGGCCGTTGGAACTGGTGCCTTCGGGAAACAAAACGACGAGCGCGCCTTGATCGAGCGCGGATTGGATTTCATCGGTGGTCTTTCCGACGAGCGTGCGGCGTCCGCGATCGACGAAAAGTGTGCCGCCCATTCTGGCAAGGGGGCCAAAGACGGGCCAGCCGCTGACTTCGCGTTTGGCGACGAAGATGGCGGGCGTGATCGACGAAATGATCAGGATGTCCACATAGCTCAAGTGATTGGAAACGAGCAGGCCTTTGGCCGGGATGGTTCCGGAGGCGGTGATTTGGGTTTTGAAAATGCGGAGGATGCGGCGGGAGCAGTGTTGCAGCCAGAGCGCGCGTTCGCGGGACGGACAATTTTTGGAGAGGCCGCAAACGCGGGCGAAATTTACGGCGGCAATGGCCAGCTCGCCGGTGAACCAAAGCAGCCGAACGAGAACGCGCAGCGGATGCCGCAGCAGGCCTTTCATGCCTCAATTTGAAACCGGCCCATGAGGATTTCAACCGGGAAATCGCCCGGCCGCGAATGCAATTCGGCGATTCAGCAGATTACAAATTGCTCCGCAGAAAGCTTTTCCGTCGCGGAGCGACAACCAATGGTTGCTACGGAGCCATTACAAATCGGCGTTACGGAGTTGCACATTGCGATGAGTGGAAATTTCTGCGAAGCTCGCGCGCATGGACTCGAGCCGTGAAGCGCATTTTCCTGCTTCGTTAAACAATACGCTGTTCGCGCCGATCAGGAGATCGGCGCTCCGAGGATTGCGGGCGTGTCCGTTCGGTCTTGGACTTCGGCTTTTTCTTTTGATGGCTTTCGTATTGGCGGCGCGGGGGGCGGAATTGCGCGAGTGGGAAAATCCAGGGCTGACGGGCATCAACAACCTGCCGCCGCATGCGACGATGGTGATTTGTCCGGATGTGGCGACGGCCAGGAGCATTCAATTCACGGCGAACAGCGAGCGGGCGAAATCCTCTTTCTATCGTTCGCTCAATGGCGATTGGAAATATCACTACTCCTCCAATCAACTGGCGCGCGTGCCGGATTTTTGGAAGCCGGATTTTGACGATAAAAAATGGGACACGATTCCGGTGCCGTCGAATGTGGAAATGTTCGGCCACGGGATTCCGATTTACGTGAATTACCATTATCCATGGCGCCAGCCGTGGACGCCGCCGTTCGTGCCGGGTGACGACCCGAACAATACGGTGAATGCGTATCGGCGGATGTTTGAAATCCCAAGTGGCTGGGCGGGGCGCCGGGTGTTGCTGACGTTTGGCGGCGTGAATTCGTTTTTCGATGTGTGGGTGAACGGCGAAAAAGTCGGCATGGGCAAGGACAGCCGCACGCCGGTGGAATTCGACATCACGAAATTTCTGAGGCCGGGCAAAAATCTGCTGGCGGTGGAAAATTTTCGGTGGTGCGACGGGTCCTATCTGGAGGACCAGGACATGTGGCGGATGAGCGGGATTTTTCGCGACGTCTATTTGTGGTCGCCGCCCAACGTGCACATCCGGGATTTTGAAGTGAAAACGGCGAAGGTGGATTACCTGTCGCAGGTGGCGGAACTGGCGATTGACACGAGCATTCAGAACACGGGCGGGACGTCGCCGGCGTGCGGCCTGGAAGCGATGTTGTTCGACCCTTCCGGCAAAGCGATTTCAACGAACAGCCTCGCGATTTCGATTGCGGCGCATTCTGAACGCGAATTGAAGCTCGATATCGATGTGCATCACGCGCAGTTGTGGTCGGCGGAGCGGCCGGCGCTTTATAAATTGTTGCTGGCGATCAAGGATTTGGACGGGCATGTGTTCGAGATCATTCCGGTGAATGTGGGGTTTCGCACGGTGGAAATCCGCGACGGCAATTTGCTCGTGAATGGAAAGCGGATTCTGATCAAGGGCGTGGACCGGCATGAGTTCGACCCGGATCGCGGGCAGGCGATTACGCCGGAGATCATGGAACGCGACATCAAGATGATGAAGCAGTTCAACATCAATGCCGTGCGGTGCTCGCATTATCCGAACCAGCCGGCGTGGTATGACTTGTGCGATCGCTACGGGATTTATCTCGTGGATGAAGCGGACATCGAGAGCCACGGGATGGGTTTTGGCGAAAAGACATTGGCGAAGGACGCGGAGTTTGCGGATGCGCACATGAATCGCACGGTGCGGATGGTGGAGCGCGATAAAAATCATGCGTCAATCATCATTTGGTCTTTGGGCAACGAAGCGGGTGACGGGCCGAATTTTGAGGCGACGGCGGCGTGGGTCCAACAGCGCGATGCGACGCGGCCAGTCCAATATGAGCCGGCGCGAAAGGACGCTTACACGGACATCTTTTGCCCGATGTATCCGAATCCGCGCGAGTTGGGCGAATACGCTTCCAAGCCCGAGACGAAGCCGTACATCATGTGCGAGTACGAACATTCAATGGGCAATGGCAGCGGCGATTTTGGGTCCTATTGGAACCAGATTTATGAGAAGCCGTATTTGCAGGGCGGATTCATTTGGGATTGGGTGGACCAGGGTTTGCGCGCGCCACAGGGAGCGTTGCCGGCAGCGCATTATCAAAAGCCCGGTTTTTTCGAGAAAACATTCTGGGCTTTTGGCGGTGATTTCGGACCGGCGGGGACGCCATCGGATGGAAACTTTTGTTGCAACGGCCTGGTGACGCCCGACCGGCGGGCACACCCCGGATTATTCGAGGTGAAGCATTGGTATCAATATATCCGTTGCCAGCCGTGGGACCTGACGGAGCGCACGGTGGCGATCAAAAACTGGTTCGATTTCACGAACCTGAGGGACATCGCGGCGGGGCATTGGCGGCTGAAGGCGGATGGCAAGGAGATCCAGGGCGGGAAGTTGCCGGAGCTGGACCTGGACCCGGGCGCGACGAAGCAGTTGGCGATTCCCGTGAAGGCATTTCGGCCGGAACCGGGCGTGGAGTATTTCCTGGAATTGGATTTCACGCTGAAGCACGACATGCCGTGGGCCAACGCGGGCCATGAGATTGCGTGGGATGAATTCAAATTGCCGGACTCGGCGCCGGCGGCGGTGATGGATGAAGGCCCGTATCCGCCGGTGGACTGGTCTGCCAATACGAACGGCGCGGTGGTTTCCGGCAAGAATTTCCAGATTGTTTTTGACGAGGCCACGGGCGGCATCAAATCCTGGACTTACAAAGGGCGCGAGTTGATCGAATCGCCGTTGAAGCCGGACTTCTGGCGCGCGATGACGGACAACGATCGCGGGCGATCGAAGCCGAAGGACTCGCAGAAATATTGGCGCGACGCGGGCAGGGCGGGCGTGAATGAAGGTTTTAGCGGCGAGAAAAAGAAGGACCATTTTGAAGTGACGGTGAAAACATCGCTGCCGGCGGCGGACAATTCAAAATGGGAAACGGTCTATAGCATTTATCCCAGTGGCGACGTGATTGTGACGGCGACGTTCAGGCCTGCGCGAACGAATTTGATCTGGATGCCGCGGATGGGGATGCGGATGGAATTGCCGAAGGGTTTCGAGCGCATCACTTGGCTCGGACCGGGGCCGCGGGAAACGTATAGCGACCGGAAGGATTCGCGCGTGGGCGTTTACAGCGGCAAGGTCGAAGACCAATTTTTTGCGGATTACACGGAGCCAGGCGAGACGGGGAACAAAGCGGATGTGCGCTGGCTGGCGTTGCGCAAGGGGTCGGTGGGTCTGCTGGCGGTGGGGATGCCGTTGTTGAGCGCGAACGCGCTGCATTACACGGAAGATGATTTGAATGCGGGCAAGCATGCGTTCGAATTGCCGCATCGGGATTTTATTTCGCTCAACCTGGATTTGAAGCAGCAGGGCGTGGGCGGGGACAATAGCTGGGGAGCGTGGCCGCATGAGCCGTTTTTGATTCCGGTGCGGGAATATACCTATAGTTTTCGGCTGCGGCCCTTTGGCCGGGGAGACGATCCGGAGAAATTGGCGCGGATGGTTTTGCCGAAGGAATAAGAACCCTAGGGGTATTATCTCTCGCCGGGACGCGGGCTGGGAATCCACCAATTCGCGCTCCAATAATAGGTCCAGAGAGTTTCCAGCGGGGCTTTTTCGACATGACCGTCGTAAAGCGCCAGGTCAATGGCGCCGGGCAGCGGTTTGGAAATATCCACATGGCGAGGGGCCGCCGAAGCGGAGCGCTTGCCATGCCGGGCAATCGTGAACGTGCTCATCCCCCTGTATTCGTCACCCATCGTAGGGTAATAGGTCGTCAACGAGCCGGTATATAAATTGGTCGCCGGCAGGGCGTCACCCAGGGGGCCATCAACAGGAGATATGTTCTCACCGAAAACGGGCGTTTCAGATGGGTGCGCGGGAGTTCTTCTGCCGAATTGCCATCCATCGGTAAGGTACCAAGGTTGTGTGAAATAAATATTCAAGGCATAGCTGCCCACATTTATTGTGGACATCGAACGATCCCGATAATCAAGCGAGCTCGCAGGGACGACCCAGGGATGATCGGCTGTGCCTTGCAATGAATCATATACCGGCCCTGAATTCGTCGCGAAGGTGGATGGGCAGAGAAGCAAGCTGGAGGTCATACCGTACGGCTTAAAGCGATCGGGCCAGGTTGAATAGGGTCCCGGTGAAGAGTTTTGAAAAAAACCAAAATCGTCCCAGTACATCTGGCGGGCAATGGCCATTTGTCTCAGGTTGTTCAAGCATCGGATTTGCTGGGCGCGCAACTTTGCGCTTTGTAAGGCAGACAGCAACAAGGCGGCCAAAATCGCAATGACGACGATGACGACGAGGAGCTCGATTAAGGTAAACGCCGCCTGCCTGCTGAAGGCAGTTGGCCGAAACGGAATGTTCGAACGGTCCATGGCAGGACCACGGCCCGTGTCAGTAGGGTGCACGGGGCGATTGGTTGGACACTACGCCTGTCATTCGGAGTCAGCAAGGGAGAATTGGAAGGAAGGCAGAAGGTTGAATGCAGAATGCAGAAATGGGAGGGTCGAGACGACGCTCCGGCATAGCCCGGCACGCGAACCATTCAGGAGAGCGACGTTTACGTCGCTTCAATGTTTGCCCACAAAAAGACCTCAAAAAATTTCAAAGCTCTCTCTTCGGTCACCGTGAAGCGGACTGAAGCCCGCGCTCCAGTGCGTTTGTCAAGTTGCGCTCGACGGCGCCCCCGGCGCGGCGAATCTGCTTGCTCGTGATTCGGGTAAGTTTTAGTTTCCGGCAAATCACCGTCACCAGCAAAATTCCTGTGCGTCAACCATTCTGGCCATTCATGAAAAATCGTGCTCTTTCGGTTCTCCTCGTGTTCACCCCGTGGTTCATGATTCATGCGCAAAATAGCGCGCCTGAGGCATTGCCCATTGTCGATGCCATTCCGCCGGCGCGCGACATTCCCTGGCCGGGCACGATCAAGCTATCGGTGGATGCGTCCGATAATACGCGCGGCATTTTCCAGGTGGTCGAAACAATTCCCATTTCCACGCCGGGCCCGCTCACTCTCCTTTATCCGAAGTGGCTGCCGGGCGAGCATTCCAATAATGGACCGATTTCCCGGCTGGCCGGCCTCGAACTGAAAGCGGGCGGCAAATCATTGTCGTGGCGGCGCGATCCAGTGGATGTTTTCGCATTTCACGTGGATGTGCCGCAAGACACTTCCGAAATTGAGGCGGATTTCCAGTATCTCGCGCCGACCGATCCCAACCAGGGCCGCGTGGAAACCACTCCCGAAATGCTGGACCTCGAATGGAACAGCGTGGTGCTTTATCCCGCGGGTTATTATGTCCGCCAGATCAACATGGATGCGTCGGTCAAACTGCCGCCGGATTGGAAGGAATCTTCGGCGCTGGACGTGGCTTCGCAGGAGGGGGACACCGTTCATTTCAAGCCGGTCGGCCTGGATACGCTGGTGGACAGTCCGATGTATGCGGGCGTCAATCGGCGGGTGGAAACGCTCGCGCCGGGTGTTCGTCTCGATATCTTCGCGGACGAGCCGGAGCAATTGGCGGCGACCGACGAACAAATTCAATTTCACCGCAACTTGGTGACGCAGGCGGTCAAACTTTTCGGCGCGCAACATTACGATCATTACGATTTTCTGCTGGAAATCAGCGACCGCGAAGGGGGCCAGGGGTTGGAACATCATCGCAGTTCCGAAGACGGCGTGCGGGAGGGATATTTTACGGAATGGGACGACAATGTGTCGGCACGGACGCTGTTGCCGCACGAATATACCCACAGTTGGAACGGAAAATTTCGGCGCCCGGCGGACTTGTGGACGCCGGATTACCGCACGCCGATGCAGGATAGTTTGCTGTGGGTTTATGAAGGACAAACGCAATTTTGGGGCATCGTGCTGGGCGCGCGGTCGGGATTGATTTCAAAGCAACAGGCGTTGGACACGCTGGCGTCTCTTGCCGCCCGGTTGGATACGATGGCCGGGCGCAAATGGCGTCCGCTCGAGGACACGACCGATGACCCGATCATTGCCAAACGGCGGCCGAAAGGATGGACGAGCTGGCAGCGTCAGGAGGATTATTACAATGAAGGCGCGCTGATCTGGCTGGATGCGGACAGCCTGATCCGCCAACTCTCCGGCGGGAAGCGCTCCATGGATGATTTCGCCCGGGCGTTCTTCGGCGTGCACGACCGCGATTGGGGAGAAATGATTTACACGTTTGATGACGTGGTCAAAACGCTCAACCAGATTCAGCCGCACGACTGGGCGGCGTTTCTTCACGCCCGGCTGGATAATATCAATGTGCACGCGCCGATGGATGGTTTCACGCGCGGCGGATATGAGCTCGTTTATACCAACTCGCCGACCGAAACGTTCAAGCTCGCCGAGAAGGCGCGCAAGGTGACGGACCTGAGTTATTCCGTCGGTTTTGTTCTCGATAAGGACTCGACGATTACCGAAGTGGGCTGGGACACGCCGGCTTTTAACGCGGGGCTGACGGTGGGCACCAAGCTTATCGCGCTCGACGGCCGCGCCATTGAAACGGACCAACTCAAGGCAGACATCAAAGCAAAAAAATCACCGCTGAAATTGTTGGTCAAGACAGGGGATTTTTACCGGACCGTGGAGCTTAACTATGACGGCGGACTTCGTTATCCAGCGCTGGAGAAAACCGGTTCGGGGCCGAGCAGTCTTGAGGCATTGCTCGCGCCGAAGCCTTAGCTAATAATTCAGTTGAAAAGGGGAGTGCGCCCGCCTCGGGCACAGCGAGGCGCACCCTTGCGGCTCACCGTTGCGCGTGAAAGGTTTCATCGTTCACTGGCCGTTTGCGCCTCAACCGTTCGGCGCGAGGCGCACCGAACCGCAGCCGAGGCGGCTACGCTCCCCGGAATTCGGATGAATCGCTGGTCGTTGGCCACCCTGATGTTGACTGCGTGGCGGCGGTTCACTATTGTCGCTCGAAATTGCCGGGCGCGGCGGGCAGGCTCCGACCCTTCGCCTCCGGTGTCAGTTCAAAAGCGAACGCGAACAACTAACCACACCCTCGTATGCAGCATATCCAACTGGGCAATATCGATTATGCCATCCTGATCATCTACTTTGTGTTTGTCCTCAGCATTGGCTGGATTTTGAAGCGGTACATGAAGGGCAGCACCGACTTTTTCCTGTCGGGACGATCGATTCCGGCCTGGGTCACGGGTCTCGCGTTTATTTCGGCCAATCTCGGCGCGCAGGAAGTCATCGGCATGGCGGCGGATGGCGCGAAATACGGCATCATGACCAGCCACTTTTATTGGGTGGGCGCGATTCCCGCGATGGTGTTTCTCGCGATTTTCATGATGCCGTTTTACTACGGCTCCAAGGCGCGGTCGGTGCCGGAATATCTCAAACTGCGTTTTGATGAGAAGACGCGCGGGCTGAACGC
>DATNEA010000024.1:0-7921 GCA_035606845.1 Candidatus Angelobacter sp. | reverse complement strand
CCGCGATCGCATTGTCATCACCGGCTTCGCCAAAATCGCCGCCCGAACCGGCGTGGAAATGGAAGCGCTCACCGCCGTGACTGTCGCCGCCTTGACCATTTACGACATGTGCAAGGCCGTGGACAAAAAAATGGTCATCGGCGACATTCGATTGGTTTCAAAAACGAAGCGGGAGATTTGAACCAGCCGCCGACGTGAGGAGGCGGAAGTTTTGCAGTATCCAATTTAAAAGCATGCAAATTCAAACCGGCATTATCACGATTTCCGACCGCGCCTCCAAAGGCCTTTACGACGACCTGGGCGGCCCCGCCTTGCGGCAAAGCGCGCAAAGCTATGGTTGGAAGGTGCTGGCCGAATCGCTGGTGCCCGACGAGAAAAACGACATTCAGCGCGCCGTCCGCGAACACATTTCCAAAGGCTGCCAACTCATCCTCACGACGGGTGGGACCGGCGTGGCCTTGCGGGATGTCACTCCCGAGGCTGTGCGGGAAATTGCCGTGCGCGAACTCCCCGGCTTCGGCGAAGTGATGCGCGCTGAATCGATGAAGATCACGAAAAACGCGATCCTCTCGCGCAACCTCGCCGTGGTGGTGGACAAGGCGCTGGTCATTTGCCTCCCCGGCAAACCCAGCGGCGCCGTGGAATGCCTGAGCTTCGTCGTCGGCGCGATTCCGCATTGCGTGGAAGTGCTCCAGGAAGTGCCGACGAGTTGTTAACGCTTTTCTTCCCTCTGGTATTTTTTCTTGCAGGGACTCTCCGCAATATTTCAAATAACAGCGATGAACCTGTTGAAAAGCATTGCGGTTTCCAGTTAATGACGACGCCATCCAACAGGCGTAGATTGTCGGCCGGAATGAGCGCGATCAAAACAACATCACTGATTTTTCTCATGGCATTGCTTGCCTGGGGTTGCGCGAGCAAACGAGAACGGCAGGCGCAGATCCGCCGCGCGTATGCCGAGGGCGAACAGGCCGCGCGCATGCAAATGGAGCAGGCACAAACAGGGCAGACACCGCCGCTGACACGCCCCCCGGCCCAGCCACAAGTGCGGATTTTGGGTCCGGTAAGGAATCCAGTGGTGATGTGGTACCGCGGCCTCACGCTCTCGCGCGCGTTGACGCTGGCGGACTACGAGAAGCAGACCGCGCCCGTCGCCATCACGATCTATCGCAACAACCAACCACTTCGAGTGGATCTCCAGAGCCTGCTGCAAGGCCAGGATTACCAACTGTTCCCCGGCGACATGATTTACATTCAGGATTAGGCAAGCTAGACGCACTTTGGAGTGCGGTGGCAGAGCGCAGCGTCGACGCCGCTTTTTTCAGGTGGGGACATGGATGATTTAGACGCATAACACAATGAGGCTTCTTGCCCGCGATGGTAGGGCGCGTCGCTCCGCAAAACCTTCGACAACGGCGCGCATCCCGCCAAGGCGGGACGCCCTGCCGTCAAATGCATTTTGTTACACGTTCTTAAGCCGTCCGATACAAATAACCTTATTGAAAGCGCCGTCGATGCTACGCTCTGTCGGCGCAGTCCAAATATCGGCGGGCTCGCTTGCCTTCTTTCATTGATTTCAATTTTTGCCGCGGTTACTCTCCCAAAAGCCGGGAACGGCCGAGAACATTTCAAGGAAAACACGCCGCATGATTGCACTCCAGCAGCTGACCAAGCGTTTCGGCGCGCAGATCGCCGTCAATGCGCTCTCGTTTGAAATCCCCGCCGGGCAGATTGTTGGTTTTCTCGGGCCCAATGGCGCTGGCAAATCCACCACGTTGAAAATGCTCACGGGCATGCTTGAACCCACCGAAGGCAAAGCCAGCATTTGCGGTTTCGATTTGCGCGAACAACCCCTAGAAGTCAAACACCACGTTGGTTTCGTTCCGGAATCGGGAGCGGTGTTCGAATCACTGACCGGCCTCGAATATCTCGAAATGATCGCCGCGCTGTATGGCATTCCGAAGGACGCGGCGCGCATTCGCATCCAGCAATTCATCGCGTTTTTCGACCTCAGTTTTGAAACGCTCACTGATAAATTGTTGGGCGCTTACTCGAAAGGAATGCGGCGCAAGGTCGTCATCACCGCCGCCCTGCTCCACAATCCGCCGGTCGTTTTCTTCGATGAACCGCTGGACGGCCTCGACGCCAATGCGGCGGTCGGCTTCAAGGCGCTCATTCAAACGCTCGCGCGCGAAGGCAAGACGATTGTTTACAGCTCTCACATTTTGGAAGTGGTCGAACGCGTTTGCGACCGCGTCATCATCATCGACAAGGGTAAACTCGTTTTAGACGGCAAACCCGACGAACTCGTGGCGGCGCACAACGCCGGAACGCTCGAACGTCTGTTCACAGAATTGACCGGCGGCGCGGAACTGGAACGGCGCGCCGAAGACTTCGCCAAAACGTTTCGATGAACACGCCCGCGCCAGCCGCTCCGCCCATCCTCAATCCCGCGCTCCCGCAGCGGAAGATCTTGCGCCGGCTGTTTCTCACACTGTATCTGCGCGGCCGCAGCTCGCGCGGACTTCGGCTGAAGACCGCGCCAAAATCCGTCACGCAAAAACTGCTGTTGGTTCTGCTCGTTTACGGCGGTTTCGGAATGCTTGCCTGCTCGTTCGCAAGACAGCCGGTTTTTGCGCTGGCCGTTTATCTGCACGGATTAACCTTTATTTTCCTGGCGATGTTTGTGTCCGGATCCGCCGGTGAAATTCTGTTCAACAAGGAAGAGGCGGACATATTGATGCATCGGCCGGTGTCGTCACGCGACTTGCTGTGGTCGAAAATTCGCGTGCTTATCGAGGTGTCGCTCTGGCTGGCGGGCGCATTGAACCTGGCCGGCCTTTTTGTGGGGCTCTCCGCGCCGGACGGAAACCTGCTGTTTCCATTCGTTCACATCGCGTCCACCCTTCTCGAAGCGCTTTTTTGCACCGGCTTGATCGTGCTGGCCTATCAGTTGTGCTTGCGCTGGTTTGGCCGTGAAAAGCTGGATGGACTCATGACGACTGCGCAGGTGCTGGTCGTGATCACGGCGGTAATGGCCGGTCAAATCATGCCGCGGCTGGTTTTGCAGCTCACCAACAAGGGCTGGCTCCGTTTTGGGCCGGAGACGTGGTGGCTTGGTTTTTTCCCGCCGGCATGGTTCGCGGGCATGGATGACGCCCTCGCCGGACGTGGCGCCGCGGGCGCATGGCTGCTGATGGGCATTGGAGTGATCGCCACCGCGGTCGTGCTTTGGCTGGCATTTGGAAAACTCGCGCACACTTACGAAGCAGGGCTGCAAGCGCTGGGGGAAACGGTTTCCAAGCCGCGGACGAAATCGCAGTGGCGCTGGACGGAAACGCTCGCGCAGCTTCCGCCGCTCAAATGGTTCTCGCCAGTCTCACGCACGGGTTTTCTCCTGACCACGGCTTATCTCCTGCGCGACCGCGATGTGAAACTGCGGGTGTTTCCCGGGATCGCGCTCATGTTGATCATGCCGTTTATTTTCGTATTCGATAAACAAACCTCGGAAGGTTTTGGGCTCGCCTTTTCGTCCAGTTTTCTCGCCATCTCGCCGCTGATTACGATCGATCTTTTGCAATACTCGCAACAATGGCAGGCGTCGGATATTTTTCGCGTCGCGCCCATGAACGGGCCTGCGGAACTTTGTCACGGCGCGCGCCAGGCGGTGCTTTGGCTGCTGTCTGTGCCCGTATTCATCCTGGTCTGCTTTGTCCTCTGGGTCGTGCAACGCAATCCCTCGCATCTGCTGCTGTTTCTGCCGGCATTTATCCTTATGCCAATCGCGGCTTTGGTTCCCGCCGCGCTGAACCAGGGCGTGCCGCTTTGCCGTCCCAACGAAGAAGCAAGGTCCGCCGCGCGCAACGCGAAAATATTTGGCGCGATGCTGCCGGCGGGCATTGTGTCGGGCATCGCGGTGTGGGCATTTTCCGCGGGATGGTTTTGGTGGATGCTGCTCGGTGAACTGACCCTGGCGGTTCCAGTTTATTTTGGCCTGCGCTCGCTGGTTTCAAGGCTGCGCTGGCAGTCTCTCGAATGATGGCGTGAACGGAGAAACTTCCATTCACAAAGAAACCGCCCATCGGCTGGCACGCCGGGCCCTTTTCAGTTTCATCATCACGTTCGTCGTTTCGCGCGTCTTTGTTTTTCTGATCATGGCGAGGGCGATACCGAATTTTTATTTTTTCCTGAAAGGCACGCATGTCCATCACCTCAACTACGGAATTTTTCTGCTCGCCGGTGTCGGCGGCTACAGTGTCTTTCGGCGGCCGGTGGGCCGCGCCGCGGAAATCACGGCCCTGCTCTATGGCGTGGCCATGGCTTTGACCTTCGATGAATTCGGCATGTGGCTGCACCTCGGCGGCAGTTATTGGCAACGAGCAAGTGTGGACGCCGTCATCGTCGTCTCCGCCGTGTTTGCATTGGTTGCGTTCGCTGCCTCGCTAAAACGATTCGAAACTCGCCACATCCGCGCATTTTGCGTTCTGGTCGTGGTGCTGGCCGGCTTTGGAATCGCGTTGTGCATATCCGGGAACCGCCTCGGTAACCGCGTCGGGCCGGAACTTCAGCAACTCGAACTGGAATCGTCGCCTTAAAAACAAACTCAGCGCGGTTCTTCGCTTTTTTCCACAACGCGCTCGATGCGCCGATCCGGCACAAACCAGATCACGGCCACGCTGACGAATAGCGCACCGGAAATCCACGGGCTCACGAACGCCAGCGGAATCGCGCAGAGATACAGCAATAGCGAAAGTTTCCCCTTCCAATCCGAGCCAATCGCCGCCGCCAGCATCGCGTGCCGCCCTTCTTTGCGAACGATGGCGAGTTGCAGTATGAGGTAGGCGATGGCAGCCATCAGCAACACGATGCCATAAACGGCGACTGGCACCGACGCGAGTTGATGTTTCTCCAGCCAGCTTTCGCCTATCCAGCCGGTCGCGAACGGAAACAGCGACAGCCAAAACAGCAGATGCAGGTTCGCCCACAGAATACTCCCATTAACACTCTTGGTGGCGTGGAGCATGTGATGATGATTGTTCCAATAAATGCCCACGTAAATAAAGCTGATCACATAGCTGAAAAAGACCGGCAGCACAGGTTTCAAATCCATCCAATCCACTTTGCCAGCTTCCGGAATTTTCAAATTCAGCACCATGATGGTGATGATGATGGCGATCACGCCGTCGCTGAACGCCTCCAGCCGGTTCTTGCTCATGACCGCGAGAATATCAAGCGCGCCGGTCGCCGCCAGCACTCAATGGCCGGCGTCTTTTTGCTCACTCCTTTAACAACTCATCCAAATCGAGGCGATGCGTGAACATTTCGATCCCGCCATCCGCGTTGCGCGGCCATTCTTCGCGCGGACGGTCCCAATACAACTCCACGCCATTGTCGTCCGGGTCGCGCAAATAAAGCGCTTCGCTCACCCCATGGTCCGACGCGCCATCCAGCTCAATGCCCGCCGCGAGCACGCGCCGCAACGCATCCGCCAGCAAAGCGCGCGTAGGATACAGAATCGCGAGGTGATAAAGCCCGGTGGCATTCGGAGGCGGTGGCGAACCACTCCGGCTTTCCCACGTGTTGAGCGCGATATGATGATGATACCCACCCGCGGAAAGAAACACCGCCTGTGTTCCGTAGCGCGTCGTGATCCCGAAACCAAGCACATCGCGATAAAATTTCAGCGCACGGTCAATGTCAGCGACCTTGAGATGCACGTGGCCGATCCTGACCCGCGAGTCGATTGGTTTTTGGTCCATGCTCACCGATACGCGCAATTGGCCAAATCAGCAAGCGTGAGCGTTGTGGGTTAATTTGGCCAATCGCCAGCACTACGCGAAAACGCGCCTTGCCGCTCATCATGCGCTCGTAGGCTTCATTCACCTTGTCGAGCGGATACATCTCATTCTTCGAACGAACGCCCCGCAGTGCGCTGAACGCGAGCGTGTCTTCCGAATCAATCGATGTGCCGGAATACCAGCCGCGGATTTCCTGCATGCCGCCGATCATCATCCGCGGTGAAACCTGCAACGATTGCGCCGCGCTCACAGAGCGCCGCTACAGCGCGAGAACTATTGCACTTTCGCCGATGGCCGCTAACTTAGCGCCATGCGTTTTATCGGGAACATTATTGAAAAACTGCAGCGGCATCCGAAACGGATCGTCTTTCCGGAGGGTTTGGAGCCGCGCGTGCTGCAGGCCGCGCGCCAGTTTTATTCGCTGCGGCTCGGGGCGCCGATTCTGTTGGGTGATCGCACCAAAATCAAACAGTTAGCCGAGGAATTGAACATTTCGCTGGAGGGCATCGGCATCATCAACCCGCCCGAAAGCAACGATCTCGATAATTTTGCGCGCCGCTTTGCCGCCTTGCGGCGCGGCCGGGGCTTGCAGCTTCCCGAAGCACGCGAGGCCATTCTTCAGCCGAATTATTTTGGCTCCATGATGCTCGCCATGCACCAGGCGGACGGCCTCGTGTCCGGCACGAGCGCCACGACCGGCAGCGTGCTGCGGCCGTTGTTTCAAATCATCAAAATGGCGCCGCAAAACACGACCGCTTCGAGCTGCCAGGTGATGGAAGTCGAGGACTCGCAATTCGGCGCTCACGGCGTGCTGTTCATGGCCGATTGCGGCGTGATTCCCGAACCCACCACCGAACAACTCGCGGAGATTGCCGTTTCAACAGCGCAGCTTGCTCGCCAATTGCTCAACATCCGGCCGCGCGTCGCCTTGCTGTCGTTTTCAACCAAAGGCAGCGCCACGCATCCAACCATTGGCCGCGTGCAGGCTGCCACCGCTCTCGCTCGGCAAAAAGCCGAGGCGAAAAAAGTGGAAGCGGATTTTGACGGCGAATTGCAGGTGGACGCCGCGCTGGTGCCGGAAATCGCGGCGCGCAAATTGCCCGAAAGCAAAGTTGGCGGAGTGGCCAACGTGCTCATTTTCCCCGAACTCAATTCCGGCAATATCGCCAGCAAATTGGTTCGCCACATCGCCCGCGCCAACGCGTATGGCCAGATTCTCCTCGGCCTCGACCGCCCCGCCGCCGACGTCTCGCGCGGCTCGAACGCGCACGACATCCTCGGCGTCGCCGCCATCGTCGGCGTGCAAGCCATCGAATACGACCGCCTCTATCCCGGTGCCGGCGTCAAACTTCCGGGAGAGTGACTCAACGAGTTAAATGGGTAATCGGCTAAACAAGTTAAATGAGCGTGCGTGCTCGGAACTATTCAACCATTTAACTGATTTAACCATTTAACCGCCTCCATGAACATTTCCACGCCCCGCGTCTTCATCGCCGCCACTCGCCAGAACGATGGCAAGACCACAACGTCGCTCGGTCTGATCGCGGCGTTGCAGCGGCACTTCCCGCGTGTCGGTTACATCAAGCCCGTCGGCCAGCGTTTCGTCGAGATTGAGGAGCAGAAAATCGACGAGGACACAGTGCTCATGGACAGCGTCTACCGGATGAATTGCCCGCTGGTGGACATGAGCCCGATCGCCGTCGAGCCCGATTTTACGCGCAAATATCTTCAGGCCGCAAACAACGAAACACTCATCAAAAAAATCCAGCAGGCCTTTGACCGCGTGGCGTGGGAAAAGGATTTCGTGCTGTGCGAAGGCTCCGGCCACGCTGGCGTCGGTTCCGTGTTTGATTTGTCCAATGCGCAAGTCGCCAAAATTCTTGGCGCCAAGGTCATCATCGTGACCCGAGGCGGCATCGGCAAACCGATCGATGAAGTTTGTTTGAACCAGGCGTTGTTTGAAAAAGAAGGCGTCGAAATCATCGGCGTCATTGTCAACAAGGTCCTGGACACCAAGGTGGATTCGGTGACGGATTTTGTCCGGCGCGGCCTGAAGCGAAAGGGTTTGGACCTGCTCGGCGTGATTCCACACCAGCGGATGCTCTCGAATCCCACGATGGAAT
>DATNEA010000050.1:0-3864 GCA_035606845.1 Candidatus Angelobacter sp. | reverse complement strand
CGAAGCAAAACGTCGGCGTCGTCCGCGAAATATCCGACGGCGTGGCCAAGATTGAAGGCCTGACCGACGCGATGTTGAACGAGATGCTTGATTTCGGCAACGGGGTCGTGGGCCTCGCGCTGAACCTGGAAGAAACTGAAGTCGGCGCCATCATCCTCGGCGATTACCTTCAGGTGCACGAAGGTTCCGAGGTCAAGACCACGGGCAAGTTGCTCTCCGTGCCGGTCGGCAAAGGCTTGCTCGGCCGCGTGGTGGACTCGCTCGGCCGCCCGGTCGACGGCAAGGGACCCATCAAGGAAACAGCTTTTTATCCGGTGGAAAAAATCGCGCCGGGCATCGTGAAACGCAAATCCGTGAGCCAACCGGTGCAGACCGGCATCATGGCGATTGATGCGATGATTCCGATTGGGCGCGGCCAGCGCGAATTAATCATCGGCGACCGTTCGACGGGGAAGACGACGATCGGCGTGGACACCATGATTAACCAGGCGCGCATCAACAAAGTGGGTCGCGCTTCGGGCGATAAGGATTTCCGTCCCGTTCACAACATTTACGTCGCGATCGGCCAGAAGCAGTCGAACATCGCGCGCGTCATCGCGGAACTCGAAAAAGCCGGCGCATTGGAAGACACGATTATTGTCGTGGCCTCCGCTTCCGATTCCGCGGCCAACCAATATCTCGCGCCGTTCGCCGGTGCATCGATGGGCGAGTGGTTCATGGATAACGGCATGGACGCGCTGATTATTTATGACGATCTCTCCAAGCAAGCCGTGGCGTATCGCCAGGTGTCGCTCGTGTTGAAGCGCCCCTCGGGCCGCGAGGCGTATCCGGGTGATGTGTTTTATCTCCACAGCCGCTTGCTGGAACGCAGCGCGCGCGTGTCGGAAAAATATGGCAATGGTTCGCTGACGGCGCTGCCGATCATCGAGACGCAGGCGGGCGACGTTTCGGCGTACATCCCGACGAACGTGATTTCGATTACGGACGGCCAGATTTACCTGGAAACCGATTTGTTCTACCAGGGCGTGCGCCCGGCAGTGTCAGTCGGTCTCTCGGTCAGCCGCGTCGGTTCGGCGGCGCAAATCAAGGCGATGAAACAAGTCGCCGGCCGTATCAAAGGTGATTTGGCGCAGTTTCGCGAATTGGCCGCCTTCGCACAGTTCGGTTCCGACCTCGACGCCAAGACGCAGCAGATTCTCGAACGAGGCAAACGAGTCGTGGAAGTTTTCAAGCAACCCCAGTTTAACCCGGTCCCGGTCGAAGTGCAGGCCGCAGTGTTGTGGGCAGTGCAGAACAATTTCTTCGATGACGTCCCGGTCGAGAAAGTGAAAGATTTCCAAAACAAGCTCACGGACTTTTTCACCACCCGCAAAGGTGATTTGCTCAAGAAAATCCGGAACGAGAAAGCCATCAACGACGCGATCGCTGGAGAATTGAAGGCGGCGGTGACGGAATTCAAGCCGTCGTATCGCTAAGACCTGAAGTAGCTCATGGCCATCTACAAAACAGCAACGGAGCCTGTGCGGCGGATTGAGGAGAAGATTCTCCTCATTCGCGGCCAGCGCGTCATGCTGGATGCGGATTTGGCCGCGATGTACGGGGTGACGACCAAGCAATTAAACCAACAGTTCAAGCGAAATCAGGAAAGATTTCCTCGGGATTTTGCGTTTGTGCTTACAAGTCAGGAGGTTGCGCAGATGAGGTCACAAATTGTGACCTCATCCCGACGAAATCTTCGCCGGTCTCCTGTGGTGTTTACCGAGCACGGAGCTTTGATGCTCGGGAACATCCTCAACAGCAAAACCGCGATTGAAGCCAGCATTCGGGTGGTGCGCGCGTTTGTTTGGATGCGCGAGCAATTGGCTGCAAACAAAGAACTCGCGGCAAAGCTGGCGGAATTGGAAAATCGCGTAGGCGAACACGATCAGGCCATAACCAATTTATTCGAGGCCATTCAGCAGTTGCTTGAACCGGCGCAATCGGCAAAGCGCGAAATCAGATTTCACATTCGGGAGCAATCACCACCCTGCAGGGTGCGCTCCAAAAAAAGATTTTAGTCATGCCAAGCACACGCGACATACGCCGACGCATCCGGTCGGTCAAGAATACGGCCCAGATCACGAAGGCCATGCAAATGGTTGCTTCGTCGAAGATGCGCAAGGCGCAGCTCGCGGCGCTTGCCGGGCGGCCTTATGCCATCCTGATGAATCAGGTGATTCTCAATGCCGCGAAAGACGCGCAGAATTTCACGCATCCCTTGATGGAAGGCCGTCCCATTCGCAAGCGCGCTGTTCTGGGCGTCAGCACGGACAAAGGATTGTGCGGGCCGCTCAATGCCAACCTGGGGCGCGAAGTCATGAAGTTCGACAAGAACACGACTGTCTTTGTCGCGGCCGGCCGCAAAGGCGCGCAATTTTTCGCCCGCACCAAGCGGAACCTTGTTGCTGAATTCACTTACAAAGACGCGCCTCTTTTTTCCGAAGCGCGGGCCATTTCCAAGTCGCTCCAGGAAATGTTCCTCAGCGGCGAAGTCGATGCCGTGGACGTCGTTTTTACGCGCTTCGTCAACACGCTCACTCAGAAAGTGGAAGTCCGGCAGTTGCTTCCCCTTGGTGAACTGCAGAATGTTTTGAATCTTGCAGGTGGCGGGGAGGAAAAGGCTTCAACGGGCCATCAGGCTGGCGCGGAACAACAACGGCTGGAACATATTTTTGAACCGAACGCCGAGCAGGTGCTGGGCGCGATTCTCCCGCACTTTGTTAATTTCATTGTGTATCAGATCCTCCTGGAAGCGAAGGCATCCGAACACAGCGCGCGCATGGTGGCCATGAAGAACGCCACCGACAACGCCAAGCAGCTTATCAAGGACCTCACGCTTGAGTACAACAAGCTGCGGCAGGCGAACATCACGAAAGAGCTTTTGGAAATCACCACCGCCCAGATGGCATTGGGCTAATTAATCTCATGAATAAAGGCAAAATCGTTCAAATCATTGGTCCGGTCGTGGACATCGAGTTCGGGGACAAACTCCCGGCCATTTATAATGCGCTCACGCTCGAATTTACCCCTCCCGGCGCCACGGCGAAAATCAAGCTGACACTCGAAGTGCAGCAGCATCTTGGCGATGATTGGGTTCGCGCGGTGGCCATGAGCACGACTGAAGGCCTCAAGCGCGGCATGGAAGTCACCGATACCGGCGCGCCGATTTCGATGCCCGTGGGTGAAGCGGTCATGGGCCGCGTGTTCGACGTGACCGGCCAGGCCGTGGACGAGCAGGGCGATGTGAAGCCCGACAAGTATCTTCCGATTCACCGCGCGGCTCCGGCGCTCGTGGATCAATCCACCAGCCCGCAGATTTTGACGACCGGCATAAAAGTCATCGACCTGATTTGCCCGTTCTTGAAAGGTGGCAAAGTCGGCGCGTTCGGCGGTGCAGGCGTCGGCAAGACCGTCGTCATCATGGAATTGATCAATAACATCGCGAAACTGCACGGCGGCGTCTCGATGTTCGCGGGCGTGGGTGAACGCACGCGCGAAGGCAACGATCTTTACAACGAAATGATCGAAGCCGACGTCATCAAGGTTGAAAAAGACGAGAAGGGCCATCCCAAGAAGGGCGCAAACGGCATGCCGATTGTGAAACCCGGCTCGAAGATCGGTCTCGTGTACGGCCAGATGAACGAACCACCCGGCGCGCGTCTCCGCGTGGCGCTGTCCGCCCTGGCGGTGACGGAATATTTCCGTGACGAAAAGAACCAGGACGTGCTCCTGTTCGTCGATAACATTTTCCGTTTCTCTCAGGCCGGTTCGGAAGTGTCCGCGTTGCTGGGCCGCACGCCGAGCGCTGTCGGTTACCAGCCGACG
>DATNEA010000019.1:0-81168 GCA_035606845.1 Candidatus Angelobacter sp. | reverse complement strand
ATATCCCACGCAAAACGACCATTCTTCATCGGTCACATCACTCGGATAATTCTTTCGCTTGTTTGCCATCCCCAGCTTATTGCCGGGATGTATTTACCATGTACAGACTTTTTTTACGAAAAGTTAAGTACAGGCTCTTAGATTGTTCAGCATGCGCAAAGTGAACTGCTCTGAATCTCGCGTAATCGCCGTCTCATGTATCCCTTGGCGGCAATTGAACGTAAGCCCGTTGGGTGCGGGTGCCGGCTAAATTAAGCAATGGGATGAAGACGGCGGAAACAGCATCGTGTTTCACCAACCCGAAACCGAGGAGGAACTCCAACTTGCCGAAGAGGCCAGAAACGGCTGTCTGTCGAAGCCATCGGGAACGATGGACCGCCACAGGTTGTGCCGGCTGACTCGTCAAAAGACAGGGGAACAGCTTCCTGAAAGCATCGACCCAATTCCAGATTCATATGAATGCTACTTACGACTTACGGCGAACTCGAAAAGCTCAAAGCACGTTTGTTGCGCCAGGCATTGAACGAAGTCACCGACACCGCGCTGAAGGATTCTCCGCCGAGCGGCCAACGAAGTCGTGGCGCTCGCTTGGCAAACGCGCTTCCCATCGCTCGTGTTTCCGACTTTGTTCGAGGGAAAGCCGGTAACGCTCTCGCTCAGATGCACCTTCAGATTAGCCTCTGCAGTCGAGCGCGGTTAATCTTTACTTGTCGCCGCAACTCCTACTTGATTCAAATGCGCAATGACTGAGCAGATACGAGTCGCTGATGACGAACCCTGCGCGAACAAGGTTACCGCGGCTGGCGCCGTGATGAGTATTGCCGCGAGTTTCTAAGCGGGGGGCTTGACAGCTTTAATTCTTTGCGGCACCGCCAGGTTGGGGATTCACCAGCGATTTGTGCTCAATCCGATAGGCGCAGCGCCGCGCGCCGCTGAAAATGTGTTCTTCGCGGCTAACCGAAACGTCGGGACCCAGGATGCTGCGAAAAAGTTTCAGTTCCGCATCACACAGGTTCATACACGCAGCCGTCGCGGTGCAAATAGGACAGTGGTTTTCAATCAGCTGGAAACCGGTTCCTTCCGCCCGCCATTCGGCCATGTAGCCCTCACTGTTTCGGATGGATGCCAAACGCTCAACGCGTTCCTTTAGAGTCTGGGTGCCCTCCAGAGCAATTGTGTAATCCCGCTGCAATACCTTTTCCCGCGCGGCAATCACTTTGTTCAAGGCCGATTCCCCCAGCGTGGACCGGATCGTTTCGATCAACTGAGTAGTCAATTCCGCGTGAGTATCCGGGAAGCGCGAGTTCGCCGCGGTTGTTAACTGCCAGAGTTGAGTCGGACGCCCCACGCCCCGGGCTTCCGAAGCGGCCTCGACAAGCCCGTCGGCTTCGAGACGCACAAGCTGTTGCCGGACCGCTTCACCCGTAATGCCAAGCGCCATTGCCAGATCGCCGGTGCTGCTCCGGCCACGCGTTTTCAGCAAAAGCAGAAGACGATCGTGCGCGTGGAGACGTTTCAGTGGCTGGTTTTCCAAGCGGCTACTTGACTTATTGCGGTTCACGGGTTAAACAAGTATTGACTTGGAAAATTAAGCCGCCGGGGCAAAGAAATCAAGCAAAACCCCGCTTGCATCACATTCAGGGGTGCGGTTCAAATTCGGGAAAATCATGCAAACTGTTGCGGAAAACGAAGGCCACGCCAGTGCCGACATCAACCAGCGGTTGACTCCGGAGGAGAAAATCCATCTGTTGGAACAAATGTTCCGGATCCGCCGGTTTGAGCAAACGGCGCTCAAATATTATCAAACCGGCGCGATGGGCGGGTTTCTTCACCTCTATATCGGCCAGGAATCCGTGGCAATCGGAACCATTTCCCTTTGCGGTGAGGAGGACCAAATCATCGCGGGTTACCGCAGTCACGGCCAAGCTCTGGCGGCCGGCATGTCGATGAACGAGTGCATGGCGGAGTTGTTTGGAAAAGCGTCCGGTAGCTCAAAAGGCAAGGGCGGTTCGATGCACTTGTTCGCACCGGACAAAAATTACTGGGGCGGCCATGGCATCGTCGCGGGGCAGACGCCGCTCGGGCTGGGGCTGGCTTTTGCTTTGAAATACAAAAACGTAAAAGGCTGTTGCCTTTGTTACCTCGGTGATGGCGCTGTCAATCAGGGTGTTTATCACGAATCGCTCAATCTCGCTTCGCTTTGGAATCTTCCGGTCATTTACATTATCGAGAACAATCAATACTCGATGGGTACGAGCATCGAGCGCTCTTCAGCATACAAAAATTGCCTCGCTGCCCGCGCCGAGGGCTACAATATCCAATGGGATCGCATTAACGGCGAGAGTATTTACGAAATCCGCGCACTCACTTGGAAAGCCATGGAGCGCGCCCGCAACGAATCAAGACCCGCGGTGCTGGAAATTGATACGTATCGCTACTACGGCCACTCGGTTTCGGACGCGAATGCCAAAAAATATCGTGACCCGGCTGAAATCGAAAAGTATCGGCAATTTCACGACCCGCTTCGGTTATGGCAGCGGCAGTTGCTCGCGGAGGGAATTATCACCGAACGAAAGATCGCCGAGTTGGATGCCGCCGCGCAGGCGGAAGTGGACGCCGCGGTAGATTTCGCCAAGGCGAGCCCATTGCCGGACAAGGCGGACATTTTTTCCGATGTTTACTATGAAGTGGACCGGCAAACCCACGCTGGCCGCACCGGAAAACATTTTTTCAACGATTAATTTCCATGCCGGAAATCACCTATCGCAAAGCTTTGAATGATGCGCTCGCCGAGGAACTCGCGCGGGATGAATACGTCGTGATCATCGGCGAGGAAGTCGCGCAATACAACGGCGCTTACAAAGTGACGGAAGGCCTGTGGAAACGATTCGGTGACAAACGTGTGCTGGACACGCCGATCAGTGAAGCCGCATTTGTGGGGCTGGGTGTTGGCGCCTCGATGCTCGGCATCCGACCGGTGATTGAGTTGATGTTCTGGAGTTTCGCCTACGTCGCGTTCGACCAGATCGTGAACAATGCCGGTTGCCTGCGCTACATGTCCGGTGGCCTGGTGAACTGCCCGATCGTCATTCGCGGCCCCGCCAACGCCGGCACGAACGTCGGCGCCACGCATTCGCACACGCCCGAAAGCATTCTGGCCAACAATCCCGGCGTGAAGGTCGTTTGCCCCGCGACCGCCTACGACGCGAAAGGTTTGCTTAAAACGGCCATCCGCAACAATGACCCGGTATTCGTCATGGAAAACACGCTGCTCTACGGTGAAACCTGGGAGGTGCCGGAGCAGGAGTATTTGATTCCGCTCGGGGTGGCCGACGTGAAGCGCGAAGGCACTGATATTTCACTGATTGCCCATGGTCGCGCAGTCATCACCAGTTTGAAGGCGGCTGAAATTCTTAAGTCCGAACATAATATTCAGGCCGAAGTTGTGGATTTGCGTTCCATTCGTCCACTGGATGAAGAGGCGATTCTAAAATCCGTTCGCAAAACCCACCGCGCCGTGCTGGTGGACGAGAATAAACCGTTTTGTGCGGTGAGCGCGCAAATCGCGTCGACCATTCAAGAGAAGGCGTTTGACGATTTGGACGCACCGGTGCTGCGCGTCTGCGCTCTGGACGCACCGGCGATTTACAGCCCGGCGCTCGAGAAATTGCAATTGCCGACTCCGGAGCGGGTGGTGGAGAAAGTCCTCAGTATCGCCTGACCAATTCCAGACCAGATTTAAAGCCATGGCTTCCTACATCGAAATGCCCAAATTGAGTGATACGATGACCGAAGGAACAGTGGTCAAGTGGCGCAAGAACGTGGGTGACAAAGTGGCTGTTGGCGAAGTCATCGCGGAAATTGAAACCGACAAGGCCGTGATGGAATTGGAAGCATTTGACGATGGAGTGTTGGGGCAAATCTATATTTCCGAAGGCGGCAAGGCGAAAATAGGTGAGAAACTCGCGGTGCTGCTGGGGAAGGGCGAAAGTGTTCCGCCCAAGAACAGCCAAACAAACGCGCCCGAAAAACCGCGTGCGGCAGTTCCCAAGGACACGTCCCAAAAGCCGGCATTGGAAATGGCGCCGACCGGCGCCGGTAGAGTTAAGGCCTCACCGCTGGCAAAAAGGATTGCGGTCGCCAAAGGTTTGAGTCTTGCAAATCTCAAAGGCACCGGTCCTGGTGGACGAATTATTGCGCGCGATGTGGAATCCGCAGTCGCCCCCTCAGCCGCGCCGGCTCCTCAAACTCCGATGGCATCGCCGACCGCCGAAGGCTCGCGACGCATTCCGCTTTCCGGTATGCGCAAGGTGATTGCGGACCGATTGCTCGCCAGCAAAACGCAGATTCCTCATTTCTACCTCAATATCGAAGTAGATGCCGGCGAACTGCTGCGCTTGCGCGCCCAGATCAACGAACACCTCGAAAAAGCCGGTCGCGGCAAGCTGACCATCAACGATTTCATCCTGAAGGCGGCGGTCGATGCCGCAGTCAAGGTGCCGCGCGTCAATGCTTCCTTCGCGGGCGACGCAGTTGTTGAATACGCCGACGTCCATCTGTCCGTTGCCGTGGCACTGGACGAAGGATTGGTCACTCCCGTCATCCGGCAGGCGCAGAAGAAATCGCTTCGCGAGATCAGCGACGCAGTCAAGGATTTGGCTACTCGGGCACGCACAAAAAAGCTCAAGCCGGAGGAATACCAGGGCGGAACGATCACGGTATCGAACCTGGGCAGTTACGGCATTGAAAGTTTTTCCGCTATCATCAATCCACCGCAGGCGGCGATTCTCGCAGTGGGCGCGATTGTGAAAAAACCGGTCGTGAACGCGCGCGATGAGATTATTCCGGCTCACCGTCTGGCGATTGGCCTGAGCGCCGATCATCGCCTGGTGGACGGCGCCATCGGCGCACAATACCTCGCCGAATTGCGGCGCCTGATTGAAAACCCGGTTTTGATGCTAATTTGATTTATGACTGCCTACGATTTCATTGTTGTTGGCGGGGGGCCAGCCGGGTACGTCGGGGCGATTCGCGCAGGACAGCTCGGCAAAAAGGTCGCCTGCGTGGAAAAAGATCGCGCCGGCGGCACCTGCCTGAACTGGGGCTGTATTCCCACGAAGTCCCTTCTGCGCAATGCCGAGTTGTTTCAGCTAATGAAACATCGTGCGGATGAATTCGGGTTCAGCTTCGACAACTTGCGCTATGACTGGCTCAAGATCATTCGCCGGTCGCGGGATGTGGCGGACAAAAATGCCTCGGGCATCGAATACCTCTTTCGCAAAAACAAAGTGGATTATATCCGCGGTGAGGCTTCGCTTGAGCGTCCGGGAATCGTTAGCGTAAAAGCCGCCGACGGCAAAACGCAGAAGCTCACCGGGGAAAAAATTCTGCTCGCTACCGGGGTGGTTTCGCGCCCGCTGCCAAGTTTTCCCTTCAACGGCAAAACGGTCATTGGCAGCCGCGAGGCGATGGTGCTTGAGAAACAGCCCGCGAGCATCGTGATCATCGGCGCCGGTGCGATTGGTGTCGAGTTCGCGTATTTTTTCAACGCCTTCGGCACCAAGGTCACATTGGTTGAGATGCTGCCCAACATTCTTCCGCTTGAGGACACGGAAAGCTCGGTCACTCTGGAAAAAGCGTTCAAAAAGTTGGGGATCACTGTCCTGGCCAACACGAAGGTGACCAAAACCGAAGCTGGAGCAAAGGGCATCAAGATCTCGGTTGAAGGAGCATCGACGGAAACCTTGGAGGCCGAGGTTTGTCTCGTCGCCATCGGCGTGCAGCCATTGCTGCCCAGCGGCCTTTCGTTGCAACTCACGCCCCGCGGTTTCATCCAAACGACGGATCGCTATCAGACCAGTGTGCCCGGAGTCTTTGCGGCGGGAGACATCATCGGGCCGCCATTGCTGGCGCACGTCGCCAGTTACGAGGCAATCCAAGCCGTCGAGGGAATGTTCACCGATCATGTGCCGAAAAGGATCAACGTTTTCCCAAGCTGCACTTATTGTCAGCCGCAGGTCGCTAGCGTCGGCATCACGGAACGGGCTGCCAAACAGAGCGGCATTAATTTCCGCATCGGCAAATTTCCTTTCAGTGCCAGCGGCAAGGCTAGGGCGGTGGGTGAGGTCGAAGGATTCGTGAAGATTATTTTTGGCGAACCGCACGGCGAAGTCCTGGGGGCCCACATCATTGGCGCCGAGGCGACGGAGATGATCGCCGAACTGGGCCTGGCCATCACCCTGGAAGCCACTGAGGAGGAAATCGAATCCACGGTTCATGCCCATCCGACGCTGAGCGAAGCTGTCCATGAGGCGACTGGACAGGCGTTCGGCACCGCGATTCATATCTGAAACCGAATCTATACAGGCTCGATAACAGGCCACGAGATCTGGTTTTTGCTTGAAGTTCCGGTTATCATCTTCCGAAGGGTTCCGGAAAAGCGTCAGCCGCGCGCGAACTGAAGTAATCTTCCGACACATGATAGAGCAGCTTTCATTGCCAGCGTCCGCCATGACCCAAAAGGAATCGTAAAACTAAAATTACATCCGCCTTTCACCGCAGCCGTTGGCTTATCAGTTGAAAACTGGCAAGTAGTGTTGCGGGTATGTTGCACGAAACGTAAAGCTTCGGGATTTTTGCCACGAAAACCTCCAGTGAAATCTTCAGTAACCGAGCATTGACTGAGCACGAGTTGGCAATAAACGAGCAGCTTGTTTTGTTTGTCAAAACGTGATAAATAAAACGGAAATTCGAGCGTAAAACGCCCAACTGAAGGGCGGACCGGTTCAATCCCGGCCATTGGCTCCATCCTATTTCTCCCGCAGAAACTTACATCAAATTGCCAGAGGACATCTCTCTGGCGAGATGGGAGTGCCGGGTTCGATTTGCTGGTGATGAGCCGTGTCAGCGGGGACCGACGGCAATGAATCCGATCGGCTGGTCATAATAACCTCCATCTAACCTCCATCCGCCCCCGACACTCGATCGTAACGCTGCTGACGGAGGCGGCGTTCACCTGGCAAAACGTATAGCCAGATGGGTGGGTGCGGTAGTTGCCGCGACGGTGGGAGCAGGGCCGACGCATCTAATTTCTTCGATTTCCAAGGAACTATTTGAATTTAAGGCGTCAAAATTCTCCGATTTTCAGGAGAGCTCAGGATGCGCCCCAGGTGGTGGGCCCCGCGCGTATTGCCGGAGCCTTTAAAATTCTTGTGTCTTTTGCAAATTCAAAGAAAATCAAGGCGCCTACCATGAGAAGCTTCAGGTCAGCTATGCGGCTCGCCCGACCGAAAGACATGGTTGCCTGGTTCCGGCTGTCTTCAATCCTCCTGCTTTTGGCCACTCAAACAGGCCTCGGCAGCCCTAACTTTGTCACGCGCTTTTGGCGGCGCGAAAACGGCCTGCCCGAAAACAAAGTGTCTGCCGTGCTTCAAAGCCAGGACGGTTATCTTTGGGTGGGCACTTACAACGGACTCGCCCGGTTCGACGGCGCGCGTTTTGTGAATTTCGACAGCGGCAACACGCCGGAGATGGCGGATAGCGTCGTGACCAGCTTGTTCGAAGATAAAGAAGGCACGCTATGGATCGGGCATGAAACCGGCGAAGTCACTTTGCTTGCCCGCGGCAAATTTCGCCCTGCGGAAACCGCCGCGCACTGGGCGAGGAAAAAAATCCTCGGCATCGGCGCGGACGAGGAGGGCGACATCTGGTTGTGCAATGAGGACGGCCTGCTCGCGCGCGCGCGGGACGGAACGGTCTTGTCGCCGGAATCCGGCTGGCGCACGAACCTGGTCGAGTTCACTCGCTCGGCGCGTGGCGCAATCTGGATCAACCGCGCCGGCCGCGTTTCCCGTTTGCGTCACGGAACGCTCATGCCGCTTGAGTTTGCCGCGGGCGACACCAATACAGCCGTCGAAGCCGTCGGCGCCAGCGGCGATGGCGGCGTGTGGGTGGTGGCCGACGGACGGTTGCGCAAGTGGAAAGCCGGGTGGATGGAAGATCGCGGCCCCACCCCCGCGGGTGAGGCGCCTTTCCTCAAATTGGTGGAATGCGCCAATGGCACGTTGCTGGGCACCACTTCGGATCAAGGGTTGTTTCTGATGTTTCCAGACCGGACATGTTTGCAGTTCGCCCGCAGCAACGGCTTTGCGGCCGATTGGGTCATCGATGCGCAACCAGACCGCGAAGGCAACATCTGGGCCGGCACCGGGGGCGGAGGGTTGGCCATGATTCGCGAGAGCAATATCGAAACGCCGGTGCCGCCGGACGCGTGGCAGGGACGAGCGGTGTTGTCGGTGTGTTTCGATGGCGACGGAGCCTTATGGGCGGGCACGGAGGGCGCCGGGCTCTATCGTTTTCAAAACGGGAACTGGACGAATTATTCTTCCGCCGCCGGATTGGGAAACGTTTATATCTGGTCGCTGGCGCAGGACACCGGCGGCGATCTGTGGGCCGGCAGTTGGAGCGGCGGATTGTTTGTTCGGCGCGGCGATCATTTCGAAATTGCGCCCGGCCTCGAGCATTTTCTCACGCCCATGCCGGCGCTGTGCGCCTCGCGGCAGGGCGGGTTATGGATCGGGACCACCGAAGGCCTGCTGCGCTATGAGCACGGGCACACAACCTCGTTCGGCCACGATGCCGGTCCCGCCCGGCGCGACGTGCGCTGCATCCTGGAAGATCATTCCGGTGATATTTGGTTCGGCACCGCGGGGGAAGGTTTGTTCCAATTGAAAAACGGCGCGCTCAAACAATTCCGCCGCGGCGACGGCTTGCCGAGTGATTTTGTCCGCTGCCTTCGCGAGGATGGAACCAACGGATTGTGGATCGGCACGTCCGGCGGCCTCGCCCGCTGGCGGGAGAACCGTTTCGCCGTCGTCCGCGAGCGGCAGGGACTGCCTGACAATGTGGTTTGCGATATCGAAGACGACGGGCACGGATATTTTTGGATGAGTTCCTACGGCGGGATTTTCCAGGTCAGCCAATCGGAGCTGCGTCAGTGCGCGGACGGCAAAATCCCGGCGATCCATTGTCTCACCTTGAGCGCGGGCGATGGGCTGCCATCCCTCGAAGCCACCGGCGCCGGCTGCCGGTCCGCGGATGGCAAGCTCTGGTTTCCCACCTGCCGCGGTTTGGTGGCCATCGACCCGCAAAGCGCGCGCACGAATCTGCTCGTCCCGCCGGTAATCATTGAGGGAATGCTTGTGGACAACCAGCCGCTGAAAAATTTGAGCGGCGCCACACCCGTCCAAATTCCCCCCGGCAATCATCGCGTTCAGTTTGAATATACCGGGTTGAGCTTTGCCGCACCCGAAAAGGTGCGGTTCCGGTACCGCCTGGACCCGCTGAATCCCGAATGGACCGACGCGGGCGCGCGCCGCACGGCCGATTTCCCCTATATTCCACCGGGCCGCTACACATTTCGTGTGATTGCCTGCAACAATGACGGCGTGTGGAACGAGCAGGGCGCATCACTGGCTTTAATGGTGCGGCCGTATTTTTGGCAAACGGGATGGTTTCGTTTTTTTGGCGCCTCAGCGGCGGTGCTGGCAGCCAGCGCCGTGGGATGGTTTGCGACGCGCCGCCGAATGCGCCATAAGCTCGAAATCCTGGAACACCAGCGCGCCGTCGAGCGCGAACGGACGCGCATTGCCAAGGACATTCACGACGACCTTGGCGCGACTCTCACGCGAATTAATTTATTGAGCCAGTCGACGCGGCGGAGCCTGGATAACCGGCCGCAGATGGAAAAAAATCTGGACCAGATTTGCACAACGGCGCGCGAGTTGACGCGGTCGATGGACGAAATCGTGTGGGCGGTGGATCCCCAGCACGACACGCTGGAAAGCCTGGCCGGTTACCTGGCGAAGCTGACCCAGGAAGTTTTGCGTGATTCGGGCATTCGCTGCCGCCTCGATTTTCCCCTGCACCTGCCCGAGTGGCCGCTGACGGCGGAAATGCGGCACAATCTGTTTCTCGCCTTCAAGGAAGCGTTGCACAACATTTTCAAGCATTCCGGCGCTTCGGAAGTGCACGTGGCATTTGCATCCGAAGCCGCGGCGTTTACCTTGAAAGTCGAGGACAACGGCTGCGGGTTCGACGCCGCTGCCGCGAATGGGCCGGCATTGATAAATGGCGAACGGAGTGTGCGCCGCAATGGCTTGGCCAACATGCGCCAGCGATTGGAGGAGATCGGCGGGCGTTGCGAAATCCGCAGCGAGCGCGGGCGGGGCACGCAAGTGTCCTTTTTCCTTCCTGTTCCAATTCCGGCAACATGAAGCGTTGTACGTTAAACTCGGGACAAGACGAAGGTTGCCGCTGGCCATAGCATGAAAACCAAGATCAAAACTCGAAATCAGAGCGCGGGGAACTCGGCGGCCATTGGCGTTTCCATTGTTGAAGATGATTTGCCCGCCCGGGAAATCCTCGCGGACTGGCTGGAGGCCGCCGCGGGTTTTCAATTTGTCAGCGGCTTCGGGAGCGCTGAAGACGGATTGTCGCATTTGCCGCGGCAAAAACCGGACGTCGTCCTCATGGACATCAAACTGCCCGGCTTGAGCGGAGTGGAATGTGTCCGCCAACTCAAACCGCAACTGCCGCAGACCCAGTTTGTGATGCACACCGTTTATGAAGATTCCAACCATATCTTCGATGCACTGCAGGCCGGCGCGACGGGCTACCTGCTCAAGCAAGCCACGCACGACGAGTTGCTGGCCGCGCTGCAATACGTTCATGCGGGCGGCTCGCCGATGACCAGTTACATCGCGCGCCGCGTGGCCCAATGTTTTTCCAACCCCCCGGCGCAGTCGGAAACCGACGACAACCTGTCACCGCGCGAGCGCGCCGTGCTGGATATGCTGATCCACGGATTTCTCTACAAGGAAATTGCCGAGTCGCTGAATATCAGCGTGCGCACCGTGGACACCTACATTCGCCGGATTTACGAAAAGCTGCACGTACGTTCCCGCGCCCAGGCCGTGGCCAAATACATGAACCGTTCCCTGGCTCGGCCAACCCCCGGACCAGGACGCTAATGCGGAACGTCACGCCGAACTAATGAGGTCTTAGGCAAGTGCCCCCCTGTTTCCAAGGCTGAAAGCCCGTCATGTGATAGCCTGGGCTGGAGCGAGCAGCGCGAGCGGAGGCCCAGGTGGCTTCGGACTCAAATCATTCAAGGCCTGCAAGGCCGGCCCGTTTATGCAAACGGTTTCCCTAACGCCACACTACGCTGGGACACAATGATTGTCATAGCCACAAAAGAACGCGGAGAACACAAAGAAAATGAGCGTTCTTTGCGTCTTTTGCGTTCTTTTGCGTTCTTTTGCGTTCTTTTGCGGCCATGACTTTCGTGATTTCCTCTAACGGATGGGGCTCATTCAAAAACGTAGGTGATTTACGGGACATGACCGGTGCGATGGTTCAGCTACTATCTGATGAACACCTCCATCATTGCCGCAGCGGTCAGTCGTATCACGCTGTAATTAAATGGAGAGGACAATTCTCAGCCGCGAAAACCAACTCTATACACTGATGAAAAAAAAGGTCCTATTACTGTGCGGAGTGCTCTGGTTGGGCTTTTCCACCGGACACTGTCAGACCCTGCTCAATTCCTGGGAGAACTCTCCTGAAGGCTGGTCCATTCTCGAAACCGGCTCCTGGACCAGCGTCGGCTTCAGCTCGAGCAATGGAGTCACCCAGGGCAGTTACAGTTGGAAGCTGAGCACGACCGGCGTGGACTACGGCGCCACCTTGCAAGGACCAGCCTCCACCAATCTGACGATGCTGATGATGAACGCGGCCTCCGTCAGCATGGATATCCTGCCGGACACGAACACGCCTCCTAATTTTAATTGGGGCATCCAGATCGATATGGCCGTCAATCAACCCGGCGGCGTCGGCACCATGTCCGTCGACGGCGGCAATTACCCCGGAGATGTATACAGCCCGCAACTTGGCAGCGGCCAGGTGAGCACCATATCCTGGCCGATTTCGCAGGCGGTTCGCACCGCTTTGGATGCCTATCCGAATCTGCCGGTCTATTTGACTCTGTCCGTCGGCGGCGGCGGGGGCGGAGCGTTCTATATCGACAATCTTCGAGTGACGAAGATCCCGCAGACACAGGCCAGCCTCTGGGTGCGTGAATTGTGGGACGATCTGGCCAACGAACAGATTCCAGCCAATTCTTCCATCACCAACAACACCTCCACGGCCGGATTTGTGGACACGGATCCATGGGTGGCCAATCCGGCGGAAACGACCAACTGCGCGATCATGGCGTTTCGCCCGGGATTTCCGAACGAACCACTTGTCGGCGGGAACATGATGGGTTTGCCGGGAACCTTGGACGGCGTCGACGGTGCAATGGTCCAGGAAAACAACGGCTTCAGCTTTCTTCCCAACCCCGGCCAGGGATCTTTTTGGTCAGGCGGAGATTATCTGACACGCAGCCTCACGCCCAACAACTACATCAATTTCCAAGCCGCCGGCGATTATTGGTTCTCGATGACCATTGCCAACAAACCCTGGGACGGCGCCAGCGGGTCGTTGGATTCGCAATATGTCACTTTCCCATCTTCGGGTTGGGGCGGCCTCGGCTTTGCCGACGGCACCACCACCAACTCCGATTATGTCGCCATCGGCGTGACCGGCCTCAATGTTTATTATGGCCCTACGAACGACAGCAATCCCTGGGGCGCGACCAACGCGAGCAAAGCGCTCTATATCTCGCAAGGCACCTTGGGCCAGCCGGGGAACGTGAATTCAACGGTTTATAATCCGCTGCTGGATCCCAGCGCCAATCCGCCGGATTCTCCGCCCAATTACGCGCCGCCTTACAATTCGGAATATACCGAAACCAATTTCACGAGCGGACCTTACCATATCAACGCGCTCGCCAGCCAGACCGTGGGCGTACTCAGCGGCGATTACATCGTGTTGCTCGGGCATCTCAAGACTTTCGGTGACGGCACGGCAACCCTGGACGCCAAATACTACGGCACCGGCCTGGGCGGAAATCCCTGGAACACCGAGTTGGACACCAACGCTGCGAATATAACCTGGGATGCCAGCTACTCGTTCAACTTTAGCGGCACGATGACGAGAATGCTGCTGTTTGAAAACGGGCAATTTCCGTTTTATGTGTTCGGTTTCCGCGCGAGCACCAACTTCGCGGGCGTTGTGGGTCTGGACCCGGGCCGCATCGCGGTGGGGCCTTTGACAGACACCTTTGAAGGTTATCCCATCAATATGACGAATCTCGCGGTCGAGGCCAATTCCTTCTCGTTCGCTGCTCCGCCTGCCGGTTACGGAACGCTTGATTATCAGTGGTATACGAATGGCGTCGCCATTCCCGGCGCTACCGCGCAAAATTATAACATCGCTTCCGCGGCTCTCACGGATGCCGGGGTTTACACTTGCGTGACCACCGATCCCAGCGGCACCTGGCAGCCGGTCACCAACTCGGTGACCATCACCGTGACTCATCTCAATCCGCCGCAAGCCAGCGTGCAAATGCTCCACGACGGGCAAACGTTCCTCGTCACCTACAACGAGCCCAACGTCACTGGCGCGGACGACCTGACGCACTATACCTTCAACAATGGAATCACGATCTCGAACCTGACCCTGATCAACAACCCAAACAACACGCAAGTGCAACTGAGCACCGCCGGCCTGCCTTTGGGAACCAAGGTCAGTTTGAGCATCACGGGTGTCACCAATGTCGTCGGCGGAACTATTGGCACGACGAACTTCAGCCTCTGGACGGACATGGTCCGCACCGGCGCGGCCAATTGGGATGCGTGGCTGTGTCCCGCCGGCGAATCCGACAATTCATATTTTAACACCTTCCTCCCGGCCACGCCTTACCCCACCGTACTGCAATCCATGGCGTTGAATTCGTGGGATGGGCCTTCCAGCGGCGTCACCATCCTTGGCGTGGATGGCTTCGTTGGCGATGACTTTGGCAGCCGGCTTTACGGCTGGTTTATTCCGCCGGCGACGACCAATTATGTCTTCTTCATATCTGGTGATGATGGTTGCCGGCTCTCGTTGAGCACGAATGCGTATTCAACGAACCTGTTCGTCATCGCTTGCGATTCAGACTGGAACCCTTCGGATCAATGGACGAATATCGAAGACCAGTTTCCCTCGAGCCCTCATCGCGGAGACGGCACGGCGAGCGGTCCGGCCCCCAGCGGCTTTGTCACGGATAATTCCATCGCGAGCCAGTCGCCGGCGACCGCCTGCCTGCAAAATCGCTCCGATCAATTTATTGTCGCCTACTACGACAGCACGGGTTTGCCCGGCGGACCCGCCGGCGCGACCGACAGTTGGGCGGGCGCCGAATCCAAAGTGGAGTTTTGTGTTCCGCCCGGGACGCAGTTCTGGCCGAATGTGGACACGAATGGACAAGCGCTGATTCATCTGGAAGCCGGCAAGATGTATTTCATGCAATTGGATCACATTCAAAACGGCGGCGGCTACGACCTCGGCGTCACTTACAAGATGGCAGGCCAGCCCGATCCTGGCTCACCGTCAGCGTCCGCTCTCACGGGTTCAGTGATTTCGGGCACCGTGCCTTTTGCGCCGACCATCTCCATTAACGCGAGCAACGGATCGTCAGTAATTACTTACACCGGCGTCCTGTTGGCGGGAACGAACCTTGCCAGCATCACGAACGTGGTGGGACAATCGTCCGCCGCCACGGCGGTGTCGCTGGGCGGACCTTCCCAGTATGTTGTGCCCAAGAGCGGCGTCACGACGTTCTACCGGACGAGCGAATAATGGTGGGACACGCTGCTGTTGTATCCGGCGAAAATCGCCGGATACTTTGGCCGTCAAGGTGCACTTTGAGGCTTGTTGATTTAGATCGGAATTGGACGAGTTAACTGAATGAAAAAGCATCCGGTGACAACTGCGGCTTCTCATGGCGCGAAGCCGGGCAAGGGGCGCCGCCGCAAGGGTTTTACCTTGATCGAACTCCTGGTCGTGATCGCGATCATCGCGATTCTGGCGGCCATGCTGTTGCCTGCCTTGGCGCGCGCCAAAGCGAGGGCCCAGCTCGCTACGTGCCTGAACAATATGAAGCAATTACAGCTCGGCTGGCTCATGTATTGCGACGAGAACAATTCAAAAATTCCGCAGAACATTGCGAGCGACACTGGTCACACCGCCAGCAATCCGTTGGACCCGCAATTCCAGCCCGGCGCGCCCTATGCCAGTTGGGTCCTGGGCGATGTCAGCGTCGCTCCCTCGTGGACGAATGATCTCATGCTCACGCACGGGCTTATCTTTCCATATCTGAATTCCGTCGGCGTTTACAAATGTCCCACCGCCAAAAATCCGAAGGATCCCGTCGTCATTCGCAACCGCAGTTATTCCATGAATGGTTGGATGGATGGCATCAACGCCTGGAATGCACAGTGCATGAACTTCGCGAAGGTGTCGCAAATCTCCCTCCCGCCGACAGATGCCCTGGTTTTTATTGAGGAGAACCCGGCCTCGATCAACGATGGTTACTGGATCCAGGACCCCACTAAAACCGGCACCTGGATTGACTCGCCCGCGCATTACCACAACAACGCCGGCGCCATGTCGTTCGCGGACGGCCATGCCGAATCCAGAAGATGGACGGACGCGAATGTGCTGGCGGACAAGTTCGGCGCGCAAAATGGCTTTGCGGCCGGCCCCGGCAATCCCGACCTGCCCTGGGTTCAGCAACGGTGCACCGCTTTAATGCCGCGGTGACTCGCACCACTAAGGGCGGGGGCAGGGCTGAAAGCCCGTCCTGTGATAGCCTGGGCTGGAGCGAGCAGCGCGAGCGGAGGCCCAGGTAGCTTAGGTAGCAACCACGTAATTGATAGAATGGGTAGAAAGTAGCCTCGGAATGGGTTGTTTTCGAGGCAAAAGCAGGTCTAAAAGTAACCCGAAAATGGCGCAAATGGAGTGCGCGAAGTTCCCGCGAAGTGTTCGCCGGAAGATGGCGCTCTTACCGCGACGAGTTCGCGGGTTAACAGCCGTTGGTGGTGTAGCCGAAGCGGCAACTGGGGTCGGTGGGTGGGGAGTGGCCGCAGAGCAAGCTGTGTATGTTCCAGGTGGTGAGTGCGCCGGCGGGTTTGCCTTGATCTTCCAATACTCCGGGTGGCGCGGGCGGGAAGGCGACATCGCCCCCATCCAAGAGCAGTTCGTCGCTGATGGCGCCGCCGGTGTGATTTACCGGACTCAACCAGCCGATTTGTATGCCACTGGGCAATGCGGGCGGCGTTTCATTTTGGGCCGCGCCGTAATTGTTGGGGAGACTGATTCTCGCTTCGACGATGGGGGTAAGCGCGTAATAATAGGTGCTCGGGGCGTCGGGACAGGGGCCGCCGGTAACGTCATCCGGGGTGCAACTGCCATCGTCCATCTGCCAAGTGTCGCAGGTGTCGATGTTGCAGGGGCGATGAGGCGCTTGCCAGAACAGATCGGTCATCGTGCTTTGGACGAAGGCCCACCATTTGTTGCCGTATTGTTCATCGAATTGCAGACTGGCCGGGAATGGGTAGGGTTTGCGGTTGCCAAAGACTTCGCCATTTGGGCTGATGCACACGACGCGCGGGCCGCAGGGACTGATGGGCACGCAGCCGGGGGTTTGGCAGAATTTGGCGTAGCCGTTCGTCGGGAAACTTACGGTGACGCTTTCGGGATCGAGGTCGCAATCGGCGACGTCGCCGGCGGTGAGTCCATTGCCGGCCGGGTTGTAGGTGATGCTGCTGGGCATGGCCATGGGGGTGACGCCATCGCAATCAAGCGCGCCGCCCAGGCGCGTGTATTCGCTGGGGGCATTGATGCCGTTGCGGAAATCGCTCCACCATTGCAGCAAGACGAAATCGTATTTGGGATCGCTGTCATTGAAATAATAGGCGGGTGCGCCGTGGATGAGGACGTAGGCGGCGGTCGAATACGCGGCGGCCAGCATGAACTTGCCATCATCGCGTGGTGTGGTTGGCGATGCCGTGACGTTCGATGCGAGCAACGTCATTGATGCATCGTAAATGTCCACTTGCTCCTGCCCGGGAGTGGGCGCGGTGGTTTGGTCCAGGCCGAAATTGGGCTGGCTGGAGGCAAATGAAAATGTTTTGCCGGTGGGATCGTCCGTTAGATCGGTCGTGATGCCAATGCGGCCCAGCAATGACGGGCAATCGGGAAATCTCAATTTGCCGATGCAGTTCGCGCCATCACCATTGCTGCGGGTTTGCCAGCCGGTGGGCAGATCGTAGACTTTGGCGCCGATGGTGAGGACGCCGCCGCTGAGGGTGTTGCCGCTGTAGAAGCCTCCGACGGCGTTGCTGCCCCAGATGCCGCTCACGTCGGTTCCGTCGGGAACGGGGTTGCCGGTGACGGGATCGGTGACGTTCCAGGTGCTGCCCGCGCCGGCGCCGCTGACATTGGTGGCGCAAAAGACGTGGTTTTCGTCCAACAGAAATTTATCCGCGCCGGCGGGACGGGCGAAGTTTTGGCTGGGCCATGTCTCGAGGATTTCGGCGTATTTGCAGGCGACGATCTGGCCGGCGTCGAAGGAGCCGGTGGGGCTGGTGTTGCAAGCGGGGGGATAATAGGCTTGTCCTTGATCGGCGTAGATGACCCACGCGCCTTGGGGTTTATTGGCGGCTTCGGGCCAATTGTTCCATTGGGTGGCGTTGAGCGGCAGGTTGCAGCCGGTGTTGCTGTTGAAGGTGCCGACGGCCTGGCCGTAGCCGACGGGGTACCAATCCCAGCTATGTTCGCCCGGGTTGTCGGCGGGTTCAAAACAGCAGCCGCGGACATCCTGAAAGCCCCATTGGAAATAATTTTCGTATCCGGCGGGTTCGGGCGCGCCGACGATGGAGCCGTCTTTCAGTTGAAGTAGATCGGTGGCGGCCGTGGATCCGCCGTAAGCGCCGCCGGCCTCGATTTGAGTATCGTCGGCAAATGTGAAGCTCCAGACGTTGCCATCTTTCCAGGCGGTTTGGGTGTAAGTGGGCGTCCAACTGGGATCGCCGGGGGCGTTGCCGCTCGGGTCGTTAATGGGAAAGCGGAGATCATCGATGGTGTAGGGGTTGAAGCCGGTGGGCGAGGCGATGCCGACAACTTCATTGCGGGTGACGAGCGGGGCGAGGCTGACTTTTAAATCCGTGCGCCAGGGATAGAGCGCGTCGTCGTTGAGCGGCCATTCGTTCAACAAGGTGATGACGTCGGCGTAGACGCTGGCAAAGGTGTTGGGCGAGGACAACGTGATCGTGCCGGTGAACGAATATCTCTGTGTGTCGCCGGTTCCTACTACATTGCCGTCCGGATCAAATTCCGTGGTAGTTTCCTGTCCCTCCACGTCCCAACTGAACACCGTGGCCGTGCGATGCCAGGAAATGCGGAAGCTGCCGACGACACCAAGGCCGTTGCCGACATTGACGGTCTCATCATAGTTGTTCGGATCGGTGGGGGCAGGAAAAGCGGTCGAGAACGAGCCGGGAGTGGCAGATTCGGTGTTCCAATCGCTGATGGCCTGTATCAAGCTCGGTTCGCCTCCAAAGGCGGTGCCGTCCGGCACGGTGGGAGTGGGCGGTGTGAGACAATGCAAATCGGTGGCGACGACGGCATCAAGCACGGTGCTTTGGCCGCTGGGCGCGCCCGTCACCGAATCCGCGCCATTGGTGACGTTCTTGGTTGTGATGAGAGTGCCACTCCCGGCGTCTTTATCAATTTCCGAAGTGGAAAGCGTGCTGCTGACTTCGCCGGTCTGCGCGTTGACGGTGCGCGAGCCCGAGGCCGTGGCGTCCACGGACCAATTGACGCTCGAATCCGGGTTCACATCGGAGGCATGGAACGCGACGTCCACCGCCATTACCAAATACTTCGTTGGATCGGGCGAACCTTGATAGCTGCTGCGCGTCGAGCCATCGGCGCAAATTTCGGTCGGGCAATCGACGCAGCTCGAAATCCAGCCAAAGCAACCATGCGGCGTGCGCCGAGCCATCACGTTTTTAAAGCCTTTGGGATTGGCGACGGCGAAATTGACTTGATCGCCGGCGGTATGGCTGAAGGTGTTGGCGGTGTAGGGTTGGGTCCAGGGGACGCATGGCGCGCCGCCGGACACGCAGAAATGGGTTTCACAGGTGGATTCGCCGCCGCTCAGATCGGGCGACCAGCGCTCCAAGGGCGGGATGGTGCCGCCGACATCGGTGTTCCAATTGGGAATCTGCGTGGAATTGGTGAAGCGATCTTTGTTGTTCGGAGTGGCATCCATGCCGCAACAGAAAGACATTTTAGGGATGCCGCCACCACAAGGTTTGCGAAAGGGAGGGGCCATAATTTAAGAACTACGAACCTGGTGGAGGATCGAAGCGGTAACAGGGGACCTCGGCGATGCTGCTTGACCCGCCTGAGCAAATACTGATGTCCACGCCCATTTGTATATCGGTGCGTTGTATCTGGCGGACTTTGACCTGTTTGTTGGTGGTGTCGGTGGTGTCTATCCAGCCGATTAAAATAAAACGGCCATCGGTGTCCGGATAATCATCCCAGCCGTTGGTGTTGGGATCGCCGCTTTTAATGGTGGCGGTGTTGACGCCACCAGGTGAACTCAACTCAATCCAGAAAAAGAATTGATCCAGCCCGGCGGTGGCAAGAATTTCGTCGGACAAATCATCCAAGGGAATATCGGGGCTATCTGGTGGGTTCTGCTCATCGGTACCGTTAACATCCATATCGCCCACCATTCCCGCCCGGATGCGAAATTTTAGCCAATCAGTGGCAGGGTCTGATGTCGGACGCAGTGCGGGCGGAATAGAGTAAATTTTGAAGGGATGCGGATTTGGAAGAACGGTAAAGCCGGTATTTTTTAAGACGGATAGCAAATCCGCAACCATTCGGTTGCCGCCCCGCAACCCGCCCAGTGCACGGCATATTTGGGCAATGGCCTGCCAATTTCCGAAAACGTTGCTGTAGGAGGTTGGCGTGCGTATGGAGCTAAAGGCGGTGGGGCCATCCTGCGGAGGGAATGAAAATGATTCGTTCATTAAATGGGGTCGGTTCCATAAATGTCAGTATCCCAGCCCCCGTCTGAGGTCAGGGGACATCCTCCAATCCATGTGCGTGTGACTCGGTAAATCCCGTTATTCCAGACCATCTGATCTGCCAGACGGAGCCAGCTGAAGTTAAAGGGAATAAATCCGGGGCCGCCCGGGTCTTCAATGTATCCGCCGCGCCGAAAGAGAACTCCGCTGATATTGGTGAGGCTGACAGTCCAGGTGTATTTGAGCGAGGCGCGGTAAAAGGTTTCCTCGCCGCGAAGCCATTTTTTAAGCAGGGATTGTATCAGGACGTGATTGGCAGAGGCAGCCGCCGCGGTGTCCAGTGTGGCCTGGCCGGTCATCTGATCGGAGGCGAATGAACCTCGGGCAAGTTTCCGATCGTTATCCGTGAGGGCAGAAAAGAAAGTAGAAAATTCGATGGGGGGATTATCTTCTATAGATGTCAGGCTCCATTCGTCCGGAGGCAGGGAGTTGAGTGAGACGTATTTGACGGTGACGGTACTAATGCCTCCCCGTTCCTGAGCGCAGTGGCATTCTTCAACACAAAATGTCCCTAGAGGTGACACAAATGGCCATAGCGAGCCGCGCACATGGAGATTGGCATAAAACTGTGCGTCAACTGTCAGTCCACGCTTTTCTTCGGTAAGATAAATCCGCTCGCCGATGTCTATTCTCCCGCTGGTGGGGGTGTCAATAAGCCCCAAATAACCTTTATAAATTGGAAAGCTTGGCATGGCGGATGAAAAACGTCAGGACGGTTTTAGGGGATTTCAATTTTTCCGATAACTTCGAGTGTTTGCGGAATTTTCAGGTCGGGTTCGAATTGTTCCACAAGTTTCCAAAGTTCCTCTTTGGTAATGGCGATGGAGGTTTTGCCGTTGGTAAAAATGATTCCGGCGGGCCCGCTGCGAATGACGCGCACGAATACTGCGGGCTTGCTCTTTCCTTTTCCCGTTACCTGGTGTGTTTCGCCGTTGTTATGGTGATGGAAGGGGGGTTCCGTGAAATCATTGGCGCCAGCGGCGCCGGTGAGATTGATGATGGTTTTCATTTTCAGTTTTGCGCGAGGTGCGAGGGGCTGCCGGTTTTGCTGGCGGCGAAGGCTACGATGGCGGTTCCGAGAATCTGAAATGCCGTGGTGAGATCGGTTTCGTGTTCGATTTCAGGTACGGCGTTGAGGGCGTGTGCCATTATTTCAATGGGGTGCAGACAGAACAATTCCCGAAGCGCCGGCGGGGGCGCGGACAGCAGGAAGGTAAGCAATCGCACTTGCGGTTCGGCTTTCTGGTTTTCGATTTCGTGAAACCATTTGGGCTCCTTGCCGGTTTGTGCAATGACGACGGCGGCGTAAAAGGCGGATTTGCAACGGGAGAGGATGGCGAGGTGCTCGGGGGCGATGGGCAGAATTTTGAATTTTGCCAGTGGGCCGGGCAATCTTATTTCAGCGGCGGAGTTCACTTTATTTTTCTTTCAGTTCTCAATTGCCGGCGGTGTGGCTGAAGGCGAGGCATGGTCAAATCGGGCTGGCGTTGGCGAGCGGATCGCGGAAGCTGGCGCGGTTTTGCACTACGTTGGTCAGTTTTTCAATCAATTGGTTCGTGCGAGCGGTGTTGTGAGCGACTTGGCGCTGCGGGTCGCTTTCTGATGCCCCCCCGCGTAGGACGAAGCCGAGTTTTTCCAGGGCGGTGTGTTGCGCGGTGTAGCCCAATCCGGCTAATCCAGTATCCTTGGGCGGAGGCGGCGCGCCGTCCGGATGCGGGGCGCGGCTGGCGAAATCTTCATATCTTTGGGCCAGCGCATTCCAGCGTCCGTTTAACTCCTTGGTTTTTTGCGCAATTCGGGATCGGGCATCTGATGCCATGTCGGAGGGGCCAAAGATGCCGCTGCCAAGGTCAAACTGTAGGCCGCTGTTTTTTTCGTCGGCAAGAATTTGTTTCCAATCGGGTGCGCCGGTGTCGCCGATGGCTTGGATGCCGGCGGCGGCGGCGGGATTTAGGCCGGTGAGGAGGCCAAGCAGGACGGGGTTGTTGATGACTTTATGGATGGCGTATTCGAGGGCATAGGTCATTCCGGCTTGGATGTATTCGAGCGGGGTTTCAAAGGCTTTGATGAGGTAGAATCCGATTTGTTCAAAGACGCCAGGCGCGTAGGCGAGGAGGCTGTCAAAGCCGAGCTTGAGGGAGTCGCCAATGAGGTCGCCGAGTTTGCCTTCGCGGAAGGCTTCGATGAGTCCGCTGATGGCGATGCTGATGCCCGCGCCGATTTTGGAGAGATCGATTTGGTTGAGCATTTGGAGGATGTTCTCCAGGCTGGGGCCGAGGCCGGCGGCGAGGCCGACAAAGAGGCCGGAGAATTTTTCTTTGATTTCGCCGAGTTTGTTTTCGATGTTGTCAAAGGTGTGGCTGAGGAGGAGCGGCGAGTCAATCTTGCGGAGAAGTGCCAGGTGCCGGGGCGTGAGGGGTTGCAAAATCCAGCGTTGTAATTCGCCGGGCAGCTTGAGGATTTTATCTTCTGCTGGATTCACGATTATTTTTCGAGTCAGGTCTTTGCCCCACACGCGCTATAGTGGCCTTCGCCGCGCGTCGCGTGGGGATAGGTGCGTTCTGTTTAATTTTCCGCCGCTTCGGTGTTCCGGCTCGCCTGAGAGCGCCCAATGGCCGGGGTGTGTTTGGGCCGGGTGGGCGTTTTCGATTCCACCGGCGCGGGCGCTTCCGAGGCGGCGGCAGGTGCTGGCGCGGATACGGTTTCGGCGGATGGGGCGCTGGCTTCGGGCGAGGGCGCGGCGGCGTTGCCGCCGCCGGGCGTTTCCCCCACCGGCTCGAATGAGTCTGAAAGGGTAAGCTGCCAGCGCTCGTGATTGAGATTGCCGAGCGTTTCGCCGGCGGCAATCTGCTTGGCGACTTCGCGCATGAATTGGGCGCAGCGTTCCTTGGCTCCAAAGGTGATATTGCAAGTGAAGCGATAACCGCCGGCATTCGGAAGTTTGGCAAATCCAGTAAAGCAGCCATAGCCGCCAGCGGTATCGATGTTGGCAGTTAGCACGTCTTGGGCGGCTTGCTCCAGGGCGGCGATGACCGCCTCGTTCGATTCAAAATGACAACCCTCACTCCAACTGAACCACTGAGGCGTGGGAGCAGTGTGGCGCACGGGGGCGGGTGTTGCCTTGGAGTAAGACCATGAACCGTCCTGATCCCGGCCCTCGGCCGCATCGCGAAACATAAACCTGTTAATGATGCTCAGGAGCGTGGCGCGCATATCGCGGCCATTCGTGCTCAGGTCACAGGTAAAGCGGTAGGTGTTGGCATCCGGCGCGCTCGCCGTCTTGGGCTTTGGCTCTTTTTCCGGATCGCGGTTTTCGTCGTAAGCCCAGGCGGCGAAGTCTTGGAGGAATTGCCCCAAGTCGCGCACGGTTGGCGCGAGAAAATTGGTTTTGAGGGTGACGACATCGCGGGGGGCGGTGGCTTGCGTGGAAAGGTTCATGGCAGTGTTTGATTTAAGGGTTGCGGGTGAAACGGTTTAGGAACTGACGGTGAGCGACCAGGTGCCGGCATCGCCGATGATGCCGCTGGTTTGGTAGCTGAGTTGCGCGGCGATTTCATCCCATACGAGGATGGCATGGTCTTTGTTCCAAAACGTCACGTCGGCTTTAAAGGTATATTCGCCGTCATCCAGGGCGCGGCATTTCAAAAGACTGTACGGCTCTTTGGGCGTCTCCGTTTCGCGCTTGCGGAATTTATTGGCCGCCTGGCGGAGCGCCGAAACGAGCGTGTGCAGGTCATAGACGCGCTGGTTTTCCTGCCATCGGAAAGAATCTTGGGGCGGGACGGGCATGCCGAGGTTTTGAAATTGATGAGGAGGTTTCATGGATTTTAATAAAGCTGATTTTTCAGGGTTTGTTTCAGGCGAAAGTTCCAGGCGTCTACAGCATTCCGGGCGCGGCGTTCCGCGCCGGCGCGGATAATCGTTTCTTCATCTTCCACGGACCGTGCGGCCTGTTGCGTTGACGAGTGGGCGCTCAACAGCGTGAGGCCGGAGGCCACGCCGGAATCCTTATGGGCCAGCAGCGTAATCCCCGTCGGATAAAGATTCGCGCAAAGCGTTTTGAGGAGAGGCGTGGGCATCTCGCACAATTCAGCGGCGGTGTAATTGCCTCCCTCCGGTTTGACGACGGGCTTCCCGCCGGTGGAAAGCAGCTTGATGAGTGAATCGCGGTCGTCGCTGTTTTTGAAATCTTTCACGCCGCAGTTGTGGGCATCGAAGGCGCGGGCGAGCCGCGCGGCTCCGGCGGCCGCGGCGGCGGCGGAGAGATTCACCAGGGCAGGAAAATCCAGCATTTGAAAACTGTTCGGGCCGCCAAAAGTGACGCATTTGACGCCATACACGGTTTTCTGTTCGCCTTTGGCGAGATCGCCATGAACCCAGACGGTGGGCACAAAGCCGGTGTATTCGGCCAGGCATTTCAAGCCTTCGTCCGTAAATTCAATATCCACCAGCAAAATCCCCTCGCCTGGCTTATACATCACGCGTCCGCTCCCTACTTCCGAGGGCGGTTCGGCTGGCGCGCTGTTGGGATCGCCAGGGTCAAGAATGGGCACGCGCAGTAAATCGAATGCGCTTTGCACTTTCGGCAACATCTGCGCGGTAATTTTAGGATCAACCACCACATAACCGAGCGGGGCCGGCTGCGGGCCTTCGGGCATCAGCACGATGGAGGTGGGCACGTTATCCGGATGGACTTTTATGTCGCCCGTTGCATCGCCGGCGGAGAGAGTGACGAGGCCATTGGCGCGGGCTTCCTCGTCCAGAATTTCGGCCATGTCGCGACGCGGGCGTTTAAATTCGGTGATGACTTTCATATAGGTTGGATGAGTGGAAAGCGTGGCCAGCGGGCTTTGGTGCGATTGATCTGGCAGATCGATATTCAACACGCGGCGCGTGTGGCAGATGGTGGAATTTTTCGCCCAAGTCGGAACGTAGGAATTTGCTGGTTGGTTGCTGTGGTTCATGGGCGCTTTCGAATCAGGCCGCCGTGGCCGTGTTCGCGGTACTTTCGCAACCAATTGGAGCCGGTTGAAGGCGAGACGCCCAAATAGCGGCAAGCCCAATTTTGGGAAAAACCTTCAGCCACCAAGGAAATTAAACTTCCTCCGCTTTCTCCGCGCGAGGCGCGGGAAAGTGTGCGCGTGAATGAACCGTTGCGAACATTCACGCGCGGGGCTGCGCCGTCTGGCGAGGTGCGGTCGCAAGGTTTGCAGCCCAAAATTTCCCGGCGGTGCGGTGCCTGTGTGCCGTCCGCCGGGAGCGAGCGCGGGCGCGGCGATTGGGCCGCGCTATTTCCGCCCCAGCTAAATTTTCGTATGTAGGTCACGGATCGGAATCCACTGGGCGGGTGGAATGGGTGGGACGGTTTTTGTCGAGTTCGAGCCAACGGTTGAGGAGCGACGCGCTGGTACGATCACCAAGCAACACCAGCCGCAAATGCTGGCGGCTGCATCCGAGGACGCGGGCATCCCCTGCATAATCAATGCGGGTTTTGATGCTCCGTATTCTCCGCTGCACTTTTTGCTTCTTTGACACTCGTTACGGTGATACTCTGTCTACAGAGTTCACCAAGTCAACTCTAAAAATAGACACGGTAGACATTTTATGCACACAATAAAATCGTTTCCTCAATGGCTGCGCGTCCTGATGCGACGGCGCGGTGTGACGCAACAAAAGCTTGCTGATGAAATCGAGGTTGCCCGGGCCACGATCAATAAGTGGTTCAATGGCGCAACGCCCCAAGCCGGACATCTCAATGAACTGGCGAATTATTTCAAGGTGCCATTGGACAGTCTGCTTGGGTTGTTCCCCAATAAATCCGCGTCTTTTGTGAACAAGGAAAAGTTTGCTGACTTCCCCCAGGAAGTACCGGCGGATGAGTTCCGAAGCGCGGCGGGTGAATATGGTTTTCACACTCCTACAGGGCAGGAAACCTTGCTGGATACAATTATGAACACCAAGCAGGAATGGACTACGGATAAAGGGGGCTTCAACCTGAACACGGCCTATACCGGCAAGCGTGAAACAAAGTTAAAAAAGGCGCTTGACACTATTATCCTAAAGGGTAATAGTGGAGACATGCAAATTGAACTGTCTGAGGTGTTGGACGCAGTTCGCAAGAAGGCGAGTGAGCCGGGGCAGAAAGCGGCGCTTGCTCGGTATTGCGGGGCAACGCCTCAGCAGGTTTCGGCATGGCTGTCCGGCACAAAGGAGCCGGGCGGCAAGTACACGGTCAAGCTGGCTTCGTGGGTGGGCTGGCTGGTCCGAAAATAAATGCCCTCCCCGCGTTGTGGCGCGAGGAAGGCGGTAGCCCAATTCAGTTAATCAAAGCATATGAAAAACAGAAATCAGGCCGGTCGTAGTGGTAGCACAAAGGGCGGTGCGAAGCAAATTCCGATTGAGTTCCCGAGTGCTGGGGCAATGGTGTTTGTCCCTTCCGCTGAGGTTCATTCAGGACATTCCAAAGCGGCGAAAATTCCGTCGCATATCGGGGGCTGGTATGAGCTTCCAAAGGTTCAGATTAGCGCCCGTTTTTTGGAGGAATACAAGCAAATGGCGCGGAATATGGGATATTCTTTTTCGGATTTTGTCGAATTTGCGATCCGGGAATTTGCGATGCGTGAGCGGATGATCATGGAACGGAAACAAAAGAGCCGACTGCGCCAGTTGACGCAGATTCCCGGAAATCCTTTGAATTGAACGAGGGTTTATCCACGCAAAACCGCCCCGAAAAATTGGGGCGGTTTTTGCTTTTGGTTTTAGGCAAGGTACGAGACAATTCAACCGTGCAAATCGTGCTTATCATTATCGTATGGTTCATCGCACTTTGCTTTTATGGAGCCGCGCAAGATAGCTGGCGGCAGCCGCGCGGCCCACGCCATCCGCGCCGTCGGCGACGCTGATTTTTCTGGACGATCCTCTGGCAGCGATTTAAAAGATTCCCCGCCCTGTTTATGAATGCGCAAAGGCGAATCTGTTAATTCCATTCTCACCGAACCGCGCTGGATCAGCGCGAGGCAAGCAGCAAAAATTCTAAAAATCTCTCAACGCCGAGTACAGGCGATGTGTGACGAGGGAATTTTAATCGAGGGCAAAGATTGGTGGCGACTGCCAAGCGCGACACCAGGCGGCTATGGAGGCAACTACCATATCAACGAACAATCCGTGCGGGAGGCAGCGGCGGGAAAACGCATATTGGACGGGCATATTTTGCGCTGAATGGGTGTAAAAATTTCCTTTGTTTATCGGGGGTTTTTATGCTTTGGTAGGGCATGGCCACGGTTTCAATTCGCATCACGCGGGATGACATCCGTCCGGCCTTTGCCCGGGCCAAAAAATTGGGGCGTGATACGACGCCTATCATGCGGGCGATGGGGGACACGTTTAAGAGTATCACGGAGGGAAATTTCAGCGCGGCCGGCGCTTCCTATCGGCCCATCCCCTGGGTGAACAAAAAGGACGGCACGCCGCGCACTCTCAAAAAGAGCGGATTGCTCTGGCACAGTTTTCATTTGACGGTCACCAAAGACACGGCGACGCTGGCCAATCCCACGCCGTACGCCGCGGTGCAGCAATTCGGGAGCGGCGACGTGGATCGGCGGCGCCAGGCGGAAGCCGCCAAACGATCCGCGGCCAAGGTGCACAAGATGAATATCCCGGCCAGTCCCTTCTATCCGGTGAAGGATGGCAAGCTCACGCCGGCGGCTGAGGAGAAGATCGGCGCGGCGGGAATGCGAACTGCGGAAAAAATCATTGGAGGGTAAAATTATGGATCAATACTTCGTGGACTTGAACGGCGAGACGGCGGGGCCGTTTTCTCTGGCAGAGGTGAAGTTGCTTTTGGATGGTGGAAAAATTTCGCCGGCCACGCTTTATAGCAAGCCCGGTGGCGCGACTTGGTTGCCTCTGGAAACGATTGCGCCATTGCTGGCGGCCGCGTCCGCGCCGCCGAAAATTCCAGAGTCCGCGCGTGTGGTGCGTCCGGATTATGTTGAACGGCCGGTCTATGTGACGACGCAGCGAACGGGAAAAGGTATCAAGAGCGGGATGGCACTCTGCGTAATCGGAATGATTTTGAGCGTGCCGGCGGCTTTCGCGTACCCGCTGATTTGGTTTGTGACCGGGGCGTGCCTGTGCGGATTTCTATTCTTTCGGATCGTGCAATGGTTCTCGCACGGGTGAGGCCACGGCCACGTAAGGCTGTAGCCTGACGATGAGTTTTTTGTATCGCCGAATGCGGACATTGCAGCCGTGAATTTTTCTTTTGATCGGATTCACGATGGCGCTCCGGCGGAAGTCGCGGAAGCGGTGCCTTCTATCTTTCGCCATCCAGTATTCCGGCTCACGCATCCATTCGCGCAGTTCCTTGCGAAGTGAGTCACGGGCGGCGCTTTCGTCGCGGAGGCCGCGCTCACTCGCCGCGAGCGCCTCGCGGATTGAATCCGACGGGCCGAGATAGGCGATGACTCGCTGTCGAACCTTCGACCCTTTCCGGGTGCTTTGGACGAGGCAAAAGTGATTCCCTTTTTTTCGTATAAACGCCATGCGTTTTGTAGTGCCTATAAAATCGGCAGTCGCTGCTGATTTGTCAATAAAATGTAGTGCCTATCAAATTCCTTATCGTTCGTAATTTGGGTCAGAAAATCCGCCCTAAAAGTCACCCATTCTGATATTGACTCCTAAAACCTCAATCCATTCCGAGATTAAACCCCTGTAAATCGGCTTTAATCGTCGTAAATCGGCTTTATTCCGGCCAAAATCGGGTGGTATCTTAGGCAAAAGCTCATCACGATTTGACAGGTGTCGATTCACGCAATTGCCTGCTGAGTTGAAGCCCAAATCAGGCTCTATTGGCCGAGCGGATGATGCCCTTTGACTTCTACGGTCAACTCCTCTTAGCACACCACATCCAGAGCGGCGGTTCTATGCGTGTTTGGGACAAAAGCACGCAGGTTGTGGACATTCCTGGGAATTCAGAGATATCTGGAAGAACTCGGCGTGGTTATTTGGCGCGGATAATTTCCGGCCAGTCATTTGCGGTCCAGCGCAATGGCAGGATCGCCAGTGTGGAAAAGCCGCCGCGCGAGCCATCGTAAAAATGGCAACTGAACCAATCCGCGCCATTGGCGGAAATAATTCCGGCATGGCCCGGCCCGATGAATTGTTTTTCTGATCCCAGCAGCAACGTTCCGCCTCCTTGAAGCATGTCCGCGCCGCTGTGATCCAGGTAAGGGCCCGTGATTTGTTTGCTGCGGCCGACGCGGATGTTGTAGGTGCTGTTGATGCCGCTGCAGCACTTGCCCCAGTTCACGAACAAATAATAATACACCCCGCGATGATAAATGTAGGAAGCCTCGATTGAGTCCGAATGCGCGAGGGAATAAATCTTTGAATCGAGCGCAAGGCGTTTGCCGGTTTTGGGATCCAACTGCACGAGTTTGATGCCGCTCCAATAAGAGCCGAAGGACAGCCATAATTTCCCGCCGGCATCCTGCGAAACTGCGGGGTCAATCGTGTTGAAATCGTTGGTGCTCGTGGAGCGGATGACTTCGCCCTGATCGGTCCAGTGGAAGGCGGGATCGTCGGGATCCAGTGTCGGATTGGTCGCCAGGCCGATCGCGGAGATTTTTTTTCCGAAAGTGGAAACGGAATAATACAGCAGATAGCGATTGCCGAGGTGAATGACATCCGGCGCCCAAAAATAATTGCCGCGATGTTCGGGCACGGCTTGGTTCGCCCAGGCCGGCGCATTGGTGAAGACATGCGGGCCGGGTTCCCATTTCACCAGGTCTTTCGAGTGATAAGACGGAATACCACGACCGGTATAAAACACCCAGTAATTATCCTTGCACTTCACGATGGTGGACGGGTCATGGACGTGCACGCCGCGGCTGCCGAGTGCCGCCATTTCCGGCGAGACGACGGAACTGAAATTCCTTCCGAAAGGAAAATTGTTTCCGACTTGCGCAAGGGCGGTGATGGAGTGCGCCGCTGCGACCACAAGTCCAGCCGCGAAAACGCGCGAAACATTTTTGCGCGATCGCTTCATGAAAGGTGCTGGCAGCAGCCGACGTAAGGAGCCTCTGATCTTTTCTGAGGAAAGCATGAGCCTCCTCATGTCGGCTGCTACAGGATTCATGCGCCACTATTGTGTTTTGATGCGCAGAATAGTCAATGACCAAGGCTCAAATCGATGGATAAAATGGCTGCCGGAAATTCTCAACGTGGATTTCACCGGTTCCACCGCGTTTAGCTGCCCGATTGTGTTTTCCGCCTGCAAGCTCGAGCCGGACAAAAGGATCTCTTGACCATCGGGGTTCACTTTGCCGGCGCCGGCAAGATCGATATCCGCATCCGTGGGCGCGTCGCCGCCGTTTACCACCTTCAAAATCACCTCGCCCGTCTTGTCATCATGGACCGCATTGGCGAAAAATTTCGGCACGGAATCGCCGGAAATTTTGGTCGGCAGCACCTCGTCACCGCGATTGAGGCTGAACAATTGCTGGACGAAATAATTCGGCGTGAGCGAAACGTGCAGGCTATCCACCCAGATAAGATCGGGCGTCCATTGCCAGGCCTCGGTGTTGGCAAAGAGCGGCGCGTACGAAGCCATGCGGACGACGTCGGCATTGCGTTCCAGGCCGGTGAGATACGCCGCTTCGGAAAGTGCGCATTCCAGGTTGTTGCGGTTTTTCGTGCTGACCACGCCAACGCTTTGCGCCGCGTATTCGCCCATGAAAACCTTCGGACCATTGCGATCGTATTTATCATAGCGATGCGTATTGGAATAAAACCAATCCGGCAACGCATAGCTGTGTTCATCGATGATATCGGCATGCAGGGCGCGGAGTTTCTTCCAGGCAAACTTGAAACGCTTATCCGCCGGTTCAGGTCCTGCGGCGGAAACGAGCTGGATGTCCGGATACTTCTCTTTGATGGCCGCGGCGAATTTTTCGTAGCGGTCGATGTATTGCTGGCCCCATTGTTCGTTGCCGACACCCATCATTTTCAGATGGAACGGCTCCGGATGCCCCATGGCCGCGCGTTTGGCGCCCCAAACGCTATCGACCGGGCCATTGGCGAATTCGATGAGATCGAGCGCGTCCTGGATGTAGGGCTGGAGCTCATCGATCGGGCACAACTCGCCGGAATTGAACTGGCAGGCCATGCCGCAATTCAAAATTGGCAGCGGCTGCGCGCCGATGTCTTCGCACAATTGAAAGAATTCGAAAAACCCGAGGCCGAAGGATTGATAATAGTCCGGCGTGGGGCGATGAAGGAATTCATAGTTCCAGCGGTTGATGAGCAGTTTGCGTTCTTCGACCGGGCCGATGGTGTTTTTCCATTGGTAGCGCCGCGCCAGCACGCTGCCTTCCACGATGCACCCGCCAGGAAACCGCATGAAACCGGGATGCAAATCGGCCAGGGCCTGGACCATGTCCGCGCGCAAACCGCCGGGACGATTTTTCCACGTGTGCTCGGGGAACAGCGAAACGAAATCCAAATCCAACGTGCCTTTGTTCACGATTGTCACCGACAAACGCGCCGCGCCGTCCGTATCCTTGGGATGAAGCGTGGCGGTATATTTCTGCCATTCATTGGAGAAATGTTTCAGGTCCGCCGAATCGAGCAATGTGCCGTCGCCGCCCCACAATTGGACCCGCAGAATAGGCGAGCCGGCAACATGGCGGATTTGCGCGGAAAAATCGTAAGGCTCGCCCTTGCGCACGCCCATGCCCCGAAAGCCTTTGTTGGAAACGCCGAACGGCGCGTCCTTGCGGGATTCAACGCGGATGTAATGCGGATTTTTGGCATTGAACGGCATCTCCGTGCGAATGGACAGATCGCCATCGGCAAGCGATGGGCTGATTTTAATCCAGCCCATGAGCGGGTCGGGAAATTCGAAGCCGCGATTTTTGACCAATTCGGCGTACAGGCCGCCGTCGGCGCCGAAATTGATGTCCTCAAAAAAGATCCCCCACATGGCGGGATTGATTTTCGCGCCGGTTTGATTGGCGTGGATGGTAATGGTTGGCCCCGCGTCTGCGACAGCCAGGGCGCAGGCGAAACTGGCGATGGCGAAGAAGATGAGTCGAAGGTTAGGTTTCATGGATTGGAAGGGCGGTAAAATTTTCAAAAAAGATGCCGAAAACCTGCCGGTTTTGCGGGCTGTCCGGCGGCGCGGCGCCCACCTTTTGGAATGAATTTTGGCAAGTCATCGTTGCAGGCGATAAAACTGCATGGCGTTGGTTTTGGCAATGTTTAAGGACCATTGGTCTCCCGCGAGCACGGCTGTTTGAGGGATAGTGGTCCAGGGACCCGCCAGCCTCGTGGCGGATTGAGGCACAAAACCGACGGCCCAGGATGGCCACGAGAGCGTCAAGCCCGCGGGCGAATTGGATTGCGTGAGCGCGATGGGCAACGCGAGCGCGTCCGGGCCGAATTGGTCATTGGCCGCAATTTCTTCGGGCGTAAGCCGGCCATCATAGAGGCGCAACTCGTCCATCGAGCCGTTGAGCCACGCATCGGCGCTGAACAGTGAGCGGCCGATGAACGACCACGCGGTGCTGACGTTGGTGAACGCCGGCATGGCGGCGCTGGCAGCGGATTCGAGAACGCCGTTCGTATAGATGGCGCTGTAATGATTGGTTGGATCGAGAATGCAGACGACGTGCACGGTGCGGTTGTCGAGCGTGCCCGCGCCATCGAGGTTGAAACTGCTGGACGGCGTGGTCATTTGTGCGCGCTGCGTGGAGGAACTTGTGTGCGGGCTGAAAAAGAAATACTGCGAACCGTTGTTGCCGGCCATGTTCCCGAAATCAGCGACGCGCGCCCAGTTACCATTCGCGCCAAACGTCGCCCAGAATTCCAGCGTCACCGCCGAGGAACCGGACACCAGCCCGCCGGGCAAATTCACGTAGTCGCCCGGCTGGCCATCGAGCACGAGCGCTTTGTTGGTGATGGCGGCATTCCCCATCAACATGCCATGAGCCATGCCAATGGAATCCCACGCGTTGCTCGTGAAGCTATAACGATGCGCGAGCGCGGGATGCGCGTAGGCAATGTCCTGGATTTCCGCGTCGCTCAACGGACGGCCGAAAATTCGGAACGAAGCGATCTCACCGCTGAACATCGGATCCGTGGAGTATTGGCTTCTGCCGACATAATTGCTCCGTGACAGCGTTTGCCAGGGCCGAATGTTGAGGCTGGAATTCGTCGCGATCGGGTTGCCGTCGAGATACATCACGCCTTTGGAGCCGTCCAGCGCGACGGTCACGTGACACCACGAATTCGTCGGCATGGCAGTGGGGGCATCGATGTGTTGTTCACCGCCAATGCCGAGAAACGTGATGGCGAAACGCATTTTGCCGGTGGCAGCGCGCGGCGTCAGAAAAAAGTAATTGTTCGTGCCGTTGCCGAAATCAAACACGCGCTGCCAATCCGCGCCGCCGTTCCATTTCACCCACGCCGCAATCGTGCTGCAATTGGCCACCGGACTCGGCAATTGGACGTATTGCGAGACGCCATCCAGCGAGAGAACGTTTCCGCGCGAGGCGTCGTTCGTGATCGAAGCGGCGTTTTTCGAGGTGCCGTTGTAGAGTCCGAGATTTTCGTGGACATCGGAATTGAACGGATAAAACGCGCTCCAATCGTTGGTCAGAACGGGCCAGCCATCGTCGCTCCAGCTTAATTGCGCCAACCCGAGCGTTGCGGTGCCGGCGTTGTTGCCGTCGTAGTAATGGTAGGTGAACCAGTTGGTGCCATTGTCATTCATGATGCCGGCCTGGCCGGGGCCGATAAACCGGGCGGTGCTTTCGAGAAAAACCGTTCCGCCGCCGGACAGAAGGCTCACGCCTTTGCGGTCCACGTATGGGCCGGTGACACTCGCGCTGCGGCCGATGCGGATGTTATAAGTGCTGTTGATGCCCTCGCAACAAGTGCCCCAGTTCACGAACAGGTAATAATATCCGCCGCGCTGATAAAGGAATGAGCCTTCCTCAGTGCTGGTAAAATAGGACACCGCATTGCTGGAAATGCGCGTGTAATTGGCCGCATCGATCGGTTTGCCCGTGGCGGGGTCAAGTTGCGTGATGAAGATGCCATTCGCATATGAACCGAACACCATCCACAGCGTGCCGTTGGTATCCTGGAGAACGCCGGGGTCAATGGCGTTGTATTCACTTTTGCTGGGACTGGATTGAATAACGATTCCCTGGTCGGTCCAGTTGGGCGAGGTCAGGGAAGGGGACGTCACGAGTCCAATCGCTGAATCAATCGTGCCAAATTTGGAAACGCAATAGTAGAGATAATATTGTCCGTTTTGATAAATGACATCGGGCGCCCAGCAGGAGCCGGTGAAGCTCGGGACGGCATTGGTAGTCCAGGTGGGGAAGCTCCCAGCAAAGACCTGGCCGCTGTAAGCCCAGTTGCGCAAGTCGGTCGAGGTCTTTCCCATGATGCCCTGGCTGGTGCGAAAGATGAAATAATGGGTGCCGTCTTTAATCATTGGCGAAGGATCATGCGCAAAATAATCGCCGTAAACGGGCATTTGGCCGGAGCAGTTGGTGTGGAATGCGAGTGCCAGGACGACTCCAAACAAACTGACCGGCCAATGCAGCGTGCGTTTCAATAACATTACGGACGACCATCCTCGGAATGTCTCCGATTACTGCAACCGGTAGAATTGCGTGGTTCCCGAGGCAGGGATGGTTATTTGATAATTCCCGCTGCCATCCGTTGTCAATGCGCTGGTGTTGACCGGCGTCCAAACAGCGCCGGCTCCGAGGGTTGGGCTGGACATGAGATTGACGAGCGCGGAAGTGGTCGGCCATTTGATCACCAGATTCCCGCCGGACATGGAGACATTCATTGAAACGGCGGTGCTGGTGCCCATGAGCGTGTTCGGGCCGAGCGCGTGGTCGGCGGCGATTTGCCCCGGCGTCAGCGCGGTGTTGTAAATCCGAAACTCATCCACGTTCGCGAGAATGCCGGGATAGGCGGTGTAGAGCGCCTGGCCAATGTAATTATCCTGATCGTCCGCGAGGGTGAAGTTCAGGATGCTTCGATTGCTGTAGGTCGGACCCAGATAGGCCACGGGATCGATCATGTTGTTGAACATGGACATCGTGGCCACGTTGGTTCCATTGATGTAAAGCGCTTCCGTGCCGGCGTACGGATGGTAGACCGTCACGATGTGCAGATTGGATTGGCCATCCAGCACGCCGGGCGAGACGGCGTCGCGTTCGCCGTTCGTGCCGGGAACACCTTGCGCGAAGTTCGCCTGGGTGACCAAACCGTTGCCGTCCGGTGAAAAGCTGATGTAATTTTCGCCCGCGCCTTCATTGGCGTCGAACGCAGTTGTATCGGACAGGCCGAACGAGAACAATGTGGCGTAGGTGGCATTGGCCGACGGGAAGGAAACCCACGTTTCAATGGTGACTTCGTCGAGGTTGCTGAGAATTCCCGGGGGCAACGTGACAGAAGAGCCGAGGTTGCCACTCAGCATCAGTTGGCCCGTGCCCGAGACCGCAGCGTCGCCATTGAGCGTGCCATTCCAGCCGCCGACAGAATCCGCGACCGTCGTGCCGGAGCTTTCTGAGAAGCTGTAGCGATGGATCAGGCTGGTGTTGGGATTCGGCGGCGGCGCAACCGTCAATGAAACGGTGTTCGTGCTGGTAAATGCGCCAACCGTCGCGCTCAAAGTGGCGGTGCCGTAACCCGTCGCCGTGACCATGCCGTTGGTGTCGACGGTGAACACATTCGGATTGCTGGAGGTGTACACCGGATGCGGAAAACTGCTCGGGCTGAGGCCTGGTTCCGAGGAACTCAACAGCACGCCGCTCACCGAAGGATAATCACCCACCAGCGTGGATTGCTGGAAGACGCCGATGGTCACATTGGTGCGGAGCAAGGGTTGGAAATAAACGCGTTGCAACGCGCCGCCGAGCGGGACTGGAGTGACGTAGGTGTTGACGCCGTCATCGGTGATCACGAGGTCGTTGGTGTCTTCACCTTTGCCATAGGCGCGAAGAATGCCGCGAGCGATCCAGTCGTAAACGGAGCCGGAGTTTCCGGCGTTGATGGTGTTTTCCGGCAGGGTCAATTTTCCACCACCGATAACAATGGAACGCGTGCCGTCGGAGTCGGCCAGGGAATTGTCCATGTTGACGTAGCCGTTCACCAAAAACTGCGCGTTGTCATAGATGTTCAAGTGGCCTCCGAGCCAGAGCCCAGCGCCGCCGAGGCTGTTGTATTGGGCGTTGGCGTAAAGATTCACCGTCTCATACGGAGCAGCGGTGTAAAACCAGGAATCGCCAATTCCCAGCGCGGCGCCGCTGGTGCTGACAACGCCGTTGGTGAAGATGTTGATATAGCTGCGGCGTCCCGGCGCGGGGTCGTTTTGAACCGGGAACAGCAGCCAATCGAAAGTCAACGAGCCGTAAACGTTGAGCGTCGTGCCCCATTCCGGCCCGAAAATCGTGTTGAAAACCTCGCTGCTGTTGCCCACGCCCGGCGCCTCGACATCGCCGGCGGGAATGGTGAACACCGTGTCGCCGTTGGCTGCGTCCAGCCACACGTTGCCCTGGTAAGTCGTGTTGGGATCGCCGGGCGGTGGAACGATGCCAAGGCTCCAGTTGGCGGGATTGTTCCAGAGGGTATTGTTTGTGGTTCCGGCCCAATGATCATCCTGGGCGGAGGCGCCGTAGCTCAAAAGAAGCGCCAATGCGGTGTATGCCAGCCGAGACAGATGTTTCGCGTTCATAGGGTGCTGTTGAGTTGTTTGGGTGTTGACGAGGGAGTCAGTGCTAAAAAATGAAAACCGGATTGTTGCCGAAATAGTTTTGCGGATTGCCGTTGTTGTACATCTCGCGGAACGGACGCCATTCGACGTGGGTATCCTCGTACAATTCGTTGCCTCCGGTTGGCGTGCCGCGGGCGAGGTGGCTGGTGCGTTGCAGGATGGTCAGGCCGCCGACGGTGATGTCGCTGTAGCTGCCGGTGTTCTGTCGTATCACGACGTCCACGACCACTTCGGCGGAGGAGGGCGGCTGTAGTGCGGTGCCGAGCGCGTTGGTTTTCCAATAAGGCTGTTCCGTCCTTCCACCCGCGTTCATGCCCGCGCCTGGGAGCATGTAGACGTAGCCCAGAATGCGGAATACGGGACTGAAATTCCACGTGTTGGAGCAATTGAATGCCGCGTAGGAGGGGCAATAAAATATGTCGCGCGTCCCGCCATTGGCGATCATCTGGTCGGTGAAATTCGTCGAAATATCCCAAGGCCACAGGCCGACGGCGGTCGGCGGCGTCATGGTGTAGGGCGGATAACGCAAGTCGGGATAACGGTCGCGATTATCGCTCGTATAAATCTGCAGCATAACGCCTTGCTGATGCAAATTGCTGGCGCAGGAAGCGCGGTGCGCCTTTTCCTTGGCCGACGCCAGGGCCGGAAGCAGCATGGCGGCAAGGATGGCAATAATGGCAATCACCACGAGCAACTCGATCAAGGTAAATGCGGTTCGAGATGTGTTCTTTTCGCTGGAAAAGTGAGAAATCAGACTGGATTCAAGGCGTGACATTGCGTTGGTGCGCTATAGGTCTTACATGGACATGCGCCATCTGGCCTCGAAACCCGACAGGAAATTTTTTTATTTCAAAGCCTCTGGTATCTAGAAGCCTGGCTTGACGCGACGGGGCGCAGCTAAGCCGTTAAAAAGCTCCAAGCGTCCAAGGACCAAGCGCCAGAGAAAACCCAAAAACGGCCGGCGCGCGAATTGGAGCGTGGCGCTTGGTGCTTCATGGATTCGGCTGAATCAACGCAGCCCCTTCCTGAAGAAGAACTCGGGCGAAAATCCAATCGAACCAAAAGCCTCGCGGGCCGTCGCCGCGATCGAGGGAATCGCCGAAGGTTTTCTCAATGCTCTCGCGGCCCTTGGCGAGCTCGGATGCGGCTTCCTGCGTTTGGCCGGCTTGCCGGCAGGCCATCGCGAGCAGCACATGAGCGGTGGCCGTGCGAGGTTGAACATCTTCCTTGAAGCTCAGGCAGCGGCGCGACCATTTTTCGGATTCGAGATAATTGCCCTGGCGATATTCCATCAAGGCCAGCGACACACAACCCCACGCGGCCTGAAACACCGCTTCCGGATTATTTTCGTCCACGGTCGAAAATGTTTTCGCCGTGAGCTGCTCTAGCGGCGCGAGCTCCTTCAAATCCGCATCGGGCGGCGGAAGGAGCGCGCAAATTTTAATCGCGCGCTCGGCTGCCACCGGGTTGGTCGTTTTTTCGTAACGGGCAATCATCAGTCGGCGAAAATGTTCAAAAGCATCCCGGTCACCGAGTTCCGCGAGCACCACGCCCCAGCGAAGGCAATCAAGCGACGCGAAATCCCAGTCATCGAACTGGTTGGCCTGCCACAAGCCTTCGAAACGCTGCGCCGCCGGCTTCCATTTTCCCTGCAACGCCAGCCATTCACCGAGCGCGCGCAGCACCGCGGCGCCTTCAATCGTCGGCTGATTCAACTCGGTGTGGCCGATCAGTTCATCGGCCTCCGGGAAACGTTCCTGGCTGATATAGATGGTCGCCTGTGAAATGGCCTCGCCGATTTCCGCCTTTCGGCGCAATTCCGCTTCATTCGACCGGGCGCGCTCTGCTTCCCGGCGCAATTGAAATTGGAGTTGTTCCGCCGCCACAGCCCGTTGGTGCGCCCGCTTTTCCTGGATGAACAGGAAAGTGGATGTTCCAAAACCAATGATGAGTGCGATCGCCACGGCGAGGCCGCCAATGAAGACCGCGCGATTGCGGCGGAAAAGTTTTTGGAACCGGTAAACCCGGCTCGGCGGGCGAGCCAGCACCGGTTCATTCTGCAGATAACGCTGGACATCCATCGAGAGGCCATTGGCGGTTTCGTATCGTCGCCCGCGGTCTTTTTCCATGGCCTTGAGAACAATCCAATCCAGATCGCCGCGGACGAGTGAAATCAATTTTGGCGGTTCAGCCTGCCGCCGCCGGGCGGTGGCGGTCAGTTCGCCGCCCTGCAACGTGGTGAGCATCGTCGAGGGTCGCTGCGGTTCGCATTCGCGCAACGTGCGCCGCATTTCGTCCAGGCCCGATTGCATCAGTTTCTTCGGATCGAAGGGCGTCTTGCCGGTGAGCAATTCGTAAAGAAGAACGCCCAGGCTGTAAATATCGCTGCGCGTATCGACGTCGAGGCCGTTTTTCATCTCGGCCTGTTCCGGACTCATGTAAGCGGGCGTGCCGATGAACTGGCCGAAAGCCGTGAAAAGGGTTTTATCGGTCAGCGATGTTTCCGTCGCCTTGGCGATGCCGAAATCAATCACCTTTGGCACCGGCACGCCGTCGTGCAGCGTGACCAGGATGTTCGAAGGCTTGATATCGCGATGAATGATGCCTTTCTGATGCGCGTGCTGAATGGCGTGGCAAATCTGGATGAACAAATCGAGCCGCTGCCGCGTGTCCAGTTGCTCCTCGTCGGCGTAATCGGTGATTTTTACCCCGCGAACCAGTTCCATCACGAAATAAGGCCGGCCAGTCTCGGTGGCGCCGGCATCCAGCACGCGGGCGATGTTCGGATGGTCCATCATCGCGAGCGCCTGCCGTTCGGCCTCGAAACGAGCAATGACACTTTTGGTGTCCATGCCGAGCTTGATGATCTTTAGAGCAACCCGGCGGCGGACGGGCACTTCCTGCTGCGCCATGTAGACCATGCCGCAACCTCCCTCGCCGATTTTTTGGAGCAACTTGTAGCGCCCAATGCGGGTGCCGGGCGGTTCCTCGACGGAAGTTACCGCGGACTGGTCCTCGGTCCCGATGTTCGCCGACGCTAAAGCCGCCTTTCCTTCGGCAAAGAATTTTTCGGCTTCCGTTTTCACCGCCAGCAGTTCTTCAATCCGGGCGCGCATCGCGGCGTCGGCGGCGCAAGCCTCCATGAGGTAAGCGCGGCGCGCCGCGCTATCCAACTTTTGCGCGGTGTCAAATATTTCCTCTTCGCGCTGCGATAAAACGTTCATCAGTCACTCATTCATGCGCTCTTGGAGCACCAAAAACCGACACCGAATCTTAACTGGCAGCCGCCGAGGCTCTCAAACTTGCGACCGAATGTTTCGGAACAGCCACGCCTTGGCGTAGGCCCAATGACGTTCAATCGTCCGTTCGGTAGTTCCCATGGTTTCGGCGACTTCCTTATTGCTCAAGCCGGCGAAAAATTTCATCACCACGATCCGCGCCTTTTCGGGATCTTGCGCTTTCAGTTCCTCCAAGGCTTCATCCATGAGGAGAATTTTATCGTCGGGAGTGGTCTCGGCGAGGGTCACATCTTCCATATTGAGGCGAATCTGTCCGCCGCCGCGCTTGAGGCGGGACTTGCGGCGCGCGTTCTCGACCAGAATGCGGCGCATGGCCTCGGCCGCGGCGCCAAAAAAATGGCCGCGATTTTCCCAGGTCCGGTCGCCGTCCTTCACCAAGCGCAACCACGCTTCATGAACGAGCGCAGTGGGTTGGAGAGTCTGGCCGGAGGCCTCCTGAAAGAGCCGGACAGCAGCCAGTTGGCGCAGCTCCTGGTAGACCAGCGGCAAAAGATCCGAAGCCTTTCCGTCGCCGCGGCTGACGGCCTGCAACACACATGTGATGTTGTTATCCATCGAAATTTTTCGATGCGGAGTTCTCGCCCATGGTAGCAGGCGTCTCGCGGCCGCGGCGAGCAGGAAGTGAAAAGCGGCGGATTCGGGGCTCGCTCAGTTTTTACTGCGGTACGCCAGGTCCAAAATATTTCGTAAAAACTGTTCGTCGGTCACGCCATCGGTGGCTTCGGCGGGAAATTCCACTTTGGCACGGAAATGGGTGGCGAGTTCCTCGAACAGTTTGACGCGGGCGATGGGGTCGAATTCCTCGCGGCGCAGCAGGGATTGAAGGGCGATGGTCGCTTCCGCGGGAGTAATGTTCTGCCGGAGCCGAGCGGCGAGGTGGGGAAATTGGCGGAGGGAATTGAATTTGCCCGCGAGCACCTGGTCCAAGTCCGGTTCGTAAAGGCGCGGATGGCGGATGACTACGGTGTTGGCCGCGATGTCGCCGAGGCGCTGGCATTTTGAATTGAGCCAGCAGGTGACGCCGCCCACGAAATAGAAAACCGGCAGGGAATCCACAAAACGCAACAGGTTCCGGATGACGATCTGGTTGAATTGCAGGCGCATTCCCTCCACGTCCACGACGCGGAGGCGGAACAGCCGCTTGCCGATGGTCTGGCCGCGCCAGATCCACTCCAGCACAATGCCGTAGCCGATGCCAATGACGAACAGGCCGATGACGTAAAAGGCAATGGCAAAATTGGCATTCACCGCCGCCACGAGGCTGATAATCGTCCCCAGCAACACGAGCACAACGTGGATGCAGAACCAATCGATGAGGCAGGCCAAAAAGCGTGTCACCGGCCCGGCAATGTGCTGGGAGAACTCGATTCCCTCCGGTGTGCGAATGTTGAGCCTGCTGGTTTTCATTCCGTGGAATTCTTACGCCCGGATTTGGCGAGGAAGAGGCACAGCAACACGAGTTCAACAAAACCAAAGGCGATTTTCGCTTCGTAAGGAATGACCGGCTCGTGATATTGCGAAAGAAAGGATTCGATGAAACCGGCCCATATCAGCATCAAGGCCACGCCAAAAATGAGAGTCGATACGTCCCCGGAGACTTCCCGCAGCCGAGTCCGAAAGGAAACGCGCCGGTTGCGGCCGATGAGCGCGACTGCCAGTAGGAACCCGGCCTGGCCGGCAATCAAGATCGCGGGTATCTCGATCACGCCATGAGGCATCAGCCAGCCCAGCAAAAATTTTGTCTGCCCGGCGCGGATGTAATCCACGGCCACGGCGCCGAGGATGACGCCATTGTAAAAGAGCATGATGATGGTGCCGATGCCCCACGTCATTCCGAGCGAAAGCGTGAGGATGGAAACTTTCGTGTTGTGGGTCATCAGTTCCGCGGAAAAACTGGTTTTGTGCCCCTGAAGGCGGTCGTAAGTGGAGTTTTCCTCTTCGGCGACACGTTTAGCGGGGTCCTGGAGCAAATGCGGAAAGGGCATTAAGACCGGCTTGGAACCTGGATCAAACGCGATGGCCAAACCGCCAAAGGCGCAGCCGGCGATGGTGATGGCGACCGACAAATAAAACGCACGGACGTGTTTGCGAAAGGTTTGCGGCCAGGTTTGAAAGAACCAGGTCAGCGGGGAAAAACGGCTCCGTTTTTCGCGCGTTTCATGAATATCACCGTAGGCGCGCGAGACGAGGTTCTCCAGAAAGCGGCGAGTTTCGGGTTCGGATGAATACGTGGTGAGCTTGGCCAGGTCGGCGGCAGTGCGTTCGTAGAGTTCGTGAAAGCGCTGCACTTTTTCCAGTGAAAGCTGCGCGTTGGGTTCAGCTTCGAGCCGATTGAGCGTGGCCTCGAGCTCGGTCCAGACCGGCCGTTCATTGGCGATGAACTTTTGGAGGTCGATGATCACAGGAGCTGCCTTTGCTTGACGTTCATGTATTGCGCCACGATATCGGCGCTGAGCCGCTCGTTGTCCAGCAGGGAAAACCGCACGGCGCGGCGTTGCAATACCTTCTGCAGTTCGCGCAGGTTTTGCCATCGCAAGTGGCCGCCGAGGTGTTGATAAAGGTCGTCGGTGCGCGTCACGTCCGTTCCGGTGAACAACGGCCGCACGGTCGGCGGCTGCAGCATGTTCACCAGCACGAGATGCTGGCGGCGGATCAATTCAATGTTGCGGACGAAGCTTTCGGCGAGCGCCCGATCGTCCAATGCCGTAAAAAAAACCAGCAACGCCCGGCGGCGCAGCCGCACGCGGATGAACGCGCACAGCTCGTCGAAATCCGGCGTCACAATTTTCGGATGCAGCGCGTAGATGGCATCGCGGCAGGCGCTGTAATGCCCCGGGCTGTTTTTGGCGCGCACGAACCGCTCGACCTTGTCGGAAAAGGAGAGCAGCCCGAACAAATCACCCTGTTGCTCGGCCACCATTTCCAGAATCAAGGCGGAGGTGATGAACCGTTCCAACACGGAGGTCTCGCCGACCGAATTTTCTTCCGGCTTGCGCGCCGTCAAACGCGACATGTCCAGGATGACGTAGACCTCCTGGGTTTTTTCGATTTGAAACACTTTGGTGATGGGGCGGCATCGGCGCGCGGTGGCTTTCCAATGGATTTCGTTATAGTCATCGCCGGGAACGTATTCGCGCAATTTTTCGAAATCGCGGCCCTTGCCCAATTGCCGCTGGGCATGCGCGCCGAATGCTCCACGATTGAGGAATAGCGCGGCCAGGTTTTTTCGTTCCGCGAGCAGATTGGGATAGACACGAATTTCCGATTGCGCGGGCAAGGATTTGCGTGCTGCCCAAAAGCCCAACGGCGACGGCGTTTCGACGAATGCGGAATTCAAGGTGTAACGGCCGCGTTCACTGGGCGTGCAGGCGAGCGTGGTTCGCGACCACTCGGAGTCGGCAGGCAAGGCGACCTCGATTTCCGGATCGGCGGCTCGAATTTCGGGCGGCCAGGCGAGCGCGACGCGCAGGTTTCTTTTCCGCTGACGTTCGTTGCGAATGCTCAGTTCCACTTTGGCTTCGCGATCCTTGGACATGCGCACGATTTCCGGCAGCGCAACGTGGATGCCGGCGAGGTTTTTCATTCCGGCGAAGGCATCGATGATGACCAGCAGCAGAAACAGGCCGATGAACGATAATGACACCGCTTCCGAAGCGGGCACAACTCCTGCCAGCAGCGCGAATGGCAAAACCACGGCTGCCACCCAGAACAACAGCCTGGAACGAGGCACTATCATCGGGGCACGGCAATTTGCTGGAGAATTTGCTGGATCACTTCGGGCACGTTGAGGCCTTCGATTTCGAATTCCGGCCGCAAAATCAAACGGTGTTCCAGGACTGGCTGGGCCATCGCCTTGACATCATCGGGGGTCACGAAATCGCGGCCGGAAATGGCGGCATAAGCGCGCGAGGCCATGATGAGTGATTGGGTGGCGCGCGGGCCGGCGCCGACCAGCACGCTCTCGTGGGTGCGCGTGGCTCGCACGATGTCCACGAGATACGCGATGAGTTCGTCGCGGATGACGATGGTGCCGAGGATTTCGCGGAGCCCGGCCAGGTCCTCGGCTTTGATGACCGGTTGGACGACGTTTTGGGCGAGCAATGTTTCCGGCGCGTCCTTGGTCATGGTGCGCTGGGCCAGCGTTAATTCTTCGGCGCGATCAGGCGCCGCCATGTTGATCTTCAGCATGAACCGGTCCTTCTGCGCCTCGGGCAACGGATACGTGCCTTCGTATTCAATCGGGTTTTGCGTGGCGAACACGGTGAAGTTCGCGGGCAAGGCGTGCGTTTCGCGGTCAATGGTCACGACGCGTTCCTGCATGGCCTGGAGCAGGGCGGATTGCGTTTTGGCCGGCGCGCGATTGATTTCATCCGCCAGCAAAAAGGAGCAAAAAATCGGGCCTCTGATCAGATGAAACTCGTTGCGCTGAAAATTGAAGACATTCGTGCCGGTGATGTCCGCCGGCATGAGGTCGGGCGTGAATTGGATGCGCCCGAAATCGGTGCCGAGGACATGGGCCAGGGTGCGCACGAGCAAGGTCTTGGCGACTCCGGGAACGCCTTCCACGAGCGCGTGGCTTCCGGTGAAAATGGCGATGAGCGCTTTCTCGATGACATCGTGCTGGCCAATGATGACCTTGCCGGCTTCATTGCGCGCCTGCACGAGGACTTCCTTCAGTCGTTCTGTGTTCATAATAGTGGCTGTTGCTTGCGCAGAGTTTCGGAAACTTTCCGATAGGCTGCAATCGGATCGCGGTCTTTGGGCGGACGGGAATTCTCCGACTCGAAAATGGCTTCGGCCTGTTGCAGGCGCGTTCGCGAAACGCTGGCCGATTTCGCGGCGGATTTTTTCCATTCCGCGAAGCAGATTTCAAAGATTTTTTGGACGGGAATATTTCGGCGCAGAAGATTGACGAAGCCCGCGCCCGAATCTTTGCCCGCAACAAAATTCTCACGCTGCTCGCTGGCGTACGCGGGCGCCAGGCTGGTGGAATTTTTCCAAATGAACAGTCCGGCCAGCAGCAGCAGGCCGAGGGCGAGTCCGTGCAGCCGGTATTTTCGCATCAAGGTGGCGACGCCGGGAGATTCGACGTTGCCGAGGTGCGCTTCATCGAAGACGACGCGGGTGTTTTTTCCGAGGAGCCAGGCGAGCAAATCGGCGTGGCGATCGTTGAGCATCGCCTCGTTGCTCACGAAAAAGGAATCGCTGGCAATGACGGCAGAGCCTTCGCCAAATTTTCTCTCGATGACAACGGCGTTGGTGCCGCGCGCGTAAATGGTGCGCCAAGCCGGGTCGCAATTCGTGAAAATCATCCCGCTGTGCCAATCGAGCGACGGCGGCAACGCCAAGCCGGATTTGTTTTTTACGACGGCTGGCGTATAAGTCTCTCCGTCCGATTCGAGGCTCTGGAATCCCTCATGAAATCCCCAAGCGTCCTCCAGCGAAACGAACTTTTGCTCGTTTTCCCCGGCGTCGGTTCTCTTTTTCTTTTTCTCCGGATGCGCGGGGGCGGCATTGGTTTCCCCTGATTCCGAGGGCTCGGAATTTGTCTCGTCATCGTCCCAGGCATGGGAAAACGAAATCGTTTGCGGGTAATACGTGATGACGAGCCGGCCGCCGCCGCTGACGAATTTTTTGACTTCCTGTGAAAGATCGTCGGGTGCCGATTTCCATTCTCCGCGCTTCGCGGCCAGGTGCAAATAGACGGTGCCGGGTTGATCGGGCAAGCCGCTGGAGGCGCTGAAATCGCGGCGCACGGTGATGCCCGGCATTTTGCCGAGGCTTTCGTAGAGGGCCATCGTGCCCAGCGGGTCGGCCCGTAACGACGAATAGGGCGGGTAAACGTCACCGCCCTTGAAACGCAATTCGAACAATTCAATGATGCCGAACGCGAAAACCGCGGCGCAAGCGAGCAGTGCAATGATGGCGAGATTCTTTCTCACGCGCTGGCCTTGAGTTGTTCCACGCTGGTCGCAAATTGGCGGACGAGTTCACCCGTCGCTTCGTGCGAGCCATACCACACGCGTTCAAACGTGGAAATATTGTCGCCAAAAATGACGGGCAAATTGGGGATGGCGTGGGCGCGGCGGAGGAGTTCGCGCTGATAATCGCGGTTGGATTTGAAACGCGCGATGCTGATGAGGTTGCGCGCGGCGAGATGCGCCAGGCTGGCGAGATAAAAGGCGCGCATGGCGAGGCGGAATTCACCGCGTTCGAGCAGTTCGAGCGCGAGTTTGGTCCAGCCGTCCTCGGGAAGTTGATCGGCACGGATGTTTTCATCGGCGAGATCCGGGACTGGTTGAATCGGCTCGCTGGAGATCGCGGCAGGCAGGGGCTGGCGGTTTTGCCAGACGCGCAACAGTAGGATGGCGAGGGCAATGACCACGGCGGCGACGAGCACATACAGGAAGACCTGCAACATCATCATCCAGCCATAGCCGGAGGACGATGGCGACGAGGCGTTGCGAGAATGGGGAAGAAGTTTTTCCAGGATTTTAATCAGCCAATGTCCGATGGCTCGCAGGCATCGGCGGACCATGTCTCCGGCTTTGTCGAAAAATTTCGTGATGACACCTTCGTGGCCGGCAGATTCGACGGTCTTGTCCCGGGGCATTCGCCAGACGTATTTGGTTTCGTGGATGGTCTGATTGATGGTGTGGTCGAGCTTGGCCGGTTCGACGCTGTGAGAGAAGGCGGGAGCGGAGGCGTTGGTGGATTGCGCCGAAACGGTGGCGGGAAACAAAACGGCTGATAAAATCAAAACTGCCGCGGCGAGGTTCGCGGCGGGGCGAATGAAGGGGGTGAGTTGCGCTTTGAGGTCTTCGCCGGATTCCAGGGATTCGCCATAGAAACAGCGCAATGCGTAGACGGTTTTTGCAATCGGATCGATGCAGAGATAAGTCAGGCCGAACATCGCGGCGAAAAACGTGGTGTTCAGGAGGGCGAGCGGATTTTTGGTGAAATCGGATTCCACGCCGAACAGCATTTTGAAAAGCCGCGGCAGGAAGAAGCAGATCGTGGCCCAATTGAGGAAGATGCAAAATCCGAAGGCGAACAAAATGGCGAGGAGAGCGTGATTTTGCCTGGGCCAGAGTTTGGCCTGGCGGCAGGATTTTTTGACCAGGTCAGCCGTTCCGGCGTCATCGCCGGCATCCAGCGCGGTGGCGTTTTGGTAAAAGGTGTAGACCCATGGGAATGGCAACAACAGGGGGACGCAGGCGAGCGGCATCAAAAATAAACCGCTCGGCTGGAGGATGGATTGCGTCAAAAAAATTCGCGCCGCCTGGCGGAGGCCTGGCGACTGAAAGACTTCGGCGGCGGCGTGGGCGCGCACACGGCGCGCGAAAATTGCCTGGCAGAATTTCATCCAGATGAAAAGCAGGGCCATGCTGAAGGACGCTTCGGCCAGGTGCTGTGGCGCGAGCGGACTTCGGCTCATGTCAGCCCAAAAAAAAAGCAGGCCGAGCACAAACGGTATGGCGCCTAGATAATAGGTCGCCAGCAGGGCGGCAGGACCGGTGCGCAACAGGTGAGTCGTCTCCTCGATCAAATCCAGGGCGCCGTGTCCTTGCTGTCGTCGCAATGCTCGCTTCATTTCTGGTCCAGCCACCCGGCGTGCCACAGCGTTCCTTCATGGAACGATGCTGGAATTCTCAAGAGACTTTCGCCGATCGCGAAAAAAAAGAACCACGCAATCAAAAGGGCGGCCAGGAATTGGGCGCCGCGGAAAACTTTCAACAGGCGGCGGCGGGCGATTGGCGGCTGGACGAGCTTCTTCAAACAAGCGGAACACACCGCGCGGTCGTCGTGTTCGGTGATGCATTCACGGCAAAAAAAACGGCTGCATTCGGGGCAGCGCGCCACCGCTTCCCGCGAGGCGTGGTTGAAGCAGCGTTGTTGAAGAAGGTTTTGCATCGCGGGAAGAATCTTAGGAAGCCATTGGCGGGAGCGCGCCATCCGGCGCGGGGCTTTCGTTCGCCGGCGCGGCGGGCTCAGCGGGGGCGGTTTCTCGCATTCGGGCGTTTACTTCGTCCGGGGTCATCTGGCCCTGCGTGGCGGCGATGAGTGGCCGGATCTTATTCAGCGCCTTGCGGGCCTGTCGCAGTCGGCGGAGTGACGGCATTTTTTCAGTCTGCACGGCGGTGCGGATTTCGCAGGCGCACGTCGGACCAAAAAGGTTGTTCAACAGGAACGGAATCCCGAAAAATACGAAGACAATGCAAGACCAGATGATTTGCGCGGTGTGATTCGACGCGGTGACGATGGCAAGCGTGGAGACGAAAAGCAACCCGCCCAGAATTATGTTGAAAAGCATGCGAGCATGGGTTTCGCGAATCGTGATGGCTTGAATGTCGCGAAAGAAAAAGCGCTTGTAGTTTTCGGCGAAATAGGCGGATTCGACCTGGAGAAGGTGGTCCTCGCCGAGCCAGAGGCTTGAGCGCGAGGAGCCGGCGACGCTGAAGGTCAACGCCGCGCGTTCGCGAGTCAGACGCCGATATTTTCGTTCGGGCATAGGTTATCGATGATGACGGGTGGAGATGGCCACAAAGAGGATTATCCAGCCGGCGATTTCCAATAAAGCGAGGACACCCGCGAGGATGGTTCGGAACCGGTAGCGCCGCACAATGCTTTGCGGCGCATTCCAGTAGCGGATGACAATGAATAGCGTGGCGGGCGCGGTGACGATTGTGAAATAAAAGAACAGTATTGGCAGAATGGCCAGGTACAGCGCCATAACGTCGTAGCGCGTGCGGCGGTTTTCCAGGTTCCTGATTTTTCCCTTCGACTTGCCGACCTCCAGGCAGGCGGGGCAGAAGTGTTGTCCATTCAGTTCGCAATCGCAAAGCGCGCATAAAAAACGCCCGCAGCTATCGCATGGCCGCACCGCCTTCTTCTCCAGGTGATAGAAGCAACTGGACTCACCTTCGATGAGCACCGGTTCGGCGTTCTGGCCCGAGGCGATTTTGCGAAAAAAGGCGGGGAAAACCTCAACCTGCAGGGGCGCTTCGCAGGAGGGGCAGGGACTCAGTTCCGGTTGATTGAACGCGCCATCCGGAAGCGGCCCGTGGCAGTTGGGACATTGAATCGACGCAGTCATCGATCCGTGTGCACTACCCGTGTGTTGCAGATGTAATCGTGCAAAGCGCGTTTCTGGCTGTCAAAGCCAACCATGAGATACCCAATGTAGCAGATGATTGCGCTCAGCATTTCAGCCAGAGCGCGGCCCGCGCCCCTGCCATACCCAATGCGTTCTCCATCGGATGTGACCACCCGCAGTTTGCAGAGCATTTTTCCAGGGGTCGCGCCGTATTTTCCCAGGAAGAAACTTTGGAATGCCACGTTGATGCAGATAAAGAACATCTGAAGCATCAAGGGCAGCATTCGCGCGATGGGATTAATTTGGCCTCGACCGGCCCCGCCCCGCGGCGTGATCGCAACGAAAATCAGGACATAGACCACCATGAAAGGCAGGCCCAGGATCAAGCCGTCGAGAATTTTCGCGCTGACGCGAATCCAAAATCCTCCATAATTGAATTCACCGGTGTTGATGCGGGCGCCTTCAGCGAGCTTCTGCAAAAATACGGGTTTGCAGGCGGCGCAGGCATAGGCGTTGCCGTGGCGAATGGTTTCTCCGATGGGAAAAACCTTGCCGCATTCGGCGCATACGACCTCATTGGGATTCGCGGGCTTTTGCGTCAAAGGAGGCGCTGCCGAGACGGGCGGTGACGCCGGTAATTCCAGTTTGGCTTCGCGGAAAGGAATCCAGTTTTCCAATCCAGTGCGCCAGACGAGTGTGTCCGAGGTAATGGCGCCTTCCTGGTGGAGTTTCTGGAGCTGTGCATCGTCCACAGGCCCTGCTTGTTGTCCTTGGTCAACGTAGTACCACTTCATAGGTTCTGATTGCTAACAGATTTGCTCGTAAGCCGATGCGCGTTAGTTTGCCAGATTGTTTGGAAAATTGGAAAACAAATAGTTCTCTTTTTTAACCAGGTTTCGACGCTCCGATAGTTCCTGTGAAACGTTAAAAGGCTGAAAATTGAAGCCAAAAAGCCCAATTTGACGGGTGGGCCGACTCAGTCTGAGACGCTCTGCAATGTTTTATTGACCCTGACTTAGCATGCGCCTATGTGTGGGGCATGCAGGTCTTCATTGGTTGCGCGTTAACCGGCTTGTTTTACGAAAAGTGTTCCGCTTGAAAAATTTTCAAAGGATTTTTCCCCTGCGTTTGTCCTACTGCTAAAAGTGCGACATGGTCGAACTGGACCAGGAACAACATTGGCTGGAGCAAAGCCGTCAAGGCGACCACGCCGCATTCGAGAACTTGATTCGCAATCATCAGCGCATGATTCATTCAATGGCGTATCGCATGACGGGGTCCATGGCTGACGCGGAGGACCTGGCGCAGGAGGCGTTTATTCGCGCGTTTCAGCAAATCGATAGCTACCGCGGCGAGGCGAAGTTCTCGTCGTGGTTGTGCCGGATTGCGATGAATGCGTGCCTGAATTGGCGGCAACGGGAAATTCGTCGCGCGGAAATCCATCAGGATTGGGCGGAAGAAACTCTGCGCGGAGGATCGGAGAAGAAGAATGTCGCGGCGGACGAGGACAGTTCGCGCGTGCAAGCGGCGCTCGATCGTTTGCCGGTGAAACAGCGCGCAGCCATTATTTTGACGGTGTACGAGGAAATGAACCATGCCGAAGCCGCCCGGGCGCTGGGCTGCACGGAGGCGACGGTTTCATGGCGTGTTTTTGCCGCGCGAACCAAATTGAAGCGCTGGTTAAAGCCGGCGTCGCGCGGATCGCCAGGGAGGTGAGGGACGCGCTGCTTCGGCATACCGGAGCAGCGCGTCTGTCCAGCCCGGGCCATTATGAATACTTCGGAACTCAATAAAATATTGAAAGCGGCGAAAGTGCCGGAGCGGCCAGAAGCATTCTGGGCCGCATTTCCGCGGCGCGTGACCGCGCGGATTCATTGGAAGCCAGCCGCTGCCGGGAACAATCCGGTGCGCCGCGTTCCGACGTTCGCGTGGGCGCTGGCTGCGCTGGCAACGTGTCTTGCCATCGGTTTTTTTATTGGCCAGCGGAGCGGGCGTTCGGAGGCCAGGGCCGGGACGGGGCTGCTCCAAAACGAAAAGGTCATTCGGGAAATGCTGGCGATGTTTCCCAATCGCGTGCGCGCGATGGTGCAGGATGAACACGGGCTGAACCTCGTGTTGTCCGACAAAGAAAACGTGCCGGCTTCCACGCCGTTGTGGGTCAAGGTTTGCGATGGCAAACATTGCTTTGCGGCGGTTACTTTCAGTGGCCAGGAAATCCACGTGGGCCAACGGGACATCACAGTGCTGGCTGATCCCTCAGGAAAAATCATTCTCGCGGGAGACGATCTTCTTTGGTCCAATGGCAAAGCGCTGTTGGCCGATGGGAAGCTGAAAATTGAAGCAAAATCCCTCGCTCCTCTCGTGCTTGATTGAAATGAAACAAGCTCTCTGGCTTTTCCTGACGCTAGCACTGGTCATGCGAGCCGGTGCGCAATCAACTGCTCCGGTGCGCCTGGCCATCATCGCGGAAACCGATCGGGCGTCGACTGCGAACGATCTTCTCACCGCCGAACTTTCAAAGGACACACAGGTTACACTGCTGGAGCGGGATCAGATCGACAAAGTGTACCGGGAGCAAAGCTTGTCCGCGGCGAACACGGATTATCTGAAGCTGGCCCAAGTGCTCGGCGCGGACGGCTTGCTGGTGGTGCGGGCGGCGGGTGCGAGAACGGTGGATTTGAGTGTTCAGCTTATCGCCGTCAAACCCGGCGTGCTTCTTACCAGCGAAGAATTTTCGAACGTCGACGATATTTCGCAATGGGCGAGTGAATTAGTGGCGCATCTGAATCCGCTGTTGCCGAAATTATCCGTCTTGGCGCGCGACGCCGTGCCGATTTCGATCGTGAACCTGCGCGCCGCGATGAAGTCGCCCGAAACCGAGGAATTAGAGCGGCAATTGACGGCGCTCACGATTGAGCGGTTGACGCACGAACGGCAACTGTTCGTTTTGGAACGCAGAAAAATGCAGTTGCTGGCCGGCGAAAAAGAATTGAAAGGGCTGAATGACACCGCGTTTTGGAATGGGAGCTACCTGCTGGATGGAACGATTGATCGGAATGGTTATTCCAAGGACCAAATCACGATCGATGCGCGGTTAATCCCGCCGAAAGGCGGAGCGCCTATTGCCATCGAAGTGAGCGGCAGCCGAACGAATCTGAGCGAAGTCATCGATCAACTCGCGGAGAAAGTCCGGCAAGGGTTAAAACTCGCGCAGACCGCCGCGCCCTGGAACACCGCCGATGAAGCGCGAAAATATTTCGAGGAAGCCAAGTGGGCCTTGAAATGGAACGCGCTCGCGCAGGCGCAGAGCGCCGCGGATTCGGCGTGGGCGTTGGGCAAGCAAGATATGGATTGCGCGCTGGTGCGGGTGCAGGCCTATGAGCGCGATGTTCCGAAAGTAAATCCGTTGCAGCTTCGCAGTTATTCGCTTTTGGACCAAAGCAAGATTCTCGACGTCCGAACTCCTCCCACGATGGATGAATTGGATCGCGCCGCGCATCTATTGGCGATTTACGATGATTTCAGCCGCAGGCTTCCAGCGAACGAACCAATAAAGCGTTCGCCGTGGTACATGGCCGGAGTGGATGCGCTGGACAAGGCATCCGGGGTGTTGCGTCATTTTCACTTCCACCCCGAATCGCAGGCCGAGGTGGCGGGCAAGCTCGCTGAATTGCGCGCGCAAGCGCGAACCGTCGCCGCGTGGATTTCCAAGTCTTTGTCGGTCCGCGACAGTTACTTTCTCCATGGGCCAATTAGCGATCCGGACGGGATTTTGCGTGATTTTGCACCTCGTTCCGGCGCGGACTTTGGCAGGCCCAGGAATTTTTTTGAATGCGTCCTGCAATGGGGTTGTTTGTGGCAGGAGCGACCCGAGGACGATCTCGCACTGTATCGGACGCTGGTGACGAATTCGTTGTTTGTTTATATCGAGGGCGATCTCTGGTTTCGGGATGAAAGCAATCCTCGACTGGTTTCCTCGAACAGTGAAGAGCAAAACCAGGTGACGAACCTTTGGCAACGTTTCGTCGGCGAGTTGGAAAGTTCACCGGATCGTTTTCTGCAAATCCAGGCGAAAGCGCTCAAGTTTGCGGATGCGCTCACGGTGCGAAATGAATCAGAACCGATTCCAGGAACTCTTGCGTGGACGAACAGGGAGACGTATCGCGCACTGACAAAGTTGAACGTGATGCAGGATCAAAAAATTGCGTCGAGTTTCACGAATCTCTTTACGGCCGTCCTCGCCGACTACGATGAAATTATCAGCAACCGCCCGGAATTGTTCGATTTTGGTTGGAAGTTCGACGAGTTGTTCAACCAGGGCGGCGCGCAAACCGAAACCTTGGGGAGGATTGAAAGCGAATATCGCGACCATTATGCTCCTGAGCTCGGGAGATTGCATCACGCGGAGGAGCAGCGGCGCCGGGACGCTGCCAGATTCGCGAAACAACAAGAGAAAGAAAAGGCCGACCTTGCTGCCTTTGATCGGGAAAAGCGGTTTCTGACTGACTTTACGCCGTACGATTTCTTCGCTGCCTCAAAGGTGTTCGAGTATCGGGATTATACCAGGGAACAAGTGATGGAATTGCAAACGCTTCTCACTGCCTATTGCTCGAACATGCTTGCGACGGCGCGCCCGGAAACAAAGGCCAAAGCCCAACATGACGTGCAGACGATCCGATTTTTCCTCGGGCATCAATTGGAGGACGCTTTGCGTCACCCGCGGGCGAATGCAATTTCGTCCATTACGCCAACGGCGCCGCACGTTGCCCGGGCGCCGGCCACGCATGTCACTGTTGCTCCGGCAGTTTCCGAGCCCGATTTGACGAATGTCCTGGTGGCAAAAAACTTCCTTCGATTTCCCGAAGAGGAACTTCCGGCAACAAACATGGCGGGCGGAATCATTTTTGGGCACCGATTCCGCGACGGCAAATTGTTGCTGGATCTGCGGTATGTGGATGAGACCTGGCAAGAAGATACCAGTGGCGTCAATCACCGACAGCACACCGACCGCGAAGCCGCGGGTATCTGGAGTCCGCGGGATGGCTGGCAGATCATTCCCTATCCGCACAGTGAACGATCGTCGCCGGCGGGAGACATGCTAATGGGAAGCGTGGGGATTTATTCGGCGGGCGGGCGGGGAGGGCCGCTATTTTTTGAGATGATCGATCAGGCACTTTACGTCAGCGATCGTGATGCGATTCGCAGATATGATTTCAAACGAAGGCAATGGAAGGAATTGCCATTTCCCGGCCAGGATCGCGCCGACCTTTTTGCGATCAATCATCACCTTTACGCGGCCTCCTCCGAAACGATTTGGGAAATTCTCGACGACGGCCAGAGTTCGAGAATTCTGGCCAGCACCCGGCGCCAACCGCCGGCCTCGAGTCTCGACTCGCGCGAAACGCTGGGCCGGCCGGTGCTTTTCGCTGGCAAAGATAATTCATTGCGCGTCGCTTTGGATGGAGACGTCTTTTCCTGGAACGGGAGCGATTGGGTGTCTCTCGCGACGATCACCCATCGGACGCCAATGACGGTTCCGGGAGTGCCGGTCGGATTTTTTTCCGGAACCGGCGACGCGCCGGAAGTGTTCGGAAGCACTGCATTTTTCCGGCCGATGGCTACGGGCGATATTCGCGAGTTCTGGCGTTTGAATGCGGGCCAAACCAATGCGGTGTTGTGCTGGCGGGAGCAGCGCCAGGCTCAACCTTTAATGTACCGGCCGCCGCGTCCGCGTCCGGGCGCAACGGAGAGCACGGCTGAACCTTTGTGGAAGGGACCGCGAAATTTGTTGATAGGTTTTTCGCCGATGACGATCGATGGATCGAACATTTATTTTTTGATCGATCGCTCTCAACTGACCAATGCCGGCGTGCAAGGTTACCAGGCGCTCGAAACTCGAGGCCGCCACGCCGACCTGGTTTGTTTGGCGGCGGGCATTCCTGAGCCTTTGATTGTGCCCATTCGCTTCGACGTGAACAGCGGCCCGGCTCCGGTTAGCAGCAAAGGCCCTGGCGGGCACGCTTGGATGGAATGTTCTTCCAACATTCTTTTCATTGGAGAGAACCATCTTCCCGGTGTGTGGACGTTGCCAAAGGCGGAAATCCAGGCTGAACTCAACCGGCAGATCGCGAGCCTCCCGCCTCGCCCAAGCAGCCCGGCGGCTGAAAGTCCTGAACATCGCAAAAAGGCGCTGCTCGCCAGATATGATCTGGACCATAATGGAGAAATCGATGCCGAAGAGCGCGCGGCGGCCATTAAAGATTCGGCGTTCCTGGAATTCGAGGCCGATAACATTGATGCGAATCACAATGGCCTCCTGGATGTGGACGAACTGAGTTATTTCGACGCGAACAAAAACCGGCGATTGGATGCGGACGAAGCGGATGGCGTTCGCGCGTTCCAACAAATTTTGGCGGCCAAGGCGTTGAAGGAATTTGATTGGGACGAAAACGGTCGGTTGGATGTAAATGAATTCTCGGAGTTTACCCGGAACAAGGCCTCGAGCGCCGCCCTTGTCACGATGCACATGGTTCCGAGTCATTCGGAACTGGAACGACTGCAGATTTACCTCGAACGAGATACCGAGGATAGGATCGAGCAGAGGCTGCAGCGGACGTTGCCGGGTTGGAATCCGCGGATGTTTTTCGGTTTTCGCGACCCGCGCCGGATCGACCCGACCATCCTGAGCCGCGAGATCAACATGTTTTGGTCGAAACAAAAGGCGGCGTTGTGACTTGCGACCGGTCCAATTTATCAAAGGAACCACGGCCATGAAGTGTCTTATACATAGAGATGAGATGGTTGCGGACAGGGCTTATGCTGGGCGCGTTTTGGGCGGTGCCGTTGCACGCGGCGCCGCAATTGCAGTTAGTGGCGGGGGCGGAGCCGCGGTGTGTGTTTGCGGGACGCGCGCAAACTATCAGCCTTCGCTGGCGCAATTCCGGGAATTCCGCGTATGAAACCGCCCTTCAACAACGCATCATGCAACTGACTTCCGCAACCGCCGTATTCGTCGCCCAAGAACCCTGGAAACGGTTGCAGGTTCTGCCTGGGCAGACGGTTGTTGAAACAGCGAGCGTGGAATTTCCACCCGTGAAAGCCGAGACGCGTTTTATGGTTCAGTGGTTCAACAATGGCAGCAACGTGCTTGGGTCAACGGAAGTGGTGGCTTATCCGCCTAATTTATTGGCCGAGTTGGGAATCCTGGTAAATCACGAGGAGGGTGCCTTGGGGATTTTTGATCCTGAGAATCAACTGAAGTCATCGCTGAAACATTTAAAAGTCGATTTTGTCGATCTGGAAAATACCGCGCCGGAAACGTTTCGCGGAAAACTGGCGATTCTGGGGCCGTTTGAACCCGGAGCAAGGCCGCTCGTCACAGCGCAAATAAAGACGCTGGTTGAAAATGGCGTCGCGGTAGTGTGGGTTCAGCCGCGTGACTGTGATGTGAAGCGGCTGGACGGCGATCCGCAGCCATCGTTTTACCCTGTTCTGGTGGGCCGCGCGGCCGCAGTCGTCGTTCAGCCGGAAATGGTCGCGCAACTCGCGAACAATCCGCGCTCGCAGCTCAATTTGATTTATTTTTGCAAACTCGCGCTGCACCCGCGGCCATTGACTTTGCCGCCCGTGAAAAGACAACCTTAGCCGTCGCTTATGAAAAATAAAACCATCCTGTTGACGCTCGTTCTCCTGTGCTTTGCCATGGTCTCGCGCGCAGCGGAGAACGTCCTGACTGTGGCCGTGTTCGACTTCGAATCCAGAGACGAAGCGGTGCGCGATCTCGGTCCGAAAGTCGCCACGCTCGTCAACGCCTATCTTTCCGCCGAGCCCGAAATCATCACGGTGGAACGCGCCGACCTTGAGAAGGTCCTTGGTGAACATGAGCTCGGGCTGTCCGGAACCGTCAGCCCCGACTCTGCCGCGAAGGTTGGGCAGTTGACGGGCGCGAAGGTGCTGGTGACCGGCCGGGTGTTCAAGGCGGAAGGAGATTTGGTTATCGTTGCCAAAATTATCGGCACGGAAACCAGCCGGGTTTACGGTGAATTGGTGCAGGGCGGGGAGAGAGCGTCGCTGACGGACCTGGCCGCGGATTTGGCCAAAAAAATCGCCGCCGACATCACTCAGAAAGGCGATACGCTCGTGGCGCATGTTGAAACCCGGGACGAACTCATCGCCCGGATCAAGAAAGACCTCACCGGAAAAACGCTGCCGTCCGTGTCCGTGAAAATTGGGGAACAGCATTTCGGCCAGCGGGTCATTGACCCGGCGGCGGAAACCGAACTGGGTTCGATTTTGCAGGCGTGCGGTTTCAAACTGGTGGACGCGAATTCGACGAACCGCGCCCAGGTGGAAATCACCGGCGACGCCTTCAGCGCCTACGGCATGCGCAAAGGCAACCTGATTTTCTGCAAGTCCCGCGTGGAAGTGAAGGCGCACAAACAGAATGGCGACCTGATCACGGAGGATCGTCAGACGAGTGTGGGTGTGGACATCGCCGAGCAAACCGCCGCCAAGACGGCGCTGCAGAACGCGGCTTCAGAACTGGCCGGGCGTTTGTTGCCGAAACTGGCGGAGTGACTCGGCGCCTCCAACTGACAATTGTTCTGAAGGCATGGCGACGTTCTGAACTGCCGAACGCATTCAAATTGGTGGCGGATACGTGTGGGCACAATTTGACTGGCATTTGTATCGTGCTCCCGCTGAGTGATATGTAGTCGGACTTGCTGTTTTGCATTCGCGGGCCGTTAAAAATTCGAGACGACGCCTGCCGTGCGGTAGCTTTTCAATAAAGGCGGGTGGAATTCCGCTAAATGTTTCACGCATTGAACTCCCGAACCAGTGCGTCGGGCTGACGGGCGCGTTTATAGTGGCACGGGTGTCTCGCCCGTGCGTTTCGATTCGCACGGGCGAGACACCCGTGTCACTATGTTCGTGAGGAGATTGATTGCTTAAATCGATGAAATTTGAGACTCGTTACCTCATCTTCTACAAGCAGAAATTTTTTTAACGCGCGGTCAGGCATCGTGACCGGTGAAGCTGCGAAGGTGGAAACCAAGGACTGCCGGCGAGACGCCGGCAGACGCTGCGGAGGTGGAAACTCAATGTTCCTGCTGTTTATTGGCATGCACATTGCTGATTTTTGAGTCATGGCAAACATTCTCATCATTGAAGACGATGCGCATGTTCGAATGGCGATTCAGCATTGCTTGAAAAAGTCAGGGCACACGGTTCGGGTGGCAACGGACGGGAGAGAGGGATTGACTTACATTCAAAAAAACCCCGTCGATTTGGTGGTGACAGACTTGTTTATGGAAGGGCAGGAGGGATTGGAGACGATCACGGCCTTGCGCAAAAAACATCCGAAGCTTCCAATCATTGCCATGTCGGGCGGCAATCCGGCCTCGCAAACCATGCTCACGGTGGCCAGGGAATTGGGCGCGCAGCAAGTGCTTTCGAAGCCGTTTTGGTCGAAAGGCTTATTGGAGGCGGTGGAAAAGGCTTTGGGTCCGGCGCACCGCGAAAAGGCAGAGCGGTAGACAATTTGAGAGTGTTAGCAAAACGGATTTGACGGCGGGGCGCGTCACTCGGTGCGCCACTGTTGGTGGATGTTGCGGCGCGCGCGGAGCGGCGCGCCCGACCATCACGGCAAGAAGCCCGCTTCATTGTGCCGAGTCGGCAGCCAAATTTTTCTTAAGCGGATCTGATTTCGGCCGATTTAGTGATTGAATCTTAGGGATTTCAGCAATGCAAATGGCGGTTCGGAACGTGCAAAAGATTCTGATCATAGACGATGATTCTTCGCTGCGCAGCCTCATGGGCATGGCGCTGCGCGCAAACGGCTTTCAAACGATCGAAGCTACCGAAGGCGATCAGGGACTCACCCTCGTTCATCAGCATCTCCCCGATCTGATCCTGAGCGATGTCAATATGGATGGCCTCGACGGTTATGGCTTTCTGGAACAACTGCGATCCAACGCCAACACTTCCGCCATTCCGGTCATCTTGATGACAGGGGCGTCGGAAAATACCATGCGCAAAAGCATGGAAAAAGGAGCGGACGATTATCTGCCGAAACCTTTTACCCCAACGGCTTTGATCGCCGCGGTCAGGACGCGATTGAATCGCAAGGTAGAGCTGGACCAGCGGATGCGGGACGTCCAGGAAAGGCTTTTGGCGATCGTCTCATCCACGACCGATCTCGTTGCCATGCTGGACGAAGATACAGAACGGGCGGTCTATGTGAATCCGGCGGGGCGCGCCATGCTCGGCATCAAGCCGGAAGAGGATGTCACCCAATTGAATCTCAAGGAATGTTTCTCCGCTGGAAAAGCCGGGGACAAATTCGAGCACTATATCGAACAAGCTGAATCCCACGGCAGATGGATAGGTGAGTGTCGGTTGATCCGGTTGGACAGCAAATCGCTTCCTGTGGAATTGCAACTGCTCTCGCATGGGTCTGAAAATGGGAATGGCGGATGGCTTTCGGTTGTCGCCAGTGATCTGACCATGGCAATGCAGCTCCGCCAGGCGCACAAAATGGAAGCGATTGGCCAGCTCGCGGCGGGCGTTGCGCATGAAATCAACACGCCCACGCAATTTGTCTGCAACAATACGCAATTCCTCAAAAATTCGTTTCAAAGCATTGCGAAGGTCATGGAAGCTCACCGGGCCGTGTTGAACGCGGCGAAAAACGGCGCGGTCAGTGGCGAATTGATCAGCGCGGCGGATCAGGCTGAAAATGAAAATGATCTTTCGTTTTTGCTGGACCAGATTCCCTTTGCGCTGGATGAAACTTTGGACGGGATTGACCGCATTACAAAAATTGTTCGCGCCATGAAGGAGTTTTCCCATCCCGGCTCCGCGGAAAAAATTCCAGCCAATATCAACAAGGCCATTGAAACCAGCGTTGAAGTTGCCCGGAATGAATGGCGCTACGTGGCCGACTTGACGCTGGATTTGGACTCCAATTTGCCGATGGTTCCATGCCTGGTCGGCGAATTCAATCAGACGATCCTGAATTTGGTTGTGAACGCCGCCCACGCGATCAGAGAAGTGGTGAAGAACAAGCGGGAAACCAAAGGCAAGATCAACATTCAGACGCGGCGCACGGGTGATGAGATTGAAGTGCGGGTTGCCGATACCGGTTCGGGAATTCCAGCCTCTGCGAGGTCGCGAATCTTCGAGCCTTTCTTTACCACGAAACCGGTCGGCGAAGGCACCGGCCAGGGATTGGCGTTTGTTTACAGCACGATCGTCAAGAAACATGGCGGTCGCATTTCTTTTGAGACCGAATCAGGCCAAGGCACGACGTTTATTTTGGGCCTGCCATTAATCGCGCGGACTTCTGAGAAATGATTGCTGAACAAAAAACCACTTTAATTCGGCATTACCGCGAGAGTCGCGGGAATTCTTTGTTTGACACTTCGGGATGCATGGGTCGATCTCTCGAGAGTCGGGCGCCTCGGTATAGTTGCCTCGGAGCGTCGAGCACCAGCTCGGCCAGGGCTTTTACAAACGGGCCGAGTTGGTGCTCGGCGCTCCTGCCATTGGAAAAAAGGCTTGCTGCTTGTGGAGGAAAGCCCCAGCATCAAGACGTCTCCGTAAGTTCTAAAGCATGAAGGTTTTAGGAATAAAAAGGGTTAGCGCCTTAAACTGGGTTGGGAAATTTGCGCGGCTCATCTCTCAGTCATTTCAAAGGCTAAAGCGCGGGACCGATCTCAAAATCGCCGCTGCCGCGTCCGTGATGTTGCTGGTCACCGGCAGCCTGTTTGCGCAGGAAGCTCCGCCTGCTGAAAGTGTAGAGGCTTACAAAAAAATGAGCCTGACCCAGCTCATGAATTTGGACGTCACCTCCGTTTCCAAACAACCTGAACCTTACGGCCAGGCGCCCGCAGCCATCCAGGTTATTACCGGCGACGAGATTGCCCGTTCGGGCGCATCGAGTTTGCCGGAAGCGATGAGGTTGGCGGACAACCTGGACGTGGCGCAGAAGAACTCTCACGATTGGGCCATCAGCGCCCGCGGTTTCAACACCGCGTTGGGAAACAAACTCCTGGTGCTCATGGATGGCCGGAGCATTTACACGCCGCTTTTCTCCGGCGTTTTCTGGGATGTGCAGGATTATCTGCTCCAGGACATCGATCGAATCGAAGTCATCAGCGGACCCGGCGGCACGCTCTGGGGCGCGAACGCCGTCAATGGTGTCATTAATATCACGACGAAGAGCGCGAAGGACACGCAAGGGTTCTACACCGAAGGCGGAGGCGGTTCGATGCTGCAATATTTTGGCGGCGCGCGCTACGGCGGCGCGCTGAGTTCGAATGTCTATTACCGGGTTTATGGAAAATATTTCCAGCGGGGCAGCGAGGTCTTCAGCGATGGTTCGGACGCTTCCGATTCCTGGAACATGGGGCGGGGCGGTTTTCGCATCGATGCGGAACCGTCGTTGCAAAATACGCTAACGCTTCAGGGGGATTATTACGCGGGCCACGAAGGCGTCACGACCGGCGGTCAGGCTAATGTGAGCGGCGGCAACATGCTCGGGCGCTGGTCGCATACCTTTTCGGACACTTCGGACATGAGCCTGCAAATGTACTACGACCGGACCCATTTGGCGGATCCAATCCCGGCGAGTGTCGTAGGCGCCATCACGCTGGCTCCGGCGGGAATATTGATCGACGATCTCGATACGTTCGATGTCGATTTTCAGCATCATCTCCATGTCGCCGGCTGGAACAATGTTGTTTGGGGGCTTGGTTATCGCTTTACGCACGAGGTCACCCAAAATGCGCCCGCGCTCGCATTTTTCCCTCCGACGTTGGATCACAATCTTTTCAGCGGTTTCCTTCAGGATGAAATCAAATTGCGCGACAACCTCTTTTTAACGCTCGGCACCAAGATCGAGCATAATGACTACACCGGTGTGGAAGTGGAACCCAGCGGACGATTGCAGTGGAATGTCACGCCGAAACATATGCTTTGGGCGGCGGTGTCGCGCGCGGTGCGGACGCCTTCGCGCATCGACCGCGATTTAAGCCAGCCCGGACCCTCCGCGCCGCTGGTGATTCTGCAAGGAGGAAAGGATTTCCAGTCGGAAACGGTGATCGCCTATGAACTGGGTTATCGCGCGCAACCGACGTCGAAATTGCAAACCTCGCTCTCCGCTTTTTACAATGATTACGATCATGTGCGCAGCGCGACCACCAACAGCACGCTCAACGCTTTCGGCCTGCCCTTTCCGTTTTTCTTCCAGAACAATGTCGAAGGCCAGACGTATGGCTTTGAATTGAGCGCCAGCTATCAATTGCTCGACTGGTGGCGGTTGCACTGCAGCTACGATCTGCTCAAGGAAGATCTCCGCGTCAAGCCGGGCAAGTTCGACATCAACAATGCGTTGAACGAAACGGCCGATCCACAAAATCAATTCTCCCTTCGTTCGTCCATGGACCTGCCGCAAAATATTCAGTTCGATACCACTCTGCGCTGGGTCGATAGGCTTTATAATAATAATGGCGCGACCGTCGGGACAGTTCCCAGTTATTTTGAACTGGATGCGCGGTTGGCATGGCGGCCGGTCAAAAGTCTGGAACTCGCGATCGTCGGCCAAAATCTCCTGCACGACCATCATCCGGAATATGGTTTTCCCGGCCCGGCACGCGTGGAGATTTCACGCAGCGTTTACGGAAAGGTTTCATGGGAGTTTTGAACGTATCGGCGAGCGGGGGGTTGTTGATGCGAGCCATGGCCGGCTCGCGGGCGAAAGTTGGTTTGCGCGGTTGGTTACGGTTTTGGTTGCGCGGAATGATTGGCTTGTGCGTGTTCCTGCTTTTGGTTGCGCCGCCAGCGCTCCGCGCCGAGTCCAAGGAATATCAAATCAAAGCAGCGTTCCTCTTCAATTTTGCCCAATTTGTCCTATGGCCCGAGACGGCATTTACGAATGCCAGCGAGCCTTTCGAGATCGGAGTTCTCGGGAATAGTCCGTTCGATAACGCGCTCGAGGAAATTGTCCATGGCGAGACGATCCAGGGCCGCCAGATCGTCATTGTGCATTCGTCACATGTCGAAAAGCTGGCCGGTTGTCAGATGCTTTTCGTTTGCAAATCCGAGGCCGGCCACCTCGGCGAGGTTTTTCAGAAACTCGACTCCAAACCGGTGCTCACCGTTAGTGAGGACGCGGCTTTCATTCGGCATGGCGGCATCATCAATTTCTACCGTGAAGGTTCAAAAATTCGTTTCGAAATAAACCCGGACGCGGCGGATAAGAACGGCCTCAAGTTGAGTTCGCAATTGCTCAGCGTCGGAAAAATTGTCCACTCGGATGGGGCCAAATGAAGTGGCTGAATAACATTCCACTGAGACGAAAGCTGACGCTGGTCATCCTGATGACGTGTTCAGCGGTGTTATTGCTGGCTTGCGGAGTCATGGCTGCCTACCAGATGTTGGATTACCGCAAATCGGTCGCTCGAGATCTGTCGGTCCTGGCCGAAGTCGTGTCCCAAAATACCCGCGCCGCCATGGCCTTCGATGATCAAAAGGTCGCTCAGGAAACTCTGGCGTCCCTCGCGTCGGAGCCGAGCGTGGCGGCGGCATGCATCTATGACAACACCGGCGCTCAATACGCCGTTTACCAGGATCCAAAACTGCCCGTCCACCTGCCGGCGAATCCTGGAAAAGACGGCATCAAATACGAAACCAGCGGCTTGGTGGTGTTTCATCCGATCGCGCTAAATAACAAGCGCCTGGGCACTTTATTCATCCAGGCTGATTTGACCGGGCTTCATGATCGCCTGCTGCTTTTTGCGCTGATGGGAGCGCTCGTGTTGGTCGGCTCCTGTTTGGTTGCCTGGCTGTTATCGACGCTTTTTCAAAAGCCAATTTCCGCTCCCATTTATAACCTCGCGAATACGGTCGAATTGATTGCGGAGAAGAAGGATTATTCGATTCGTGTTCCGGTGGATGGCGCCGACGAAATCACCCAGCTCGGAAAGTCCTTCAATCAATTGCTGGGCGGCATCGAAGACCGCGACAAGACGCTGCGCGCCAGCAATGAAACGTTGCAGGGCGAAATCACCGAGCGCAAGGCGGCGAACGACCGCGTGCAATCCCAATTGGCCAGACTCGAAATGCTCAATCGCATCACGCGCGCCATTGGCGAACGGCAGGATTTGCGCAGCATCTTCCAGGTGGTCATTCGGACGCTGGAAGACCATCTGCCGATCGATTTTTGTTGCGTGGCCCTTTATCGGCCCGATGAAAACGCGGTTTTGGTGACCAGCGTCGGGGTCCGCAGCGAAGCCATCGCGATGGAATTGACATTGACGGAGAAATCCGTTGTGCCCATTGACGAAAACGGGCTATCACAGTGCGTTCGGGGCAGATTGGTTTATGAATCAGACATCCGAACCTCGGAATTTCCGTTTCCAAAACGGCTTGCCAAAGGCGGGCTGGCCGCGCTGGTGGCAGCGCCGCTCCTCGTTGAGAGCCAGGTCTTCGGCGTTCTGATCGCGGCGCGCCGGCAGCCCGAAAGTTTCAGCAGCGGCGAATGTGAATTTCTCCGGCAATTGAGCGAACACGTCGCTCTCGCCGCGCATCAGACGCAGATTTACACGGCGCTGCAACAGGCTTATGACGATCTTCGGCAAACGCAGCAGGCCGTGATGCAGCAGGAGCGCTTGCGCGCGCTCGGCCAAATGGCCAGCGGCATCGCGCACGATATCAACAACGCCATTTCACCGGTGGCGCTTTACACCGAGTCGCTGCTTGAAAATGAACCCAACTTAAGCGCTCGCGCCCGTGATTATCTCGAGACCATTCAACACGCCATTGAGGACGTCACGCACACGGTGTCCCGCATGCGGGAGTTTTATCGCCATCGTGACGCGCAACAGGCCCTGGTTCCCATCCAGTTGAATCCCTTGGTGAAGCAAGCCGCGGACATCTCACGGGCCCGTTGGAGCGATATGCCTCAACAGCGCGGTGTGTCGATCGAAATGAAAATCGAGCTTGCCTCGGAAATTCCCGCGGTGATGGGAGTGGAAAGCGAAATCCGTGAGGCGTTGGTCAATCTCATCTTTAACGCGGTGGACGCAATGCCCAACGGCGGCGCCATCACACTGCGCACGCGCACGGCGCTGCCAAAATCGGACGCGAATGGTTCGCCCGGTTCCGTCGCGATTGAAGTCATCGACACGGGCGTCGGAATGGATGAAGACACCAGGCGCCGTTGCCTGGAGCCTTTCTTCACCACCAAAGGCGAGCGGGGGACGGGGCTTGGCCTGGCCATGGTCTACGGCATCGTCCAGCGTCACAGTGCCGGGATTGAAATTGATAGTACTCTCGGCAAAGGCACGACAATGCGCCTGAGTTTTCCAATCCCGAAGACCCAGACAGCGCCAGCGCGTGATCATTCGAACGGTTTCGCCGTCCCTTCCCGCCGGCGCATCCTCATCGTGGATGACGACCCGCTGCTCATCAAATCATTGCGCGATGCATTGGAAACCGACGGCCACATCGTGACTCCGGCGAGCGGAGGCCAGGCGGGTATTGAGACATTCCAGAAAGCGAAATCGACAGGACAAACGTTTGATGTTGTGATCACCGATTTGGGAATGCCCAACGTGGATGGCCGCCGGGTGGCCGCCGCCATCAAGGAGGCGTCGCAATCCACCCCCGTCATCATGCTTACCGGTTGGGGCCAGCGCCTCAATACCGAAGGAGATATTCCGCCATTCGTGGATCGCGTCCTCAGTAAACCTCCGAAATTAAGGGACTTGCGCGAAGCTTTGGCACAATGTCTGCGGCAAAATGAGGCCTCATGAGCGGAGAAGCACAAAGGGCACAACGGGAATTGTCGACGATGAATGACGTTTCAGCGCGAATCATCGTTGTCGATGATGAAACGGCGCAGATGAAGGCGCTTTGCAATACGCTGCAGGACCATAATTTCGAAACCACCGGTTTCAGCGTTCCAACGGACGCGCTGGCGGCCATTCGGCGGGGCGGCGGATTTGATTTGATTTTGGCAGATCTGATGATGCCGGAAATGGACGGTATTTCGCTCCTCAAAGCCGCCTTGGAAGCCGATCCCGACATGGTCGGAGTGGTCATGACCGGCCAGGGAACGATTGATACCGCTGTGAAGGCGATGAAGGCGGGCGCGGTGGATTACATTCTCAAGCCGTTCAAGTTGAGCGCCATTCTGCCGGTGCTTTCCCGGGCGCTGGCCATCCGCCGGCTGCGGGCTGAAAATCTCGAATTGCAACAATGCGTTCGCCGCCACGCGGCGGAACTCGAAGAGGCGAACAAGGAACTCGAGGCGTTTTCATATTCCGTTTCGCACGATTTGCGGGCTCCGCTGCGCGCGGTGGATGGGTTTACCGGCATGGTGCTCAAACGGTTCGCGGATCAAATGCCGGCGGACGCCAAACGGCTCTTGCTCCAGGTGGACGCCAGCGCGAAGCGCATGGGACAGTTGATTGAAGACTTGCTCCGCTTTTCCCGCTTGAGCCGGCAGCCGCTTTCAAGGAGCCGGGTGAATCTTCCTGAAATGGTGAATGCGATCGTCCAGGAACTTCGCAATGAAGCCGGCGACCGGGAAATTGAAACCCGCATCGCTGACCTTCCTGAAATTACCGCCGATCCGTCCCTGATACGGCAAGTGTTCGTGAATCTTCTTTCCAACGCGTTCAAGTTCACTCGCAATCTCAAAGCGCGGATCGAAGTCGGTTGCGACAGTTCCGGCGAAGAGAACGTCTTTTTTGTGCGCGACAATGGCGCCGGTTTCGACATGGCCTACGCGCAGAGATTGTTCACGGTGTTTCAACGGCTGCACACGCAGGACCAATTTGAAGGCACCGGAGTCGGCCTTTCAATCGTGCAACGCATCGTGCAGCGGCATGGCGGGCGCATTTGGGCGCAGGCGGAAGTTGGAAAGGGAGCAACCTTTTACGTGGCACTGCCAAAAACGCTCGAGGGATGAAAACCATGAAAACCAAAAACACCAATCCGGCAGTGCGCATATTGCATCTGGAGGACACGGATACCGACCGTATGTTCGTGCGCGAAACGCTGGCCTCGGAGCAGTTTGCCGCCGAGATAGAAGTGGTCCAATCACGCGAAACGTTTGAAAATGCGCTGCGCTCGAACATTTATGATCTGATTATTTCCGATTATTCGCTGCCCTCATTCGATGGCGTCACAGCGCTTTCAATCGCAAAAAAAATCTGCCCTGAAATACCTTTCCTGTTCTTTTCCGGAACCATAGGCGAGGAAGTCGCGGTGGACAGTCTCAGGGGCGGTGCTTCGGATTACGTGCTTAAACAAAGGCCCGCGCGCCTCGTGCCTGCCATTCGGCGGGCCATCGCGGATGCCCAGGAGCGGACGCGTCTTCGCATTGCCGAGGAAAAAATTCGCGAACAGGCGGCGCTGCTCGACAAGGCGAGCGACGCCATCATCGTTTGTGACATAGAACGTCGGATCCAGTTTTGGAGCCAGGGAGCCGAACGGATCTACGGATGGACGGCGGCCGAAGTGGTGGGAAAGAAGCTTCCGGATCTCGTTTTCGACGGCAATCCACCGCCGGATCTGGAAGCGGCCATTAAGATTTTGAATGAGCGTGGTGAATGGTCTGGGGAACTCCAGGAGAATACCAAGGATCGCGGCCCTGTCACTATCGAGGCACGGGTGACGTTAATCCGCGATGCGCAACGCCGGCCCAAATCGTTGCTCATCATCAATACCGACGTTACGGAACGCAAGCAGATGGAGGAACAATTCCTTCGCGCGCAACGGCTCGAAAGTCTCGGGGCGCTGATTAGCGGAATTGCCCACGATTTGAACAACGCCCTGTCTCCGGTGATGATGGGCATCGACATCCTGCGCACAAATCCCCAGCCCGAGGAGGCGCGGCCTATTTTTGACATGGTGGAAGCCAGCACGCGCCGCGGCGCGGAGATGGTCAAGCAGGTGCTGACCTTTGCGCGCGGTGCCGACACTGGCAAAAGTACGGTGCGCCTGGACCGGTTGGTTAAAGAAATGGGCAAAATGGTCACCGAAGTCTTTCCGAAAAACATAAAATGCCAGGTGAATGTCAGCCCGGGAACCTGGCCGGTTTCCGGCTTGGCGACGCAATTGCACCAGGTTTTAATGAATCTTTGCGTCAATGCCCGCGACGCGATGTCCCAGGGTGGAACGCTGAAACTCTCAGTCAAGAACGCGCAGCTCAAATCCTCCGACGTCAGCCGGTATCCGGAGGCTGTGCCGGGCGATTATGTCTGCGTCAGTGTTGAAGATAGCGGAACGGGAATCAGCCCGGAACAAATCGCCAAATTGTTCCAGCCGTTTTTTACGACCAAAGGTCCGGGCAAAGGCACCGGCCTTGGGCTTTCCACTTCACGCAACATCATAAAAAGCCATGGTGGCTTTATCGCGCTCGACAGCCAGTTGGGTCGCGGTACGGAATTCGTATTTTATCTTCCTGCCGCCAACGCGTCGGAAGGCCAGGAGGCGCCGCCGCGTGCTCCGGTTCTCCCCGCCGGTTCGGGTGAACATGTTCTTGTCGTCGACGATGAAGAAGCGGTCCTGGCCATCACCAAATCAACGCTCGAAAATTTCGGTTACGTCCCGGTGACCGCCTCCAGCGGGCCGGAAGCAGTGGCTTGTTTTGCCGACAAGCGCGATACGATCAAGCTTGTGATTACCGATATCGCCATGCCGTTCATGGACGGGCTCGCCACCACGATGGCCCTGCGAAAGATCAAATCTGACATTCCGATTATCATCACCAGCGGTCTCGACCGTGAAAAAGACGAGGATACCAGCCACCGGGTCAAAGTGGCTGCATTTCTCCAAAAACCATTCACTGCCGAAACGCTTCTCACTCAGGTCCACAACGTTTTAACGGCGCAGGGCGGAGAAGCGAAATTGCAAACTGCGGACGCTGGCGACAGCAAGCGCCCTGTGGCCGCGGCGGTCGTGGTTTAGAAACATCCCGGGGAAATTATTTCGTGAAAAAACGCATTCTTTTTGTTGACGATGAGGAAATGGTGCTGCGAAGCATCGCGCGGCTGCTGAGGCCGCTGGCCAGGGAATGGGAAATGGAGTTTGTGGGCAGCGGCGCCAGCGCTTTGAACAGAATGTCGCAGGCGCGTTTTGACGTGGTCGTTTCCGACATGCGCATGCCGGGAATGAACGGCGCGGAATTGCTCAACGAGGTGATGAAGCGCTACCCGAAAACGGTGCGGATTATTCTTTCCGGCTTCGCGGATCGCGAATTGATCCTGAAATGCATCGGCTCAACGCATCAGTATCTGGCCAAGCCCTGCGATGAGCATGAATTGAAAATGGCGCTCCTGCGCGCGGCGCGCCTGGAGGATTCGCTGGAAAATGAAACCATCCGCGAATTGGTGACGTGTTGCTCGGTCCTTCCCAGCGTGCCCAGCCTCTATTCGGAAATCATCGAAGTGCTTCAAGACCCTGAAACCGACACGGACGACATCGGTTCGGTCATCATCAAGGATGGCGGAATGACCGCGCGAATCCTGAAGCTTGCGAATTCAGCTTTCTTCGGCTTGGGCCGTGAGATTGCCGATGTCAGCGAGGGCGTCGCTTATTTGGGAACGGAAACCATCAAGTCGTTGATTCTTTTTACCAACGCGTTTTCGCAATACGAGAGGTTGAAACTTCCTGGCTTTTCCGTCGAAGCGCTCTGGCGCCATTCCCTGGATGCGGCCAACGCATCGAAGATGGTCAGCCAATGTGAAAGCGCGGAAAGAAAGGTCGTCGAAGAAACGTACGTCGCCGGATTGCTTCACGATGTGGGCAAATTGATTCTGGCCGCCAATCTTCCGAAACAATACCAGGAAGTCATCGACATTGCTCAGCGCGAGAAAACGCCTTTATGGGCCGCCGAGCGAAAAGTCTTTGGCGCCGACCACGCGGACGTGGGTGGGCATCTTCTTGGGCTTTGGGGACTTCCGGTTCCGGTAGTGGAAGCCATTACGCTTCATCATCGCCCTGGACTTGCCGTGCAAAAGAAGTTCGCGCCTCTCACCGGACTTCACGCGGGAAACGTGCTGGTCGCTTCCGAGAATTCGGCGGTTGCCGATGTGCCGGCAAGTGCGCTTGACGAAAATTATCTCGCCGAGCTGGGGCTCAGTGGCCGAATGGACGCGTGGCGCAACGAGTGGCAGGATCGCGCGCCCGAGAGTTTGTCCGGAGCGTGAATTCTGCGATGGCCGCAGGGGAAGCGCCACTTCAGTCCTTGTCGTTACCTATGATTTAGGCACAGGGGAGTCACGATGATGATCCTGAAGGAGACCTCTGCAAAAGTCGGAGCGCCGATCTCCTGATCGGCGCGAACCAAGGTGTTTTCAATGAAGCGAAAATGTTTTTTGGTGCGTTCTTACCGGAGGCCTGCTTTTGCAGAGGTCTTCTTCAGATTGTGCTGAAGCGTCATGAACACCGCGCCCCTGAGTGGCGCATGTATCAAATCGCGCCTCCTTTCCAGACAACCGGGGTTTGACAAACGATTGATCCTAGTTTAACCATTTGGTTAAATTCGCACGTTTGAAAACGGCTCCTCACAGGCAATCGCGCAGTGAAAAATCCCGCGCCGCCATTCTTTCGGCGGCCGAACGCATTTTCGCTCAATCCGGCCTGGCCGGCGCCCGCACGGACGCGATCGCGTCGGCCGCGCGCGTGAACAAGGCGCTGCTCTTTTATCACTTCAAAAACAAACAGGGCCTTTACGAGGCGGTCGTCGAGGACCACTTCCGCGAGTTCAACCGGCAGGCGCTGCAATTGCTGAAGTCCGGCGATTCCGCCGGCGAAACCCTCCTGCGCTATGTGAGTCTGCACTTCGATTTCATCAGCGCGCGCCACCAATCCGCTCCGCTGTTTCAGCAATTCATGATGACCGGCGGACGCCGCGTGGACCGGCTCATTGAAAAATATTTCAAGCCTCGGAGCCAGGCGGTGAGCCGGTTGCTGGAGCGCGGAATGCGGGCCGGCGAATTCCGCCCGGTGGACCGCTTTCATGCCGCGGTTTCCATCGTATCGCTGATCGTGTTTTATTTCTCGGCCGCGCAGGTGCTTGAGCGGCTTGGCCATTCCAACGCATACAACGCGACGAATCTCAAAGCGCGAAAACGCGAGGTTCTCGATTTCATCCGCCATGCCTTATTCGTCCATCCCAACGCTTGCTCATCGTGAAGAAACGGAGATTGATTATTTCATTGATTCTGGCCGTCGCGGTGATCACGGTGATCATTTACGTCACGCTGATGCGATCGCCGCGCGTGATCGTCTTGACTGGCATGGTCACCACGGACGAAGTCATCGTCAGCCCGGAAATCCAGGGCCGGTTGCAGCAGGTCCTCGTGAGCGAGGGCGACGTGGTGACCAAGGGCGAATTGCTGGCGAGGATTCAACCGGAGTCGGAGCAGGCCAACCTGGACTTTTACGCGAGTTCCGAGCAGCAGGCCACCTCGCAGGTCAACCAGGCGGAAGCGGAATTGAAGTTTCAGGAATCGCAAACAAGCAATCAGGTCGCGCAGGCCGAAGCGAATCTGGCTTCCGCACAGGCGCAAGCGGCGCAAGCCGCCGCCGATTTGGAAAACGCGCGCCTCACTTTCGAGCGCGTGCGGAATTTGAAGGGCAAGGGAGTTTCTTCGCAACAGGAATTTGACCAGGCGCGAACGGCTCACGATGCGGCGAAAGCTCGCCTGGATGCGGCGAAGAAGGAGGCGCAGGCCGCGCAAGCCGCCGTCGCGCTCGCAAAATCGACCCAGGCCCAGATCGCCGCGCGGCGCGCCGCATTTAATGCGAGCGTTCACCAGGCGGCGGCCGCCGGCGCCCAGAAGGAAAAGGCCCGGGTGCAATTGGACTACACGGAAATCCACGCGCCGCTGAACGGGATTGTGGACACGCGCGCCGCACTGCAAGGCGAAGTCGTGAATCCCGGCCAGGCCATTGTCACGTTGATCAATCAAGACGACCTCTGGGTGCGCGTGGACGTGGAGGAGAGCTACATTGAGCGCGTGAAATTGGGCGACAAATTGCAAGTGCGGCTGCCGTCCGGCGCGACGCGCGAAGGAACGGTTTTCTTTCGCGGCGTGGACGCCGATTACGCGACTCAACGGGACGTGAGCCGCACCAAACGCGATATCAAAACGTTCCAGATTCGGCTGCGGTGCGACAATTCCGACCGGGCGCTGGCCGTCGGAATGACGGCGTATGTGGAGTTTCCGTTGAAAGACCATTAAGAGCGTATAACAAAATGCATTTGACGGCAGGGCGCGTCACTCCGTGCGCGCCGTTGTTGGCCCGGTTTTGCGGCGCGCGCGGAGCGACGCGCCCTACCACCATGGGCAGGAAGTCTCATTTTGTTATACGGTCTAAATCGTTAAATGGTTAAAATCGTTAAATCGGGCAAGGATTCATGTTCGATATTGAAGTTGAAAATTTGAGCAAGCGCTTCGGCGATTTCGTCGCCGTGAACGCGATTAATTTTTCCGTCGAGCATGGCGAGGTGTTTGGGCTGCTGGGGCCGAACGGCGCGGGCAAATCGACGCTCATCCGGATGCTGACCACGCTCGTGCCTCCCAGTTCCGGCACGGCGCGCGTGAACGGATTCGACATCCTTCGCGATCCAAACGGCGTGCGGCAATCCATCGGTGTGATCCCGCAGGCGATGACCTCGGATCTCGATTTGAGCGCGGAAGAGAACATGAGCATCTTCGCGAAGCTGTACGGGATTCCGCGCGAGAAACGGCAACGCACCATTCGGCAGTTGCTGCGGGATGTGGACCTCGAAAAATGGGCTGACAAGCCGGTGAAAATGTTCTCGGGCGGCATGAGGCGGCGGCTGGAAATCGCGCGCGGCCTCGTGCACGAACCCAAAATCTTTTTCCTCGACGAACCCACCACCGGACTCGACCCGGTTTCGCGCGTCGCGGTCTGGGACATGCTCGCGCGGCTCAAGCGTGAGCGCGATCTCACCATTCTCGTGACCACGCATTACATGGATGAAGCGGACAAGTTATGCGACCGCATCGCCATCGTTGACCACGGAAAACTGGCCGCGCTGGACTCACCATTGAAATTGAAAACATCCATTCCCGGCAAAAATGTTTTGGAAGTCAGTTTTTCCGATGTTCCGCCGGACTGGAGCGAGACGCTGGCGGCCTTGCCCGAAGTCGCGGAAGTGAAAGCTCACGAAAATGTGTTCCGCATTTCCTCCAACAATGGCCCGCGCACCACGGTCGCGGTTATGGAGGCGGCGCGCGAGGCGAAGACCACGGTCCAGTCGCTTTCCGTCCAAAGCACGACGCTGGATGATGTTTTCGTGCATTACACGGGCCATCAGTTGCGCGACGAACTTCAGGCGCCGAACGTCGCCGAAAGTCCTTTCATGATCAAGCGCCGTTGAGCCATGCACCGCATTTGGGCCATCATTGAACGTGATTTGCGCCGTTTCCGGCGCAGTCCGGTGCTCATTATTGTGTCCATCATCATGCCGCTGGTGCAGCTTGTGGTGCTGGGATACGCCTTTGGCGGAAAGGTGAGGAACCTCCAGATCGGCGTCGTCGATCACGATCACCAAATTCCCGCGATCAAGCTCAAGGAAATGTTTCAGGCCGTGGCCGCCAACGCGAGAACGTTCGAGACCATCGCCTACGCGGACGAAAGGACGGCTATGCAGGATTTGCGCGATGGCAAAATCAACGGCATCCTGACCATTCCGCCGCATTTTTCGCGAAAGGTTCTCGCCGGAGCGAATCCGCGCATCGCGCTGATTGAAGACAACACGGACCAGTTTTCCGCTTCGGCTCTTTCAGGCGTGCTGGGCGGGATGCTTCCGGCCTACAACGCCCCCGCGGTCCTGCCGCGCACGTCGCCCGACGCCACGCTCGACATCGTGGAGGTGTATCCTTACGTGCCCTACATCCAATATCTGCTGCCGGGCACGATTGTGCTGGCGGTGTTCGTCTCGGCCATGATCGGCGGCGGAATCATCTTCATCGATGACAAGGCGCGCGGATTGCACGAAGGCTACCTCGTCACCCCGATTCGCAAGCTGGAATTAATTCTGGGTTTCACGCTTTCGGGCGCGGCAAAGGCGATCATCGCCGGAATCGTCCTCATCACCATCGGTTCCGTCATTGCGGGCATCCCCAATCCCTTCGATCCATTGCGCCTCGTGCGAATGCTGCTCCTGGTCATCGCGACCTCGCTGGCGCTGATCAGCATGATGTTTGTGATCATGGTGCGGGTGAGCGATCCACTCGTGCCGCGCGCCATCTTCGGCATGCTGAACACCGTGCTTTTTTTCCCCAGCGGTGCCGTTTATCCGGTTCAAGCGTTTCCGAACTGGATGAAAGCGATCACGGTGATTGACCCGTTCACATACGCGGTGCATGGATTCAAAAATCTCGTGCTGAAGAACACCAGCCTGCTCGCCATTGGACCCGACCTGGCGTTCCTGATCGGATTCACGATTCTGGCAATGGGAACGGCAACGCTTCTGTTTCGGCGGACGCTTTAGCGGTTGCAAAAAATCGTTTCCGAATAGAAGACAGACGCTTCGCGCCCCTCAACCCTGAGCACCGCCTCCCACGAACATAGCGGCACCGGCGTCCCGCCCGTGCGAATCGAAACACACGGGCGAGACGCCCGTGCCACTATAAATCAACGCAGGGATTTGCCTACGCGCGAAACACGTTCGTTACCCCATGGAAACCGCGCCGCTCCTAAACCATCGTCACCACGAGCTGTGAACCTGCCATCCGGCATGCAAACAATTGCAAACGGAGTAGGTGAACAGCCCATAAATATAATCGTGGCCGACTGTAAGTGTCGTTTCTTCCAGCGTCACTCAGAGTCGATTGCCACAACCAGATTGGTGGGAGCTATGGCGATTCTGTTACGCAACACACGAACCGGTTTTTTCTACGTAGGCTACAATCGCTGGCGGGTGTATCCGGAAGAAGCTTTCGATTTTCAGACTCTGGAACGCGCCAGCCGATGGATTGACAGCATTCATCTTTCCGAGGTGGAAATTGTCCACGTGCCGCGCGCAACCGAGCCTCATGAGGAGAATGGGAACTCGCGGAAACTCTCATGATCCGTTTCGCTAAAGAGTTTCCCGGCGCATTGCGCAAAATCCTAATCATTGAACGCGAGTACGGCTGTGGCGCGGGGGAAATCGCGCAAAAGCGCCGCTCTCGCCTCTCCCTCATTGGAACGACAATTTGATTTCGCGACCGGTATATTTCACACTCTTCGTCGGAACGGAAGCCGAGTCGTAGGCGCGCGGTTTGCCTTTTGAAATCACGACCACATCAAACGTGCGCGTTCTCAACATGCCCTTAAACGAGCCGCTGCGTTCACCGATGGTCAATGTCTTCGCTTGATCGTTCCAATGAATGGGGATGCGTGAGGAAGCGCCTTTTTCATAAGCGTAACTCAGGCCATCGTCCTCATAGAGCGTGAAGTCGCCATCCGTGCCCGCATAAACGGAAAGCGTGATCGGGTCGGCTGGCTTTTCTCCGGTATACTGCAAGTCCGGGCCTGTGGGAATAATCGAGCCGGCTTTCACGTAAAGCGGAATGGCATCGTAGGGCGCGGCTGCGTCAACGCTCGTGCCGCCATCGGCGGATGAGCCGGTCCAAAAGTCATACCATCCGCCCGCAGTTTGCGGGAGGTACACGTCGCGGCTGCGCGCTTGGTAAGTCGTGACCGGGTTCACCAGGAAAGCCGGCCCGAACATGAATTGATCGCCGATGTTCCACGTGTTTGTGTCGGCGCAGAAATCCATCACCAGCGCGCGCATGATCGTGCCGCTGTCGTGCGTGACATTTCCCGCGACCGAGTAGATGTAGGGCAACAAACGGTATCGCAGATGATCGAACTTCACTTCCGCCCGGCAGGCCGGGCTCGAATCTCCGCCGAACTCCCACATTTCCCGATAAGGAAATTCGCCGTGCACGCGCAAGAGCGGGACAAAGGTTCCAAATTCAAACCACCGCGCGTTCAACTCGCGCCATTCCTCCACATCTTCCGGCTTGGCGTCCTTTCGCGAAAATCGTTGCGGCACGGAAAAGCCGCCGATGTCCATCGTCCAATAAGGCAATCCGGACAAGGAGTAGCCCAGCCCGGCGGTGATTTGCGCGCGCATCGTCGGCCACGTGGAGGAGATGTCGCCGGACCAGACCGCGCCCGCGTAACGTTGCTGGCCAGCGAAGGCGGACCGGGTCAGGATGAACACGCGTTGGTTCGGCGCGGCCTCGCGTTGTCCTTCGTACACGGCCTCGCTGTTCAGCAAGGGAAACGCATTGAGCATGCGCGCGCCGGTGCCCATCGCGGTCGGATGCATCCGGCTGCGCTCCGTGTGCAAATCCGGCGCCAGCTCGGGTTCGCTCGCATCGAGCCACCAGGCGTCCACGCCCTTGTTGAATAATTCACGGTTGATTTGCGCCCAAAAAAGTTTTCGCGCCTCGGGATTGAACGCGTCGTAAAATGTGTAGGGATAGCCCATCCAATCCTTGATCTCCTCGCCGAGCGGCGCTTCATAAAGAAATCCGCGCGAGCGCAGCGCCTCGAAATTTTTCGTGCCCGGATAAAATTTTGGCCAGACGGAAATCATCAAATGCGCATGGTATTTTTCGTGAATCGCGCGAATCCAGCCGACCGGGTCGGGAAAACGCGCGGGATCAAATTCATGCGAACCCCACGCGTCCTTTTTCCAATAGAACCAGTCCTGAACAATGTTATCGATGGGAATGCCGCGCGAACGGTAGCCGGCGAGGACATTCAGGCTTTGTTGCGCCGTTTCGTAGCGCTGCCGGCATTGCCAGAATCCATACGCCCAAATCGGCATGAGCGGCGCTTCGCCGGTGAGATGACGGTAGCCGCCGATCACCGAGTCCAGCGCGGGGCCGTAACAGAAATAATAATCGGTTCCTTCACCAACTTCGGACCAGAGCGAGGTATTGGGATCGTGCGAAGGCGTCTTCCACAGCAATTGCAATCTCTGGCCGCCGGATTCGCTGACCCATTCCAGCTTCAGATGATAACGATGCCCGGCTTCGAGGTGCACGCGGGCAACGTTCTTCCACGGCTGCCATCGCTGGTGCCAATAGGACGTGACGAGTTGATTGTCGACCCAGAGCTTGATGCCGTAGTTGGAAAACAAATGAAACGTGTAGTCGCCGGTTTCCGGCGCGAGCACTTCTCCCTCCCAGCGCACGCTGGCGCCGTTTGCGGGCAACTCAGGCAATTGCGTGTCGTTGGTGATCGTAATATCAATTGAAGCTTCCCTGCGGCGCGCGAGCAGCCCCTTGAAGTTTTGGCTGGAAAAATAGGAAGCCGTCAGTCCGCCCTGGGTTCCGTCGGTATCGAACAATTGGCTCGCGGGAATCGGTTCCGCTTGGCGCAAATCGCCGAAGCGCGTGTAGGAAGTGTTGTCCCACAAAATGCCATAGCCGCGGCTGGAGACCAGAAACGGAATCGCAATGGTGCCGTTATATTGCCAGAGGTCCAGGTCGTAGCCTTTGATGTTCATCAAGCCGAGTTGCTGCTGACCCAGCCCGTAGAGCGCCTCATTCGTTTGCGCCTCCCATTCCTGCCGGACGTGAAAGGTAGTGTCGCCTTGAACGGTCGCGGGCAAAAGCTCACGTCTTTTTTCAGCCAGAATCGGATGGCCCGCAGCATCGAGGAAAGAAACCGCTCCGGTCTTCAGATCCACAACCGCCTTGAGTTTCGCGGTGGAGAGAATGGCGTTGTCGCCGGTGACATCAAAATCCCAATGTTTGACTTTGCCCTGATGAAGAACGGCGAGACTCGGGTGGTCGAAAAAATTTCGGTCGGGAGCGCAGGCGACGCGGAGGATATCCTCCGCGCAAACCTGTACTTTCACGAATTTATCTGCCACCGGCACGATGATCCCATCCGCTACTCGCTCAACGTGTGTCGGTGATTCGGCCGGCGCAGAGCGCGCGGTATGAATGAAGAGCAGCAGGACGGTTGCAAAAATGCTGAAACACTTCGTCGGGATGGAATCAATGCATGTGCCCATTCGGGTGAACCTATCTCGGCAGCCTGGCGGACGAACAGTCATATATATCTATGATTACGAACGGAAGGCCCTGCTGCCAATTGCGCAATTTGTCGCACATTTGCGCAAAAAGTCGGTTGGCGTGGAGGGCTTTATCTTCATAGCCTTGTTAAAAATCGTAAGGAACGCCACATTTTTGCCGCTTCTGAAAATGGAAGAAAGTGATCACGACGCGCCGGCTGTAGCACGGATTTGCAATCTGCTGTATCGCCGGATTGCATTCGGCCGGCGCATCGTCATCAGCGTGCGCCGGAAATTTTCACGCGATGCGGCTTATAAATCCGCGATACGGCAGATTGAAAATCTGCGCTACAGTTAGATACGCCAACTTTCCGACTGACTTCGAAACCCGCCTCATCGCGACCGAAACCATTCTATGAGCCACATCGACCTATCCATCGCCGACTTCGTGCTGATGGCGGTTTATTTGGTGGCGATTATTTCGTGGGGGTTCTGGCACAGCTCGCGCGCGAGTTCGGAGGGATATTTCCTGGGCGGCCGGGGCATGGCATGGCCGGTGGTGGGCTTGTCGATGTTTTCAACGCTAATATCGAGCTCGGCATTGGTGGGGTGGGCGGGCGATGCCTACAGCACCGGCATCTCGGTTTTCAACTACGGCCTCGCCGGCGCGATCCTGCCGATCGTTTTTTTCGTCGTTTTTTTTCTGCCGTTTTATCTCAAGAACAAAATCTACACTTTGCCGGAATTTCTGGAAGGCCGCTTTGATATTCGCAGCCGCGCCTATCTGTCCGTATTGACCGTCATCAGCTACACGCTCGCGGATTTATCGATCACTCTTTATGCGGGCGCATTGATGCTGCATTTGGTTTTCCCCGGCATCAACTTTCACGTCATCATTTGGGGCCTGGCCATTATGGCGGCGTCCTACACGATAGCGGGCGGGCTCTCCGCGGTGATGTGGGTGGAATTGGTGCAGGCGTTCCTCCTGATGGGAGGCTCGGCAGTCCTGACCTTCACGGCATTCTCGCGGGCGGGCGGTTGGAGCGCGGTCATGCACGCGGCTCCGGCCGGCCACCTGCATTTGATAAGGCCGCCCAATGATCCATCCGTGCCGTGGCCGGCGTTGTTCATCAGCCTGCCGTTGCTGGGATTTTATTACTGGGGATTGAGCCAGGTGATGGTGCAGCGCACGTTGAGCGCCCGCAATACCGACCATGGCCGCTGGGGAAATTTGTTCGCCGGCGGGCTGAATTTCGTCGTGTTCTTTCTCATGGTGCTTCCGGGCATTGCCGGGCGCGTGCTCTATCCGGACCTGCCGAAACCGGACCAGATTTATCCCAAGCTCGTTTTCGAAATGCTCCCGTCCGGCCTCCGCGGATTGGTCTTGATCGGATTCATCGCCGCGATGACGTCAGTGTTAACCTCGACCCTGAATTCCGTTCAAACGCTGCTCACGATGGACATCTTCACCAAGTTGCGGCCGAACATGACCGGACGGCAACAGGTCATTGCCGGCAGCGTTTCGGGCGTGGTGGTGATTATTATCGCGGCGTTGTGGTCACCGCAGATCCAGAGGTTCGACTCGCTGGTGAAGTATTTTCAACAATTGCTTTCCTACCTGTGCCCGCCGGTCGTGGCCGTGTTCGTCTGCGGTTTGTTTTGGAAGAAAGCCACGCCGACGGGCGCTTTTGTCAGCCTGATCTCCGGCCTGGCCATTGCCTGCGGGCTGTTGTTTGGCATCCGCTACACGCCCATGGCCGAATGGAATTTTCTTTATATCGCGCCGCTGATCCTCGCGATCTCGCTGGGAATCATCATCGTGGTGAGCCTTTTTACCGCGCGCTCGGCGGAAACAAAAATCAAAACCTATGTTTGGAATGTCCAGGTGTTCCAGGAGGAAACACACAATCTGGCGAATGTCCCCTGGTTTAAAAATTACCGGATACTGGCCGCCCTGTTGTTGATCGCAACGGCGGTGTTCATCCTGATCTGGCGTTAGCAGTGAACTAATTATGAAACTGGAAAAATTTTCGGGCAATCCCATCCTGACACCCAATCCGAACGGGCCGTGGGAAAGCCTGGTCGTCTGCAACCCCGGCGTCATTTACGACAAGGGCATTTTTCATATGCTCTATCGCGCGGCCGGGCACGATCCGGAGCACGTCATTCGCTTTGGCCTGGCGACCAGCATCGATGGATTTCATTTTGAGCGCGCGCAGGCGGCGCCCGTTTTCTCGCCGAGCATCGACGGCGAAGACGCGGGATGCATTGAGGATCCGCGCATCGTAAAAACCAACGGCCACTTCTTAATCACCTACGCCTACCGGCCTTATTTTCCTGGCAAATACTGGCTCGCGCCCGATCAATCCGCCTACAGCCCCGCTGACAAAAATCAACCCAAGGCTTTCGGCGAGAACCTGACTTGCTCCGGGTTGCTCATGTCCGAAGATCTCAAAACCTTTCGCCGGCTCGGGCGCATCAGCGACCCGACCGTGGACGATCGGGACGCCATCCTGTTCCCGGAAAAAATAAACGGAAAATACGTGCTGCTTCACCGGCCGAAACAATGGACTGGAGCAAAATACAAAACCGAACATCCGGCGATCTGGATTTGTTTCGGCGATGACCCGCTCAAATGGGGCAGGGACTATCTTCTGGCCAAGAGCGAATTTCCTTGGGAACGCAAGGTCGGCGGTTCCGCGCCCCCGATCAAACACGAGAAAGGCTGGTTTGTCATTTATCACGCCGTGGACGCGAAGGGGGTTTATCACGCCGGCGCGATGATGCTGGATTTGAAGGACCCGCGCAAA
>DATNEA010000011.1:0-2886 GCA_035606845.1 Candidatus Angelobacter sp. | reverse complement strand
TATTCTGTGGCCAATGCGAGCATTGCCACGATAGGATTGTACGTAAATGGCGTTAAGGTCGCTCAGCCGACGTTCACGCAGACTGCCGGCGCGTGGGGTATTCTGGAAACGAACGTGACATTGAATGCGGGCGCTAATGCGATTGAGTTCAAAGCGACCGGCACGGGCGCAAGTGCGATCTACTTCGACAATTTAGTTGTGATTCCGACTGCTTATGGTGACGGCGTGGCCATTCAGGAAAACAAGCCTGGATTCGCCGGCGTGGACGGCACGATTGACAACAACGACTCTGGTTTTATCGGCGACGGGTTTGCGAATACAACCGATACCTACGGAGCGAGCATTTATTGGAGCCTCTATTTTGATTCGTCGGTCGTCAAATCATTCACTTTCAGATATGCCTGCACGAATGATGGGACGGCTGATTTGATTGTTAACGGCACGAACGTTGTGTCCGGTATCCAATTTCCATCCACGGGGTCATTGACCAATTGGGAATTTGTCACGGTGTATCCCAGCGTGGTTCCCGGCGCCTGCAACGTCCGCCTTCAGTCCACCTCCAGCAATGGCTTGCCGAACATTGATTCTCTGGAATTGCTCGGTGGGGGTCCGATACCTCCGCCCCAGCTTTCCGTCGCATCGGCGGGCAACGGCCAAATGGCTCTGCAAGTCAACGGCGTTACTGGGTTGGCGGTGCAAATCCAATCCTCAATTAACCTGTCGGACTGGAATACGATTTTCACCACGAATTCACCGCCCATGCCCTTCGTCTGGACGAACGACATCTCCGGCTCACCCATGAACTTCTTCCGAGTGCTGGGCAGTCCGTCATTGTGATGCAAGTTGCAACCATCCATCCCGTAAATTCCAACAGAACTCCATGCAATCCCTACGCCTGACTTTTTTGTCTGCCGCTGCATTCCTATGTCTCTCCGCTCGCGCCGCGCAGCTTGTCGCAACAGATTCGCCACGTTTCGGCAACTTCACATTGTTCGATGGCAGGAGCGTTCCGGCGATTTTCGTTGAAACCAATGACTCCGCCGCAGTGCTCCGGGCGGCAAATGATTTGGCGGAAGATTTTGCGCGCGTCACGAGCATAAAACCGACGGTCGCAAATCAAATCGCCTCCGACCGAAAAATTCACATCCTCATTGGCACACTCGGCCAAAGCCGGATCATTGATCAGCTTTCCGCTGAAGGCAAATTGGAGACGTCGGGTGTCAGCGGTCAATGGGAGAGCTACGTTCTCCAAATCGTAAAAAATCCGCTGCCGAACGTCAGCCGCGCGTTGGTGATTGCCGGCAGCGACCGGCGCGGAACAATTTTTGGAATTTACCACTTGTCAGAAATGATCGGCGTTTCGCCGTGGTATTGGTGGGCGGATGTGCCGGTGCCGAAGAAAAAAACGCTCGCGTTGCGCGGGGATATTTTCAAGCAAGGCCCGCCGGGCGTGAAGTACCGCGGCATCTTCATCAATGACGAGGATTGGGGATTGAATCGCTGGGCCTCGAAAACGTTTGACCCGAAATTCGGCAACATTGGTCCCAAAACTTACGAAAAAGTGTTCGAACTGCTTCTGCGCCTGCGGCTGAATTACATCTGGCCGGCGATGCATCCGGTCAGCACGTCATTCGGTTCCGTGCCGGAGAATGCCGCGCTGGCGGACAAGTTCGGCATCGTGGTCGGTTCGTCTCATTGTGAGCCGATGCTCTACAACAACGTTCATTGGAACGAACACAAGCAGGGGCGCTGGAATTACTCACTTAACCGTGACGCCATTCATGGCATCTGGGAGGACACTGCCAAGGCGAGGGGACAGTATGAAGCCGTTTGGACAATTGGCATTCGCGGCATTCACGACGCCGGCATGGAAAGACCGCCGAACGATATGCCGGGCAAGATCAACCTGATGAGCCAGGTTTTTCAGGATCAACGCGCATTGCTGGACCAATATGTCACCAGGCAATTCGGCCCGGTCGCGCAATGCTTCGTGCCTTACAAGGAAGTGCTGCCGATTTATGACGCCGGCCTGAAAGTGCCGGACGACGTGACCCTCGTCTGGGTGGACGACAACTTCGGCTACATCCGGCGGTTGAGCAATCCGGTGGAACGCGTGCGTTCGGGTGGGGCGGGTGTCTATTGGCATCTGTCTTATTACGGCAGCCCGCATTCCTATACCTGGATCGATACCACGGCCCCGGGACTCATCTGGGAGGAATTGCACAAAGCCTGGGAAAACGATGCGCGCAATCTTTGGGTCATTAACGTCGGCGACATCAAACCCGCCGAAATTGGCATCGATTATTTTTCGCAACTGGCATGGAACCCCGATGGCTTCAATCTTGGTGGCCAACGGGAATTCCTCCAGCGTTTCGCGGCACGCACCTTCGGCAAAAAATTTGCGGAACCAATCGCGGATTTGCTCAGGAAATACTACCGGCTGGGCACCGTCCGCAAACCGGAATTGATGGAACGCAGTTGGGCGCTGTCGCTCACACCCGAACGCGCCGCCCAATTGGAAAGTGATTATCTGGATTTGCTCAAGCGCGAGCGTTCTCTTTTCAGCGCAATTCCGAAACCGGCTCGCGCCGCTTACACGGAGTTGATTGATTTCCCGGTTCACGTCGTGGCGGATACCGGTTTGATTTTCATGGATGATCGGAAGGTTCAGCTAACGAATAATGCCGCCGCCAACGAGAAGGAAATCGGGCGCTTGCGCGCCGACCTCGAAGAGCAGGTGGGCAATTACAACACCAACCTCGTCGGTGGAAAATGGAACCTCATGATGCCGGGTTTGGTGACGGGAAGATACCTGAGGTCATGGAGCAGTCAGGTGCGCTGGCCGTGGGGCGAGAGAACGGCCGCCCACAGGCAAAGTTCTGCCGC
>DATNEA010000020.1:0-8341 GCA_035606845.1 Candidatus Angelobacter sp. | reverse complement strand
CGCATGGACGATCTGCGAAAGCTGCGCTTCGCTCAAATCCTTCGCCCGAATCTTCGGGTCGATATTGGCCTTGGCCAGAATCTCAACCGCGTTCGACGGGCCAATGCCATAAATATACCGCAGCGCAATATCAATGCGCTTATTCGGCGGAACTTCCACTCCAATAATACGTGCCATAAATTATCCTTGCCGTTGCTTGTGCCGTTTGTTGCTGCAAATGACCCGAATGACACCCTTACGCCGGATGATCTTGCAATTTTCGCAAAGCTTTTTGACTGATGCGCGAACTTTCATGTTTTTCTTAGTTAAATCAGTTAAACAAGTTAAATGAGTAATTGGGTCGGCGCTTTCGCCTTATCTAACCCTTTAACCAATCACTTATTTAACCGGCTCAACAATAATTCGCCCTTCCGACAAATCGTAAGGCGACATCTGCAATTTCACTTTATCTCCGGCTTTCGCGGCGAAGCTTTCCTTCGCTTTACCCGTCGCGTAAGCCAGCACTTTATGGCCGTTCGATAACTCCACCCGATACAACCGCTTCGGCAGCGTTTCGATTACGACACCTTCAACTTTGAAGGCACTTTCTCCGGCCATGTCAAAATCTCCGGTTCACCCTCGGTGACAAGCACAGTGTGCTCAAAATGGGCTGATAATGAACCATCTTGAGTGACCACTGTCCAGTCATCATTCAAGATTTTTACGCCCGGCAACCCGGCATTCACCATCGGCTCAATCGCCAATGTCATGCCCGGCTCCAGCTTGGCATTGCTCCGCGCATCCACGAAATTCGGAATCTGCGGCTCTTCATGCATCGATCTCCCGACGCCATGCCCGACAAATTCACGCACCACGCTAAAACCGTTGTTCTCCACGTAGGTCTGGACCGCGCGCGAGATGTCCGTCACTCTGTTCCCCGCGACCGCCTGCGCAATCCCCTCATACAGAGCCTTTTCCGTCACATCCATCAACTTCTGCGCCAGCACCCCGCATCCGCCCACTGCCACCGTCTTGGCCGTGTCGCCAATAAATCCGTTATAAACCACACCGACATCGAGGCTCACAATGTCCCCGAATTTCAGCACTCGCGGACCGGCCAATCCGTGAACCACTTGTTCGTTCACCGAAATGCATGCCTGGCACGGATACTTCCGATAACCGAGAAACGCGCTCTTCGCTCCGTAACTCTTCATCCGCTGGGCCGCAAAATCGTCCACCTGCTTCGTCGTCAACCCCGGCTTGATGAACGCGGCTACGTCATTCAGCACCGCCCCGGCGATCGCGCATGCCGGCCGCATCGCTTCCAACTCCTGCTCGCCCTTCAAAATGATCTTCTTTTTCAACGTTTTATCTTAACCCCAAAACGGTCTCGTTGCCGGGAGCCGCGTCGGGTTAAGAGCAGAAAACCTAAAACCGGCCTTTGATCTTGCCCTTCTTCAAAAATCCATCGTAGTGCCGCATCAACAGGTGCGCCTCCATCTGGCGCATCGTGTCGAGCATCACCCCGACCGCGATCAGCATGCTCGTCCCGCCGAAAAACTGCGAAACCGCCCACGGCACATGCATCATGCGGCCCAGGAGGATCGGTATCACTGAAATGATAATCAGGAAGATCGCGCCCGCCAGCGTGACGCGGCTCATCGTATTGTGCAGGTAATCACTCGTCGCCTGCCCGGGACGCACGCCCGGGATGTAACCGCCGTTCTTCTTCAAATCGTCGGCCACCTGCAACTCGTTGAACTGCGTCGCCACCCAGAAATACGAGAAAAACAAAATCATCACTGAATAAATGAACAGGTACCAGAAATTACCATAGTCCAGGTGCGTGGATATATCCGTGAAAAACTTCAGGTTGAAAAGCCTGCCCAGATATTGCGCGATTTTCTGCGGAAAAATCAGGAGCGACTGCGCGAAAATGATCGGCATCACGCCGCCGTAGTTCACCGGCAACGGCATGAAATTCGTGCCGCCTTGATACACCTTCCGCCCGACCGCTCTCTGCGCGTACGTGACCGGGATTTTCCGTTGCGCCTGTGTCACCGCAATGATGCCCGCAATCACGCCCGCCAGCAACAGCAACAACGCAATCGCATGCCCAATATTGGCCTTCGCCTCCACGCCGCCACCCGCAAACATGTCCTTCACGCCGAGAAAAGCCTGCGGCAACCGCGACAAAATGTTGATTGTGATGATCAGCGAAACACCATTGCCGATGCCGCGATCCGTAATCTGCTCGCCCAGCCACATCAACAACATCGTACCCGTCGTCAAAATAATCGTCGTCTGAATGCGATACCACCAAATCCAGCTCTCGGGATACAGCACCAACTGCCCAACCTTGATTTGCAGCACCGATTCCGGATGCTCATAACCAATCGCCGTCAGCATGCCCTGCCCCAGGCACAATATCACCGTCAAATACCGCCCGTATTGAACGATCTTCGCACGGCCGCCCTCTTCCCGCGACATCTTGCTCAACTGCGGCATAACTGCCGTCAACAACTGAATAATAATCGTCGCGCTGATGTAAGGAATGATCGTCAACGCCCCAATGGCGCAGTTCTGGATGGCGCCACCGGAAAACGCGCTCAACAAACCCAGCGCGCCGCCATTGCCCGAGCGCTGCGCATTGTCAAACGCCGTGTTCAGCGCAGTCGCATCCAGTCCGGGAATATGAATGTAAGCCGTCAAACGGCATACCGCCAAAACCACGACCGTGAAAATGATCCGCGACTTTAATTCCGGGATCTTGAAACAGTTACCGAAGGTGTTAGCGATGGATCGAAACATGGCGCGACTTAGGCCTTCGCAGTTTCCGCTTTCTTTGCGCCAACCACTTCGCAAGTGCCACCCTTGGCTTCAATCTTCGCCTTGGCAGACGCGCTGAAAGCATGGGCGCTCACCGAAAGTTTCTTCTTCACTTCACCGGTGCCCAGAACCTTGATCCCGGCGCCCTTGCCGTTCGCGAGGCCGATGCTGCGCAGCGCCTCGAAGTCCACCCGCGCGCCGTCTTCAAAAACATTCAGCGATTCCACATTCACCGGAATGTAGACCGTCGCATGACGCGCGTTGTTGAAACCGCGCTTCGGGATGCGGCGGATGAGCGGCATCTGGCCGCCTTCAAAGCCGATACGAATGGAACTGCCGGAGCGCGCCGTCTGGCCCTTGCCACCGCGTCCCGCTGTTTTGCCGTGACCGCTGGATTCGCCCTGGCCGAGCCGTTTGCGCCGATGCTTCGCGCCCGGACGAGGTTTTAAATCATGTAAACGCATAAGAAATTAAGCTGCAGGAGTCGCTTCAGGAGCCTTCGGCGTCTCCACTTTTTTAATCTGCAAACCGCGGCTCTTGTAAATGTCCTCACGCAGGCGCAGGCTCAACAACGCATTGAGCGTCGCCTTCACCACGTTCGCCGCGTTCTTCGAACCGAGTGATTTGCTCAGGATATCCTTCACACCGGCGGATTCGAGCACCGCGCGGACAGTTTTTCCGGCGATGATGCCCGTTCCCGGCGAGGCCGGACGCAGCAACACTTTCGCGCCGCAATAATGAGAGAAAACTTCGTGCGGAATGGTCGCTTCCTTCAACTTAACACCGACCATGTTGCCACGGGCGGATTCACCACCCTTGCGAATCGCATCCGCGACTTCGCCGGCTTTGCCCAGGCCCACGCCCACGCGGCCTTTCTTGTCACCGACAACCACCAGCGCGCTGAAATTGAATCGGCGTCCGCCTTTCACAACCTTGGCGGAACGGTTGATGAAGACCACCTTCTCAACGAGTTCCTCGCCAGTTTGCGCATCGAAATTAGCTTCCGGTTCCGGCCGGCGACGCCCGCGCGGGCCGCGTCCGCGTTCGCCACGCTCGCCGCCGCGTTGCTGCTGCCCTTGAGGTTGCTGCTGCTGCTCTTGAGCTTGAGGTTGCTGCTCCCCGCCGCCGCCTTCTATAGTGTTGTTTTCGTCAGCCACAATCTTCTCTCTTCTTCGTTGTTAAAATTTCAATACCGCTTCACGGGCGGCATCGGCCAAAGCCTTGACCTTGCCATGATAACGCGCCCCGCCGCGGTCAAACACCACTTCCTTGATGCCCTTGTCGATAGCGGTCTTGGCCGCGAGTGTGCCAATCGTCTTGGCACTCTTGACGTTGGCGCCGAGCTTGTCCTTGTCAGGAGTCGCCTTGCTCAACGTGGATGCCGCCGCAAGCGTTTTGCCCGCGATGTCATCAATGAACTGAACCTGAATGTTCTCGTTCGAAAAATAAACGCTCATGCGCGGACGTTCTTTGGTGCCGCTGAGCTTTTTGCGCACGCGCCAGTGGCGCAGTTGCGTCAGTTGTTTTTTTGATTTCATTTTTATTCCGCCACGGATTTGGCCGTGGCGTCAAATTGATTGTTACTGAACAGTCTTGCCTTCCTTGCGCTGGACGTGTTCGCCCACATAACGCACGCCTTTGCCCTTGTAAGGTTCCGGCGGATAAAACGAGCGCAATTCCGAAGCCACCTGGCCCACGACTTGTTTGTCCGGCCCTTCGATCGTGAGCTTCGTGTTTTCTTCCACAGTCACTTTGATCTGGTCCGGAATCGGGTAATTGATCGGGTGCGAAAAGCCCAGCGTCATGTTCACGACCTTGCCCTGAACGGCGGCCTTGAAACCGACGCCCTGGATCTCCAGCTTCTTCACAAAGCCTTCGCTCACGCCCTTGACCATGTTATTGATCAACGCGCGGCTCAAGCCGTGCAACGCCTTGGCCTGCGCGTCGTCGCCCTGGCGGCTGACCACCACGTTGCCATTTTCCACCTTCAGGCTGGTGCGCTTGGGAAGGTCAAAATTCAATTTGCCCTTCGGGCCTTCGACAAGCACCTTCTGGCCCTTCACTTCCACCTTCACCTTCGGCGGAAGCGCAATCGGTTGTTTTCCAATTCGTGACATAACAAATTCCTTACCAGACGTAGCAGAGCAATTCTCCGCCAAGATTCTTCTTCCGCGCCGCATTGCCCGTCATCACGCCTTCCGGCGTCGAAACCACCGCCACACCCAGGCCGCCGCGCACGCGCGGAATGTCCTGCGAGCCGACGTAATGGCGCAGGCCGGGGCGGCTGATGCGCTTGATGCCTTCAATCACGCTCTTCTTGCCCTGATACTTGAGCTGGAGTTTGATCGTCTTGAAAGGCTTGCCCGCCACCGTGATTTCCGAAACATAACCTTCGGACTTCAGGATGTGTGCGATGCTCTCCTTCATTTTGGAGTGCGGAATTTCCACCGCCGGCAGCAACGCGCGCTGCGCATTGCGGATCCGCGTCAACATGTCAGAAATCGGGTCAATCATAAAATTACCAGCTCGCCTTCGTCACACCGGGAATCAATCCGTTCAACGCCGCTTCGCGGAACGTCAAACGCGAGCAGCCGAACTTCCGCCAATAACCACGGCGGCGGCCGCTGAATGAGCAGCGATTGATCACGCGAGTTGGGCTCGCGTCGCGCGGCAACTGCGCCAGGCCGGCGTAGTCGCGTTTCGCCTTCAATTCGGCACGGAGCGCGGCATACTTCTTCACCGTCTCCTGTTTGCGCTTATTGCGCTCTTTCCATGCTTTCTTCGCCATAAATCTTTAAATGATTACTTCGTTTCGGCAGCCGCCGCTTTCGGCGCTTCCTTCACTTCCGATAGCGGGAAACCCATCATCTTCAACAGGTCCAGCGCTTCCGCATCCGTCGGGGCGCTCGTCACAATCGTCACGTCCATGCCCTGCGTGCGCTTGATCTTGTCCAATTCGATTTCCGGGAAAATCGTCTGGTCCGCGATGCCGAACGTGTAGTTGCCACGTCCGTCAAATTTGCGCGGTGAAAGACCGCGGAAGTCGCGAATGCGCGGCAGCGCCGCCGCAACCAGCCGGTCAAAAAATTCATACATCGCATCGTCGCGCAGCGTCACGCGGCAGCCAATCGGCTGATTCTCGCGCAGCTTGAAATTCGCGATGCTGTGGCGCGACTTGCTGATCGCCGGCTTGCGTCCGGTAATCTGCTGCAGGTCCTTCGCCGCGTCATCGATCGCGCTCTTTTCAAGCGAGGCGCTCACGCCCATGTTCACGACGATCTTTTCCAACTTCGGAATCTGGTGCACGTTCGCGTACTTGCGCTTTTCCTTCAGCGCGGGCACCACTTCGCTCTTATATTTTTCGTAAAGTCTGGCTTTCATTTTTTCACGCCACGGATTTTGCCGTGGCTAAATCATTTATTTTGCTTCCGGAGCCGCGGCTCCGCGTTTGCTGGCCCGGGCGTCAAACGCCTCGGCCTTCATCAAATTCGAAACATGGACCGTTCCTTCCCGTTCGACAATTGCGCCGTTCGGGTTCTCCTGGCTCTTGCGCGTGTGGCGCTTGATCATCTTCACGCCTTCCACAATCGCCCGGCTGCTCTTGTGGCTCACCGAAATCACCTTGCCGCGCTTGCCTCTTTCGGCACCCGCCAGCACCACCACTTCTTCGCCCTTTTTAAAATGCAATTTCATACAAATCTTTTCTGTAGCGGCGCTCTGTGAGCGTCGCCATTCTTCAAATCACTTCCGGCGCCAGCGAAATGATCTTCATGAACTTCTTGTCGCGCAGTTCGCGCGCCACCGGTCCGAAGATGCGCGTGCCGCGCGGATTCTGTTCCTTGTCGATGATCACGCATGCATTGCGGTCGAACCGCAGATACGAGCCGTCATTCCGGCGGATCGTCTGCCGGGTGCGCACGATCACCGCGTCCACCACTTCGCCCTTTTTCACCGTGCCATCCGGCGCGGCTTCCTTGATATGGGCCTTGATCACGTCGCCGATGCCGGCATAACGCTGGTTCTTGCCGAGCACGCCGATCGCCCACGCGACCTTCGCGCCGGTGTTATCCGCGACATCCAAATGAGAACGAACTTGCAACATAAATTCAATGTGCTGTCGGCATCCTGCCGGCAGAACCAATTTTATCTATTCAATAAAAATTCATTTCAGAATTGCCGGCAAGATGCCGGCAACACGTTTTAAACAGCCACCGGCGTCACACCGCTGCTGCGCTCCAACACTTTCGTCAGCCGCCAGCGCTTCAACTTCGAAAGCGGCCGCGTTTCTTCAATCAGCACAACGTCGCCGACTTTTGCCTCGGCCTTTTCGTCATGCGCGTAAAATTTGCTGTAGCCGGTCACAACTTTCTTGAACTTCGGGTGCGGGAACCGGCGCTCCACCTTCACCACAATCGTCTTGGTCATCTTGTTCGAGATGACTTTGCCAAGGCGTTCCTTGCGATTGCCGCGCGTGGCGGTCTCCTGGATTTTCGTTTCTTCAGCCATACAAATTAAGCCGCTTTGTTACGCAGCTGCGAAATGCGGGTTTCCACGCGCGCAATGTCTTTGCGCAACGTGCGCAGACGCGCCGGTTTTTCCAACTGTGCGCTCGCCTGCTGCAAACGCAGGTTGAACATCTCCTGACGCAAATCCCGGCTCAACACCGTGAGCTCCACCAGCGTCGCGTCTTTGATTTTCGGATCGGACATCTTCATAAATTCGTTCCACTTAAGCCGCGGCGATGCGATGCCGCGAAATAAACTTGGTCTTGATCGGCAGCTTGGTTGCCGCCAGGCGCATGGATTCACGCGCAATCGCTTCCGTCACCCCGTCCACTTCGAACAACACGTTCGCCGGACGAATCACCGCCACCCACGATTCGAGCGGGCCTTTGCCCTTGCCCATACGGGTTTCCAGCGGCTTCTTCGTGAACGACTTCTGCGGGAAAATGCGAATCCACAATTTTCCATGGCGCTTCATGTTACGGGCGATGGCCACGCGCGCGGCCTCAATCTGCTTCGTATCCAGCCAGCAACGCTCCAGCGCCATCAAACCGTATTCGCCAAACGCCACCGTGCTGCCGCGATACGCCAATCCGGCGCGGTTGCCGCGGTGCATTTTGCGAAACTTCACTCTTTCTGGCTGTAATGGCATAACTAAATCTCTCTACTCGTTAAATTGTTTAAAAGTGACTGGTTAAACGGTCCTGTTTGCCTGTTTACTAATAACTCATTTAACCAATCACCAAATTACTTCACCGGCACCGCTTCAGGCTGCGCCTGCGCGGGCTGTTGCTCCGCCTTCTGCGGCTTGTTTTCACCTTTGCAAATCCAGCACTTGATGCCGAGCTTGCCGTAAACCGTGTGCGCTTCCGCGAAGCCGTAATCAATGTTCGCGCGCAGCGTGTGCAACGGAACGCGGCCCCAATGATATTGCTCCACGCGCGCCAATTCCGCGCCGCCCAGGCGGCCCGCGCAACGGATCTTGATTCCTTCCGCGCCAAAATCCTTCGCCGTCTGCAACGCCTTCTTCA
>DATNEA010000080.1:0-15685 GCA_035606845.1 Candidatus Angelobacter sp. | reverse complement strand
CCCGCCGCCGCCGCCGCCGCCTTCATCGGATTCGCCCGCGCCGCCATTGGCCGTAATGGCGCCCTCGCCTAAAAGGCTTCCCGAAGTAATCCAAATGCTGCCGCCGGAACCGCCGCCGGAACCGGCAATGAAGCCGTCATTGCCGTTGGCGGAAATGAGCCCGTTCACGGTCAGCGCGCCATTGATAGTCAATTGAACCGCGCCGCCGCCCTGCGAGAATCCTGGCAATTGCGGCGAGATGCCGCCTTGCGAGCCAAGACTGGTCGGCGCGTTGGAGAATCCAAAAGCGGCTCCGCCGGGCGCGCCGAACAGGCTGGCGCCGCCAGCGCCGCCGTAACCGCCCCCGCTGCCATCACCGAAATAATCCACATTTCCGGTGCTCGTCCCAATTCGAGTGGATTCGCCGAGCCCGTTGGCATTGATGGCGCCGCCGGCGTCGATGAGCGCATTTCCGAGCACGTTCAAGCGCAATGGAACCTCCTGATCTGGATTGAATACGCCGCCAGCATGCACCGAAAGACTTTCCAGGGTCAAAGACTTGGACGCGCTGGCCGCGGCGCCATTGGCAATGGAGAGTATCGGTGCTTCCAGCGGCAGAGAATCGAGCGATGTGTTGGTGCCGGGCACGCCGTTGTTATCGAGAATCAGCGTGCCAGGAGGAACCAGGCCGATGAACGAGTTTGTTGGCACCAAATAAATGGTTCCGGCGCCGCCGGCGAGCGATGGACCCGTGCCGCCGTGCGCCGAAATGGTGCCGGTGAATTGATTCGAATTGAAATCAATGGCGATGCGTCCACCCGCGCCGCCCCCACCGCCGCCGAACATTTCACCATTGCCGCCGTCCGCTAAAATTTTTCCGGCGCCGGCGAATCTCCCCACGCTCAGCCAGAGGCTCCCGCCCGCGCCACCGCCTGCGCCCGGAGCAGTCCCCGGCTGGCCATTGGCGCTGATGATTCCATTGTCGGTGAGGATGCCGTTGACCAGCAAGTGCAACGCGCCGCCGCCGGCCGATCCCGAGATGTTGGGTGCTCCGCCGCCGCCGCTGCCGGCTTGGCTGGGGTTTTCAATCAGGTCGTAACTGATGCCTGCCGGAGCACTCAGGTTACTGCCTGGACCGCCGTAGCCGCCGTGACCGGCGCCACCGCCGGAAGCGCTTCCACGTCCTTGGCCAAGGTTCGCCGCATATCCCTGGCCATCCAGCGCGAGGGAGCCTCCGGCCTGGACGGTCAGATTGCTGAACACGCTGATTGTGGCTGACAAACTGTTGAAATTGAGGCCGAGTGAGCTTCCTGAGGCAATCGTCAGACTGTTCCACATGGTTTGATTTGCGCCCGGCACCGTGACCGACGCCCCGTTGGTGATGAGGACATCCGATGCCACGCCGGTGCCGTTTATGAAGGTGTTCGTTCCATGAGCACCACCATTGTCCACAATGAGCTGGCTCGTTTTGCTTAGGCCGGCGCTTGCACTCAGGTAAATCGTTCCAGCGCCGCCGAAATGTGTGCCCGCGCCGCCGCGCGCAGTGATGCTGCCGGTAAAAAGATTGGTATTACTTGAGATGGCAACACGCCCTCCTCCGCCGCCGCCACCACCATTATTGCCCGCGCCGCCGTTGGCGGATATTGCGCCGGTCCCGGAAAGTTTTCCTGCAGTTAGCCAGACGGAGCCGCCGGAACCGCCGCCGCTGTTGACCGGCAGACCACCCAGTCCGTCGGCGGAAATTTTACCGTCCAATTGCAACGTGCCGCGTACGGTGAATTGCAGTGCGCCACCGCCGAAACCGCCGTTATCGCCTCCCTGGCTTCCGGTGCCGTTAGGTTCGTTCGCGGAATCGAGAATGACGTTCCCACCCAGCGCATTCAAGATGCTGGCGCCGCCATAGCCCGCATGACCGCCGCCGCCGCCCGTGCCGTTCAACGTTTGTCCCATGGCGGGGCCCCGACTCGTTGATCCGTCGACGGTGAGCCTCCCTCCGGCTTGGATCGTGGCATTGGAGAGCACTGTGAAGTTTCTGCTGATCCCGGCACCGCTGCCAACGACCATCCATGTGCTGTTTGAGCCGAGCAAAAGATTGCCGCACGATGGGGTCGTGAACGTGACGTTCGAGGCAATCGCGCCTCCGGTGATGCTGAGACTCAGGACTTGGGACAAAGTCGTTCCATTGAACAGAGGCGTCACAGCGCCTACCTGGCCAGCGTTGTCTATAATGATTTGTTGCGGAGGCAAACCAAACCCATCTGCCTGACCACGGCTTACATAAATCGTTCCCGCGCCCCCCGCATTGGCTCCGCCGCCGCCGTGAGCGGTAAAAGTGCCCGTGAAAGTATTGCTGCCGTAGATGACAGCGATGTGGCCGCCGCCGCCGCCGCCGCCCAGGGCATTTCCGGCGCCACCGTTGGCGGAGAAAGTGCCGGATCCAGAAAGTCCGCCGGTTACAGACAATCCACCAGCAAATCCGCCGAGGACCGAGATGTTCAATGTTCCGCCGCCGCCACCGCCGCTGTTCAGCGCGGGCCCCGGCGCGCCATCTGCCGAAATGCGTCCATCCAACCGCAACAGGCGCCCTACGGTCATTCGCAAGCTGCCGCCGCCATTGCCGCCGAGCCCCTGGTTGAAGCCGGAGCCGCCGCGGCTGCCCGCATTCATGGGCTGAGTGAGAGAATCGGAGAACGCGATTCCCCCCATGGCGTTGGAGGCGCTGTTGCCGCCAAAGCCCGCGCCGGCGCCACCGCCGCCGGTGGAGTTCAGGGTTTGCCCAGCCCCTTGGCCGGAAATGTTTAACCCCTCGGCGCTGATCAGGCCGCCGGCCTGGACGATGAGATTGGTAAAGATGGATATAGACAGAGTCGGGGCACTGGAAGCAAGCCGTAGAGTGCTGTTTGAGCCGATCGTCAGATTTCCAAACTGAGGCTGCGTCATGGTGTTGGAGACCACCGCGCCACCCGTAATAAGGGCGTTGAGTGTCGTTCCAGTGACGGTCCACGGCGTGATGGCTCCGCGATTGCCGCCGTTGTCTATGACGACTTGTTTCAGCGGTGAAAAGTAGCTATCGACGAAGTTCGGGGCCGTCAGAATAATTCCCGCCGCCATAATTCGCGCCCGCGCCACCCTGCGCGGCAATGCTCCCTTGAAATGAATTGGTGTCGGCATAAAGTTGAACAAAACCACCGCCGCCTCCGCCGCCGGTGTTGTTGCCCGCGCCGCCATTCGCGGTAATGATTCCCGCGCCGGAAAGAATGTGCGCCGAGACCACAATGCTTCCGCCGCCGCCGCCCCCGCTGTTGAGGTTCGGCCCGGGCAGGCCATTTGCGGAGAGGTAACCATCCAACTGCAATGTGTCAGCTACGGTGAGGTCCATGATTCCGCCGCCCTTGCCGCCCGGACCCGATGCCGGGCCGGAGAGCAGACCGGAACCTGCTCCTCCGTTGCCGCCGGCGGTGCCGAAGGGATTGAATTGTTCTGGCCTTCCGCCTGGCGCGTTGGTCGCGCTATTTCCGCCGTAACCGGCGCCGGCGCCGCCGCCGCCCGTGCCAAATAACGTTTGGCCCGAGTTCTCTGAGCCGGCATTCGGCGAATCGCCGTCTTCGATAATGCCTCCGCCAGCCTGAATGGTGACGTTGCTCGCCGACATGGAAAGCCCCTGATTTCCAATCGGAATGAAGGTGAACCAGCTATTCTGGCCGATAAACAAGTTCCGTACGCTGATGGCTGCTATGGGCACATTATTCGTTACCATGGCGCCGCCGGTGATGGTCAGGTCAGCGAGGCCGATCGATGCCGGGGCGGCCGGATTGTTAAAAGCTGAAGACAACGCGGTGCTGCCGGCCTGGCCGCCGTTATCTATAATCAGCTGAGCGACGGAAATGGAATTTTGCACGATCCTGCTTTGTAGGTAAATCGTGCCCGGGCCGCCGGCATTGGTGCCGCTGCCGCCGTACGCCGTGATGGCTCCTGCAAAAACATTGGTATAGGAATATACCGCAATACGCCCGCCGCCACCGCCGCCGCCGACCAGATTGTGCGCCGAACCGCCATTCGCGGAAATCGTTCCGTTCGATCCATTACCTCGTAGAGTCCCGACCGAGAGCAAAATGCTCCCGCCTGAGCCACCGCCACTGCCGGATATGCTGCCTGCCCCTCCATTCACCGAGATGCTGCCATCCAACGATAGTGTGCCGCCCACGTTCATGATGATCGCGCCGCCGCCCAGGCCGCTTCCCGGAACGGTTCCCATACCCCCTGGGCTGCCGAGGTTCATAGGTGCGGTTATCGACCCGTAAAGAACAGGCTCGCGGGTTTCGCAGGAACCCGCGCCTCCATATCCGCCATAGCTGCCGCCTGAGCCGGCTCCGCAACCAGAGTCGCCCGAGCCGATGCCGAAGGAAGCTCGCGCATCGGCATTGATCGTCGCGCCGGATTCAACGGTTGCGTTGCTGGAAACCGTGATGTTCAAGGGCACGGCATCGGTTGCTGTCAACCAACTGTTTGAAAGGACAGACAAGTCGGTTACGTAAAGCGTGGCCGGAGATTGAGCGACTGCGCCGCCCGAGATGGTGAATTCGGTGATATTGTTAATCGAGAAAGTGGTGTTGGTGCCGCGTTTGCCGCCGTTCGCGATTAACAGATTTCCCGGAGAGATATTGTTCTGTTTCAGGTAAATCGTGCCCGCGCCGCCAGCCATGGCGCCGCCGCCGCCGAATGCCGTGATGCTGCCACTGAAGTTATTGGATTCAAAATAAATGGCGATGCGCCCGCCGCCGCCACCGCCGCCATCCGGCAAATCGCCTGCACCGCCATTGGCCGTGATCGCGCCGGCGCCGAAAAAACCACCGTGCGCGGTAATGAACACACTGCCGCCCGACCCGCCGCCGGAATGCGCATTGGTGCCGTTGAATCCATCGGCCGCCACCATGCCATCGATTTGCACATTGCGGCCCACGGTCAACACGGCCGCGCCGCCGCCCGAACCGCCTGCCGAGGTTCCATTGCCGCCGCCGCTGCCCAGGTTGCCGGGTGCGGTCGTGGAATCATACGTTGCACCACCGGCTGCAGCCGTCGAACTCATCCCGCCGCTGCCGCCGTGTCCCGCTCCGCCGCCGGCGTTAAAGCTAAAGGGATAGTTCGTGCCGCGGCTGGCGCCCGCGCCTTTGGGGAATCCAATCGCCCCATTGTAACCCAGGCCCGAAACATTGATGGCGCCACCCGCGGCAATGGTGAGGTCATCGGTAATTGAAAGATCAAAGCCCTGGAATTCTTGCGACCAATCATAATCGACCATGACCAGTGAACCTTCAGCGAGAGAAGAGTTGGCCGTCAGGAGCAATTGCGTAAACTGGTTCGAGATGGTCACGATGTAATCCACGTTCTCGGTATAGATAATCGTCCCGGAAATATCCATCACCACGATCGAGGAGGGATCGACATTGGTTTGGTTCAATGTGGCCGGAGTCGTGGCGCTGAGGGAATGTTCCTCATTAAAAACCGATTGCGTGAATTGCTGCGGCCCGTAGGTGAACGGTGAATGCGTGAGCACGCCGCCATTGAGCACCTGCACGCTGTTAAAAGAGTGGGGGCCGTCCACCGTCAGGGTACAGTTTGACACCACGATGTCCTCGCCTTCGTACGAAAGGTCGGCAAAGCTGATGAATGCGTCGTGGGTGAAGGTGACGGCCAGTGCGCTGGAGATTGGCGCGCAAAGCAGCAAGGCAATGGCCCGGAACGGGGTGAGTCCAAGGGTTTTCATTTCCAAGTGAATTCGTTTATAGCACTCGCCAAACGCTTTGAAAGTGGTTTCTGGCGTGTGCTGGCAAACGCACAGAGCAGAGCGGATGGGCGAATCTGAGCATTGTCCTTAATGGAAGGTTTGGCAGCGTTGAAACGGGCGGCTGGAAAGTCGCCTGAATCCCGCCATGGGGGGACTGGAAAGGCTGCGCTATGTAGCGCAGACATTCCTGTCTGCGGGTTCGGGGAACTTTCTAGTCCCCGCCCACACAAATCGAGCACGAGGAGGAGAACGAGAGCGAGAACGACCGGCCCGCAGGGTTCGAACTGTTTGGAGCAATACGCCCTCAATCCTCCGGTTTTTGATAACTGTAGACTTGCGGCGACGCGTTCGTAAGGCTCGAATTCCAGACTTGCTGGTTGAATGCTGGAGCGTTTTGCAACGCTGCGGTGTCCACATTCAACATCAGTTGGCGATTGCTGCCAGTCGCGCTCAAAGCGTTCAACGGGACCGCAAATTGGGGGCCATGATGAAAAAAACGGCCGCTTGAAATGATCGCAAACGCCGGACGTGACCGGGCAAAACCAACGAGCAAATTCAGAACATCGCCGATTCTTTCCTGTTGCGCGTTCACTACGTGCATTCCCATGAGGTCGCTGGCGAATTTCAAGTCCGGCTTCGGCTCGTGCTCGCCGGATTCATTCCCGGTCACGGAAAGAGATTGGCCGGCATGGCTCGGAGCCGGTTCAAAGTGGCGCGAGACTTCCTGGGCCGCGCCCGGTTCGGCCAGCGCGTCCAGCTTCGAACGCTTGAAAACCGGCGCGCGGTTCCACTGCGTGGTGGTGGCATTGACCGCGAGGGTCGCGCGTTTGGTGGTGGCGGCGGACATCGCGTTTGCCGGCGCGAGTTTCAAGGTGGCGTCCACGCCAAAAACACCTCCCGACGCGATCACCGCGTAGCGCAGCGTGCCGCTTCGGGTATCCAGCACGAGGTTCCGTATCGTGCCGATTTTATGGCCGTCCGTGTCCTCGACTCTCATGCCCATCAACGAACTCGCCTTGAGGGGTTGAGGAAGATATTTTTTTGTTTGCGAAACTGCTGGGAACGTCCAAAGCGCGATCGTCGCCAAACCGAGGGCCAACACCAGTCTCACTGCCGCTGGACGTTTCGTCATGCTCATAAGTTAATGGTTTCAACACCCGAACGCCATTGGGGTTTCTGCCTCAGAGCCGGTCTGAACATTTCGAAACGTGCTGTTTTCGTGCAAAAGGCTCTCAAAATCATGGGCATTCAAAGATTGGCGGCGAACGAAATCAATTGGCGATATTCAGTCAGGATGGTCCGCACGGCCACGACGAGCGCCTGCACTTGCAATTCCATCGGCGCCAGGTGAGGCGTTTCAAAAATAATCTCGAACGGCGGCTCGGATTGCATCGGCGCGGCGAGGATGCCTTCATAACTGTGATAAATAATTCCGTCGCGCGCGGCGAAGCCGTCGATGGTGGCGTTCACGTTGCGCGGCAGGATTTTTCCCGCCTCGGCGAGCGCCGGGCGCAGCAGATTTTCCGTCAACGTATGCCCGCGCACAAAGCCGTAGATGCCGTCGCTCGTGTCGTCCGCGTGCAATTGAATGATGCCGTTGAACTGTTGCGTGCGCAGTTCGTGTTCCAGGATTTCGATTTCCGGCTCGGCTGAAGATTTCCAGAATTCACGATTCAAATCCTTCCCGCGCCGTGAATGCCGGGTGTTGTCTTCATATCCCGTGGGATTGCACAACGGATAAACGCGCAGCAGAAAGTTTTCAGCAAAATCGGCTTGGCGTGCGATTTCCGAGAGGAACCGCACTGCCGCGAGCGCGCCCGCCGGTTCGTCGCCATGAATGCCTGCGAAAATGCCAATACGAATCGGATCGCTGCTGTTGGGACCGCGAAAAGTATAGCGGAGCAGAGAATAATGATGGCCGCCGCTTTCGAAATGGCCCAGCGCCGCGTGCTGCGCGCCCGGCAGTTTCGCCACGGGCTCAAGCAATTGCACAATCGAGCGGCGGCCGGGCCCGGAATTCTGTTGCGATCCTGCATCGTTCACGCGCGGCGAAAGTATCTGGTAAACATGTTGGCGCACAAGCACGCAAAGTGAGTGAAAAACTTTCACACAATTGCCTCTTGAGGAACCGACGGAGGGGACTACGTTTTGCCTTCGCCGAGAATTTTTCGGTGAGGAAATCAACCAAAGGAAAACACATGCAAATGATACCGCAGAACCAGGACCCGGCCCGCGCGCGGGCGTTTTTCGAACAGAAAATTGCGTTCACCACGGGCCCGGTGGAATTGAGCCATGCCATTGAGGCGCATGAAAACATCGTCATCGTGGACGTGCGCGAGGCTGAAGACTACGCCAAGGCTCATGTGCCGGGCGCGATCAATCTTCCAAGGGAGAGTTGGGACAATCCGGAAGGCTTGCAGAAGGAGAAGACCGCCGTCGTGTATTGCTACACGCAGCAATGTCATCTGGCCGCTCACGCATGCGCGAAGTGGGCGGGGCAGGGTTATCGCGTGATGGAAATGGACGGCGGATTCGAGGCCTGGAGCGAGAACGAACTCGAAACCGAGAAAGGAGCCAGCCGCATGGGCGCCGGACAACGCGCCTTCTCGCGTTGAGGTTGGAATTTAGGGGAGCGCGCTCGCCTCGGCGCAGTGAGTCGAACCAGGGCAAATCAGCGGCTGTATTCGACGAGAGACGCTGGAGCAACTTCTCCCTCTCCCATCGGATGGGAGAGGGTAGGGGTGAGGGTTCGGGTTCATGGGGAAAGCGTGCCGTACAGCAGCCGGAGCGACTGCGCCCCTCATATCAACTGAATTGTTATGGATTAAGGCGCCGCGCGCTCTCGACTCGGCCCGCCAGAGTTGTTTTTGAGGGAAACTGACGGCAAATAAATTCCCACATAGTCGCGACGCCACCATTCACCCGTCCGGTGGCGCGTCGCGGCATCCGTAAAATGATAATCGTAAAGTTCCGCGCGGACGTATTTGGGCGGTGCGTCGGGAAATGGATTTTTTTCCAGCAACGCCAGCACCTGCGGCGACCCTTGCAACAGCCGCACGCAAAAATTGACAAACCACGGATTCTGCCGGTAATCGCCCAGCGCCGCGAACCACATTTGCCAATCCAACCGCGGTTGATGCGGCGCCACAAATCCGGGTCGTCGTTTTAAATCGCCCGGCTTGTATTTGAATTCATACGGCTGCCAGTTCACGCCGTCATTGCTGCCTTCCACGATGATCTCCTGCCGGGAACGGGTCATGACCTGAAACAATCCATAGCCGTTGAACGTGCGCAACGGCTCAAGCCATTCCTGAACCGTGAGTAGCTTTCCGGGAATATATGGCGGCGGATGAAACATTGTGGCGAATTGCACGTAGGAAGTGATGAGAACGAGGACCGCCACGATGACCGTGAGCGCCGGTCGCAGGAAGGGAATAGAACCGGCCGGTCGAGTCGCATCGGAGGTGCGGCACCAGCGATTCGGCAGACATTTTTGCAGCGCCGCATCATCCAGCAAGAGCACGCACAAGACCATCGTCAGCAGATTGAAAAAGCAATAATTGCCCGTGAGCAGAATGAAGAATTGAAGCGCCAAAAAAGCGAGGCAGGCCAGTTGGCGCGGACGACGCGGAAAAAAAATCAGGAATGGAACGCCCAGCTCAATCACAAACATTGCCGCCGTGTCGCTCTTGTGCACCCAGGCGGGAAAATGGTGCGCGTACCAGCCCAGCCAGGTTGGCAGCGGCTGCGTTTCGAAATGGTAGTTGAGCGCCGTCAGGTCTCGCCAGGCAGGATCGCCGCTCGTGAGTTTGACGCATCCCGAGCGGAACATCAGTTTGAACAGCAGCCATCGCAGCAGCCACAGCGCGAGCCGCGAGGGCGGCGTTTCGCGCGCCGGACGGCGCGGAAGCCATTGCATGGGCGCGAAAAAAATCGCCAGGAAACCGGTTTCCAGCAACAGCACGTCCCATTGAAAACTCAGGAACGGATCGCTCACCGTGCAGAGTGAAAGATAAATCAGCCACAACAAAAAAAGACACGGCGCCGGCGCGATTCCGATGATCAGCAGCACCGCCAGCGCCGCGCCCGCCGCGCATTGGGCATTCAGAAAACCGTCGCTTGAGTTGAACCAGCACAAGGTGGGAAAGTGCCAGAAGGTGCTCCAGCCAAAGTGCATCAGGGAACTCTCACGTTTGAAAAGCTCCATCGTCTGGCCGACGGGAACGATGCCGTTGCTTCCAATCAGGCCGGAGATTTGCACCCAAAGCGAAATGAACGCGATAAGATAAATGATTCCCAGGCAGCTCAGAAAGGCCCGCCGAACCAGGATATACGAAGGCCGCTCGACGTGTTTTCCCCACAGCAATCGGGTCCCGTAGGAAAAAAACGTGCGATGCCTCGCGACGACGTGATAGCTCCATTCCGTGAAATGCGCGAAAAGCGGAAAAACTTCGTAGATATCGTGCGGCCAGCGATAATCCGGATTGTGCGCCAGCGATTTAAACACCGCTTCCGCGCCGTCGTACACCGAGCCATCCGTTTCAATCAATTGCACGGAGGAATCGAAGGCGTCGCGGGGAATTTCCGGAAACCGCTCCGCCACTTGCGGGTCCTGCGATTTCAGATAATCGACCGACTCGCCCGTGATGCATTGCCAGCGATGGATCCACATCGAGCAAAACCGGCAGTCGCCGTCATAAACCAACAACGGCTTCGGTGGCGGCGATGCAACGCGGATCGCGGTCTTCACGGTTATCCCTAACTTGTAGCAGCCGAGGTAACGGGGCTCAAATTTCTTTGGTCTCAAAATGAAAAATCCGAGCCGAACTTAGTGGCACGGGCGTCTCGCCCGTGCGAATCGAAACGCACGGCTACGGCACCAGCACGGCCGCGCCCTTGATTTTTCCGGCGCGCAAATTCGCCAGCGCTTCATTGGCTTGCTCCAGCGGAAAAGTTTCAACGGTGGTCCTCACCGGAACCCGCGGCGCGATCAGAAAAAATTCCTTGCCGTCGCGGCGAGTCAAATTCGCCACGGAACAAATGCTCCGCTCGTTCCAAAGCGTGTCATAGGGAAACGACGGAATATCGCTCATGTGAATGCCGCCGCAGACCACCACGCCGCCTTTGTTGAGCGCTTCCAGCGCGCGCGGCACAAGTTCGCCAACGGGTGCGAAGATGATTGCCGCATCGAGTTTTTCGGGCGGCAACGTTTCTGAATCTCCGGCCCAGGTTGCGCCGACGGATTTTGCGAATTGCTGTCCTTCCATATCTCCGGGCCGCGTGAAAGCATAGATTTCGCGTCCCTGATAATGCGCCACCTGCGTGATGATGTGCGCCGCCGCGCCGAAACCGTAAAGCCCGATGCGTTTTGCCGCGCCCGTTTTCATGAGCGAACGATACCCGATCAAGCCCGCGCAGAGCAGGGGAGCCGCCTCGGCGTCGGACGAGCTTTGCGGGATGGGAAAACAGAAACGCTCATCGGCCACCACATACTCCGCGTAACCGCCATCGAGCGTGTAACCCGTGAAGCGCGCGCGGTCGCAAAGATTTTCACGATCGGAAAGGCAATACGCGCATTCGCCGCAAGTCCAGCCGAGCCACGGCACGCCCACGCGCGCGCCGAGATGGAACCACTTCGCGCCACTGCCGGCTTCAATCACCGTCCCGACGATTTCGTGTCCCGGCACCAGCGGCAGCTTCGGATGTTCCAATTCACCGTCCACGACATGCAAATCCGTCCGGCAAACCGCGCAGGCGCGGACCTGGATGAGCACCTCGCCCGGTTTTGGTTTCGGCTGCGGAACATCCCGGAGCTGAAGCGGCGTCCGCTTTTGTTCCAACACCATCGCTCGCATCCGTGGAATTGACTGCGCTTTCGTTTCTCCGTCAAGAGAGGCGTTTCGCGCACGAGGTGCGCTCAAAGCTCCAAATCTCAAGCGTCCAAGCTCCAGAGAACCTCCAAATTTCAAGCACTAACCCGCGCGCACTCTGAAGTTTGGTGCTTGAAGTTTCTCTGGAGCTTGGACGCTTGGTGCTTGGATCTTTTAAATGCACTCGCGAATTATATTTTTCCATGCGATGCTCCCTGCGTTCATGAAAATCGCCATCGGTTCAGATCACGCGGGTTTTGAATATAAGGAAAAGATCAAGGAATTGCTTCGCAGCCTCGGGCACGAAGTGAAGGATTTCGGCACCGACTCAAATGCCCCGACCGATTACCCACTATTCATCCGCCCAACCGCCGAATCCGTGGCTCGCGGCGAATGCGAACGCGGCATTGTGCTCGGCGGTTCGGGAAATGGCGAAGCGATTGTCGCGAATCGCGTCAAGGGCATTCGTTGCGCCCTGTGTTGGAACGTGGAATCCGCGCGGCTTGGCCGACAGCACAATAACGCCAACATGATTTCCATGGGCGAACGCATGGTGACACTTGAAATGGCCTTTGACATTGTCCGCACGTGGCTGAACACACCATTCGAAGGCGGTAGGCATCAGCGGAGAATCGACCTCATCGACGCCGTCTAATCTACGATTTACGATATACGATTTACGCGCCACGAGATTCCTTCGAGGCGCTCGTAAATCGAAAATCGTATATCGTAAATGATTACAGGTATTTGCTGAGTTCCAACTGGCTGGCCGCCAAAACATCCTTGTGCAATGAGCCGCCGTGCGAGTCCATCGTGACGACGGCCGGAAAATTCTCGACTTCAAATTCCCAGATGGCTTCCGGCGCGCCGAATTGTTCCATCATATGAACGCCGCGCACGCGTTTGATGCACTGCGCGAGCACCTGCGCCGCGCCGCCGATCGCATGCAGGTAAACACAACCGTGTTCCTTGCAAGCCTGCAACGTCTTGTCGCCCATGCCGCCCTTGCCGATCACGCCGCGCAAACCAAAATCGCGAATCACCTGCCACTGATAAGGCTCTTCGCGAATCGACGTCGTCGGCCCGGCAGCGACGCATTTCCACTGGCCTTGTTCGTCTTTGATGACCACGGGGCCGCAATGATAAAGAATACCATCCTTGAGATTCACGCCGGTTGGCAACTTGCCGCCCTCATGCAGATATTTATGCACCGCATCCCGCCCGGTGTACAGCGTGCCGGTGATGAACACTTCATCGCCGACTTTCAGCGAGCGGATTTTTTCTTCGGTAAAAGGAAAAGAGAGGGAGCCCATAATTTCTCAAGTTTTTGCCAATGCGCGGAAAGGATTAGTCGCTGTAACGCCTTCGAAGATTTGCCCATCGTTCAAATCTTCAGAATACAAAATTGTGCAATTCATTTGTTTTGAGGCGGCCACAACGGCAGCGTCCCAATAGGAAATTTGAAAACGTTCGGAAATCCTGGTGGCTTCCTCGAAAGTTGCGTATTCCAGCGGAACGATTGTCGTCGGGCTCACCTGCTTCGGGAACGCGAGCGCATCCGTTCGGCTCAATGACGGTTTTATTTTCTGAGTGGCGTTTACAAAGAATTCCTGAGCGACTTGCACGGAAAAACAGACCGGGCCCGCAGAAAGGATTTCGCGCCGCATTGCGTTTGTCCATCTCGATCGGGTCAGTCGACGCCGCATAAAGCAGAACATTCGTATCAACGAAGGCGGGGATTGTCGCCATAGGTTCGGCTGCGGGTGGGTTTTTCGCCAATAGTCACCGAACGAGTGTTGTCCCATTCCGCAAAAAAACGATTCAGGCGGTCCTCGCGCAAGACGGAATCAGATCCCTCACCATTCGCCACCAGACTGGCAAGGCGGCTCAGCAGCGCCTTTTGCTCCTTTACTGGCAACTGTCGGACTTCCTTTTCAATCTGTTCCAATGTTTGCATGAGGTAATTAAACTCTCTGCCGAGCGCATTTGCAAATCAAAGCACGCGACCCAGGATCGACTTTCAGTCTCAATAAAGCCACTCATGAATCTTGCCACTTTCGTCCAGCGTAATGCCATGCCGCCGATACGCCCAGCACATGTAACTGACGCTGACGAAATAGGAGGCTGGCAGCCGATTCAAAACGCCAATCTTGGTACCGAGCAAGGTGGTCTTGCCGCCGAAACCCATTGGGCCGATGCCCAGTTTGTTCGCGGTCTCGACAATATCTTTTTCCAGTTTTTCCAATTCGGGATTGTCGTTGCGATCATCCAATTTGCGAAGCAATTGCTGCTTGGAATGTTCGTAACCGGTCGCGCGGTCGCCACCGATGCATACGCCGAGGATGCCCGGCCCGCAGCCTTTGCCCTGGGCTTGCAGCACGGCGTCGAGAATCGCCTTGCGGCAGCCGTCGAGGTCGCGATTGGCCTTCAGCTTTTCGTTCGGCAACGAGTATTGCGCGCCGACATTTTCGCACCCGCCGCCTTTGAGCACGAGCCGCACGCTGATTTCCGGCGAGCGATGCTGATGAAAATGAATGGTCGGCGAGCCCGGGCCGAGATTGGTTCCATCATTTTTGCCGGTGATGGAATCCACCGAATTTTGGCGCAGATAACCTTTCTTCGTCGCGAGCTTCACCGCGTCGCGCGCGGCTTCCTCGAAGGCGAGTTGGTCGTAACCGATCGGGCAATCCACGTAGAAAATAATGCTGCCGGTGTCCTGGCAGATGGGCTGCGATTTGTTTTTCGCCAGCGCGATGTTTTGGTCGATGATCTTCATTGCGCTTTCGGCGATGGTCCCTTTCTTTTCCTGCTCGAGCGAGTTGAGAATCGCTTGGTGCACGTCATCCGGAATTTCCGTTGAGGTGCGACGCACCAATTCGAGCAGTGAATCTTGCAACACATTCATCACTGTCAGCCTAAAGACGGCTCCCCGTGAGTTCAAGCTTGCGTTAACGAAGACGCGAAGGTGCAAAGACACGAGGAAAAACTCGCCACCGTTGGACGCAAAAATCTGAGTGACCTCACGCGTGTGCTTCCCAAGCGGCCCGAGCGCGGCTCTGTGAGCCGCAGCAACGTTCTATTTTCGTCTGTCACGGAATTTCTTGGCGCCTTATGCTTTCCCACGCAGTTGCGGGTCGCGGACTCGCGCTCCTTCCGGCTTCAGGCACGTCGCTCGCACGAAAGAGCTTTCTTGCGATTTCTTCGGCGCACAATTCGTTTTGCGCCTTTGCCCTTTGCGCCTTGGCGTTGAATGCATGATACTATCACTCGTGAAAACCGAATTCCGGACCGAGTCGGATTCCATGGGCCAGATGCAGGTGCCCAGCGACGCGTACTACGGCGCCCAGACAGCGCGCGCCATCGAGAATTTTCCCATCAGCAACCTGCGTTTCCCGCGCGCCTTCATCCGCGCGCTCGGCCTCATCAAAAAACACGCGGCGGCCACGAACGCATCCTTGGGGCTGTTGCCCGCAAACATTTCCGAAGCCATCCAGAAAGCGGCTCAGGAAATCATCGACGGTCAATGGGATTCGCAATTCGCCGTGGACATTTTTCAAACCGGATCGGGGACGTCCACGAACATGAACGCCAACGAAGTCATCGCCAATCGCGCCGCGGAAATCAACGGCGGCCAGCGCGGTGATAAATCCATTCATCCCAATGACCATGTGAATCGCGGGCAATCTTCCAATGACGCGATTCCCACCGCCATTCACATCGCGGCGCTGGATGGAATCGTGCACGGATTGGCTCCGGCCTTGAGCGGGCTTCATTCAGCACTGGCGAAGAAGGCGGCGGAGTTCGACGCGATTCTGAAAATCGGCCGCACGCATTTGCAAGATGCCACACCGATTCGGCTGGGTCAGGAATTCAGCGGCTACGCCAGCCAGGTTGAGCACGGCATCGATCGTCTTCAGCAATTGGAAACGCGCCTCGGCGAACTTCCGCTGGGCGGCACAGCGGTCGGCACCGGCATCAATACGCACGCCGAATTCGCCCGCCGAACGATTGGAGGCATCGCGGCGGAAACGCGATTGAATTTGCGCGAGGC
>DATNEA010000046.1:0-202199 GCA_035606845.1 Candidatus Angelobacter sp. | reverse complement strand
GCGGCGGAACGCGATTGAATTTGCGCGAGGCGGAAAATCATTTTGAAGCGCAGGGCGCGATGGACGCGCTCGTGGAAGCCAGCGGCGTTCTGAAAACCGTGGCCGTGAGCCTGATCAAGATTGCCAACGACATTCGCTGGCTCGGCTCCGGGCCGCGCTGCGGTCTTGGCGAAATCAAATTGCCCGCCACGCAACCCGGTTCTTCGATCATGCCGGGCAAAGTGAATCCGGTCATGTGTGAAATGGTGATTCAAGTCGGCGCCCAAGTCATTGGCAACGACGCAGTGGTGACGTTCGCCGGCACATTCGGAAGTTTCGAATTGAACACCATGCTGCCGGTCGCCGCTTACAACCTGCTTCAGTCGATTGAGCTATTGACTCACGCGAGCCAGGTTTTCACCAAACGCTGTGTGGCCGGGCTCGCCGCGGACGCGGAGAAATGTGAGGCGAACGTGGAGCAAAGCCTCGCCATGTGCACCGCGCTCGCGCCGGAGATTGGCTACGACAAAGCCGCGAAAATTGCCAAGGTCGCGTACGATACGGGCCGCACAGTGCGCGAAGTGGCGCGAGAAATGTCCGGGCTGGATGAGAAGAAATTGAATCGGTTGCTCGACGCACGGAGCCAGACGGGCGTGTAATAGTGGCACGGGCGTCTCGCCCGTGCGTTTCGAAATAGGAGGCTCACGGCCGAGACGCCGCGCCATTATTTTCCACTCTTCATCACCAGCACCCAATCGCCCGAATCAGGCGTCGGAAACTGGCACGACCGCGTGCCAACCACGGCCACGGCCGCGGATTCTTTGCCCGTGCGCGGATTGAGCCATTGAATAACGGGAGCGGACGGGAGCGCTTCGAGGTTTACTTCCACGGTTCGGTCCACCGGCACGTAAGCCACTGCGAAATCTTTCGATTCGTCCTCGCACAATGCGGTGTAACGCCGTGGCGAAATGCGCCCCGGTTGATTCATCACCATGCGCGGCACCGGATGAATGTGCGCATGATCCGCCGAGGCAAACAATTCGGCGAGGTGCGACATCTGCTTCGCGCCGGGCAGGAATAGCGAGAGCTGCCAGGTCGGCAGTTTCGATTGGATGGTGGTGTTCCACGTCGCCACGTCCTGCGCGCCGTAACTCACGCCCGCCGGTGGAGTGAGCAACACGCTCCACCACGCGATGCGACGCACGTCATTGGCCGTGATGCGCTCCTGGCCTTGCGCTTCCGCTCCGTTTTCCATCGGCGGAAGAACATTGATCAGCGGCCGGGCTCGCGCATTCAACCATTCGTGGCCGAGCGGACCCGACACGAGCCATTTCAGCGAATCGTTGTTCATGTTTTGGCCGAGGCCGAAACCGAAGGCGTCCACCCAATTTTCGGCGCGGAATTCATCGAAGCCCGACGCCAGTTCACCCTGAAAAATAATCACGGGCGCATGGCGTCCGGGGCCGAAAACATTCTGGCCAATTCTCATCCAGCGCCCGACGTGGTTCTCATTAACGGTCAGCAGCCATGCGACATCATACGCGCCCCAGCGCGCCTTCATGTAACGAATGAGCAACTCGGCCTGGTCCTCGGGCAAATCCTCGACCGCATCGGCGCTGCCCCAGAGCGGCGCAATCACGCTCAACAGCCCGGCGCGATTCATCAGGTCGATCTTCTCATCAAGCGCGCGAAAATACTCCGGGTCGATGGCAATATGCGCATCGCCGGAAAAGGCTGAACGGCCCTTGACATCCGTTCCGGGAGCCGCGGCCCATTGCACGGCGGAGAAATGTTGCCCGCCGCGCGTTTGTGTGTAGGTGATCCAATCGCGGGTGGTGGAGAGGCGAGGGGCGTTCCACGCCACATCGGCCATCCAAAAAAACGGTGTGCCATCCTCATGTTGGAAGCGATGGCCATCCCTGGTGATGTAAATCGGCCCGTGTTGAGCGAAGCGGCTTTGGCCAATGGGAGAGGTGCAGAGAAATTCTCCCGACTGGTTCTCCAGCCGCCGATTGGCCGGGTCCGAACACGCGGTTCGATACGTCCAACGGCCCGGTTGATCGGGGGAAAAGCGGACGCGCCAGGTTTTGCCGCCATCCCAAAAACCATCCACGACATTCGTTTCGTGGCTTGGCGAAACGAAGGTCACTTTCAATGCGCATTGCTCGATCGGATTTTGGTAATTGACGCTGCTCTTGAACTCCTTCTCAAACTGCCCCCATTTGCCGACCAAATCGATTTTTGCCCAGGCCGTGCTCGCGAACAGCGCCACGCAGGCGGCCAGCCCCAGATGGCGCGCTGTTCCTTGCCGATTTGAAATAACAATGCTCATGACTTTGCTTCCGTGCGAGCCGTCATCAGACAATAAACGTCGGGACCTGTCAAATGGTTCGGCGGGCACAACTTGCCACCCGCACCATTTTGGAGCGCGACTGTGTTATTCAACCTGAACGGTCAAACGTCAGCAAACGCTCGCGTGCTGCGGCTGGCTTTCAGCACAGCCGCGCTCCCGGCGTGTGGCAAGTTGCGCCCAGTTTGGCAGCGGCGCATTGGATACTCTTGCCAAATCCACCGGCTGAAAGTATTGGGTAGGTGTTTCCCGTGCTTTGACAAACAGGATTTCAATGGGAGAGTTTGCAGGCGGAGGAGTGGCAGTTTGTTTGAACGTGTCGCGAGAATGTGTTTCCAGGTGAACCGGCGCAGGACGTTTGCGTTAAATGGATTTGGATTATTATGAAGCGATTTTCAAAAGCGATGTTCGGTCTTTGGCCCGCTGCGGTCGGCGCGGCGGTTGTGTTTGCAACCATGCAATTCACTTCGTTGGGCCGCGATGCCAATGCAATGCCGCAGATCAAAGTGGACGACGCTCCCATCCAGCGCGAAACGCGCGGACCCGTTGCCAGCTTCGCGGCCATCGTCAAACGCGTCGCTCCCACCGTGGTGAACATTTACTCCACGAAAACCGTGCATGAGCGGGAGAATCCCTTTTTCAACGATCCTTTCTTCCGGCACTTCTTCGGGCCTGACGACAACCAGGACCAGGACCAGGGGCCCGGACAAGGACAAGGGCAGGGGTTGGGACGCCGTCGCCGGCAGCAGCAACCGCACCAGGAACGAGCCCAGGCTCTCGGCTCCGGTGTGATCATTTCCGCCGATGGTTACATCCTCACCGCCAACCACGTCGTCGATGGCGCGGATGAGATCAAAGTCGCGCTGGCCAACGGCGGCCAGGAATTTACCGCCAAAGTCATCGGCGCCGATGCGCCCACGGATGTCGCCATCCTGAAAATTTCGGCCAAAGATTTGCCAGTCATCACCATGGCCGATAGCGACAAACTGGAAGTCGGAGACGTGGTGCTGGCGGTTGGAAATCCCTTCGGCGTTGGCCAGACCGTCACGATGGGCATCGTGAGCGCGACTGGGCGAACTTCTCTCGGCATCAATCAGTATGAAGACTTCATTCAGACGGACGCTGCCATCAATCCCGGCAATTCCGGCGGCGCGTTGGTGGACGCGGAAGGACGCCTGGTGGGGATTAACACCGCCATATTTTCCGAGAGCGGCGGCTACCAGGGCGTGGGATTCGCCGTGCCGATTGATCTGGCGCGCAGTGTCATGGAACGGCTGATCAAGTATGGCAAAGTCACGCGCGGGTATTTGGGCGTGGATATTCAGAGCATGACGCCCGATCTGGCCGAAGAGTTTGATTTGCCGGACAAGAACGGCGCCTTGGTGACGGATGTCGAACCGAACACCCCGGCATCCAAAGCCGGCATTCGTGACGGAGACGTGATTCGGGAAGTCGATGGCAAGAAAATCACCGATAGCCAGCAGTTGCGCCTGATGATTTCCGAGACCGCGCCGGGAACCAAAGTGACGCTCACGTTGCTGCGTAGCGAAAATGGCAAGAAGCCGGTTGAAAAGACGGTCAGCGCTGAACTCGGGACATTGCCGGGCGAAGCCAATGCAAGCGGCCAATCCACGCCGGAAGAAGGCAACAACTCGAATTACGATTCGCTGGATGGCGTGGAAGTGTCGGACATTGATTCCAGCGCGCGGCAGCAATATGGCATTCCGGCCAACGTCCACGGAGCCGTCGTCACGAGTGTGGATGAAAACTCCAATTCGGCGGACGCGGGCCTGCGCGAGGGCGATGTTATCCAGGAAATCAATCGGGAACCCGTCCGCACGGCGGATGATGCCGTCCGCTTGAGCGAAAAGGCCCATGGCAAGCGCGTGCTCCTGCGCGTCTGGCGCTCCGGCAATGCCGAGGGTGGCGGCGGCGGCAGCTTCTACATTACGGTGGACAATACCAAACGGAAATAGGGCGATGTGGAAGAAGGCAGCGTCGTCTTACTGTAGCGCAGAGTTGCACTCTGCTGTATCGCCCAATTGCATTCGGCTGGGGTCACTAACTCAATACGCTGCGGGCGAAGTGACACGTTGCCGAGTGCAACTCGGCGATACAGCCGATTGAAAATCGGCGCTACGACGGACTCGCCTAGGGATTGTTGGTGGTCGTGAGGTTGGAATTCTTGAGATAATACGTTCCGCCGCGCAGGTAAACCGTATCACCGGCGGCAGCCGCCGATTGCGCGCGCATGATGGTGGCGAACGGGCTGGCGATCGTTCCGGGATTCGTGTCGAGCCCATTCGTCATGAGCTACTCTCTCAAGATGGCGGGTATTAAAAACGGAACCAATCGCCAGTTCGGGGGATGAAGTTGTTTGCTAATGATTGCGACTACGCCGTCAGTTCGTAATTCAAAATGGAAAGGCAATACGTGGCAGCGGTTTCCACGCGCAGCACCAGCGCGCCGAGCGTCATGGGCAGCGCGCCCGCCGCCGTGATCGCCGCCACTTCCTCTGCCGTAAAATCACCTTCCGGCCCGATCCAGACGCAGGCCGATTGCGGATGCCGATGATGCTCCGACGCAAATTTCTGGAAATAAATCCGCGGATGCTGCGCGCCCGGTTGCAACGAGCCCACCAGCGGCAGTTCAAACGTCTCCTTGCGCGCGAGAAATTCCTTCGGCGTTACCGGCGGCTCCACGCGCGGCAACCATGCCGCGCCGCATTGTTTAATCGCCTCAATGGCGACCTGCTGCCATTTCTCGGCTTTGCGTTCCGCATGTTTTTCATCCAAGTCCATTACCACGCGTTCCGACAGCAGCGGCACAATCCGCGCCACGCCCAACTCGGTCGCTTTTTGGATGATGGATTCAATAATTTTTCCCTTTGGCAGCGCTTGCAATAGCGTTATGCGGCAGGGCAGGGCGGGGACGGGCTTCGTTTCCACGATCGACAATTGGATTTTATCGCGGTCAAAATTTTCGACCACGCACCGAAATTCCCGGCCCGCTCCGTCAAGAATCGTCACTTCGTCCCCGTTGCGCAAACGGAGCACGTGCAGCGCATGATGCGCCTCGCGTCCGGCCAGCGTGAGTTGCCCGGTCGCGCATTCCGCGGGCGGTAAATAAAAACGGTGCATGGGCTAAAATGAAACGTGAAACGTGAATTCAATGTGAACCCCGCATTCACGGTTCACGTTTTACGTTTCACGCATCACGCATCACGTATCATTGAAACAACTTCTTCGCCTTCTCGAAAAATCCCTGGCTGATCGGGTTTTCCTTCCCATTGCACAACTCGGCGAATTCCTGGAGCTTCGCCTTTTGCGCCGAGGTCAGGTGCGTGGGCACTTCCACGAGGACCCGCACGTGCAAATCCCCGTGACCGTAACCCTGCACGTTTTTGACGCCTTTGCCTTTGAGCCGGAACATCGTGCCCGGCTGCGTGCCGGCGGGAATTTTTATCTCCGCCTTGCCGTTAAGCGTGGGCACCTCGATTTCCGTCCCCAACGCCGCCTGGACGAAGCTCACCGGCACTTCGCAAAGCAAATCATCACCGTCGCGCTGAAAAATTTCATGCGCCTTCACGTGCAGGACCACGTACAAATCTCCCGGCGGCCCGCCGCGTAGGCCGGCCTGTCCATTGCCGACCGAACGCAGGCGCGAACCGGTGTCCACGCCGGCGGGAATCCGCAATTTGATCTTCGACGCGCGTTCGCGCCGGCCGGTGCCCTGGCAGGCTTTGCAGGGTTTTTCAATCACGCGCCCCGCGCCATGGCAAGCCGGACAGGTCTGCGCGATGCTGAAGATGCCGCGCGAAGTAATCACCTGGCCGCGCCCGCCGCACGTCGGGCACGTTTTCACGCGCGAACCCGCTTCCGCCCCTAAACCATCGCACACATCGCAACGGTCGGGCTTCGAAACGGAAATTTCCTTTTCGCAACCATGCGCCGCTTCCTCGAAAGTGATCTCCATGTCGTAACGAAGATCTTCGCCACGCTGCGGTTGGGTGGGGTCGGCGCGTCCGCCGCCAAATAAATCATCGAAAATGCTCCCGCCGCCCCCGCCGCCAAAGACTTCGCGGAAAATATCGAACGGATCATGGAACCCGCCGCCGCGCGGGAACCCGCCGGAGCGCCGGTCAAACGCCGCGTGCCCGTGCTGGTCGTACAGCGCCCGCTTTTGCGGGTCGACGAGAATTTCGTAAGCCTCGCCGAGTTCCTTGAATTTTTCCTCGGCGGTTTTGTCGCCCGGATTTTTGTCCGGATGATATTTCACCGCCAGTTTGCGGTAGGACTTCTTGATCTCCTCGGTGGAAGCCATCCGCTCCACGCTCAGGACTTCGTAATAATCGCGTTTCGACACGGTAGTGGTTGGATGTGCGAGTTGGTTAAATCGTTAAACGGGTAAATCAGTTAAATGAGGCAGCGCGCTTCAAAAGAAACAGGTTGCGCGATCATGAGCCTTTTCATGCGGGCTTTTTGGCCACGACGACTGTCGCGGGGCGCAACAGCCGGTCGCGCAATTTGTAACCCTTGCGAAGCTGCTGCACGACTTGGCCTTCGGGAACGTCCTTCGTTTCCTGTTGCGAAACCGCCTCGTGCACATTCGGATCAAACGGCTGCCCGGCGGCATCCACTTCCTCCAGTCCCGATTCAGTCAGCACCTTGCGAAGCTGCTGAAAAATCATGGCCACGCCCGTCTGCAACGAGTGCGCGCCCTCGGCCGGGCTGGTCTTCGCCGCGGAAAGTGCCGCGTCGAAGTTGTCCATTACGGGGATGAGCTTCTCGAGCAGTTCCTCGTTGGCGTAACGAATGGCCTCGTGCTTCTCGCGCGCCGCTCGTTTTTTGAAATTATCAAAATCCGCCGTCGTACGCAGGAGGCGTTGCCAATTGTCATCCGCCTTTTCCGCGCGCGCCTTCAGCTCTTCCAACTGTTCGGGCGTGATGGTGGCGGCCTCAATTTGGACCAACGGCTCCGCCGCCGGGTCCGTGCCCGCTTCGGTTCCTGAATTATCAATATCGTCTGTTTTCTTCATGGAAACACTGCATTCCTTCAAATACCTGAAGGAATCAAGTTAAACTATTGTGGACAAAGGAGCAACCCCTTCCAATCGGGACTGAACTATTAAATCCTGCGGAAAAATCGGCTTAATCCGGGCAAGGGTGTCCGCGTTTGTAGCGCAGGCGAGGACGCCTGCGAGTTCCGGCACCGTCCCGGTGCTGGAAACAACCGTCGGTTGAAATTGTGCTTCAATATCTGCCGGCGAGGCGCCGCCGACACTCGCAGCCGGGACGGCTGCGTTACAGGCGGATCTCCAGCGAAAAACCTAATGGTGCCCTGCCATTAACGTCTTGTATTCGGGCATTTCCCTCAAACGAGCAAAACGCGGGTCCGTTGCGAGGTTCATGCGGAGGTCGTTTGTTTTTGGATTCTGCGCCAACCGCTGGTCATTGTACTCCAGCGTTTTTTTCAGCGACTCCAGTGCCTGCGTGTTCTGTCCCAAGGACGCTTGCGAAGCCGCCAGATCATACCACGCCTCCCGCGATTCCGGCGCCAGACGCGTCAATTTTTCGAGGGCAGCCTCGAGTTTGGCAGGCTGGTTAAGCTGCTGATAGGCGCTCGCCACCTCCATCACATTCTGCAGATCCGCATTTGGGTTGTTGAGAATCGCATCGAGCGTGGTGAATCCGCGGTCGGACTGGCCCGATTGAAAGAGCTTTTCCGCGAGCTGGAATTGTTTCGTCAAGTCCGTCGGGTGCGTCTTGATATCGGCTTCAAGGGTCGCGATATCTTTTTCGAGTTCGGCCGTCTGTTGCGAGATGGCTTCCGACCGGGCGCCCACGGACTTCAAATTGTCGATGAGACCCGCAAATTGCGGATTGTCAGGATCCAGTTTCTGCGCCGTCTGGGCGATCAACAGGGCATCGCCGACTCGGCGCATGTTCACGAGCAGTTGAACGTAACGATAGACCGCTTCCGGGCTGTAGGGACAGAAGGCGAACGCCTGCTTGAACGCAAAGTCCGCCTCGCGCTCCACTGCCGCGCGGTTCGTTCCCTGCGCGACATATTGTTGGAATTCCGGCGTTATGGTGCCGCCTTGCGGGGGCAATCCCACCCGCCAGCTATAAACACCGCCAATGGAGCTCCGCAATTTCGAGAACGCCTTTTGCGCGTCGTCGTCCCGGATGAATTTCAGGTCGCCCTTAAATCCGGTATAATCGTGGTGCATATAAACCCGTTCCGCAAAATCGGTGATCTCTTTCACCGGCGTGTCGTAGGTGATCCAATTGCCGATGAGGCGTTCCGAGTACTTGGACCAGAACTCATGGTCGCGCTTGAGAACATCATCCGTCAGCTCCGGCACCGGATCGCGATGGATCTTCATGATGACGCCGAACGGCGTCAGGTGCGGGAACATCCAATCCAGCGGGAAACTTTCCTCGACATAGAATTCGTTGCTCGGGTTGTGATCAAAAATGACCTTCGTCAGCAACCCGTTGATGGCCATGACGGCCACCTGGCCGCTGACCTGGACGTGGCCCGAAGCGTCCTGGTGCACTTCTTCGCCCGGTTTGATCTCACGCGGCTCATTGGGGTGAGTCTCATCATGATACATGCGCCGCTGGGCGTCGGCCATGTATTCGGAAAACGCTTCCGACGAATCTTCCGGCGTCGGCTCGTAAATTTCCTTCGGCGGATAGACGCCTTCCTTGCGGCGGCGCGTCTCCACCCGCGAACCCATCGCGGTGATCGGCTTGTCGAGCAGGTCATAAGCGAGGCGCGCGAGGATGTTAGTGCCGTAATACTGCGAGAATTTGTCGTGTTCCGCCGGCCCGCGCAGCACTTCCTGGAAAAACGGCGTATCGTAATTCGTCTGGTCGCTCCGGTAATACTGCGAACGGATGTAATCCAGATACCTCGGGTCCGCCAGCGCGTTTTGAGTAATGATATACACATCGCGCCGGTCGAAATTCTGATCAAAACTCGGCAGGCATCGGTGCGGGATGAAGCTGTCGCAGAAAATCATGTAGGTCGGGGCAAAACGGCCCGGGTCCGTGCCGCCGAACAAAATCGCGTTCCGCGCCATCTCGGGATAAACCATTTTTCCATTCGGTCCCTTCATCATTTCTTCCCGCACTTTCGGGTCATACGTCATCTTCCCGTCCGGCCCCGTCACCGGCGGCGTGAACATATCGTGTCCGAACCAATAACCAAACCAATGCAGCCGTTGCTCATTTTCAAACCAGTGCGTGAAAATCGAGTAGCTCGGCAGAAGAACGAATACTGCCAGCGTGATGATCAGCGGCGCGCGGGATTTGTAGGTGACGAGCGCCAGCAGGAAAATGACGCCCAGGCCCAGCAGCACGATGGCGGCGATCACCGGGAGCCCGTAATGCATCGGCCGGAAGGCATCGGCAATTCCGGAAATCGTGTCGTGGAATCCGCTGAAATTGAGAGGCGCACGCAGGCTGGTCAGCGCAAAAATCGTCGGCACGAACGCCAACGCCGCGAAACCTGCGGGCACACCATAAGACAGAATTTTGTCTTCCTTGAATTCCTCGCGCCAGAAAATGGCCGCGGTGATGGCGGCCAGCATCCAACAGAGCACCTTGGCATACCCCAGCGCCGAGGACCAATCCGCCATGTCCAGGTCAAACCGGTCCTGCGATTGAACCACCAACATGAACAGCGCCATGTCGATGATGCACCACCCTACGATCATGAAAATCCGCCGCGATGTTTTATAATGCGTGGCCATGTAGGTGGCCAGCAGCGTCAGCCCGTACCCCGCAAATATGGAAATCATGACGTGCGATGACGTCAGGAACACGCGGTTCAATGCCAGCGACTGCCGGTCCGAAGGAAAGTTCAGCAGCAGCACCAGGAACGGTCCCAGGCAGATGAAAATGGCGATCAATCCCGTTATCCACACCCGCTCGCGCCGTTTCATCTTGCGATAGAACAGGAAGACCACGACCGCCGCGAGGAGCAGGAAGAGAATGTTGAATTCATCATTCAATCCCTCCAGAAAGCGCCAGATTTGAGTCAGGTACCTGCTGAAGAAACTGGTGATGAGATGAATGCCCGTGCCCTCGCCGGAAGTGGGATGAATTTTTTCATATTGCCCGCGTGTGATGGCCTCGATGAATCCTGGCAGCGTGCGCGGATAGCCCCATTCCATCGGCGGCACGGTCGCGCCGGCAATCGGCTCGTAAAGATAGCCCGCCGCGCCCAGCAGCCAGGCGCCGCCGCAACACAGCGTCACCAGCCATTCGCGGCCCATGTTTCTCGTTTCGCGGATGAAATAAATAAACCCCGCGCCGCACCCGATGGCTCCCAGCGCCAGCACCGTGAGCGCGCCCGTGCTGCTCACCTTCGTCACCCAATGCGTCATCCCCAGCAAAAAGAGACCGATGCAGCCGATCAAGCCGATCATCGTCGCGTCGAGCGCGAATTCGAGCGCTTTCTTCTTCGTGACAATCACCAGCCAAATCCAGAGACCGATTGAGCCGAAACCGATGATATAGAAGATAACGGCCACCGGGATATTGCCGAACAGGATTTCCGGATGAATCGCCCAGCCGACAAAAAACATCAACGAGTTCCACATCATCATTTCCCGGCCCACCTTTTTGTCGGCGCAGAGAATCAGCACTTCCATGCCCATCGCAATGACCAGCAGCGATTGATGGTTGTTGACGCAAATGCCGTACAAGAAAAATGCGCCGTACAGGTATCGGCGCTGGTGCGGCGCATAAATCCACCGCAGCAGACAGAGCAAAACGCCCATCAGCGACGCCACGCTCAACGGATATACCTCCACGATCACCGCCTGGCTCCACATGTAACCGTTAAAACCGATGAGGATGCCGGAAACGAACCCGGACACGAGACAGATGGCGTTTTCCCAGCGGCGGTCGAAATTCTTCAAATCATCGATGCTCTCGATGATCATGCTGCTGCCGCGTGAAACGATGAAGGCCAGCATGCCCGACGCGAGCGCTCCGGCAAACGCGCTGGCCAGCGCCACCCGCCACGCCACGTTCCCGAACGGGATGAGCGTCCAGAGATATGTGAACACCGTCCAGATTGGGTAACCCGGCGGATGCGGAATGCCCGCGTAAAACGAGCCGGTCGCCAGTTCGCCGGAATCTTCCAGCGTCATTTCCGGCGCGATCGTCAGGTAATAGGCGACGAAGACGAAAATGAATGTGATGACCAGCGCCAGCCAATCGATCTTGCGGAACAACGGCGGCGGGGCGGGGGGCTTGGGAGGCTTTTGGGCCTTCGCGGGTGGGGTGCTTCCCTTTCCGGGAGCAGCAGCCGGGGTGGTTTTGGCGGGCGCGGCGCCCGAAGACGGTTGTTTCTTATCGTTCGGCACGTTCGGTCTTTCCATTAAATGTGTGCAACTATCGAAACTCGTTTTGCGCTGGGGCTTAGTATTGTGTTGTCACAGTACTCAGTTCATCCGGCCCGGCGTAAAAGGGCTAATACTAGAAGTGATTCCACTGAGGTTTGTCCACTCAAAACTGGCAGGAGAAATCCCGTTCCGCCCGGCCGGGCGGCTTTCTTCCGGCAGAAGATTCGTATAATTCACATTGCTGGAAATGAGGCCCATCGTCGGCGGGCGATGCGAAGCATTGGCCGAAAGCGCCGGCCCCTGGTTCACAATCGTGAGCGCGAGCAACAGGCACGCCGCCGCCGGCACCAGCCAGCGCAGCGAAAATGCGGTGTCATCCGCCGCGGTGGAGGGAAAAAGCCGCCGCTTAAGTTTCGGTGATGGCCGGCGCGGCCGCCAGGAACGTAATTGGCTTTCCAGTAAATTCATCTGTTTCTCGTTCATACTCTTCTCCTTCCAGGCGGACTTTCAACTTCTGCAAACCATAACGGTATCGCCCGGCCGCTGTGTTCGGCGATATATCCAGCAATTCTCCAATCTCCTCGAAGGTCCGGCGATGCCAGATCTTCAGCACAATCACTTCCCGTTGTTCCACAGGAAGTTCCGCCAGGCAACGCATGGCTTCGCGTTCCGCCGGCGTCTCCTCCGCGCCGCGTTCAAACCAGCGCCAGGATTCCAATTCCCGCGTCACCCGCCGCCACAGCGAACGGCGGTAATTCAGCGCGTGATTCCGAAAGCTGCGGACGCAATAATGCTCCGCCTTGGCGGGGCGTTGCTCATGCCGCATCAAGACGACAAACGTCTCATGCAGAACGTCTTCAGCCTCGGCATGGCTCAAACCCAGTGCCCGGCCATAAAGAATCAATTCCCCGGCCTTCGTTTCGTAGAGCTCCTGGCTCCAATGTCGTGAATGTCCATTCACAGTTTCAATCGATAGACACCGTCCGTGGGGAATTTGTATAAAAAAATTTCAACACCTTATCAGCGAGTGGCGAATAACGAATGACGAATGGCCTTTGTAGCGTAGGCGTCCGCGCCTGTGAGTGCTGGCGGCGTCTCTCCGCCAGGAAGGATACTGCGAACTCACAACCGGTATGGCTCACCACTCATTCGTCATTCGACATTTGGTCATCCCCATCCCAGCCAATGCCCGAGGTGGAAAGTAACAAACGCCAGCCCCCATGCCAATACTCCCATGTAGGCCCATTGGAACAACGGCCATTTCCAGGAATTCGTCTCCCGTCGCACAATCGCCACCGTGCTGGCGCATTGCAACGCAAAAACATAAAAAACCATCAACGTCACGGCCGTGAGCGCCGTATAAACCTTCGAACCATCGGGCCGCTTCTGCTCGCGCAAGGTCTGCACCAACCGTGTCTTGGTGCCTTCATCCTCGGAACTGCCCACGTTGTAAACCGTGGACATCGTGCTCACGAACACCTCCCGCGCCGCAAACGAGCTAATAATCCCAATGCCCATTTTCCAATCAAACCCGAGCGGCCGGATAACCGGCTCAATCCCGCGGCCCATCATGCCGGCGAAACTGCTGCGGAGATGTTCTCCGGCCTGTTGTTTGTCGAGTGATTGCAAGGAGTCCAGGACCTGCGTTTGCAGCGCATCGTTATTCGGATTCGCCTTCAAATTCTCCACGAGCTTGGTGACATCCTCTGTTGTTTTGGCATTCGGATTGATTTTGGCAGCTTCCGCCACGCGCGCCTGGTTGTAATGGGTCTCGATTTCCGAATGCTTCGGATACGTCGCCAAAAACCACAAAAGAATGTTGATGCCAAGAATCACCGTCCCCGCCCGCCGCAAAAAAATCTTCGACCGATCCCACATATGCCGCGACACCACCCGGAGCAGGGGACGCTTATACGGCGGCAGTTCCATGATCAGCATCGGCGTTTCGCCCTTCAAAAGCGTTTTCTTGAAAAGCCACGCCATCAGCAGCGCCACCACGATCCCCAGCAAATACATTACCAGCATCGTCAGGCCAGTCAGCTTCAAAAATCCCAGGATCGTAATGTTCGGAATGCACGCCGCAATCAACAGCGTGTACACCGGCAGCCGCGCCGAGCAACTCATCAACGGCGCCACCAGGATCGTCACCAGCCGGTCCTTCGGTGATTCAATCGTCCTCGTCGCCATGATGCCGGGGATCGCGCACGCAAACGAACTCAGCATCGGAATAAAACTTTTCCCATGCAGCCCCACCTTGCTCATCAGCCGGTCCATCAAAAACGCCGCCCGCGCCATGTAACCCGTGTCTTCGAGCAAACCGATGAACAAAAACAGCAGCAAAATTTGCGGCAAAAACACCACCACCGCGCCAACGCCCGCAATCACGCCATCCACAAGCAACGAATTCAAATCCCCCGGCGGAATAATTCTCGCCACCGTTCCGCCAATCCAATCCACCACCGCCTGGATCCCGTCCATCGGATAATGCGCAAACGTGAAAATGCTCTGGAACATCAGCGCCATAATGCCGATGAAGATCACCGTGCCCCAAAGCTTGTGTGTCAATACGCGGTCGAGCTTGTCGCTGAACGTTTCACCCGGCGGCATCAGTTCCGAAGTCACCGCCCGCTGGATTTCCGCGATGCGGTCGTAGCGCCATTCAATCGGCGCGCCCCGCCAGTCAATGCCCGCCGTTTCCAGCCGCTTCCGCGCCGCCGTCACCGCCTCCTGTGTTTTTTGAGGGTAATGCGACGTGCTCGACGCCAGCGCCTTTTCATTGCTCAAAAGCAACAGCGCTTCCGCCGTCGCCTGCAGCCGCCGTTCCTTGAACGTGTCCGCCAGCGAATCCGCCAGCGCCGTCGCCTCAATGCGAAATAACCCCGGCAATTGGCAAAATAATTTCGGTTGGTAGGTAGGGCGCGTCGCTCCGCGCGCGCCGCTTTGTTCCTTTGAGCTATTGATCGTGCCGGCGTCCGAAACGATCTGTGTTTTAAGTTCCGCCAATCCCGTCCCATTGCTCGCCACAATCGGCATCACCGGCACACCCAACAGCTCCGAAAGTTTCTGCTCATCCACGTGATGCCCATTGGCCTCTGCCACATCGATCATGTTCAGCGCGATAATTGTCGGATGCCCCAATTCAATCACCTGCGTCGCATAATAAAGATTGCGTTGCAGGTTGGAGGCATCGACCACCACCACAATCAAATCCGGCGGCGGCAACTCCGGCAGACGATTCAGCAGCACGTCGCGCGAAATCTGCTCATCGAGCGAATTGGGGCTGAGGCTGTAAGTGCCGGGCAAATCCAGCACTTGAATATTCGTGTGCGGCGGCACGCCGAGCAGTTTGCCTTCCTTGCGCTCCACCGTCACCCCCGCGTAGTTGCCCACCTTGGCGCGCAAACCCGTCAGCGCGTTGAACAGCGTTGTCTTGCCGCAATTCGGATTGCCCGTCAGAACCACATAGGCTGGCCGGGCCGCCTTGGCGGCGGCCTTGCTTTGTTCTGGAACTGCGGCGGCGCTCATGTCTTCGAAATCCAAAGCATTCTAATATCCCGGAGTTGCGCTGAACGTGCCGCCGTTTGCGAAAAACAGTCCCCTAATTGCGAAGCGACGGACGAAGCTCCAAATTCCAAGCTCACAAGCACCAGAGAAGCTCCAAAATTCAAGATCCAAACAAGGTCATGCGCCATTTTGAAATTTGGAGCTTGAAGTTTCTCTGGAGCTTGGAGCTTGGCCGGTTGGAGCTTTTATCAGTATGCATCCGCACGCTAACTCGGGTTCACAAGGATCTGCTCGGCCTCACTCTTGCGCAGTGTCAGATTATATCCGCGTACTTTGATTTCCACCGGGTCGCCGAGCGGAGCGAAGCGAACGAGTTCCACTTTGGTGCCCACCAGCAGCCCCATTTCCATCAGTCGCGCGCGGCTCCCAGCCGGAACATTGATTTGCACGACCGTGGCAACGGCTCCCTTCGGGACTAAAGTGAGTGGCTGTGGAGAGGACATGATTAAAGTCCGAAATCCGAATGCCGAAATCCGAAATAATGACGAAAGCTGTGATCGAGCGTATGTTCGGTCCTCGAATTTCGGATTTCGGCCTTCGAAATTTTTCTCACGCCGCCTTCGCGCCCGCCTGGACCGGCTCCACCAGAATCGTTTCCGCCAGTTGCTCGCTGATTCCGAGCCGGGCATTGCAAACCTGGCAGATGAGACTGCTCTGGCGGCTCAACAGTTTGACAATTTGCTTCTCGCCAAATCCCAACTCGCGCAATCGCACCTGAATTTCCGGCGCCCCGGCCAATTCCTTGATGCACACCACCGTGCCGGCTTCCACGCGGCTCAATGGGCAAACCTTGGACCCGGCGCATTCGCCGTCCACCACCACGCAAGTCTGCGGTTTCGTCTGTTTGCTCAAGCCGGGGCAAAATAGGCCATTTGACGGTGCCTTGCAAGGAGTGAGTGGAAAAGTTCGGGGCGGATTCAACGATTTAACTCATTTAACTCATTTAACCCTCCCAATTTTTTTCACTTCTCACAGCCTCCCGCATCCTGCACGCTGCTCCCGCTCATGTATCGCGATAAAAAAATCGTCGTAGTGATGCCCGCCTACAACGCCGCCAGGACCCTGCCCCAAACCTATGCCGAAGTCCAGGAACAGGGCATTGTGGATAAAATCATACTCGTGGACGACAAAAGCCGCGATGACACCGTGGCCGTCGCGCGCAGCCTGCCGGGCATGGATGTGCATCCGCACGAAAAAAACACGGGCTACGGCGGCAACCAAAAAACCTGCTACCGCCTCGCCCTGGAAGCCGGCGCCGACATCGTGATCATGATCCATCCGGATTATCAGTACACCCCCAAGCTGATTCCCGCGATGGCTTCCATGATTGCCAATGAATTGCATCCCTGCGTGCTCGGCAGCCGAATTCTTGGCGGTTATTCCCTCAAAGGCGGCATGCCTATGTGGAAATACGTGGCGAATCGATTCCTCACCTTCGCGGAAAACGTCCTGCTCGGCGCGAAATTATCCGAGTATCACACCGGCTATCGCGCCTTCTCGCGGGAAATTCTGGAAAAGGTGGTGCTCACGAACAATTCGGACGATTTCGTCTTCGACAACCAGATGCTCGCGCAAATCCTCTGGCACGGCTTCACCATCGGCGAAGTCAGTTGCCCGACGAAATATTTCAAGGAAGCCTCCTCGATCAACCTGCGGCGCAGCATCCAATACGGCTTCGGCTGCCTGAGCACCGCGCTGGCCTTTCGCCTGGCGAAAATGGGCATCGTCCGCTCGAATCTCTTTCCGCCCCGAAAGACTTAACGCAAAGGCGCAAAGATGCGAAGTCGCAAAGGGTTCGCATTTTTCTTTCGCTCAGGTCAGCACTATTCAGCGCGCGAGCGTTCAGGTTAGCCGTTTAGGTTTTTCCTTTTAACTTTGCGGGGCGCATCTCATTTTTTGTACACATTTCCCGAAAATCCCTGATTTCAAAAGAAACGGGTGACAAAACCGCCAAAATTGGCACGAAAAGATACCGTATTTCCTAAGAAATACAGGGTGCTCAAAAAATGAGATGCGCCCAACTTTGCGCCTTAGCGTTAATTCCTATTGCGCACAGCCGCACATCGACCTATAAAAAAATTCACCCTCGCCCCGGCCAAAACCGGAGTGAGGGCGAACACAAATCGAAACGGATGAGCGGCGAAACTACTTCGCGGCAACTGCATTCAACCGCGCGCTCAAGCGTGACTTCTTGCGATCCGCGGTGGCCTTATGGATCACCCCCGTCTTGGCGGCCTTGTCAAAAGCGGAACTCACCGCGCGCAGCGTCTGCGTCGCATCCTCTTTTTTTCCGGAGGTGAGCAACGCGACGTATTTCTTCTCCAACTGATGCAGGCTGGATTTGATGCTGCGGTTGTGAAGGCGCTTGCGGGCGCTATTTCTCATCCGGCGTTCGGCTGATTTCGTATTCGGCATATAAAAACAATCGTTCGGGTCTCGTTGTTAGAGCGCGCCAAGCTACCGGAACGACGGCGATTGTCAACGGCGAACCTGCGCTCGTTTAAAACCCAATCGAAAATAATTTCAACCCGTCGCCACGGCCCGTCATCGGGTTAATGACCGTATTATCTTCGCTGGAACCGTACTCCGCCGGAGCCGCTGGATTGATCAGTTGCAGCGGTTGATCAGCCTTGATGAGTTCTACAAAGATGCCGCTATACGTCACCGGGCCTGCTTTTATCTCATTGGCTTTCACCGGTATCGGCGCCAGCAACTCCTGGCCTGGCGGCAATTGCCTCAACTGACGCTCAATTTGCGCGCTCATGGAGGTATCCGGCGACATTGTTTGCGCATGAAGAACGGCCGCCGCGAATAATATAGGCACTATCAATAACGGCTTCATAAAAACTCCTTTCGGCTACAAAAAACATCGGCCTCACGGCCACTCGTGTCAATATCCGACTCACCCCAAGGTAGCGCGGCAGTCTCGGCCGCCAGCGTGGTGTCACCATCATGGCTGTACAATCACAACCACGAATGGACACGAATGAATACAAATAATTCCTGTCCATGGGTGGTTTTCTCGCTGTAAAGATTTAAGTGCACCGAAGCGTGTCTTAAAAGTGCTTTATTTTTTGACTCACCGCAGCAACCCGCCTTTTGATGCAAGACAAATTCTTCAAAAATGGAGGGCGGCTGTGTCAAAGACCAGCCGCAGCAAGGTTGCCAGGCAGAAGGCTTGCAAATTGGCCATGACGTTTGTACCGCGAGCATTGCTGCGGCTGGCTTTCAGCACAGCCGCGCTCCAACTAAAGCGATTCCGCCGCAATTGATCCAATGGGCCCGTGCGTCTATGCGTTTCATGGAAACACCCCCGCCTTTTATTGGCCATTTTCAACGTTTGAAGATTTTTGTCTCCCACCCCCGCTTTTTTCCGCTCCAAACTTTTGAATTTCAATTGGAAGGGGCAGGGCATAAACTTCGATTTTGGCACTTGTGTTGCTTGGTTTTGCGGGTTCAATAATAAAAAATTGATGGTATGGAAAGGCCGTTGCGTATCTTACATTTGGAGGATGATCCTGATTTCGTCTCGCTCGTCTCGGACCTGCTGCGTCAGGAAGGGCTGCCCGCCGAAACGACATCCACGCAGAGCTTTCAGGAATTTCTCAAAGCCGTCACCGACAACTCCTACGACATCATCTTCGCCGATTACTCCCTGCCCACCTGCAACGGCCTGCAAGCCTTGAACGCGCTCCGGGAAAAAGATCCGCACACCCCGTTCGTCATGATCTCCGGCACCATTGGAGAACACGCCGCCATTGAATGCCTTCGCTGCGGCGCGACGGATTACGTGCTCAAAAATAAACTGGAACGCCTCGTGCCCGCCATTCGCCGCGCCGTCAAAGAAGCCGAGGAACGGGCCCATCGCAAACGCATCGAGACCGAACTGGTGCGCCGCGAAAAATACTTCCGGACACTCACCGAACATTCGCTCGATGTGCTGACCATTCTTAGCAGCGAGGGTCTCTTCCTTTACAACAGCCCTTCGCTGAAAAAAGTCCTCGCCTTCGAACCGAAGGATGTCGCTGGCCAAAGCGCTTTCGCCCTCGTGCACGAAGAGGATATTGCCGGCGTCCTCGGGGCCTTTAAACATGCCCTTGAAAATCCAGACGACATTATTACTCACGAATTCCGCTGCCGCCGCCAGGACGGCACATGGACCCATCTCGAAGTCGTCGGCCAGAACCGGTTAATGGACCCGGAAATCGCCGGCGTGGTGCTCAACACGCGCGACATCAGCGACCGCAAACGCGCCGAAGCCGAGTTGCGCCAGGGCGAGAAGCAGTACCGGATGATTTTTGAAGGCAGCCCCACGCCCATGTGGGTGATGGATGTGGAGACCCTGCAAATCCTTGAAGTCAACGAGGCAGCCGTCCAGCACTACGGCTATTCCCGCGAGGAGTTCCTGGCCATGAACGGCCGCTCGCTCCGCCCCAGCGATGAAACCGAGCGCTACGTCAAATTCATCAATGAGATCATAAAGAACCATCCCGACACCGCCTTCGGGCGCGCCGGCTTGTGGCGGCACGTTAAGAAAGACGGCGAGGAGATCGATGTCGAAATCAAATGGTCGCGGCTGGCGTTTCGCGGTCGCGCGGGCGTGTTGGTCATGGCGCACGACATCACCGAGCGCAAACGCGCCGCCGAGGCCCTGGAGAAAAGCGAAGCCAGCCTCGCCGCCGCGCAACGTATCGCGCATCTGGGCAGTTGGGAAATGGACCTCAAAAGCCTGCAGGACGTCGCCTCCAATGTTCTGCGCTGGTCGGATGAAACCTATCGCATCTTCGGATACGAACCGCAGCAGGTCGCCGTCACCAACGAGCTTTATTTCAATGCCGTCCATCCTGAAGACCGTTCCCGCGTCATGAATGCCTTCCTTGAGGCATTGAAAAAGGGCGAAACCTATGACCTGGAACACCGGATCGTTTTGCCTGGCGGCCAGGACCGTCATGTGCGCCAGCGCGGCGAGATGGTGACGGACGCCAACGGAAACCCCGTGCAAATGGTGGGCATTGTGATGGACATCACCGAGCGCCGCCAGCTCGGCGAACAATTGCGGCAATCGCAAAAAATGGAGGCCATCGGCCAGTTGGCGGGCGGCGTGGCGCACGATTTCAATAATATCCTCACCGTCATTCACGGCCATGCCTCGCTGTTGCTGGTGGACAAGACCCTGGCCCAAAAGGCCGCGCATTCCGCCCAGCAAATCGCCCAGGCCGCCGAACGCGCCACCGGCTTGACGCGCCAGTTGCTTACCTTCAGCCGCCGCCAGGTCATGCAGCCCCGCCGGCTCGATTTGAACCAGGTCGTCAGCAACATGACCATGATGCTTGGGCGAATTCTCGGCGAAGACATCGCCCTGCAATTGAATTACTGGACCGAACCCGCCTTCATCAAAGCCGACGCCAGCATGATGGAGCAGGTTCTCTTGAACCTGGTGGTCAACGCCCGCGATGCCATGCCCAAGGGCGGCAAACTGGCCATCAAAATTGGCCCGGCGAAAATTGATTCCAGCCACCGTTCATACCAGCCGGAAGCGCGGGCGGGAGATTTCTTTTCCCTTGCCGTCACGGATACCGGTTGCGGCATCGACCCGGAAAATCTGCGGCGTATTTTTGAACCGTTCTTCACCACCAAAGAGGTCGGCAAAGGCACCGGCCTGGGCCTCGCCACCGTTTACGGGATCGTCAACCAGCATCAGGGCTGGGTGGAGGTGGAAAGTGAATCGGGCAAAGGATCAACCTTCCGCGTCTTTTTGCCGGCCGCCGACGAACAGACCGCGCCGACCGGCACAAAAACCGCGCCCCAGCGCGTTCGCGGCGGCAATGAAACCATCCTCGTGGTGGAGGATGAAATCGCCGTGCGTGAATTGGTTTGCAGCGTCCTTGGCGGGCACGGTTACGAAATTCTTCAGGCCGAATCCGGCGTGCAGGCGCTGAATGTCTGGCAGAACAACAAAAAGAAAATTGACCTGCTTCTCACCGACCTCGTCATGCCCGACCACCTGAACGGCCGTGAGCTGGCCGAAAAATTGTGGGCGGAGAAACCGAAGCTGAAGGTTATCTTCACCAGCGGCTACACCGCCGATGTCGTCGGCAAGGATTTCGTCCTCCAACGCGGCCTGCATTATTTGCAAAAACCATACGATCCCCAAAAGCTCGCCGTCACCGTCCGCAACTGCCTGGATGGAGCCGCTAATTAAAAGCTCCAAATAAAAGCTCCAAAAACGCAAGATCCAAGCTCCAGAGAACCTCCAAGCACCAAGCCTCGCGTCAGCACGCGGTTGTGAATAGCTGTGAACAGGTGTGCATCTGGATAGTACCCCCCGGATGCGGTTTACCCCATAAACTTCGCGAGAAGCATTTTGTATAAAACCCTATAAATGCGGGTATTGAAGACGGCAAACATCGGTTGAAACGAAAATCGGTCTGTCGTTCCGGGGGTACTCGCCCGATGCACACTGTGAACAGTTTGTCCTAATAAAATTCTGGCGTTCCCATCCCCTCTGATTATGATGCCCTTTTCCGATGCGGCCCCCTAAAAAGAGAATTCTCGTGGTCGACGACGAACCGTTCGTGTGCGATGCCGTCAAAATGATGCTCGCATTCGACGGCCACGACGTCGTCACGGCGAATGATGCCAAAGAGGCGCTCTCCGTTTTTGACAAGGGCAGCTTTGACCTGGTCATCACCGATTTCGCGATGCCCGGAATGAAAGGGGATGAACTGGCCACCGCCATCAAGGCGCGCTCGCCTCATCAGCCCATTATCATGATTACGGCGTACGCGGAAATGCTGCAATCCTCCGGCAAAAAAATGCCCGGCGTTGATTTTCTGGTTAGCAAGCCATTCCTATTGGAGCATTTGCGCGAGGCCATCATCACGGTTTTGCCCGCCGATTCCAATGGCAGCACCAAGGGTAAAAAAGGATAAGAGCCCATATCAAAATGGAGAGCGGCGCCCAACCGGCCGCCGCGATAAATCGGCGCCGCCATTTCCCTGTTTTGTTATTGGTACTTGGCCAGTAAGCATGCTTCCGTAATTTTCCCAATTCGATTTTGCGTAATTTACCCCAATTGTTTCGGGGCTGAATCTCGCGCATGATTTCGCTCAACAGGCAACCAGAGTCGTAAGAATGAATGCCGAGTCTTTGACGATCGACCAAACTGTTGGATCCGCGCACAACTGTCCTCACACCCCCACGCCCGGGCGCGTCAATTCCGCTCTCAAGCAAGTCGGCCAATGCGTCGTCGTGGCGGTCCTGGCCACCGCCAGCTATTTCCTGATCAGCCGCTACGTCCTGCAATCCGTGGAAGTCGTCGGCGCCAGCATGTGGCCCACGCTGCACGATACCGATCGCTATTTTCTTAACCGTTGGATTTATGACCTTCGCGCACCCCGCCGCGGCGAAATTGTCGTCCTCAGGGACCCCACGGACGGCGCCTATTGCGTGAAACGCGTCGTGGCGCTCCCCGGTGAAGTTGTGGAATTTAAAAACGGCCACCTGCTCGTGAACGGCAAGGAATTGTCCGAACCTTATCTGCTCGACGGCGTCAAAACCTTTACTCCGGACAAAATCCAGGACAGCACGGTGTCGTGCGGGAAGGATGATTACTTTGTGCTCGGAGATAATCGGAACAACAGCTTTGACAGCCGTTTCTACGGCCCGATTCCCCGCCATAATATCCTCGGTGTGGTGATGCGCTGAGTTGCCGCGCAACGGGCGCGGATTTCAGTCCACTTGACGGAGGCGGTTTTTTCTTTGGAACGCTCAAGCGGCGTCAATGCCGCGCTCCTCCGCGCGAGGGCGCATATCAAAAAATGGCCGGCATGATTCGTTCTCATTAACACCCTGTTTTAGCTGGGTATTTCACAAACTACGCATGAACTTAATTAAAACGGTTAGAACGTGATAAACGCTTAGCCGGCACCCAGCTAAAGCAGGGTGTTAATGAAATGCCTGCAAAATAAAGCCTATCCCATATATCTAACTCGTCTATTTTTGAGAGGCGCCCTCCGCAGATTGATTCTCCGCCAGTTTGATGTTGCTTGTGCCGTCCGAGCCTGCCTATCCTCGTCGGCACGTGGTTTCAAAGGGCTTGCATATGAGAATTCTCCTTCAGCAGAAGGATACGGGTTTATATTTTAGGGACATCAATGGATGGGACCCAGATCCTGACATCGCGATGGATTTTCTCTCCTCCACGACGGCCATTGATTTCTGCGTCGCCAATAAAATCTCCGGAGTTCAACTCGTGCTGAAATTCGAGGAACCACGTTACGATATCATTTTGCCCGTCCTCCACGAACCCGAGCCGCCCCGCCAGACGCTCTGAATAGTTGCCCTGCATCGGCGTGCTGGATCTCTACGGCTCTTTCACTTGGTTGTCCAACGTCCTTGCGCAATTTTTCCCCGACGCTATGCTGTCAACCATGACTGCTACCTTGGTTGACGTGACAAATCATGCCCGCTTCGCCGAGCTCGGCCAGCGCGTTTTGGATGGCGGCCAGCTCAATCGCGACGAGGCGCTCTGGCTTTTTAATCTGGAGTCCTCCGCCGACATTTACGATTTGCTGTCCTGGGCCAATCGCGTGCGCGAACAGTTCAAGGGCAATAAGATTCACCTTTGCTCCATCGTCAATGCCAAGGCTGGCGCGTGCTCGGAGAATTGCAGCTTCTGCGCCCAATCCTCCTTTTACCAGACCGGCTCGCCGAAATACGGCTTCGTGGATCCCGAACCCGTGCTCGAAGCCGCCGATGAAGCCAACAAAAACGCCGTCACTGCCGTGGGCCTCGTCGCTGCGTGGAAAGGCCTCAACGAAGGCCCCATGCTCGACGAAGTCTGCGACCGCATCCGCGATTTGAAAGCCAGCGGCAAAACTCGCCCGGACGCCTCGCTCGGCATCATCAAAAACCAGCGCGTCGCCGATCGTTTGAAAGAAGCGGGCCTGGAATGCTACGGCCACAACCTCGAAAGCTCCCGCCGCTTTTTCCCAAAGACCTGCACCACGCACACCTTCGACGACCGGCTGGAAACGATTGGCTACCTGAAAAAGGCCGGCATCAAAATTTGTTCCGGCGGCATCATCGGCATGGGCGAAACGCGCGAAGACCGTTGCGACCTCGCCTTCTCGCTCAAGGAAATCGGCGCGAATGTGGTGCCGGTGAACATTCTCAATCCCATTCCCGGCACACCCTTCGCAAACAATCCGCCGCTGGCGCCGTTGGAAATTTTGAAAACCATTGCGTGCTTCCGGCTGATTTTGCCGCGGCAGGAAATCATGGTTGCCGGCGGCCGCACCGTGAACCTGCGCGACATGCAAAGCATGATCTTCATGGCCGGTGCTAGCGCGCTGATGGTGGGAAATTACCTGACCACCCTCAATCAACCCGTCGAAAAGGACCTGCAGATGCTCACAGACCTCGGCCTGGATCCAAGCTGGGATCACCACGGTTTTAGTGACCAGGAAGAAAATGGCTGCAGTTGCGGCAACGCTGCGCGCGAGAAGGAAGCCGCAAACCTGCCGTAATTATTCAGAACCCAGTGCGGCCGAATTACGATGAAGAATACGTCGCCCGCCTCTTCGACCGGATGGGGCCGTCGTATGACATCGTGAACCGGATTTCCTCCTTCGGCTTTTCCGAAATCTGGCGTGCCCAATGTGTTCGCAATCTTTCCATTTCGAAAGGCGCGATTGTCGCGGACTTGATGGCCGGCTCCGGAGAATGTTGGGCTTATCTGAAACGGCGGATTGAGCCGAAAGGCAAAATTCTTTCTGTCGACTTTTCCCGTGTCATGTGTGAGCGGCAACGAGCGCGCTTGCCGCGTTTGTCGGACCTGGACCTGACGATTTCCTGCGAGAATGCGCTTTCTTTGAACCTTGCCGAAGAGTCGATTGATTTCGTGATTTCCGCCTTCGGTTTAAAAACCTTGAACGATGCTTCATTAAATCGCTTCGCGCTGGAGATTCACCGTGTGTTGCGGAAAGGAGGAAGCTGTTCCCTTCTTGAAATCAGCGTTCCCGGTGCCGCGCTCCTCCGCGTTCCCTATCTGTTTTATCTGAAAGTAGTCATTCCATTGGTCGGCCGTGTTTTTTTAAAAGATATCGAATGCTATAAAATGCTGGGCGTTTACACGGAGGCATTCGGATCCTGCAGGAATGCCGCGGAACACTTTCGGCGGAATGGGTTTCAGGTCCGGATCAATTCGCACTTTTTCGGTTGCGCAACATCCATTGTCGCCTGCAAACCGGCGAATTAGGGATCTGGGAGATGCCTTCGTGGGATATTCACTCCAAACTAGACTAAACGCCGCTCTTCACTTAAGTTTTCGGCATGTCGAAGTCCGCCCGGCCCAACGAAGCGGCCAAGAACGGCAACGTCCCATTTGAAGAAGCGCTGAAGAAGCTGGAATCCATTGTCGATGCAATGGAATCAGAGGATTTGCCTTTGGAAGCGCTGCTGGCTCGCTACGAGGAAGGCACGCGCCTGGCGCAAATTTGCCGCGCCAAACTGGCCGAAGCGGAACTGAAGATTCAACAGTTGGAAAAAAATGCAGCGGGTGAACTCAAACTGAAACCCGCCCCGTCGGAACTATCAGAAGACTAAATATGAGTGGTATCCTGGAAATGGTTGATGCACCCAAGGACATCAAAAAACTGTCGCTCGACCAACTCCGCCAGCTTGGCGAGGAAATCCGGTACGAGTTGATTACAGTTCTGTCCAAAAATGGCGGACATCTTGGGCCGAACCTCGGCGTGGTCGAACTGACCCTCGCCTTGCACCGCGTTTTCGAGACTCCCAAGGACAAGTTCGTCTGGGACGTCAGCCACCAGGTTTATGTCCACAAGCTGCTCACCGGCCGTCGAAATCGTTTCAATACCATCCGCACCACGGACGGCTTGAACGGTTTCGCGTTGCGCACCGAAAGCCCGCACGATTGCTACGGTGCAGGCCACGCCGGCACCGCGCTCTCCGCCGCTCTCGGCATGGCCGCCGCGCGCGACAAAAAGGGCACCAACGAAAACGTCGTCTGCATCTTCGGTGATGCCGCATTGACCAATGGCATTTCCTTCGAAGCGCTCAATAATATTGCTCACACGACCAAGAAGTTCATCGGCATTCTCAACGACAACGAATGGAGCATTGCCAAAAACGTGGGCGCGATTGCGAATTATCTCAGCAAACTCATCACGCATCCGTCCTATAACAAAATCGCAAAGGATTTTCAAAGCTTCCTGCGCCGCCTGCCCAAAGGCGAACTCGCCCTCAAGCTCGCCCACAAAGCCGAGGAAGGCTTCAAGGGCGCCATCAATGACGTCGGCCTGCGTCAGAAGGGCAGCACGATCGATTCCGATGGCCGCGGCGGCTTCGGCAGCCCCGTGTTGTTCGAGGAAATGGGCGTTCGTTATCTCGGCCCGATTGACGGCCACGATTTGCCGTTGCTCATCAGCACGCTCGAATTTGCCAAGACTTGCGATCATCCGATCGTCATTCACATCCTGACGCAAAAAGGCAAAGGCTTCGATGCCGCGCTGAAATCGCCGGAAAAATTCCACGGCACCGGCCCCTACGACATCCGCACCGGTGATTCCTTGCCGGCTAAAGCGGGTTCGCCGCCCGCCTATCAGGACGTGATGGGCAAGACGCTCGTGAAGTTGTGCGAGAAAAATAACACGCTCGTCGGCATCACCGCCGCGATGCCCAGCGGCACCGGCATGAAACATCTGGAGAAAGCCATGCCCGACCGTTATTTCGACGTCGGCATTGCTGAAGAGCATGGCGTCATTTTTGCCGCCGGCATGGCCACGATGGGTTTCCATCCCGTCGTCGCGATTTATTCGACCTTCCTCCAACGCGCCTACGATTGCATTCATCACGATATTTGCCTCCAGGATTTGCCCGTCATTTTCTGCATGGACCGCGCCGGCCTTTCCGCGAACGACGGCCCCACGCATCACGGTTTGTTCGACATCGCCTATCTGCGCTGCCTCCCGAACGTCATCGCGATGGCACCGAAGGATGAGGACGAATTGGCGGACATGATGTTTACCGCTTCGCACGAAAATCATCCGGTCTTCATCCGTTATCCGCGCGGCACAGCCGAGGGCGTCCCGATCAAAGACCAACCCAAGCTGCTGGAAATCGGCAAAGCCGAAGTCGTGCAGAATTTTTCCAACACCGGCAAACGCAAAGTCGCGCTGTTCGGCCTCGGCAATCTCAACTCCATGGCCCGCAAAGCCGCCGCGCAACTTCTCAACGAAGGCTTTGATTGCGCCGTCATCAATCCGCGCTTCACGAAACCCCTCGATGCCGGCGTGCACGAATTTTTCGGCAAAGCCGCCGACCTGGTCGTGACGCTCGAAGACCACGCGCTCATGGGCGGCTACGGTTCCGCCGTGCTCGAACTTTTCAGCGAGAAAAACGTCACCACGCCCGTCGTTCGCATTGGCTGGCCCGACCAATTCATCGAACACGCCTCCAGCCAGGACGTGCTGCGCAAACGTCACGGCCTGACCATCGAAAACATCATTTCCAAAGTGAAAGCCCAATTCTCCGAAGTTTCCAAAGAAGGAAGGCTCATTGAAGTGGCGTAAAGATTTTGATATAATTCGTCCATGACAGTCACGCTGACACCGGAGCAGGAAAAGTTCATCGCCGAACGGATGAACAAGATCGGGTATTCGTCGCCTGAGAAAGTCCTGGATGAGGGCCTAAAACTAATTCAAGCGAAGGAAGAGTACGAAACGAAGTTGGCTGAGTTGCGGAAAGATCTTCAAATCGGCTTGGACCAAATTGCTCGGGGTGAAATGGCTGACGGTCAAGAAGTGTTTGATCGTTTACTTGAGCGAAATCAAAGGCGTCCACGTCCAAAAGCATGAGCCGGCTGCGGCTTTCGTCTCAAGCAGTTCGCGACTTGGATGAAATCGAGGAGTACATCTCTCGAGACAATCCAGATGCTGCTGCTAGAACAGTAATCTTAATCCGCGAGAAGTGCTCCTTGCTTTCAGAATTTCCGGGCATCGGACGGACTCGCTCTGAATTGTTGCCAAATCTTCGTGGTTTTCCAGTTGGCAACTACGTTATTTTCTATCGGTCAGTTCACACCGGCATCGAAGTCGTTCGGATTTTGCATGGTGCGCGGGATATTCGTGAATTGTTCGGTGGCGGTTAGCTCCATTTTCTTTCCTTGATTTCCCCGTCATTCCGCCGTTTCCTCTCAGCCGCATTATTGCGTCAATTTTAAATCGAAATTTCGACCATGGCCTATAAAGACATCACTCCGCCCGCCGGCGGGAAAATTTCCATCCAGAACGGCAAGCTCAACGTCCCGGAAAATCCCATCATTCCCTTCATCCGTGGCGATGGCACGGGTCCGGACATCTGGGCGGCCAGCGTGCGCGTGTTCGAAGCCGCGGTGCAAAAAGCCTACGGCGGCAAACGAAAGGTTTCCTGGTTCGAGGTGTTCGCCGGCGAAGCCGCCAAGAACAAATTCGACAACTGGCTCCCCGACGATACCGTCCAGGCGTTCAAGGAATATCTGGTCGGCATCAAAGGCCCGTTGACCACGCCCGTCGGCGGCGGCATCCGCTCGTTGAACGTCGCTCTGCGCCAGATGCTGGACCTCTACGTCTGCCTGCGCCCGGTGCAATGGTTCAAAGGCGTCCCGTCCCCCGTGAAACATCCGGAAAAAGTGGACATGGTCATCTTCCGCGAAAACACCGAGGACATTTATGCCGGCATCGAATACGCCGCCGGCACGCCCGAGGCTCAGAAGGTGCTCGATTTTCTGGCGAAGGATTTTCCCAAGCAATTCGACAAAATCCGCTTCGGCACCAAGGCCAAAGCCGAGGAATTCTGGAAAGCCGTCGGCGTGAAGGATTTTCCGGCTGACGTCAAAGTCGGCGTCGGCATCAAGCCCGTCAGCTATTCCGGCAGCGTGCGCCTCATCCACAGCGCCATCGGTTACGCGATCAAATTCAACCGGAAGAGCGTGACGCTGGTTCACAAGGGCAACATCATGAAATTCACGGAAGGCAGTTTCCGCGATTGGGGCTATGAGACGGCCAAAAAATATTTCGGCGCGGTGGAAATCGACGGCGGTCCGTGGTGCAAAATTCCCGAAGGCAAACCCGGTGCCGGCATCGTCATCAAGGATTCCATTGCCGACATCACGCTCCAGCAAGTGCTCACGCGCCCAGAGGAATTCGACGTCATCGCCACGCTGAACCTCAACGGCGATTATTTGAGCGACGCGCTCGCCGCGCAGGTCGGCGGCATCGGCATCGCGCCCGGCGGGAACATCAATTACATCTCCGGCCACGCCATCTTCGAAGCCACGCACGGCACCGCGCCCAAATACGCGAATCAGGACAGAGTGAACCCAGGCTCAGTGGTGCTCAGCGGTGAAATGATGTTCCGCTACCTGGGATGGGTGGAAGCCGCGGACCGCATTCTCAAAGGCTTGAATGGCGCGATTGGTTCCAAGCGCGTCACCTACGATTTCGCCCGGCAGATGGAAGGCGCCACGGAAATCAAGTGCAGCCAATTCGGCGATAACATCATCGCCCACATGTAACGGGTAGTGGGCACGGGCGTCTCGCCCGTGCGAAGACGGACTTGCGGCGATACGCTCACGCCATTATGGAAAATTCAGAGCATCTCATTCTCCAACCGCTTCGCCTCCGCCTTGATCATTTCCGTGATGCGATGTTTGGCGAGATAAACCTGCTCCACTGAAATATTGAACGCCGCCGCGACTTTTTCCGGCGCCCACTCCTTGTTCACGTAAAAATCGAACACCTGGTATTTTTGCGGGTCCATCTTGCGCTTTACCCGGTCGATGGCGGCATCGAGGATGTTTTTCTGCCATTCCTGCTCGTAAAATTCGTCCAGCGTATGGCCGGCCTTGTCTGGCAGCTCCCTCAGCGCGAACGATTCCTCGCCACCGTTGTCAGATTCGCCCTGTATCGGCACCGTGTTCGCGCCGCCGCGCTTGCGAAGAAGGTCGGATACCCGCCAGCGAATCAACTGCCTGAGCCACGCCTTGAACGACCCCAGCGTCGGATCGTATTTGAAATTCGGCATGTGATTCGCCACCGACACCAGCGTTTCCTGGACTACGTCCTGCGCGTCCTCCTCGTTCAGCCCGAATTTGCGCGCCAAGCCGTAAATCAGCTTCCAATAGGTGTCAAAAAAATCCTGCCAACTCGCCTGGTCCTGCCAATTTTTGAGGCGGTTGATCAGCGTCGCGCGGGTGGGAATGAACTCATCTTCAGGCTGTTGCACAATCCAAGTAATGCTTTCTCCCGTTAAAGTTGGCAAATAGAATGTGACGAAAGAGGTTGAAATCTGGCTCGAAGTTTGCTTGTCTTTGGAAGTCTCTTGGGCGTACGTCCGGCGGGCCTCTGTCCGCCACCATAATCCAAACAGGCAATCTGAAGGCAATTTGAATCAGGATCAAAAACTCGGCGGGAGAACGCTGGCGGGTATTTCTTTGTTCGTGGGGCTTGTTTTTGCCGTATTTGCCGCTTCCGCGCAGCCCCTCACGACTTCCAGAAACACCAACCAGATCCGCATCGTTGAGCTTCAGGGCACGGTGGAAATCTCGCCCGCCGGTGCGACCACCTGGGTGCTCACGCAAACCAACCAGGTCCTTTACCCCCACGACCGCCTGCGCACCGGCGCCAACAGCCGCGTCGCCCTTCGTTGGGCCGATGAAAGCGTCGTGCCCTTTGGCGCTTCCACGGAACTCGAAGTCCTCCCACCCGATGCCGCCGACGCCCAACCCGGACTGCACCTCGTCCGCGGTGTCATTTCATTTTTTCATCGCGACAAACCCGGACGCATTCGCGTGATCACTCGCGGCGCGGTCGCGGGCATCGAAGGAACTGAATTCGTCCTTGCTGTCAACGATGCCGATCGCACCACGCTCTCATTGATTGACGGCAAAGTCCGGTTTGGGAACGAGCAGGGAACCCTCGTCCTGACCAATGGTGATCAAGCCGTGGCCGACCTCGGCCAGCCGCCCAGGCGCACCGCGGGTTTCATTGCCAATAATCTTCTGCAATGGTGCTTCTATTATCCGGCCGTGCTGGATCCGGCCGATCTGTCGCTCGGCGCCGATGAACAGAAAGCGCTGGCTGAGTCGCTGGACGCCTACCGCGCCGGCGATTTGCTCGCCGCGCTCGCCAAATATCCCGCCGCCCGCGAGACCGGTTCCGATGCGGAAAAAATTTATTACGCGGCCTTGCTGCTGAGCGTCGGAGAAGTCGACAAAGCCGAATCCACCCTCGGTTCACTTTCAACCAGCGACGCCACATCGCGCCCGCAACGCCTTGCGGCAGCGTTGCGGCAATTGATCGCCGCCGTCAAAAACACGACCAGCTCCGCGCCCGCGCCGCGGCTCACGACGGAATTCATGGCTGACTCTTATTACCAGCAATCGCGCGGGGACCGGAAAGCGTCGCTCGCGCTGGCGTTGCAGTCCGCCAAACAAGCCGCCGCCCAATCACCGCAACTCGGTTTCGCCTGGGCACGCGTCGCGGAATTGGAATTCAGTTTCGGCCATACCAGAGCCGCGTCCGATGCGCTCGAAAAAAGTCTCGCGCTCGCGCCGCGCAACGCCCAGGCGCTCGCGCTCAAAGGTTTTCTGCTGGCCGCCCGGGGCAGGACCCGCCAGGCGCTGAAGTGGTTTGACCGCGCCATTGCCACGGATTCCGCGCTCGCCAACGCCTGGCTTGGGCGCGGCCTTTGCCGCATCCACCTCCGCGATGATCGAGATGGGCGAGGGGACCTGCTGGTGGCCGCCGCGCTGGAACCGCAACGGGCCATTCTCCGCAGCTACCTCGGCAAAGCCTACGGCAATGTCGGCGATTTCACCCACGCCACCAACGAGCTTCGCCTGGCCAAGAGTTTGGATCCGAACGACCCAACCGCGTTCCTTTACTCCGCCGTTATCAATCAGGAAAATAACCGGGTCAATCAAGCCATTCGCGACCTGGAAAAATCCGCGGAGCTGAACAACAACCGCAGTGTCTATCGTTCGCAATTGTTGCTCGACCAGGACCAGGCCATCCGCAGCGCCAACCTGGCCGGCATGTATCGCGACGCCGGCATGCCGGAAGTGGCCCAGCGCGAAGCCGCGCGCGCCGTGAACTACGATTACGGCAATTACTCCGCGCATCTTTTTCTCGCGAACAGCTATTACCAGCTTGCCGATCCGAACCTGATCAACCTTCGCTACGAAACCCCGACCGAAGCGGAATTTTTGCTCGCCAATCTCCTCGCTCCCGTCGGCGCCGGCCCGCTGTCACCCGCCATTTCGCAACAGGAATACTCGCGGCTGTTTGAGCAGAACCACATCGGCGTCGTTTCGAGCACGGAATATCTGAGCCGCGGCGCGTGGGCGGAGAACGGCGCGCAATACGGGACCTTCGATAATTTTAACTACAGCTTCGAAGGCCAGTATCGCTTCGACCCCGGCCAGCGGCACAACGAGGACATCAGCCAGCGCGGCCTCTCGCTCAACCTGAAGGCCCAAGCCACCCCCCAGGACAGCATTTTCTTCCTCATGCAATACAATCGGACCTCCGGCGGCGACCTCGCGCAATACTTCGATCCCGCCAGCGCCAGCCAAACCTTTCGCTTTAACGAACGTCAGGAACCCGTCCTCGGCCTCGGTTATCACCACGAATGGGCGCCCGGAGTGCACACGCTCATTTTCGGCGCGCGGTTGGAGGATAACTTTTCGTTTACAAATGCTTTGCAGCCTACCTTTGTTGCGTTCCGACCCAGCGGAAATTTGGTCGGCGTGGATGCCATCACCGCACAGGAAATCTTCAAAAACCGCCTCGACATTTATTCCGGTGAAGCGCAGCAAATTTTCCAGCAACCCGGCCACAATACAATCCTTGGCGCGCGAGCTCAATATGGCGATTTTAGGACTCAGGCGATTCAAGGCCAGACATCTCTGGCCGGCATCTTCGGTCCCGAGGCGAGCCAACAAAATATTGATTCAGTGTTTCGCCGTTTCAGCGCCTATGGTTATCACCAGTGGGAGATCACGGATTGGTTGGAGTTGATTGGCGGTGTTGTTTATGATCGTGTGACTTTTCCTGAAAATTTCCGGACCGCGCCCGTTTCCGGCACGGAAAAAACTGTGGATGGCGTTTTACCTAAAGCAGGCATGATTTTACGGCCCTTGCCCGATACGGTCGTTCGCTTTGCCTACACTCGTTCGATTTCGGGAGCCAGTATTGATCAGAGCTATCAATTGGAACCCTCGCAAGTGGCTGGTTTCATCCAATCCTTCCGCAGTATTATTCCCGATTCGGTCGAAGGCGCCAACGCCGGCGCGAAATTCGAAACTTATGGTCTTTCGCTGGAGCAGAAATTCCATACTGGAACGTATCTAGGCCTCACGGGCCAATGGCTGGATTCCGACGTGAATCGCACGGATGGAGCCTATGATTATATGCCGCCCACAGTGCCATTACCGGTACCCTCGGGCCTTCGCGAGAATTTGCGCTATCACGAACCATCGCTGTTATTCACGGCGAATCAGTTGGTCGGCGACTATTGGTCGTTCGGATTTCGTTATAAACTGAGCGAGGCCGTGCTCAATGACGATTTCCTGACTGTTCCCAATGGACTACCTGCTGGGAACCTCGTGCCACGGCAGCGACTCGAAGCGACACTTAACCAAGTCGACTTGGTCGGTATTTTCAACCATCCTTGCGGATTTTTCTCCGAAGGTGAAGCGGTTTGGTACTCCCAAAGCAACGGCGGTTATCACGGCACAGAACCTGGTGATGACTTCTGGCAACTCAATGCCTTTGCTGGCTATCGGTTCGCGCGCCGTCGGGCGGAGGTGTCCCTGGGGCTCCTGAACATCACCGGCCAAAACTACAAACTGAATCCGCTCAACTTGTATAACGAACTCCCTCGCGAGCGCACCTTGGCCGTACAGTTAAAAGTCAATTTCTAAACCATCAAGGATCTCGGGCCTCGCCAATATGGAGTGCGCTGGCAAAGCGCAGCGGCGACGGCGCTTTTCACAGGATAAGCTGTAGAAATTCTTTCGTACCTTGCCTCATGTCATGTTCATTTAAAACGGTAGAGAGCGGCGAAAAAAATCGTCACCTGCTAGGACAAATCAAGAAAAATTCTGGCCGCAAAAAACGCAAAAACACTTTATTTCTGTGCGTTCTCTGCGTTCTTTGGCGGCTATGAATTATTTTTGCCTGCTCTGGCGGGCCTGATTGAAGCGCCGTTAGGCGCGGCATCTTTGTAGAATCATCGAAAACCAAGGTCCCGTTCAGGGCGACATCTTTACAGAACAGCACTTCAGTACATTAAAAAAGCGGCCTCCGTCTCCGGAAGCCGCTCTTTGCGAATCCATTAATTACGGATCAAAACCAGTCAAAGTGATCGGATAAGAGTTCGTTGGCACTTGAACGCCTTTGGGGAAATATATGGTAAAGCGATATGTGGGGCTTACCGCCGGATGGGGAATTGTGATGGTGTTAGTGGCGCAATAAATGTCTCCGTAGTAGCCAACTCCTTGAACTTTTGTGTCGCTGCGATTTTGATCCGTGGCAGCGTAATATGAGGCGTTAGTATCGGGCGCGAAGCCCCAACCATTGGTCATCGGCTTCAAATAATTCACGTAACCCGAGTAGGATCCGGGGCACGATGTACCGCTGCCCCCGCTCACCACCGGCGGGCCAAAAACCGTAATCACCCCGCCGCTTCCCAAATCATCCATCGGCGAGACGGCCATACTGGCTGACATCATTTTCGTAGATGTAGTTCCAGAACTGGTCGTGCCCGACGAGGTCGAGCCAGAGGTGATATAAACATTCAAACAAGCCATTCTGGTCGGCACGCCTCCCAGGTCATTGATCACCGTCGCCGAATAATAGCCGACGCTGTTGGTGCTGACATTGGGGATCGTCACGCTGCTATTGGTCTGGCCATCCAGCGAGGCGTTATTGAGATACCACTGGTAGGTATCCGCATTAGTGGCCACGACAGAAAATGTTACGGTCGAACCGACGGGCACGCATTGATCGACTGGTTGTTGAAGGATGGTTGGGTATTGGGTTTCGTCAGTTGCGTCCTGCGCGCGAACGGCAAGGACCGAGCCGGCAATCGCCACAAGAGCGAAGCCGCGAGTGATGCATTTCTTCATAGATGTTATTGTTTTTTGTCTTTTTGTATTCGCCCTCTAGCCCTTTATCATCCCTCCCCTCAATAGCAAAACGGTTTTCGTTTCGCCGTTTTGAAAATGAATACCAAGTCAATACGCGCTAAAAGAGCAATTCTTTCAAACAATTTGCGTTTTTGCGCTATGCCGAACGATTTGGTTGCGGTCCGAACCCGCAGGTCCGTCCACCGGAATGTCAGAAATCAGCTAGAAGCATACCAACTTTCACCGCGGTGGCGCGGTTTATTGTGCGCGCTTAAGTGTCTTAAAGCGAGCCTTTTAAACCAAAGAGAGACTCGCCAGGACGGCCGCAGCTGACTTGTAAATCGGTGGCGAACTTGCCCCGCGGTCTTCCCGCTCCTTTCCTAATTCGCCTGATCCGGCATCAGCCGGACCACCAATGCGGACGTGGCGGGCAATGCCACGGAAAACCCGCCATTTTCCCCCGCCGGAACCGATTTCCAATTCCCCGGCCAACTGCCATCCGGTTTGATTTCCGCGCCACCCAACGTGACCCCGGACGTCGCCGCCGCATCATTCGAAGATTGGCTTAACGCAATGGTCTCGCACCGCGCGAAATGCATTCCCGCGTCAAGCGCCACACTGGCCGATCGCGCATTGTTGCCGTGTTCGTTGTTGATCAACGTGAGATAAACATTTTTGTCGCCGCCCAAAACCGCGTAAGCTCGCAAATTCAAATTAGTCGCGCCGGCAAGCGTCACTGGCACAAACCTGCCGTGGCTTCCGGCATCAAACGCTTTGATCCCATAACCCAGCGGCCGCACGATATATCCGTTCGTCGTGGAAAAAAACGCGGTGTATTTGGATGGCGCCAATGTATACCCCGCCGCGACGCGGTCTCCCGTGTGAAAATTGACCCCCGCCGCGCTGTGCTCGGCCCACCAATACATGAAATCCAATCCCCACAACGATGACGCGAACGTATTGCTCACATTCGTCGCGCCGCCGTTGAAATAATTATTCACCTCCCCGAGCCGATAGGGCAGGCCGTTGGAAATCGCCATCGGCACAAAGCCGTTATAAAGCTTTTGGTAAACCCTGGGAAAACTGTTCGAACCGCGCGCCGCCAGCATCCGGTCGCGGCCAATTTCCGGCGTCGGCACTTTCCCGCCCGCGCCGCCCGCATACAAATGCTCCGTGATCAAGGTCACATGATTCGAACGCCCAAAATCCGTCATGAACCGCCGCGCCCATTCGCCATTGTTGTGGACCGACGGCCCGCAGAATTTCACGTTCGGCACCGCGGCAATAATCACGTCCGCAAATTTCTTCCAATCCTCGCGATACGCTGCGTAAGTATATTTTTCATTCGCCGCTCCCATCCGCTCCGCGTTCGCGCGAGTGTCGTGTTTTTCCACCGGATACGCGCTGGGCTCCTGCCCAATGGAAAAGCAATCCACCAGCGGCGCGTAACGGTCCATGATGTATTTCGCCGTCCGCGCCGCCGCGTCAGGATCGCCATTATGCAGTCGAAGGCAATAAATCACCCTCACGTCCGCCGCCTTGGCGAACGCAAAAAGGCTATCGATGTCCGTCTCGCTCGGAAGTTGCCGCGCATCACGGTCGGAAGTATTGCCGCCGATGCGAAGACTCTTGATGCCGAGCGTATGAAACAAATGGATCAGCGGTGCATTGTCCGCTCGGAAATAATGCGTCCCGTGTTCCGGCCGCAACAGACTCGCTTCAAAGCTGACCCCGGCAAAATCCGGCGAAATCGCCGCACCCGGATGCGCCGCATCCAATTGAACCGTGACTTGCGCCTCACTTGATTCACCATGCGCACTCGTCGAAACCAAGGCCGCGCAACCCATCGTGAGAGCGCTTAAAATCGTGCCCAAAAAATATCGCATAAATTTCAAATTGTGGAGCACATCTCTCCTTTCGCGCAATCAACCGTTTGTTCTAGCATTGAGCAAAGCTGGATTGGCTCACGAGTCATTGCGCTGCCCGAAGTATTCCAAAGTATCACCCTCTCCCGGGGCCAGAGCCGGTGTGAGAATTCCCCAAAAAGAGTTCGCCGCCTCGAATCCTTGAGCCCCGACATGCCAGAAGCTGCATTCGACGAGAGACGCTGGAGCAACTTCTCCCTCTCCCAGCGGATGGGAGAGGGCCGGGGTGAGGGTTCGAGTCCACGGGGAGGACGAGCGTTCGGACCTTCACTCTGTTAATTAATCTTCACCAACTCCGCCCCATGCGCCGCGACTGTCATCGAAAATGCGTCGCTGAATCTGCCCAAATCCTTCTGCCGCCACAAATCGCGCACGTTATGCTTCCCCGTAAGCTTCAGGTCCGCCCACTTCGCCGTCACCTGCGCCGGTTCATGGCCAAGATTGTAAAGCGCCACCGCCTTCGACCCATCTTCCAGCGGACGCGAATACACCAGCAACGTGTTCCCGTCATTCGACGCGACTGTCGCCTGTTTCCCGAGCCGGTCCTGGTCCACCGCCAGCACTTCGTCATTCGAAACCAGGTTCAACGTGAAATCATCGAGCTTGTCGAGATCGCAGCCGAGAAGCAGGGGAGCCGCCGCCATGCACCACGCCGTCACGTGCAGATATTGTTCATCCGGTTTGAGCCGCGTCGGATGCTGCTTGCCGCCGAAATTCACCACACCCAGCACCATCATGTCCGGATCGTTCCAATGTCCCGGCCGCGCATACTGCGCCCAACGATCGCTCGGCGCGCCCTCCAGCTTCTTCACGCCCTTCGGCGCGCTTATGTAAAACGCCTTCGACGCCATGCTCAGCCAGCTATCGCCAATATCGCCCGTCGTTCGCCAGCAATTGTAAATCCGCGACTCGTCATCGATGTCGTCGAACGGCATGCTGTTGGAATAACTGAAAACAATGTCCCGCCCCGATTTCCGGAGCGCATGGCCCATCTTCGCCGAATGCTCATGGAATTGTTCCCGCGTCTCGCGCGGACTGCTGTTGCGCGGGTTCCAATCATATTTCAAATAATCAAAACCCCACGCGGCCCATTGCTTCGCATCGTCCTCAGCGAACGAATATTTCCCGTGCAAACGGATCCTGTTCGTCGGCGCTTCCCACGAACCCTCCGGGTTATCCGCGCTGCCGCCGACGTAGCCGGCGTAGGTCGTGATCCACGGCCCGGAATAAATTCCCGCCTTCAATCCCATCGCATGAATCTCGTCGCACATCTTTTTGATGTCGGGAAATTTCTCATTGGGCTGAATGCTGTTGAATTCGCCACCGCGTTTGCCCTGCCATGAATCGTCAATATTGATGTAAGTCCATCCGTGATTGATGAGCCCGCTCGACACCATCGCGCGCGCCGCATGCATCACATCCTCGCCCGTCACCGTCGCATGATACGCGTTCCAACTGTTCCAGCCCATCGGCGGCGTCAGCGCAATATCATTGCCGGCCACAATAGTGAATTTTTTTCTGGCGGTGCCTTTCCCGTTTTTGGCGCGAAACGTAACGTGAAATGTTCCTGTTTTCACCAACGAACCCGAAATATCGCCCGTCACTGCATCCAATTTCAAGCCGCGCGGCAAACCGCGGACCGAAAAAGTCATCGGCCGATCGCCCGTGGCCGGAATGTGATACAAAAACGGATTGCCCGGCCGGCCGCCAAAAATATCCGGCCCATTGATGCGCGGCGTGGCCGGCGCTTTGGGCGTGCGAATTTCCGGCGCTTCCAATGAAGGCGGTTTCAAATTCGCAGTGTCATTTTGCGCGTAAACGCAAGCTGACATGAAAAAAGCGGCCGCCGAAAGCAGCAGCGGGGCAGGGGAACGCAACAGGCATTTTGTCGTTTTCATCGTAGGGGATTGTAGGGGACAGTTTCGTTCTCGGGTTAAATCAAAGATGTGGATTGCGAACGCGGCGTGAAAGGCCTTGCTGCAAATCTCTCCCAATCCGCCACGAAGTGGGGGAGAGGCCCGGGTGAGATTTCTCTAAACACTTCGCGCATTGAACTCCGGAACCACGAAATATCAGCGGCTGCATTCGACGAGAGACGCTGGAGCAACTTCTCCCTCTTCCATCCGGATGGGAGAGGGCCGGGGGTGGGGGGTGGGTTCATGGGGAGGCGCCTCTGGGCTTCAGGGGTAACTGGAATCATTTCAATTCGTCATTTATTCAAACTCAACGTGTAAGTCGCGCCGCGCCCGGTGGCGAATTCCACTACATTAGCTTCTGGCCGTGTGACAGTCACCGGCTTGCCATTGAGATTCACATCCAGCGGCCCGCTCGCGCGCACGCGCGCTTTGTTGCCCAGTCCGGAACGAATCTTGGCTTCCGATAATTTTCCGTCCTTCCACTTCATCGCCACCTCAAAATTCCCGCGCGCGCGCAAACCTTTCACCGAACCCTCCGGCCACGCCTTCGGCAGCGCGGGCAGCAGATTGATTTCGCCATCCTGGCTTTGCAGCAGCATTTCCGCAATCGCCGCCGTCGCACCGAGATTCCCGTCAATTTGGAATGGCGGATATTTGTTGAACAAATTCGGATACAAATGCGTGCTCACGAGTTTTTCAATTTGTCCGTACGCCAGGTCGCCTTCATGAAAGCGCGCCCAATAACACGCCCGCCACGGCCAGCTCCATTCCGTGCCGCCATCGCCGCGCGACTCCAGCGCCTTGCGCGCCGCCGCCGCCAATTGTGGCGTGCCGGAAAGTGAAATCTCATGTCCCGGATATACCGCATACAAATGCGACGTATGTCGATGCTTCGGGTCCACGTCTTTGTAATCCTCAATCCATTCCTGCAGCCGTCCATCCTTTTTGCTGATTTGCAGCGGCGCGAGGTTTGCCAGCGCCTTTTCGCATTCGGCGCGAAACTCAGGGTCCGTTTTCAAAATCTTGCTCGCCTCGATGCAATTGCTCAGCAGCTCATGGATGATTTCCAAATCCATCGTCGCCGCATACGTCATCCGCGATTGATGGCCGTCCGGAAGATAAAATGAATTTTCCGGCGAATGCGACGGTGCGGTCACCAGCTTGCCCGCGACTGGAGTCCCGGGCGGGGCGGTCACCAGAAAATCCAGGATGAACCTCGCCGCGCCCTTCATCAAAGGATAGCCGCGTTTGGCGAGAAAATTTTTATCGCCCGTGAACAAATAATGTTCATAGGGATGCTCGCACAGCCACGCCGCGCCCATCGGCCAGATGCCCACCACGCTGTCCGCCGGCGCCGCGAAGCCGAATGGATCCGTCAAATGATGCGCCACCCAGCCTCGGCAGCCGTAATCCACCTTCGCCACTTCGCCGCCGGAGTCCGGCTTTGAAAGCATATCCATCAGGTCGAACAACGGCTCGGTGCATTCCGAAAGATTGCAAACCTCCGCCGGCCAGTAATTCATCTCGATATTGATGTTCAGGTGATAATCGCTGTTCCAGGCGGCGTTCATCTTGTCGTTCCAAAGTCCTTGCAAATTGGCCGGCAACGAACCCGGACGCGAACAACTCATCAGCAAATAACGGCCATATTGAAAATAGGTGGCAATCAATCCGGGGTCGGCTGCGCCTGCCTCTACTCGCTGCAATCGTTCATCGGTCGGCAGATTTTCGACATTGGTACCCGCTGTCCCAAGATCGAGCATCACACGATGAAACAATTTCTGGTGATCCACGATATGCGCCGCGCGCAACGCCTCGTAGGATTTTTGTGAAGCGGCGTCCAGGTCTGCCTCGCATTTTTCCACCGGTTCGCCTCCGCGATAATCCGTTTCGCCCGCGATCAAAATCTCCACCGTGTCCGCGCCCGTCACCATTGCGACGCCGTTGGAGCCCGTCAATTTTCCACCGAACGCCATCACTCGCGCCACCGCCGCAAATTTTTCGCCCGGCACCGCCTTGGCCGGATCGGGCACAGGTCGCGCTTCCGCCTTGGAATTGAAATACTGCACCGGAATCTGGCCGCGTAATATCAATTCGCCCGGATGATTCGGATCATTGGTCCAATGCGCATCGCGTTCGCGGCTCAATGAAATGTTCACATCGATGCCTCCCGGCTTGGTTGAGGTCATCTGCGCCGCGATGATTTTATCCGGCGCGGATGCGAACACTTCCCGAATATAGGTGTCATCGCCAAGGGTGTAAGTGGTGGTCGCAATGCCGGTGTCGAGGTCCAGCTCGCGGCGGTATTCCTTCACCGAATTGGTCGTTTTGGAAGTGTCCGCGATGGCCAGATCCGCCAGTGGTTGATACGATTTGATGCGGCTCGGAATCCCCATCATCGTCTTGGCCGCCAAATCGGACGCCTCCTCATTTTTTCCCTCGAACAAAAGCTTGCGCACTTCCGGCAATGCCGTGAGCGCATTGGAATTCGCGCCGCTGCGTTTGTAACCCTCCCACACGCTGTCTTCATTCAACTGCAACCGTTCGAGTTGCACCCCGCCGAACACCATCGCCCCCAGCCGGCCGTTGCCAACGGGCAACGCCGCGTCCCAATCCGTCCCCGCCGGTTGCCGGTACCAAAGCACCTGTGCCCCCGCTTGGAAAGAAACGGCCGCGAAGATTGCCGCAAGCATCGAAAATGCACATCTCAATTTCATAATTTAAAACGTTGTAAAAGCATTAAACCGCCGCCAGAAAAACCCAGCCGTCGGAGCGCTTGAATTGATTCCATATCGTGAACAATTCTCCCTCTCCCATCGCCGACTGCCAGTCGGCAGGCATAAATCAAATCCGCGCGCACTCTCATTCCAGAAGTCTTCTAAAAAGCAAATCATTGATTAAGGTTCAAGCCATTCAAAGCAATTTTCACCGGAACACTGGTTTCGCTCGCGAACTTCACCCAAACTCTCGCGCTCGCCAGGTCGTTGAACCAGCCCTGCTCCGCGGAATCAAACGCTGCCTGGGAAGCCAATTGGGGCAGGGGCGCACCGTCGCGCGAAACGCGCTGCAACGCCGCCGCTTTGCGGTGGATCTCCAGGATGTAAGTGCGATGCGAAAGTTTCCCATCGTAATCGCCCTGCGCCGCGCCGATGTCCACAATCCCGTCCGCCGCCACCAATTCGCACGCAAAGCGCGTCCGCGCAAATTTTCCCTGCTGGTAATCGTCGCTCACGCCGTCGTCTTCAAAAAGCGTGTAGCTCGATTTCGCGGACGGATAAATATCGAGCGTCATCGGGTCCGTCGGTTTTTCATCGACGTAATGCATCTTCGGCCCCATCGGTATAATCGCCCCTGCCTTCACAAAAATCGGGACTTTATCCAGTGGCGCATCGATAGTCCGCGAACTTCCGCCGTCCAAAACTTTTCCCGTCCAATAGTCCATCCACGCCGCGCCCGCCGGCAATCGCACCTGCCGCGTCCTCGCGCCCTGCACGTGCACCGGCGCCACCAGCATCTCACTGTCGCCATTGCCCAAAATGATTTCATCCTTCGTTCCGGAAACAAACCGCACCGGATACTTCACCGGCGTTTCATGATACGCAATTTGCGCGTTCGAATAGCGGAACGGCAGCAGTCGATAACGCAATTGCGTGTAGAACTTGAAATTGCTCTGCGCCTCCTTATCGAACAGCCACGGAAATCGCCCCTTTGTGTTTTTGCCGCTGAAAAATTCCGTGATTGGCAGGAACGTCCCGTACTGCAGCCAGCGAATGTAAAGCTCGTCGTGATTCGGCGCGTCTTTGTTGTAACCGCCGGTGTCGCTCGTCCAAAACGCCGCCGTCTGCGGTGTGTCCATCGCCGCCGCGCGTTTCATGTCCTCCTCGAAGCCCGCCCACGACGTGGTCGTGTCGCCTGTCCACATTCCCGGATACTGATTGTTATCCGGCGTGGGCGTGCGATGCGCGAGAATGAACCCGCGCCCGCCCGAAGCCTTCTCCGTCATCTCATAATACGTTTTGTGATACAGCCGCCGCAGATTCTCCGAACCGCTGCCGTCAAACGTCACGCCGCCCTTGGCCACGGTGCTGTAAGTATCGATCTTGAAAAAATCCACCCCCATGTCGAGCAGCGGCTGGTTCAATCCCTTCCACCACTCCGCCGCCTTGGGATTCGTAAAATCAATCTGCCCCGAAAACTTCACGCCATGCCATCCGCCGCCATTCACGACCTTCCCCGTCCCACCGCGCTGGTCCGTGATGAAAAAATGATTCTGCCGGCCCTCCTCAAATAAATTCGTGATGCTCTGATCGATGTAAGGCCATTCCCAAACGCCGAAATGAAAATGATTCCCCCACAGCGTCGAAATCATCGCCTTCGGATCCGCAAATTGATTCGTATCGAACTGAAAACAAATATACCGGTCCGCCCGGTCGTAAGCTCCCCACAACCAGCTCGAATCAAGCCACATCAAATCTCCGCAATAATCCTTCCGTAACCGCTGCATCGCATCCAGCAAATCCGCCTGATCGCGGTAAGAGCCGAACAACACCCCAAACGCCCACTTCGGCGGCAGCACCGGCGGCCTGCCACCCGCCGCCTCCACTGCCTCTAAAGTCGCCGTGCTCCCATTCGGATCCACTTCATCCACGTCCTTCGGCTGAGCGGAAGCAAACACCGTCATTATCGCCAGCAGCGTGCCGAAAGACGCCATGCGTAGGGGTATCTTCATGGCCGTCAGAGTGATTTTTTATTCAGCTTCAAATCAGTATGTATAGAACCGGGATGCTGCAACGGGAATTGTATCCGCCAGCCGGCTGGATTGATTTCCAACGTGTAAAGAGTTCCCCCTCTCCCATCGGATGGGAGAGGGCAGGGGTGAGAGGCTTTGAAACAGCTTTATGGACACAGTGATGGTTTCGATTCTTTCGCGCGTAAAGAGTCATTTCCTCGTGAACCGCCCAATAAATCCGCCGCCCGACCGCAGGTTGATGGTCAGCGTATCTTCGCGACGTTGCGAAGTGTGCTCAATCTGTTCCGCATTCGGTCCGGCGCCGGAATCGCGAATCAGCATCGCCGCATAAGCGCCCGGCCCCAAAAAAGAAAGTGGCACCTGGATCGTCTGCGCCTCCGGACCTCCAATCACCGCCAAAAACCACGTGTCCCCGCTGCGTCGCGCATAAACCGCCAGTTTGCCGATTTCCGATGGCGGCAAAACAATCGTCTCGTCCCAATCCGGCGGAATGCTCTTGATCAAATCCACGCCCGCGTTGGCCAGCAGGTTCGACGGGTTCGCCGCGTAAGTGAGCATCGGCTGGCTGAATATCGCCGCCGTCGCGATCTGATGCGGCCAGGTCGTGTTTTGTTTGCGGTCGCCAAAATGCACCACGCTGTAATCCGCCGGCCCGGCCAGCATTCGCGTGAAGGGCAGGGTGGTCTCGTGCGTCGCGCGGTCACGCAAACGCATGGATTCCATCCCGCGCACCGCTTCGCGCGTGATTTCATTCGGCCACGTCCGCATCGTCCCCGTCGGCTTGTCGCTGCCGTGGAAATTCACGACCAGATGATATTTCGCGGCCGTTTGGTCGAGCGCCTGGTAAAGGTCAATGATCTCCTTATGTTCATTGTCGAAGAAATCAATCTTTGCGCCCGCCACGCCGAGATCGTGCAATTTTTTAAAAAAATCCTCCCGCGCTTCCGGCGTGCGCAACGATTTCGAATGCTTCCAGAACAGCAGCCGGACACCATGCTGTTTCGCGTAAGCCGCCAGGTCTGCAATTTCCGCATCGCTCCAGCGGCTCCAATAACCCTCCACCACGTCGTATTCAAAACCGAGTTGCTGCGCTTCCCGGCAAAACTCCTTCGTGCCCTCGATGGAACTGTCGCCGCCATCCAGGTATTTCCAAACCGCGCGTCCCGGCTTGATCCAATCCGTCTTCAGCCCCTGCGGAAAAAATTTCGGGTCCGGCGGCGGGCAAAGATCCGGCAGAATGTCGCAATTCACCAGCGTGTTCAGATTCGTCCCCATCATCACCACGCGCCAGGGCGTCGTGATGGTGCCCGATACCGTCGCCGGCTGGGAGAGGCGCGCCACATCCTCCTTCGTGTAACGAAGAACAAACGGATGCGATGGCGGCTGCTTGTGCGCCAGCATCACGGTGAATTGCCGCGCGCCCGTCGCCTGCAACGCCATCCCGCTGTAATTCACCAGGTCCGCCTCCGTGATCGACGCATAACCGGCGCCTTTCGGCAGCTTGAAAGTCATCGGCGGCGCGACCCATTGCCCGTTGGGAATGTCCGCCACCAGATTATTCGTGTGCTGCCCTTCGTAATGGCCTTTGAGATCGTGATACCAAACCCGGCTGCCGTCCGGGATGCAAAATGTCGAAGCCTCATCCGGCACCCGGCATTGTCCCGCTTCTCCGGGAGCAATGAATCGGTAAGCCACGCCATCATTGAAAACCCGAACCTCCAAAGTATAACTGGTATTGCCGGATTTCAGGGCGATGGTTTCCCCGTTGCAATGATTTACCGCCACCGAATGCGCTCCGCGCCAGGGATAAGTGTCGTTGAGATGATATGTCTTGATCTCTCCCGCGACGGCATTCGATGTCAGGTCCGCTCCATCAACCGCAAAAATCATCCGCGACGGCTCGATGACGGGCCGGTTTTTCAGGCTGACCTCAAAGCCCATTCGGCCTTTGAACGTGGCGTGGAATTCAATCGAACCGTCCGGGCTGGCGACCACGCTCTCGGCGGCAGCCGCGAGCGCATGGTCCGCGTTCAGAGTGAGCGCGGACATCAAACAAGCTGCGGCCCAAACGAAACAAAACGCACGCCGCGATAGTTTAGTAGGGGCAAACGACTGTATCGGACGCATCGCCATTTTGGACGAACCGTCAGCCCGGGCGGTTACGAATTTCTAAAACGATTTAGATGGGCGAGACTCCGTCGAGCCCCAAAAAAATGCGCGCGCCCGTTCCACTGGATATTTTCCTTGCCCGTCAGCCGCAGCCACGCCTCATGCACCAGCGCCGTCGGTTGCAACGTCTGCGTCGACGACTCATTTGCCATCCGCGCCGCCGCCAGCTTGTGGAGCTCCTCGTAAACCAGCGGCAGCAATTCCTCCGCGCGCTGGGGCATCGCCGGCTGCCATCGAATGCAAAATGCGCGTCACCTCGCTCATGAGCGCGAACGGATTTTGATCGGCACCAGCGCGGGCACTTCCCGGCAATACGCAGCGTATTCCTCGCCGAATTCACCCGCCAGCAGCCGTTGCTCACGGCGGATTTTCCAGGAATAAACCGCAAAGAGTATTGTCACCGCCACGATTCCGCTCACTTTTCCCAACGTAATGGCCGTGCCTGCGGCGCCGCTGAGAATGCCCGTGTAAATCGGATTGCGCACAATCTGATAAGGCCCGGTGCGAATCAGCCGGTGCCCTTCCTTCAATGTAATCGCCCCGCTCCAATAGCGCCCCAGATGCGCGCGCGCCCAGACCGCGAAACCGAGGCCCGCGACCGTGACGAAGGCCCCGAGCCAAAACGTAAATTCATTCTGCGGCCAAAGATGCCGGTTCACCTGCGGGGGAAATGAATCGTCAAAAACGAAAAATAAAAACGCAAAGGTGCCAATCAGCAAATGAAGGACTCTCGAAACCGGCGATTCCATCACTTTTGTTTTGTTGACCCACAAAGCCGAAATCAACCAGTAACCCACGAACGACCACCAGGCCACGGGAAAAAGCCAGTGATGAAAAACATGGAGCAGGTCGCGCATATCAATGCCTTAAATTCTGGAAATCCGGGTTCAAAGGGGCGCCTCGCTCATTTGGCGGGCGGTTTCGGATTGCCCTTTTTAATCGAGAGATTTTTTGGCGCGGCCTCATTTCCTGGCGGCACAAACGTCGCCCACGTCTTTCCCGATTCCGGTTTGTATTCCACCGTCTTTCCCGGGATTGGGGGAATGCGTATCAAATGATGACAACCGGGACATTGGATTTCGCGCCCGGAAAACTGCTCATCGCATTGCAGATGCTGCTGGCATTGCGGGCACGAGAATTTGAACTGATTCATAAATCCTTTGGTTGGTGTGCCGCCATCATGCGCAAACCAACCTCGCTTGGCAACCCCCGCAGTCGGGCGTCAAGCCAATTGAACCTGAATCCTTACAACCTCGAATGGGTTACCCCAAAAACAACGGCTTAATGTGCCGATCAAACAAATTCCCCGTCACATTCCGGGCGATGGAACTCTCACACTCGCGCACGAGATCGAGATATTTATTCCCCTTCTTCGCCGCAATTTTATAGCCCACGTGCAACAGTTGCCGCAGGCTCGGATTGAAATCCTTGCACTTCGGATCATGCCGCAACGCCGCCACGTACTGCGCCGCGCTCCAATTCCGCACCGCGTCCGCCGACGGCAACTTCGCGCGATCAATATCAATCACGCTCGCGTACGGCGCGCACAATTCATCCACATGCTCAAGCGCCTCCGCGTAAATCTCCTTCGCCAGATCCAGCCCCTTGCCGCCGTGTTCCGCGAGCCCAATGATTTCCTCCAGCCACGTCGTCCCCGCCGTCTTCAAATGTAACCCCGCGTTATGCTTCAGCACCGCGCGGCGAATCGGTCCGTAGATCGAAAACTTATCGCTGCCGGAATGCACGCTCAGCTTCAAATTGTCCGGCAACCCATATTGCTTGATCGCGAACGCGATCACCGCCAGGTCCTCATTAAATTCCTTTTCGAACTGCGCCACATTGCCCACGTAATCCACGCCCTTGTTAAATCGTCCCGTGAACTTCGGTGCAATCGTCTGAATCGGCACCTGCTCGTCGGCAATAGCCACCAAAATGACCAGTAATTCCACCGGCGTCTGCGGCGAATCCGTTTCGTCCATCGAAACTTCCGTGATGAGTTTCGCTTCGCCCTTGGCCTTCGCAATGTGCCGGTAAATCGCCCCCGCTTCCTTCACCGCAAACAAAAATTTGTTGGCAATCCGCTCAATTTCCGCGCGCGGCGCCTTGACCGCTCCCTCCACGCCCGGAATTTCCAGCGGCTTCGTCAACTCCGGATGCCGGTCCACAAACGCCTTCACGGCCTCCGGCGCCGCCGGCTTGCCGATGGAATCGGCCACGTCAATCGTGAAAAAATCGGAGCAGGGAATGAACCGATCCACGGTTTCGAGCCGGATATGATCCGCATCCACATGCCACGGCTTCTGCCAGCCGAGCTTTTTCACCGCCGCCTCCGCCGCCGCGCGCACGCTGGGCGGTTCCGAGCCCACGATAAGATGTTCGCGATTGGATTTGTTCCAGACCGGCACAATGTCCGCGCCGCGTTCGGTGGCCAAAATGAACGCGCGCAATTGAGCCTCAGCCTGCTGCGCAAACCGATCGCCGACTCCGACAGAGAATTTAGAAAGTTTAAGCATATTAATCGCTCGGCTCAGTGGCTCGAAGCGCGCGAATGGTTGCAATATTCAAAACCCCCGTCAACCGTGGGTTCCCCCGGGAATCTGCAAACCGCATCTCGAAATCTGCACAGCCCTCGGCCTCCTTCGAATTATAACTCAGCCCTTCCAGTTCCGCCGTGACGAATTCCCAGGGCTTTCAAGTCCAGAATCAGCACACCAAATCCAACGAAGACGTCTGCAAAAGCCGGAGCGCCGAGCACCAGCTCGGCACGAACCATCATCCACTCATCCACCGCTCACGGCGAACGAACAATATAAAACCTGTTTTGATTCGTCGCCGTGGTGTCCGTGAACGTAAATTGCCCCGCCGGCCCCTCCGTCGCCGTGCCCAGGACCGTCCAATTCGCCAGTCGCGTGGTTAAATTCGTGCTGGCCAGCACCGTGAAACGGACCCCGGGTGAATTGTAGAAGCTCAACCGAAAATTCCCGTTGCCACTATTCGTTGCCACCAAACGCGGCGCCAGCAGCGGCGCCCCGTTATACCCCAGCACGTCCATCGCCGTGATGTCAGCCGTGGAAAGGGGATTCAGGCGGCCCGAGCGAGAAAAGGCGTCGAACGCATCCGGCGTCGTACCGGACACCCAGTCCTGAATATCTCCGAAATTGACGTTCGTGTAGAAAAACTTCAGCGCGGTCGCGCCGTTATCCACTGAAAAATAAACATTCGTCGCGTTCGGATCCAAACAGCGCACATCGTTGTTCGTGAAACGAAACAAATCATACGGCACAAAATTGCCATCCAGGTTCAGCGTGCATCGGCCCATCACCTCGGAAATTTCATGCTGCGCCACCGCGATAAAATCGTATTTGCCCGCAACAGCACGATTGTTGGGATCAAAGGCAAAGGAAACATCTGTCGCAAAAGTGATTTCTCCATCCTCGGTTGGGTCGTCCGGATCCACAAAGCCCAGCACTCGCGCCTCCGGGTACGGCAGCCACCATTCACCACCGGTCGGGTCCGTGGCCGGGAGACTCGCCACGGAGTTTGTATCAGCATCGCTCGCCCGGGCAGCCGTCAGCGCGGCAACAACATCACTATACCCAAAAGGAGGCGGCGGCTGTATCAGGTTAAACATGCTCTGGCCCAGACTGACAGTGCCGCCGGCGAATGGCCCGGTCGCTCCCCAATAGACGGAAATGTTGATCGTCGCCACGTTGGTATAAAGGTCCTCGAACGTTTGCGCCGCCGCCGCAACGCCCGCCTCAATGTCCGCCGCATTGGTTTGGCTCGTGACGCTCGAATCATACGTCAGATTGAACGTGAGAGCCGAAACGTGCGGAACTTTGAACAGCAATCCGAGGGCAACAATACAAAATAATTTTTTCATCAGTGAACAGCGCGCCCTGTGGGAGGCTTCCTGAAAAATCGGAACGCCGATCTCCCGATCGGCGCGAACACAGCGTTTTCCAATGAGGCGCACCAGAGTTTGCGGCGCATTCTTTACGTTTTCCAGAGAAACCCGGATATGCAGGTCTCTCAAAGGTGACCTCCATTAAAGCACAAAAAATGCCGAAAACAATATATTAGTCACGACCGCGAGGCCTTCGGGTGCGAGACAAAATCCTTCAAAAACGGAGCGCGGCTGGCTTTCAGCACAGCCGCGCTCCAACCAAAGCGACTCCGCCGGATCAATCCAATGGGGCCGCGCGTATAGGCGCTTCATAGGTATATGCTCCACCGTTTTATTGGCCATTCTCAACGTTTGAAGATTTTTATCTCACACTCGGCGCCTTTTCTGAAACCACCCGCGTCTCTCGTGAACGCCGCCTTGGGGCATTTACCCATCTTGATTGAGGGCCTTCACAATATAAGTTTTTCCATGAGTTATCAGACCCAGGAACTTCTAAAGGCTATCCGGGTGGAAGGCCCCGATTGGCAGGGCGCTGTCCGCGAGCAATTGGAGGCTGGCCGGAATTTTTTCCTGATTCTGCCGGACGGTGAGGATGCGCTCTCAAACTTTTGCCGCTCCTTCCACCTTCAACCCGATTGCCTGCAAGGCAAGTTCAAACGCTCCGACCTTTTGCGCATGGGACAATATGTGGACGGCGCGGCCTTCGATGAAATGCTCATCGCATGGGACGCGGAGGACCTCGTTGTGTTCCTTGAGCAACTGGATTTTCCGATCAATCGCCCGCCGAACATTAAACCGTTCATCGTTTATTCCCCGCTTTGGGGAATTCTTGCGCAGCACGATGATGTCCGCGCCGCGCGCGCCTGGCTGGAAGATTCCGAACAATGGGACCGCACGCGCCTTTCCCAACCGCACGTCTACCAATGGAGCAACGGCGCCTGGAAGATGCTGTAGACGGTGGGGCGAGACTCCGTCGAGCATAAACTTGTTGCCTTTTGGAACTGGAACTTTCATCCGTCATTCGTCATTCCCAATCGCCAATCACTTGCTAATCCCTCTCTCACTGCTTCGCACAAACTGGACGAGATGCAAAACTTCCGGCAGTTTGGGCAATTCACTTTCGATTTTCGTCAGCGCATTCGGAATCGTCAGCCCTTCGCGGAATAAAATTTTATAAGCCAGCTTCATCGCCGCCTGCGCCTCCTCCGAAATCCCGTTCCGCTCCATGCCGACCTTGTTGATGGTCCGCGTTTCCGCCGGATTGCCGTCCGCCAGCATAAACGGCGGCACATCCTGCACCACCTTCGAGCAACCACCAACAATCGACATCTTGCCGATCCGGCAAAACTGATGGATCGCCGCCAACCCGCCGACCACCGCATAATCCTCCACCGTCACATGCCCCGCGAGCGTCGCCACATTCGACATAATCACGTTGTTGCCCAAAGTCACATTATGCGCCAGGTGACAATAAGCGAGGATATGGTTCTTCGAGCCGACCTTCGTCACTTCACCATCACCCGTCGCGCTGTGAATCGTCACGCATTCGCGAAAGGTATTCTCGTCGCCAATTTCCGTCCGCGTGATGCCGCCCTTCCATTTCAAATCCTGCGTCTTGAGCCCGATGCTCGCGAACGGAAAAATCTCATTGCGCGCCCCGAGCTTCGTGTGCCCGTCAATCACCACATGCGAATGCAACGTGCACCCCGCGCCCAGCTCCACGTGCTCGCCAATCACGCAATACGGCCCAATCTCGCACCCATCGCCCACGCGCGCCTTGGGATGAATAATGGCTGAAGAATGAATCATCGAAAAATTGCCGGTTGCCGGTTGCCGATTGCCGATTGAAGGCTGGTCGCTGGATTGGGCCGACGGCAAATGGCCGCCGCACGGTTCCCAAAGTTTCCCCCACTCCGCCACGAAGCGGGGGGCTTGAGCCGCTTGGGAAGCGGCGAAAGGAATTCGCCGAAGGCGAAGGCCCGCGAGGGCCGAACGAGCGGGAGCGAGCGAATCATTGGACTAAGGGTGAGGTGGCTTTTGGGGGCCGTGGGGAAAACTGACAAATCACGCAACACCGAACACGCAACAGCCCGCGCCGGTTCGCCGCCCGCGCGCCGTTCCTCAATCCTCAATCGCCAATCGCCAATCATAAATTTGTTCACGCTCCCGGCCTCATCATGAACGTCACGTCCGCCTCGCTCACCACCTCGCCGCGCACCTTGCAAACGCCCTTGGCCTTGCCGATTTTTCCGCGCATCTTCGTCATCTCCACCTCGATCACCAGCATATCGCCCGGCTTCACCGGCTTGCGCCACTTCACATCCTCCGCCGACATGAAATACGCGATCTGCCCGATATTCTCCGCGTGCTTCATCATCAAAATCCCCGCCGCCTGCGCGATCGCCTCCAGCTGCAACACCCCCGGCATGATCGGGTGACCCGGAAAATGCCCTTGAAAATACCCCTCGTTAATCGTCACATTCTTCATCGCCAAAATCTTGTTTCCCTCGATCTTCAACACCCGATCCACCATCAGGAACGGATACCGATGCGGCAGAATCTGCATCACCTGGTTCGTGTCCAGCGTCCCATCGCCGTTCAACAACTCCGCGAACTGCTCATTAATGACTTCACCGCCATTCGCCGCTGAAGCTGCCGGAGCGGGCTTGGCCTCTGGCTCATTGGCCCGTGGCGCTGTCGCATTGGCCCGTGCCGCCGGCACAGGTGGCGGCCCGAACGTCTGCGCCGCGCGAATCGGTTTTGTCATCTGCTCGTTAATCAGCCGCACCATCTCGCAATTCGCCGCATGACTCGGCTTTACCGCAATCAAATGCCCCTGCAACGGCCGCCCGAGCAACGACAAATCGCCCACGATATCCAAAATCTTGTGCCGCACAAACTCCTCCGGATACCGCAACGGCTCCGTCGTCAACACCGCATCATCGCGAATCACCACCGCGTTCTCCAGGCTCCCGCCGCGAATCAGCCCGTTCTTGATCAAATACTCAATCTCCTCGAAAAAACAAAACGTCCGTGCATTTGAAATCTCGCTCTCCCACGTCTTCGGCGTCAGCTCCACGCTGAAAAACTGCGTGAACCGCCCGTGCTTGTCCGAACTCGTGCAGGTAATCTTGAACCCGTCATCCGGGAAAAACGCCATCTCCGTCTCGCCCATCAAAAGCTCCACCGGCTGCGCCGGCTTGTAAGGCTCGCGCCGCTCGCTCAGCGGCACAATCCCCGCCTCCTGGATCATTTTGCAAAACGTGCGCGAACTCCCATCCGCAATCGGCGGCTCATTCGAATCCAGCTCCACAATCGCATTGTCCACCCCATAACCCGCGAACGCCGCCAGCACATGCTCCACCGTATGCACCTTCACATTGCCCTTGGCCAGCGTCGTCGAACGATTATTCTCCGCCACATTCGTCACCCGCGCCTCGATCTCCGGCTTATCCGCCAGGTCCACCCGACGAAACCGAATCCCGGAATTCGCCGGCGCCGGCAGGAACGTCATATTGACACGATTCCCGCTATGCAAACCGACCCCGGAAAAATTCGTTGGATGCCCAATGGTCTGTTGATGCTGCACACGCGGATTAAACATGACCAAGTGGCGAGTGTCGAGTGACGAGTGGCGAGGCACGCGCGGGGCTGTAGGAGACGACGTGAGGAGTCTCGGGCGAGCGGGGAAGGGGCGGAATTAATGGATAGGAGGATTAATGGACGATGAAATTTATTTGGCGTTTCGATCCGAATCATCCATCCGTCCATCATTCGTTCATTCGTCATTCTGACGTTCGACTTATATATCGGAGCGCCGAGCACCAGCTCGGCACGAACACTGACTTGCGCGCCGCCACCCGGCGCAGAACGCGTCGAGAATCCAATGCCGCGGCAAGTAAGCCTCTGAGAATGATTGACTTCGGCGGGATTTTCTGCCAGAACTGGCCCCGTCCCAGCCGAAAGTCCGGCTCAGAGCCTTTTCCTTTCGCTGGCATTTGTTGGCCGTAATCAAAGTAAAGTTGTAATCGTCGTGTTTGATCATCTTTCCTCCGCTCCGGTCGTTTTGCCTTCAAAACGCATTCACCTCAACTCCCAACTCTGCAACGCCAGCCCGTCACAAGCCCGTGCTTGCCTGCATCGCGCCGCACGCCGATGGGCCGCGCTGCTGGCCACCGTCATCGCCTTCGTCATCGCGCCGTCGCTCCGCGCCGATCCCGTCTACGTGCTGCGCTACGCGTTCACGAACTCGTATTCCACCAATCAAGGCGTGTCCGGCTTCGCCACGCGTGCCGTCGCCGGCATCAACGACGCCGGCGACGTCTGCGGATCCTTTGTGACCAGTAACCTCCTCGACAACTCCACCGCTCCCGTCGCCTCCGTCTACCTGCTGCAAACCAACGGCGCCGTCTACGACCTGTTTCCCCGCGGTGTCACGCCTGCCGTCCTCAACGCCTACGCCAACAACCTCACCCAGCGCCGCCAGGACGGCTCCGTGCAAATCGTCGGCTCCGTGGTCCAGGCCGACGGCTTCCAACGCGGCGCCATCTGGACCGTCGCCGCCAACGGCGCGATTTCCAGCTTCGTCGTTCTGACCAACCGCATTCTGCCTCCCGACAGCCTCGCGCCCGGCGAACAAGGCTACGGCGAGGCCAACGCCATCAACGACTCCGGCTACGTCGTCGGCGATGGCAATTCCTACCACGCCGAAGACGCCCTGAATTGGTCCCCGCCCTACACCACGGAACCCAGCTATTGGATTTGGAACGACTCCGCGATAGCGCTCGCCGTTGACGACCAAAATGTCGTCCTGGTGAACGCCGATTTCCGCAACAGCGTCGTCCCCTACAATTATTACGAAGGCGCCGCGCTGCTCTACGGCGGCAGCCCCACCGAATTACCCGCCGCCTCCACCAGCAATCCCGAGGACGACGCCTTCGCCATGGCCGGCCCAACCGTCGTCGGCCAGGCCTACTTCGCCGACAACTCCGCCGAATGGCCCTTCGCCTGGGAACGCGGCGACACTGCCATCACCCCGCTCCCGCCGCCCGACGGCATGTCCTATGGACCAACCTCCTGCGAAGCCGACTCCATCAACACCAACAACGACATCGTCGGCTACGTCTATAACGCCACCAATTCGACCAAGGCCAACATTGGCGCCTACTTCACGCTCTGGAAACCAGACGGCAGCGGCGATGTGCGAAGCTGGCGCGGCTACGCACTTGACACACTGCTCCCCGCCCAACCCGGCTTCCGCACCTTTCCCGGCAACTATTACCCGGACGCCTACGACATCGGCATTAACGACCGCGGCGACATCGCCTTGCATTACTACGGCAATCCCGGCGATTACCCAAAACCCGCCGAAAGTGTGCTGGTCTATCAACCCGTGGACACCGGCATCGTGCAATTCCTCAACACCAACTCGTTCTCCGATTCCTACAATAATTTCCTCGCCTTTAAACCCGACGGCATCGCCATCGTCACCGTGGAACTGACCCGCGCCGATGGCTACATGGCCCCCGTCACCGTCCACTTCGCCACCAGCGACGGCAACGGCATCGCCGGCCGGGACTACCTCGCCACCAACGGCGACCTCGTCTGGGGCTACGGCGAAACTGGTTTTAAGACCGTCACCGTCCAACTCGTCACCAACAACAACGCCTACGGCAATCGGACGTTTTACCTCGACCTGACCCAGCCGAACGGCGCTGAAATCGGCATGAACCACGCCGAAGTGGACATTTACAACGAGGACAATGAATCCCTCGATTTCATCAATCTGACGCCGGCGGATTACACCTATGACGTGCTGGCCGGCACGACCAATGTCGTCGTCACCCTGAGCCGCGATTATTCGCCAGACGGCACCATGACCATCACCAATCTCACGACCTATGATAGCAGCGCTGTGGCGGGCGTGGATTACGTGGGCGTGACCAACCACACCCCGGTCACCTGGGCCCCCGGCCAATCCGGATCAGTCGCCTACAACATCCCGCTTTTGGATCCCGGCAGCATGGGTTACTCGGTCTATTTCACCGTCGAAGCCGACGGCACCATCGACGCCACCAACCCCATATCGGCCTATGCCACCATCGGCATCCACCCGGCCGACCAAATCCCGACCTTCCAACTCGGCGCCTCGGCCTCGCCGACCCGGCCCACCGCGCTCAGCCTGACCAGCTACGTCGAACAAGGCCTGACCGTCACCCTGCAAACCTCGACCAACCTGACCGACTGGCAAACTATCGGCCAGGCGCCTTGCACCAACGGCGTGGTCCAATTCGCGCCAACCCTCCAACCCAACGAACCCGGACGGTTCTATCGCACCGTCGTCCCGGCGCCGTGAAAAGAAGTTGAGAGCGGATAGTTGATGGCGGATTGGTGGGGCGAGACTCCGTCGAGTCCTAACTTCGTGTTTCCCTCGACATCCGAAACTCAACCCTCCTCACCAAATAGATCTTGATCTGTTTCCGAATTCGATCAATGGATCATCCGAAATGTCCGACCAGCCGGAAATCCAAACCGAGCGCATCTTCCACGAGACGAAATTCGTCTTCTTATCGTGCGCCGAAGTTTCCTCCGGCTCCGTGGTTCACACGACGGTGGATGTCAGCCTCCAGGAAGCCCGGGCCAAAACCCCCACCGGCAAAAAACGCGAAACCACCCACATCGTCCGCTGCGAAACAGAAATCCTACGAGGGTAGTGGTACGTTTTGAAAATTTTTAGGGATGGACAGCCCTTGTCCCATCCAGTCACCCAGAATATGACCCCTGAAAATAGCCAAACTGTCAATAATATGCGAATAAGCCACCCAACAGCCTGTGAAACGGCTATTAGTATGTTTTTAAACCAATTTGTTGACGGGTTTTTGCTTGCCCCTCATTCTTATAAGATTATGGCACGGATTCTCTCGGATCGAGAAATCAAAAAATTGATCGGCTCTGTGATTCTGGGAGCAGACGAGGCATTGTTAAATCCCAACGGAGTCGAATTGCGTTTGGGGCATCGAATAAAATTCATCACAACGGGAGAAGAAAAGGAAATACCCAAAGGTCACTATGTCAAAGTCGTTCCTGGCGAATCGGTTATTATTTCCAGTTTGGAAAAACTGGATTTTTCTGGAGATACCGTTCAAAAGCACTTTCCGGGATGCATGTTGATGGCGCTTATCACGCCCACGACGACTATGATACGCGAAGGCATCATGCAGGCCGCAACAAAAGTTGATGCTGGATTCGTTGGCAATTTGAATTGGGGTTTTCGAAATAGCTCTGTAAAAGACTTCAAAATCCAATACGGTGAATCAATGTTCAAACTGACCTTCTTTCTGCTAGAAGGAAATGAGGTGCCTGACATAAACTACGGCGATAAGTCCGAGCATAAATATCAAAATACAGCGGGGGTGTTATCTTCCGTGCGGCGTTTGCCGGTCGATATCCCAGAGCACAACATCGTGTGTTCGTCTCTTGACAAACAAGACCCAACGAAGCAATTGCGCGAGGCTGGCCACCCGTTCAATTTCATCGGCTCGGAATTGATAAAACTGCATGGAAATTTTGAATTGGTTTCGTCTGGCGTTAAGGCGTTGACTGAGAAAATGGATGAAACCAAAAACTCTTTGTTGGAAAAAGTGGATTCGATTTTTCAGAGAAAGTTCTTATGGGCGATTAGTTTGTTTGCCGCCATTATTTCATTTTTATATGGGACTGTTGGGTTCGTTCACCAGCGAACCACCTTGACATCGGGAACAATTTATTTGTTGGCGCTTGTGCTTGGGGTTGTTGTTCCCATATTCGTTTGGTTTGTATTTGTTAGGAGGAAATAAGATTTACAATTTCCTCAATCGTCCAGACATGATCGGCAATCCCAGCCTCCATGGCAGGCGTCACGCGCAAGGTTTGATGCACTCTGCCAAAGTTGTAATACATGAAATGGAGGGCAATGGCCGCTTCATGGTTTTCCAGCTTCTTTGAAAAGCCATTCGTTAAGCGCGTGAATCGGCGCATGGACATTCTCATTGTGAGGTTCTGGCGTTCGATATGGCTTGTCGAAACGTGTTCATGTTCCGGCTTGCCTGAAATCACCGTCTTGCGCGTTCCCATGCATTGCGCCGGGCTGTAGCGGACTTCCGCTGGCACGGTAGGGCCAACTTGGTTTCCATAGATTTTCACAAGCTGCGCGTAATCAATCTGAGAACCAAAAGCATCTTCCACGGCTTCCAAATAGGCTTTCAAACCATCTGTTGTCAGTTGCACGCGAGATTTCAGGCGAGGAGCGAGATCGTGCATGAAGTGATAAGCGGTTCCAGCATCGCGAGGGCCAACCAACCATGACGGAACAAGTTTCGTATCGGGACACAAGGCAACCCATGTCCAAGCATCGCCCCATCCCTCCGCCTTTTGTTCTGCGGTGGCGTTCTTGGCTTTAGCGCCGACAAAAGCCCAAATCTCATCACATTGAAGTTTTCGACACGGAAGATTCACGAAAACCCTGTCCTGATAAATTGAGCAGGCTTTCCCAAGGTCAACCAGCAGCTTTTGAATCGCCGTGCGATGGGTGCCTGTCATGCGCGTTGTAGCGCGAAGGCTGTTGCCTTCAACCAAGCAGGCAACCACCCGGACTTTTTCTTCAATGCTCAATTTGTTCATGGCGTTACTATGCTTGAGCGGTCAAGCAGTGTCAATGTGAAAGTTTGGCCGTGCAGGGCTTTGGTGCCCTGCACGGCTCGTTTGCCCTTAGTTCAGGCCGAGGTTAAGCTGCTCACCATCGGTTTTAACCCAGATGGGAAACACCTTGCCCCGTTTCGGATAAATGACCTGTTTCGTCACTGGATGAATAATCCAAGGGCGAAAAATCAGGGCATAACCCGGACGTGACTGACTGCGTTTACGCATGCAGTTGCCTATTTTTAGGAACTCTATGCTTGACCGGAGAGGAACCGCGTGGCAGTGTAGTTTTGCTATATTACTGCGGGCTTTGGCCCCGGTTCCAGCCGTGAGTTCATTACGACTGGAAAGCCCCGTGTGGCGCTAACCACACGGAGCCGCGAGATCACCTCGCCCTGAGAGAGAGTTCCCTGAACAGTTACACTCTCTCAGGACTTATGTCCTCGCCCCACCCGTCGGCAATCAGAGCGGCGGGGCTAAAATCCCTCCTCGTCATATCCATTCCTTTCATAAAAAGGTTATTCTCCTCTTCCAGCGGCCTCTTCAGCCGCTAATTGTTCAAGTCGCGCTTTGTGATTTTCCTGCACTTGGGCAGTCCCAATTTCTTGCTCATCGCCATCCACTTCTGGAGCCACGTTCGGGCTTGTGGATGTGGCGGCAGGTTTCTTCTTGGCATTCGGATACCATTCAGCCAATCCGATGTGACCCGAACTTGGAACACGAACAAAAGCGGGGTTTTTAGCCAATGTAATTGCCAGGGTGCGCTTCTTGGTGGTTTCATCCTTGCCCTCGAAATCGAATCCCCCGGAAAGCATCAGCGCGAAAAGCTCATCGAGCGCAATCGCACCAAGCTGCCGTTGGCTTCGCACTCCGAGGATTTCCCGAACCACAGTCGCAAGTGGGCGACCGAAGAATTGGTCGGGCCGAATAGTCATTGGGCGAGCGGTCGCATCCTGTGAAGCATTATCAACATCAGGATACGGAACCTCTTCGTCCTCTAACTCGTACAGGCCGTTGATCGCGATTTTAATTTTCCGCGATTGCGCATCGAGCGCAGCCAACTTGGCCTGATATTTTTCTACAGTTATCTTTGTCGATTCTTCCATAAGCGGCTTTTTCAAGCCGCCGTGAGACTACTCGATTTACAACTGCACGTCAACCGTCTATAGAACTATAGACTATCAAACCAAAGTCATTACAATCGCAACTAGTTTATAATAAACAATCTAACCTAGTTGTTCACAATCGAATTATTTTTCATTTTGTTCGACTGGTGCTCTTTGACCAACGCGATAAAGCGGCCTTTCGGGCAATTTCTTTTCTCTTTTTTGATGATAGTGATTCAGCCCGAGCTTTTCCGCCTCTCAATCCTCCAAGCCTTCCAAGAGCGACTGCGGCGGGATTTTTGGCCTGTCCAGATGCTTGGATGGGCTTTTGTTCCTGTCCGGTGACTTGCTGTACAATTGAGAATGCGGTTTGATTTACGTCCCTGCTTGAGCGTTTAGGCATGGCTCAACCTTGCCCAAAGTGCTAGCGGATTCAAGCCCAAAGAAAGAATTCAGATTTCAAAACGTACCACTACCCCTACGAGTAAATCCGTGACTTTATTCAGCAAATCGCATATATCCCTCGACCATGACGCAGCACGAGGCCGTTATCCTCGCTTTGGAAAAGCTTGGAGGTATCGCCACGCTCGGCCAACTGTATTCGGAAGCATTCAAAATTCGCGGCTGCAAGTGGGGAACCAAAACACCGCTCGCTACAATTCGCCGGATTGTTCAGACCAGAAGGGAGATCTATAAAATCAAACCGGGCCTTTACGGCCTGACTTCGCGGAAAGCCGAAAACGAATCAAAAGGTGCCGTTGTGGAAACTCAAAAAAACAAAACCTCAAAAGAAGTTACAGAATTTAACCATTACTATTACCAAGGATTGCTGCTCACAGTCGGAAAGCTGAAGAAATTCGATTGTTGGTGCCCCGACCAGGATAAGAATAGAAATTTTTTGACTCGAACACTTGGCTCGCTAAGAACGCTTCCGCAAATCCCCCCATTCTCGTATACCGAACTAGTCGAGCGCAGCGCCACGATTGACGTAATTTGGTTCAACCAGCGCAGGATGCCCTCCAGCTTTTTCGAGGTTGAACAACAGGGCGAGATTCAAAACTCACTTCTAAAATTCAGCGACCTTCAAGATTTCCACGCGCGAATGGTCATCGTCGCGGACAAAAAGCACGAATCGCAATATGCCAAGAAAAAGAAATATAGCGCGTTCGAAAACATTTCTGAACGTCTAAGATTCCTCGACTACGAATCCCTCGTCGGACAGTACGAAGGAGCAATCGCCTCCAGCAAAGCCGAAATCGTTCTTTGAAATTTTGGAATTCTCTGCGAAAAAATTCTTGTTACTTCGTGTAATCGGTGTAAAGCCTCTCGCGCCTCAAATAAACGTAGGAGACGACGTAAGGAGTCTCTGATTTTAAAATCTTCATTCGCGTTCACCCGCGGCAAGAAATTCGCGTCAATTCGTGTCATTCGCGTAAAAAGTCCCTCATCCGTGTTCATCCGTGGTTAAGAAAAAAAATTCGTGACGCTTCGTGTCAATTCGTGGATAAAATTTCCCATGAGTTGGCACGAAAGCGTCCTGAACGCCATCCGCCGGATCACCCGTCGCACCGGCCACCGCGTCTTTTCGCGACAAGACCTCATCGCCACCGAACTCCGCCGAATCATTTCCGAAACCGACCCCGGCAGCGGCACCCCCGAGCAAACCCTCAACCGCGTCCTGCAGGAAATGAAAACCGTAGGGATTTTGGAATCCGAAGCGCCAGACATTTACCGATTGCTAAAATAACGTAGCGGCGTCTCGGCAGAGCGCCGCCGAATAAATCTGCGCCCATCCGTGTTTATCTGAGTCCATCCGTGGTTAGAAAATTGGTGTCCATTCGTGTTCATTCGTGGTTTCCCTTTGAAATACGAAACCGTTTCGCAATTCCACAACCAATTGCGTCTTAGCCTCTTAGCGTCTTTGCGTTAGAAAATCAGTGGTCTTCCCCATTCGCGTTAATTCGCGAAATTCGCGTAAAACCTCCGTCTTCCGCCTCTCAATCGATTGTCGCCCAACAACTTCCTCCGAAAAACTTACCGTAAGTTTTTCACGCATTTTAAAATAAAACCAAAAAACTAAAACCCCGGGGATCACACGCGTCTCGCGTGTCATGTTCGGCGTCCCGCCGAACACCTCCAACCTCCGGCGCCAGCCGCAAAAATTCCACTCTCAACCATCAACCATCCACTAACCATATGCGCATCGGAAAAATCGCCCGCCTCCCGCAACCCATCCGCGACCAACTCAACCACCGCCTCAGCAACGGTGAAATCGGCCGCACCATCCTCAAATGGCTAAACGACCTCCCGGAAACCAAACAAACCCTCGCCGAACTGTGTTCGACGCCAAACCCATCACCCACCAAAACCTCTCCGAATGGCGCCTCGGCGGCTACAAAGAATGGCTCCAGCACCAGCAGCGCATGGAATGGTACGACAACCTCTACGAACACGACGCCGAAATCAACGACCGCGATTGCTGCCTGGATTACTTCGAAGCCTTCGGCCGCCTCATGCTCGCCGAACTCGGCCAGTCCTTCGCCGGCCTTCAAGACATCCGAAACCCGGACCTCCGCTTCGACCGGCTGCGACACATCTCCCAGCAATTCACCCGCCTCCAAAACTCATTTAACAAAAGCCGCAAAGTCCTGCTCGGCTGGCGCAAATTCAATATCGATCCCAAAAAGCCAATCCTCACGCGCGCCCCGGAAAACCCCAAACCCGAAATCCATCCCGCCGCAAACGCCGAAACCAAATCCGCGCCCACCCCGCCTCCACAAACGCCGAACGCTGGGAGCGCCGGCGTCCCGCCGGCACGCCCCCCGCAAACCGTTCCCATCTCCGAGCCGCGCCAACCCGAAAAACCCGCAACGCGAAACCCGGAACCCGAAACTCAAAACTCGGTCCCGACGCCATTCCAACCTATTCCAACCGAATCCAGAAAAATAAATCCACCGATCACGCCACCACATCCTCCGCAAACCCAACCCATCACCAACAATTATCCCTACATCCCCCGCGCCGCCAACCACCGCCGCTATTCCTTCGGCCTCCCCGGCTGACCATGAAACCAACTCGAAATTCAAGACAAGGTGGGGCGAGACTCCCTCGAGCCCTCGAACAATCGGAGCGTCGATCTCCCGATCGGCCCGCACCATTCTCAGGTAGCGCAGGCTGCCCAGCCTGCTGTGCCGCAGACTGCCCAGTCTGCGCGAACAATCCGAAACTCTCTACAAAAGTTTGGGCTCGACCGAGTCTCGCCCCACCCATCCGGCTATCAACTGTCAACCATCCACTCTCAACTCATCTGCGCCCATCATACCACGGACTGCACGCGTCGCGGTTGGCGAGGGTTTTGCCGCGGCGGAGGATGGTTTTGGCGATGAATTTGAAATGTTCGCCCGGGGTATACAAACGCAGTTTGCGGGCGGAGGTCAGGATGGGATGGCGATGGAGGATGACGATGCGTTTGCGCTGGGTGCGCGCGAGTTTTTTGAGGCGTTTGCTGAGTTCGATTTCTTCGCTGGCGAAGAGGTTGATGTCGAAGCCGCCAAGTTGGCGGAAGGCGGCGGTTTCACAAAAAATGAACGAGCCGGCGACCCACCGGAATGTCCGGCTCACACTATTCCAGAGCTGCGTGATGATGTTCCCGGCGGGGTAGCCGTGCTCGAGGCGGATGGTGCTGCCGCCGGCAAGACAGCGGCCGGTGGCAATGGCGGCGGCGACGTCGTCGAAGAGGGCGGCGCTGGGATGCGAGTCGGCGTCGATGAAGAGGAGCCAGTCGCCGGTGGCGGCTTCGGCGCCGCGATTGCGGGCGCGGCCGATCTGGTTGATGGGTTCGAAGACGACCCGGGCGCCGGCGGCGCGGGCGATTTCGGCGGTGCGGTCGGTGGAGTTGTTGTCGCAAACGATGAGTTCGGCGGTCCATTGGCGCCGGGTGAAGGCGGCCATGGCGGCCTGGATTTGGCGAAGGGTTTCGCCGAGCAATCGCTCTTCGTTGAAGGCGGGCACGATGACCGAGATGCGCACGCTCGAAGCATATCAGAAGATTGCCGGTTGGCGAATGTCGATTGGCGATTGGGAATGACGAATGGAAGCTCCAAGCGTCCAAGCTCCAGAGAATCTCCAAGCTTCCAAAGGGGTAAAGTTTGTGCTCGACGGAGTCTCGCCCCACCGGTTGCATTCTTCATTCTGCATTCTGCCTTCCGTTCCCGGCGGGGCTTTCTCCTTAGTGACACTGGACGATTCTTAATTATATTGCGTGCCGTAGTTGCATCCCGCAGGTGGGTGGCGGGAGGCATTGAAAGAATCGATGGCTGATGCAACCTCCGCTGCGCCGCAACCGGGTCCGCGCAAACGCGCGTCCTGGTGGCGCACGATTTTGTTCGTGTTGATTCTGGTGGCGGTGCTGTTGGTGGTGCTTTATTTCGTAGCTCGGACTTCGGAGTTTTTCCAGAAACAGATTCTTCCGCGGGTGAGCAAAGCGCTTCATGCGGAGGTGACGGTGAAGTCGGCGGAGGTGCATCCGTTTTCGATGATTGTGTTGCATGACTTGAAGGTGCAGCCGACGAATCAGCCGCCGATCCTGACGGCGCGCGAGGTGCGGGTGAAATATAGTTTGGTGGATATTCTCGCCGGGAATTTTCACGTGGATGAAATTGCGGTGGTATCGCCGGTGTTGCAGGTGGTGGAGAATCGGGATGGGTCGAGCAATTTGGATCCCTTACTAAAAGCGGAAAGCGGAAAGCGGAAAGCGGAAAGCGGAAAACGGGAACCGGCGAGGGTGAATGTGCGGAAGGTGACGATTTCGAATGCGAGTGTGTTGAGGATTTTGAATCATCCGAATGGGACGCGGGATTTGGTGGAGGTGACGAATCTGGATGTGACGGCGTCGGGGATACGGAATGGCGGGGCGGGGAAGGTGGAGTTGGCGGCGATTGTGCGCGATGAGAATAATCCGCCCGCGCCGGCGATGTATGGGTTGTTGCAGGCGAATGTGGGTGGGAAGTTTGATTTTTCGCTGACGCCGGAACTGGGGGTGGCGTCGGTGCTGGGCGACGCGCGGGTGGAGATTGCGCAGGCGGCGGGGGCGTTCAGTGATTTTCAGAAGATGATCGGGACATTGCATTGCGATGCGTCGGCGCAGGAGATCAAGGGGGTGAGTTTGAGTTTTGAGCGGGAGGACGTGCCGCTGGGTGAGTTGCGGGCGAGCGGGCCTTTCAATCTGCAGACGTCGGAGGGGCGGCTGAATGTGGAGTTGTTGTCGGTGGACAAGCAGGTGTTGAATTTGTTCGGGGCGAAGATTGGATTTGATTTCGGATCGACGACGATCACGTTGACGAACCAGATCGATGTGGCGAAGGGGGGCGCCGCGATCGGGGTGGTGGGGGCGTTGAGCGCGAGCCAGTTTCAGTTGAGCCGGACGAATCAATCGACGCCGGCGCTGGATTTGCGGGCGGATTATAATGTGTCGGTGGATAACACGGAGAAGACGGTGTTGCTGCGGACGTTGAGCGTGGCGGGGACGCAGAAGGGGCGGGCGCTGTTGCATGGGCAGTTGACGAGTCCGATGATGATTGCGTGGGGGAACAAGACGAATGCGGTGGGGGATTCGGCGCTCAGCCTGGCGGTGACGAAGTTGAACCTGGCGGATTGGAAGGTGTTCCTGGGAGCGCTGGCGCCGGCGGGGACGCTGGATTTGCATCTGAAGCTGCTTTCGCAGGAGGGCGGGAAGCGGCTGACGTTTGATGTGACGAATCAGATTCAGAATCTGACGGTGGAGGCGGGCGGCGGGCGGTTGAACGAGGTGGCGGTTGCGCTCAAGACGCATGGGCAGGCGATGAGCATGGAGCAGTTCGACTTGAGCGATTTTTCGTTGCAGCTTGCGAAATCGAATCGTGTGGCGGTGGCGATTTCGGGTTCGGGGACTTACAACAAACAAACGGAGAACGCGGATTTGCAGGTGGACGCGCGGGGGGCGATTCCGCGCGCGCTGGAATTGGCGGGGGAAACGAATCTGGTGGCTTCGTCGGGCGGGGCGGAGTTGAAGGCGCGCGTGACGCAAGACCACGCGTCGCGAGCGGTGAAGGGGACGCTGACGTTGACGAATTTCACGGGGAAATTCGCGGGGGATTCATTCACGAATTTTGGGACGACGATGGCGTTGGACGTGGGCGTGACGCCGCAGCAGATCGACATTCGCGAGGCGAAGGGGACGTTGATGCAGAATCGGAAATCGGGCGGGGGTTTTGATTTGTCGGGGACTTACAGCCTGACGAACAGGCCGTCGCAGTTCAGCGTGACGCTGGATGGGTTGAATGAAAACGGGGTGCGACCGTTCCTGGCGCCGTTGCTGGCGGGGAGGAGGCTGGTGTCGGTTTCGCTGAATGGGACGGCGTCGGCGCAGCGGAGCGCGAATGGGGATTCGGCGCTCAAGGCGAATGTGGTGGTGACGAACCTGGTGGTGAATGATCCGGCGCGGAAATTTCCGGCGTCGCCATTGGAGGCGAAGGTGCAGGTGGACGCGTCGCTGGCGAAAAGCGTGATGGACCTGCGGCAGCTTCAGGTGGGGCTCACGCCGACGAAGCGGGCGACGAATCAATTTGAAGTCCGCGGGCGCGTGGATATGTCGAAGACGAATGCGATTACGGGGCAATTGACGCTTTCGGCGGATTCGCTGGATGTGACGCGTTATTATGATTTGTTGGCGGGGACGAATACGATCGCGAAATCCGTGCCGAAAGTGAAGGGGCGGAGTATGTCGGCGGCTGGTCCTGAGGCGCAAACGGCGGGGGCGACGAATCAATTGCCGTTCAGGAATTTCACGGTGGCGGCGAATGTGCGGGCGTTATATTTGCGTGAGATTGCGGGGAGCAATTTTCAGGCGAATGTGAAGCTCGATGGGAGCCGGATTTTGTTGCGGCCATTTCAGCTCACGCTGGACGGTTCGCCGGTCGTGGCGTCGGCGGATGTGGATTTGGGCGTGCCGGGCTATAAATATGCGCTGACTTTCGATGCGACGAACGCGCCATTGGGGCCGTTGTGGAACACGTTCAAGCCGGAGGAAAAAAGAAAAGTGGGCGGCACGTTGAGCGCGCAGTTGGATTTGAACGGGGTGGGCACGAGTGGTGAGAGCCTGCAGAAATCACTGAAGGGAAATTTCAACATTGGCACGACGAATTTGAATCTGGATGTTTCCAAAATCCGTGGCGGGATTCTTGGAAATATTTTGGGAGATATTGTGACGATCGTGGCGAAGGCGCCGGAATTATTCGGCGAGAATGGCGCGGGAGCGGCGGAGAGTCTTGGGCTGGGATTTGTGAAGCGCAGTTTGGGGAACCTCAACGGCGGCATGGCGAAGGATGTTTCGCAATCGCCGATCGAGACCATTACGGCGCGCGGGACGGCGGGTGATGGCAAGGTGACGGTGGAGCATGCGGTGGTGCGGAGCACGGTGTTTGTGGCGGATGTGACGAACGGGACGGTGACGCTGGCGCGGGAATTGACCAATTCGACGATAAATCTTCCGATCAGCATCTGGTTGAGCCAGCCGGTGGCGCAGCGCATTCCTTATTTGAGCAGCGTCAATACGGAAACGAATGGCGGTTTTATGAAGCTTCCGGATTTTTATGTGGAGAAGGGGACGCTTGGGGATCCGAAGCCGAGTTTGAATGTGTCGTCGTTGGGCAAGAAGATTATTCAGGAAGTTCCCGGGTTGGGCGGGACGAATGGGGTTTCGGGCAATTTGTTGAATACGCTGGGCGGATTATTGAAGGGCGGCGCGAATACGAATAACGTGTCGACGAATGGTTTGCCGGCGACGAATGCGTTGCCGATGGAGAATTTGTTTAATCGCTTTTTGGGGCCGAAATGAAATTCCAAGGACCAAGCTCCAAGCCCCAGAGAAGATCCAAATTCCAAATTCAAAAGACCAGGGTTTCGTCCGAAATGTGGATTCCGGGCGCACTCGTGCCGAGCTGGTGCTCGGCGCTCCGGTCCTTGGGCGGGACGCCCATGGCACGTTAAACTTCGATCAGCATGCGGGCGGGGGTTTCGATGGCTTCTTTGATGCGACGCAGGAAGGTGACGGCTTCGCGGCCGTCGACGATGCGGTGATCGTAGGTGAGGGCCACATACATCATGGGGCGGATGACGACCTGGCCCTCGCGCGCGACGGGACGGTCCTGGATGCCATGCATGCCGAGGACGCCGCTTTGGGGTGGGTTAACGATGGGCGTGGAGAGCAATGAGCCGTAGACGCCGCCGTTGGTGACGGTGAAGGTGCCGCCCTGGAGTTCGTCGGGTTTTAATTTATTTTCCTGGGCGCGGCGGCCGAAGTCGCCGATGGCGATTTCAATTTCGGCGAAGCTCAGGCGTTCGGCGTTGCGCAGGACGGGGACAACGAGTCCTTTGCCGCTGCCGATGGCGACGCCGATGTCGAAGTAGTTGTGATAAACGACGTCGGTGCCGCGGATTTCGGCGTTGACGGCGGGGAATTGTTTGAGGGCGTCGATGGCGGCTTTGACGAAGAAGGACATGAAGCCGAGTTTGACGTTATATTTTTTCTGGAAGGCTTCGCCGTATTCCTTGCGCATGGACATGATGCCGGACATGTCGATTTCGTTGAAGGTGGTCAGGAGCGCGGCGGTGTGCTGCGCTTCGACGAGGCGCTCGGCGACGGTGCGGCGGAGCTTGCTCATGGGGACGACTTCTTCCGGGCGGTCGGCGGAGGCGGATTCGCGGGCAGGGGATGGCGAAGATTTCGCGGTCACAGTGGGGGCGGCGGCGCGGCGTTCGGTTTCGTCGTTTTCTATTTCCCCGGGAGCTCTTTGAGCCATCTCACCCCCGCTTCGCGGCGGAGAGGGAGGAGAAGTCGTGGACTCCTTCGAAGGATTTTCGCGCAGGCGTTCGCTCCGGGGTTTGTCTTGCGAAGGTTTGGTTTGAGTGGGGCGCGGGGTGGCCAAGTCTTCTTCGGTTTTTTGTGGTTCGGGTTTCGCCGCGGGTTTTTCAGCCGGCTTCGATTCGGGAGCCTTTGCCTCAGTTTTTTTCTCAGTACCGGCTTTGCCGGCTTCGAGGTAGGCGATGACTTCGCCAACTTTGGCGACGTCGCCTTTTTGTTTTAAAATTTTTCCGAGCGCGCCGGCTTCGGGAGCGGGGAGCTCGACGGTGGCTTTGTCGCTTTCGAGCGTGACGACGGGTTCGTCTTTTTTGATGGCGTCGCCGGTTTTTTTGAGCCAGTCGCCGATTTCGACTTCGGTGATGGATTCGCCGATTTCCGGAACTTTTAGTTCGATGGACATAAATTATTTTTCGCCGAAGGCGCGGTGGATGATTTCGGATTGTTCCTGTTTGTGGCGCTTGGCGGAGCCGGTGGCGGGGGTGGCGGAGATGGCGCGGGCGATGCCTTGCATCGGGAAGCGGTTAAACAGTTTGTCACCGAAATGAATTTTCATGAAATGCCAGGCGCCCATGTTCTCCGGTTCTTCCTGCACCCAAAATACGGGCGTGCCGTCGGCAAACGGTTGCAGGGCGCGTTCCAATAATTCGTGGCGCAAGGGGTAAAGTTGTTCAAGCCGAATGATGGCGGTATTGTTGCGCTTGGTTTCTTCGCGATGCTCAAGGAGGTCGTAATAAATTTTTCCGGTGCAGAGCAGGACGTGTTTGGTGTCGGCGGGAGAAATCGTGGTGTCGGGGAGGATGCGGTGGAATTGGCCCTGGCTCAATTCGTCGAGGGACGAGACGGCTTTGGGATGGCGCAGGAGGCTTTTGGGAGTCATGACGGCGAGGGGCTTGCGCCATGAACGGAGGGCCTGGCGGCGGAGGCAATGGAAAAATTGCGCGGGCGTGGTGGGATAGACGACCTGGATGTTGTCCTCGGCGGCGAGCCAGAGGAAGCGTTCGAGGCGGGCGCTGGAATGTTCCGGGCCGGCGCCTTCGAACCCGTGCGGCAGCAGGAGCACAAGGCCGCTGAGTTGCTGCCACTTGTCTTCACCGCTGGCGATGAATTGATCGACGATGGGCTGGGCCATGTTCCAGAAATCGCCGAATTGGGCTTCCCACAGGACGAGCGAGCGCGGGCAATCGAGGCTGTAACCGTATTCGAAGCCGAGCACGCCGGTTTCGCTGAGGGGGCTGTTGTAAATCTGAATTTGGTCGCCGCCGGGAAGATGTTGGAGCGAGAAATATTTTTCGCCGGTTTCGAAATCGTGGAGGACGGCGTGGCGATGGCTGAAGGTGCCGCGTTCGCTGTCCTGGCCGCTGAGGCGGACGCGGTGGCCTTCGGCGGCGAGACTGGCAAAGGCGAGCGCTTCGCCGGCGGACCAATCGAGCGGCACTTCGCCGGTGGACATTTGGTGCCGGGCGTGCAGCAGTTTTTTGATCTTGGGGTTGGGATGAAATTTTTCGGGAACGTGGCTCAAGGCTGCGAGCGCTTCGGCCAGTTTTTCGCGGGGGACACCGGTTTGGATGTCGCTATCGGCCGGTTCGGGGCCGCCGAGGATGGCGGCGCGTGAGTTGAATGAATGGCCGTTGCCGGTGACGTCGGTGGAGACGTTTGAAGCGGCTTTGGTGGAGTCGGCGGAAAGTTCCTTTTGGGAATGGGACAATTCTTTTTCGAGCGCTTCGCGGCGTTTTTCTGCGATCTCGTCGGCTTCCTCCCGCGTTACGCCTTCGAGTTGGAGCAGGTGATCGAGGTAACCTTCGCGGACGGACTTTCGTTCGGCGATGGCGTGGTAAAGGACGGGTTGGGTGAAGGAGGGTTCGTCGCTTTCGTTATGGCCGAGCCGGCGGTAGCCATACATGTCGATGACGACGTCGCGCTGGAATTCGTGGCGGAAATCCATGGCGAGGCGTACGACTTGGGCGACGGCTTCGGGGTCTTCGCCGTTCACATGGAAAATCGGGATCTGCAGCATCTTGGCGACGTCAGTGGCGTATTGGGTGGAGCGCGCTTCAGTGGGCCCGGTGGTGAAGCCGATTTGATTGTTCACGACGACGTGCAAGGTGCCTCCGACGCGGTAGCCGGGAAGCTGGCTGAGATTGAGTGTTTCCTGGACGACGCCTTCGCCGGCGAATGCGGCGTCACCGTGAATCAGGAGCGCGAGCGATTGGGAATGGTCGTTGTCGCCGGCGCAATCCTGCCGGGCGCGGGCGCGGCCGAGGGCGACGCCGTTGACGAGTTCGAGGTGGCTGGGATTGAAGCAGAGCGCGAGCTGGATTTTTTTGCCGTTGGCGGTGGTCCATTCGGCGGTGTGGCCGAGATGATATTTGACGTCGCCGCGGCCGGGTGAGGATTTCCAGCCGGTATCGGAAAATTCGCGGAAAATCTGGCGGGCGCTTTTGCCGATGATATTGGCGAGGACATTCAGGCGGCCGCGATGGGCCATGCCCATGACAATTTGCTGCACGCCCTGGTCGGCGGCTTTTTCAATGGCGAGATCGAGCAGCGGGATCAAGCTTTCGGAGCCCTCGAGCGAAAATGTTTTGGCGCCGACGAATTTTTTGCGGATGAATTCCTCGAATGTGACGGCGTCGGTGAGGCGGGTGAGGATGCGGAGTTGTTCTTCGCGGGTGAGTTGAAGGCGATTCTCAGTCTGTTCCATGCGGCGTTGGAGCCAGCGGCGCACGCTGAGATCGTCAATGTGCATGTATTGGACGCCAATGGAGCGGCAATAGGTGTTGCGCAGGCGCTGGAGCAATTGGGCGAGCGTGAGCGGGCCGTCGTATTGGAAGGTCTCGCTGTGCACGGGCAAATCCATGTCGGCGACGGTGAAGCCGAAAAATTCGGGCTCGAGCTCCTTGGGCGTGGGCGGAATGCGGCCGAGCGGATCGATGCGGGCGATGCGATGGCCGCGCACGCGATACAGGCGGATGAGCATGTAGATGCGGTCCTGGATGCCGCTCATCGCGGCTTGGGAAAGCTGGGAGCGGTCCGGTTCGCGCCGAGTTGGTGCTCGGCGCTCCGTCGGGTTAAAGACACTCGCGGGTTTGAAGGAGGGGCCGAAGCGTTCGCGGCGGAGGCGCAATTGGCCGTTGGCGAGCGCGGAAAAGTATTCGCGCCATTCGGGGGAGACGGAGGAGGCGTCGCGCAGAAATTGCTCGTAGAGGCCTTCGACGAACGCGAGATTCGACGGGTTCACTGAGATTTGAGTGGCGGTCATCGAGTCAAAATTCATTTTTTAGGTTTCACCTGAAGCGTGGAAATTACCTGTCGGGCGCCATCCGTGTCCAGAGCGAGTTCCATGGCCTTGCCGATGAGGTCGGGCGAAGAAACTGAGCCGGAAAGGGTTACGACCCCGTCCGTGGTACTGACATGGATATTCCAGGCGGACAGATCGGGGTCTTTGACGAGCTTGGCTTTGATGGTGGCGGTGACGCGACCGTCGGCGGTGGCGTTGCTGAGGGCTTTGCCGGCGGCGTTGGCCTTGTCGCGAATGACGCGGCCGGTCTTGGCCAGTTCGTTGGTGATATGTTCGCTATCGAGGTTCCAGGAGCGCAGTTTGGCGGCGAGGGCGTCGCCGGCATTTTGGGCGGTGCTTTTGATTTCCTGGCCCGCATTTTGGAACTGCGCGTTGTTTTTGTTGTGGTTGAAATACCAGACCGCGGCAATGCCCAGCGCAATGCCGACGAGCAGCGTTATCAAAAATCTCATAATAAGGTCCTCGGGGGTAAGTTAATGGGGGAAAAGTATCCGTCAACTGAGGCAAAAGCTCCGACGGGAAGCTCCAAGCGTCCAACCTCCAGAGAAATTCCAAGCACCAAATACCAATTCATCGCGGGTATGCTTGCCCGAAAGGAAAAACGCAAAAGCGGCGTCGGTTTTTGGAGCTTGGCCATTGGAGCTTCTCTGATGCTTGGACGCTTGGGATTTGGAGCTTTTAGAACCGCGCATTGACTTGGGTTGGCGCGACAGGTAATTTTTATTCCATCACTCATAGAAAGTGCACGCATGTTCGAGACGATTGAAAAACTGCTGATTCTTCAGGACCGGGACAAACAGATTCACCGAGTTAAAACCGAGTTGGACCATATTGAACCTGAGCGGCAGGTGCTCAAAACGAAGGCGAACGGGGCGCAAAATGCCCTCGATGCGGCCAAGCTGAAGGTGAAGGAATTGGAATCGCGGCGGAAGGATTTGGACTTGGAGGTGCAGGCCAAGAAGACGCAAATCGAGAAATACGCCAACCAGCAGCTCCAGACGCGCAAGAATGAGGAATACCGCGCGCTGGCCCACGAAATCGAAGGCTGCAAGCAGGCGATTGTGAAAATCGAGGACCAGGAGATTGAATTGATGGAGCAGGGGGAATCGGCGCAGAAGGAAGTGGCGCGCTCGACGCAGGTTTCCGCTGAGGCGAAGAAGTTGATGGATGGGCAAATCGCACAACTCGGTACGCGCGAAGAGAATTTGAAGAAGGAATTGGAGCAGTTGACGGCGAATCGCGAGGAATTGGCCGCGGCTGTGGATGACACGGCGCGGAATCGTTATCAACGGTTGATGAAGAACAAGGGCGGCAATGTGGTGGTGGGCGTGCAGCATGGCGTGTGCGGGGGGTGCCATATGAAGTTGCCGACGCAGTTGATCGTGACGTGCCAGGCGCAGAATGAGTTGGTGACGTGTATTAATTGCGGCCGCATTTTGTATTACTCGCGGGATATGGATTTGGCCGTGGTGGATTAAAAGTTCCAAGTTCCAAGTTCCGCGGAAAAACTCCAAGCGTCCAAGGACCAAGCACCAGAGAAGCTCCAAGGGCCAAGCTCCAATCTGCGTGCGGGCATTTTTGGATCACGGGAATTTTTCGAATTGATCGACGGGCTGAATTGAGATTTGGTGCTTGGGATTTCTCTGGAGCTTGGACGCTTGGTTTTTGGAGCTTTCCATCGTTGCTCACCTTGGTTTCTTACGTATAATAAAAGCGGTTTTGGAAAGGCGGAGGATCGCTTCCGGCGTGAGCCGGGGGAGGAAAGTCCGAACTCCATAGGGCGCGATGCCGCGTAACTCCGATTTGGTCGGAGATACACGCGGGAGGTGACGCCGCGAGGCGTCCCGACGGAAAGTGCCACAGAGAAGATACCGCCATTGTAGCGGCGTTTTATGAGCGCCAGCTAAATGGCGGCGGTCACAGACCGCCGCTACAGTGGTAAGGGTGAAAAGGTGGTGTAAGAGACCACCGCTCGAAGCGCAAGCGACGAGGCATGGCAAACCCCATCGGGTGCAAGGCCAAATAGGGGGCCTTGGAGCTGCCCGCTCCGCGTTTCGCGAAAGCGAACGGGTCCCGGGTACTGGCTGCTGAGACAAATGATTCTCGCCGTCCGCAAGGACGGAACAAAATTCGGCTTACAGCCTTTCTGAAACCAAGATTTTAAATGGGGACAAACCAAGCGACCGGTTTGGCCTATTGCATTGTAGGCATGAATACCGCCGAGTACGCCATCAAGTGTCCCATGTGCTCAGCAAAAGCCGTAGCCATTATGAAGGCTGTGGGAATAGAAGGCACATATCGCGAGCCTGTACGGAAGATGGGAGTCCACCGTTTAGTCTGCGAGAGTTGTGGTTTATCAAAAGAGGTTGCCGATGATGATACCGACGCATATGAGTTGTGGTACGCGGCGGTTTTTCGAGGGCATCGACTTTGGGCACGAAATCGTGAGCACCTTTCGTTGTTGATTTCCTGGTTATCTGGCGATCTTCGCAAAGAGGATGTTCGATTTGCCGGTGACACCGAGGACAAGTATTTTGGCGCGCGAGTGGTCGTTGAGAGTTTGCCGAAATGGATGGTGCTTGCTAAGAACCGCGCGGGGGTTCTTAAATGCCTCAGGAAGTTGTATAACAAATGATGCCTAACAAATCGCTGCAGCCGGGGCGGGCGACGATATGGGTTTATCGAGAAGCCGCGGATTATTTTTTGTGTTCCAATTCCCGCGAGGCTGAGTTCTAGTCGTTAGCTCGAATTTCCTATGTCGACGCCCAATACAGTTGATCCCGGCTACATTGAGGATTGGCGCAAAGTGCTTGTTGAATGGCTCGGATGGAAAGAGGAACGACTGAAACAGTTTGTTTTTGCCTGGAACGCGAAGCTGACGCAACAGAATGGAGGGGCGTGGTTTTACCATGAGCCTCCTATTTACCACGTCGTCCCGTTGCTTGTGCGGGATCGCTTTGATGAGCGCCTCCAAAAGAACATGCGGAGACCCGAATACGGCGCTCCGGAATGGGCATATTTCCATCGCGAAATGCAGTTAGCTATCGAGGGCGCAGACTATTATACCGACCACTTTAATTGGGATGCGGCGCGGGAGAGAGCAGTCAAGCACTTGGCTCGATACGACGAGATCTTCCCGTTACCTGAAGAGGTCACTAATTATGAGACACGCATACTCGCTTTCAAAGCGGCTAATTGATGGGCGCACCGCTGGGGCGACGCTCTGGACGCATATTTCGCTCCTGACGGAGCTTGGTTTGTGTTTGTTTCTTTACTGGTACATGATGATAGGCGGATGAGCGCACCTGACTTCCAAGAGTTGGAGGAGAGCATCTACGATGTGCTTGTGCAGATCGGCAAGAGACCCGGGCTCTATATCGTTGAGCGATCCATTTACCGACTGGAGTCGTTTCTCATTGGCTACGCGGCTGGTCTTGGCCGCGTTGGATTTAAATTGCGTGACGATACGCATTTTTATCGGTTTCACGATTGGATCGCGCGCCGGTTGGGTTTTTCCGAGTCCACGTCAGGGTGGGCCAATATGATTCGAAACAAAAGCGCGAGTGATGAGGAGGCTTTCAGGCAGTTTTATGTTTTGCTCGATGAGTTTAGGAAAGAGTCAGCATGAGTATTTTTAGAAAGATGGTTTATGGGAGCGCGCCGAAGGTGATGGTTTTTAAGCGGAATGCGCACCTTTGCACGCTGATGGCCGCGGCTTGGTTTGCTTTTTCGCTTTTGGGCGTGTTTTTATTCAAAACAAGCCGAGGACCGGATGCACGGATTTGCGTGATCGTGGCGGTCGCTATTTGGTGCCTTCACGTGGTGCTTATCGGTTTGTCGATTTATTTTTGGATGACTGAGAAGCCGAAAGAAATGACCATCATTGAAACCGAGCCGGATATTGGATTTTGATGGGTAACAGATTTCCGGCCCCGCGCGATGGCAAGGTATTGCGGTTTCTCGCCGGGTCGGAGACCGGCGCTCCGAATGAATATGTCGCTCCTGACGGAGCTTGGTTGTTTTTGAGCGTTTACTACAAAGATGCGGCGCCTACGGCGCTCAATGCAGGCTGTTTGGGATAGGGCCGTATCATTGAGGATGGTTCGCGCCGATCAGGAGATCGGCGCTCCGAATAACTGTGGCGCAAGATATCGCTGAGTTGTGACTCACGGTTTGTTTGATTGCAATTCCCTCGCGGCTGAGGTGCAATCATTGAAGCAAAAATGAGGAGAGCCATTCTCACAATTCAATTGGTCATCGTTGCGCTCGCTTTGTGCGGTTGCACGACGAATTTGTCGGATAATTCGATTGTTAAAGATCAATTACACCGGAGGTTGAAAATTCAACGGGAGTGCCTGCTGGCCTCCGGGCAAAAATCGTGGGATCAGGTCAGGGCGGGGGAGGAAGACTGGTTTCGAGGTGCGCCTTACCAATTATATGACAAGGACGTGACATCGAATGCGTGGAGAAAATCCGGATGGATAAAGCCCGGGACGGAATTGACGCTCGAGAAAGTTGTTTACCGGAGGACCTCTGAAACCGATTACATAGACGTTTATGGGACCATTTATTTGGAGGGGCGAGACATTCCGTTTTGGTATTCGTGGAAATATCTTAGCGGCGGGAAGATTTTGAAACGCGCTCCGTGGGAGGGAGACGAGGTTCCGGAAAAAAGGGTTTTGAAGACGTTTTAAGGGGCGTTTCACGGATAATTTAAAATCGTGGGGTTGGCTTGCGCCACAAAGTTTCGGACGAGACGTCCGAAACGACCCGCGGGACGCGGGTGCTACACGACAGATGTTCGCGCCCAGATATGATGTTTGGGCCGATCGGGGGATCGGCGCTCGGAACATTAGGGTACTTCGCCTGCCAGTTGGTGCCGACCAGCGTTATTTTTCGAACCGTGTAATTGCCGGTATCCGCGACGTAGATATTGGTGGAGCTATCGACGGCGATTCCTTCGGGCCCGCCGAAGCCGCTGCCGAAACGCGCGGCGCTGCCGAGGCCGTCGGTGGTTCCGGGTTGGTTCGCGGCGCCGGCGATGGTGGTGACGGTGCCGTCGGGAGTGATTTTGCGAGACGGCGAGATGGGTTGGTTAAGCGCGACAATAAGTAAATTGTGGGAATTTGCAAGGGAGTTTTCGGATTGACGATATGAAACGGTAGAGGAATGAACGGCTGGGGAATGGGAAGAATAGACCGGCTCTCCGAGAACTTGGTTGGTGGCAGGCGTCTCGCCAGTGCCGGTCACAAGGGACTCACGGGCGAGACGCCCGTGCCACTATTAACGTTTCAGGAGGATGCGTTTTTCGGCGGGGCGTTGGTAGATTTCCAGGACGCGGGCGGGGCTGGCGTTTCCGACGCGGTCAATGGCGGTGACGGCGGCGGCTTCGGGGTGGAACGGGAGCGATTGGGAGGTTGTTTCGGCGGGGAGGATTTGGGTTTGCCAGTCGTTGAAGGATTTGGTTTGCACCACCCACCAGCGGATGGGGCCGGCGTTGGTTCCAGCGGGGCTCCAGTGGAGGAGCACGCCTTTGGCGGAGTCGGTAATGGAGAAATTGGGTTTGGCGGGCGCGCCGGAGCCGAGCCAGGGTGAGGCGGGCACGAGCGCGGGTTGGTGGTTGAACTCGGTTTCGAGGGTGTGACGCAATTGGTCGCCGCGAGGGCTGTTGGTGAAGAGGCTGCTGGCGTTGTAAAAAATGTAGCCATTCGCGCCGGGATTTTTTCGGATCAAACGAAGTTGGTCCGGGATTTCATTGGGACTCCAGCCCTGGCTGATGGCGGAGGAGACGGCCAGGCCGGGCCAGAGATGGCGGTGCCGGGGGTTTTGTTGCGACCACCAATTCAAGAGGGCGGGGAAACTTTGTTCTTTGGGCGCGATGCGCCAGTAGAGTTGCGGCGAGAAATAATCGACCCAGCCGGCGACGAGCCATTTGCGGGAGTCGGCGTAGAATTTGTTGTAGGCGTCCGAGCCGGTGATTCCGGGCGGGTCGCCGGGGCGCCAGATGCCGAAGGGGCTGATGCCGAATTTGACCCAGGGCTTGGCGGCTTTGATGGAGGTGTAGACGCGGCTGATGAAGGTGTTCACATTTTCGCGCCGCCAATCGCCGCGGTTTAATTTTCCACCTGCGCCATATTTTTTCCAACTGGCGGCGTCCGGAAAATCGCGGTTCCCGCCGGTGCTGGGATCGGGGTAGAAGTAGTCGTCGAATTGCACGCCGTCGATATCGTAGCGTTTGACGACGTCCATGATGACGCGGAGGGAATAGTCCTGCACGGCGCGTTCGCCGGGATCGAGCCAGAGATATTCGCCGTAGCTGCGGACGAGTTCGGGGTGGGTTTTGCTGATGTGATTGGGCGCGATTCTGCCGGTGTGCGATTTGTGAAGGGCGCGGTAGGGGTTGAACCAGGCGTGCAATTCCAGGCCGCGTTTGTGGGCTTCTTCGATGGCGAATTGGAGGGGGTCGTAAAACGGTTCGGGTGGTTTGCCCATGGCGCCGGTAAGATATTCGGACCAGGGTTCGATCGCCGAGGGATACATGGCGTCGCAGGCGGGGCGGACCTGGAAGATAACGGCATTGAGTTTGGCCTGGGCGGCGCGATTGAGCAGGGAAATCAATTCGGCTTTTTGTTGAGCGGTGGGGAGGCCGGGCTTGGAGGGCCAGTCGATGTTGGCGACGGTGGCGATCCAGACGCCGCGGAATTCGCGTTCGACGGGCGGCGGGAGGAGCGAGGAATTTTGATAGGTGGTTGCGACACAACCCCAGGCTGGGAACAAAAGCAGCGCGGCCAGAAAAAACGATTTCATTGTTGTTGGTTTTCCCACGCCGTCATCACGCTATGCGTTCAGCGGATGAAGTTGAAGGAAATTCGGCGGTGTCCCTAATTTGAGGAAAAAGCGGAGCACGGGTCTGCGACCCGCAGAAAATTGTGAGAATCAAAACGTCTGAAAAAATTCAATGACTCAGGGATTCCGAGCGCTGCTGCGGCTCACAGAGCCGCGCTCCGTCCATCTTCGGACACCACAGGAAATTCATCTTGAAACGACGGGCTTTGTTTTGGCGTCTGAAAAGATGGATGGATTTAAATCGTAGAGATGGGTGCTCGCCGTCACTGCCCGGGGAGAATTCCCCGAAATGTTTGCGCGCATTTATAGTGGCACGGGCGTTTCGATTCGCACGGGCGAGACGCCCGTGCCACTATGTTCGTGGAGAGGGTGAAACTTGAAAGCGTTTTGATAACTTTATGGACCGTTGGCTCAATTCAGCGAATCGGTTTTCTGCGGGGACACGCGGAATGAATTCCGCGCTCCGTGCGCGCGCGGGACGGGCGTTTACGTTGATTGAATTGCTCGTGGTGATTGCGATCATCGCGATTTTGGCGGCGATGTTGTTGCCGTCTTTGAGCGAGGCGAAGCAGAAGGCATGGACGACGAGTTGCATTTCGAACCTGCATCAGATCGGACTCGGCATGAAGATGTTTGCGGACGATAACGAGGGGTTTTATCCGGAGTCCGGCGGCGATATTCACTGGGGCGATGTTGATCCGGGCACGGGCAAGGCGAGTTGGATGGAACAGCTCTATCCGCAGGTGGGGAGCACGAATGCCTATAATTGCCCGGGCAATGTGCAATTGCCGGAGCAATATCGCGGGCCGTTCAATTACTTCAATGGTTGCAATGCGGCGTATGTCGAGACCGGAGTGGATGCGGCGATTAAAAGCAGCCGGCTGATGTATCCTTCATGTTTTGTCCTGGGCGGCGATACCTGCGGGACGGCTGGCGGCGTGTTGCGATTTGATCCGTTGGATGCGGACAAGGATGATTACAGCCAGAATTGTATCGGTGGTGCGGCGGCCCAATCCATTACGGCATATTGGCAGGTCCACGTGAAAGGGCAGAATGTGATGTTCGCTGACGGGCATGCGAAGTGGTACAAGGGGTTCAATGCGGGGGAGATGACGTTTGGGTATAATGTGATGACGAATTGGATGACGAGGATGTGAATGACGAATGGCGAATGGAGAGCGACCTGCCGCGAAATGGTCAATCAATAGCGTCAAACCGAATCAAACTAAATCAACCAGGGGGTGTCCCAGCAATCAAGCGAGGTCTGGCAGCCACGGAAGACCTCAATTTTTCTTTGAATTCAAAACCAAACCCCCGCACTATGCGCGCTCGCTTGGTTTATGGCGGGCGAGACTCGCCAAGACCCCGTAGCGGCGGTCTGCGACCGCCGCCATATTCAATTTTGAAATGAAACGAACGCATCATTGCAACGAATTGCGCCCGGCACATATCGGGCAAACCGTCACTTTGTCCGGCTGGGTCCATTCGCGCCGCGACCTGGGCGGCCTCATCTTCATTGACATCCGCGACCGCGAAGGCCGCACGCAGAGCGTTTTTGATCCCTCCGATCTTTCCAAGGAATTGTTCGAACAAGCCGCCGCGCTCCGCAGCGAGTGCGTCATCAGCATCACCGGCAAAGTCCGCCAACGCCCCGCGGGCACGAACAACTCCAAGATCCCGACCGGCGAGGTCGAAGTCGTGGCGAAGGAACTGGAAGTTTTGAACTTCGCCGAAGTGTTGCCGTTCCCGGTCGACGACCCCGAAGTCGCGAGCAAAGTGAACGAGGAATTGCGGCTCAAATACCGCTACCTGGATTTGCGCCGGCCCGAAATGGCGCGCAATCTCCGTCTCCGCAGCAAAGTCGCCACCGCCGTGCGCGTGTTCATGGAAGAGCAGGGCTTTCTCGAAGTGGAAACGCCGACGCTGTTCAAATCCACGCCTGAAGGCGCGCGCGAATTTATCGTGCCGGCTCGCACCAACCCGGGGTTGTTTTACGCGCTGCCGCAATCGCCGCAGCAGTTCAAGCAAATTCTGATGGTTGCCGGGGTGGAACGTTATTATCAGCTCGCCCGTTGTTTCCGCGATGAAGACCAGCGCGCCGACCGGCAGCTTGAATTCACCCAGCTCGACATCGAGATGAGCTTCATCGAACGCGAGGACATCTACACGTTGATTGAAGGCGTCCTCAAACGGATTTGGAAAGTCGCGCTCGGCATGGATATTCCCACGCCCTTCAAACGCATCTCCTTCGAGGAAGCGCTGAACCGCTACGGCATCGACAAGCCCGACACGCGCTTTGGGATGGAACTGGTGGATTTCACCGAGGAATTTCGCGCGAGCACTTTCAAAGTGTTCAGTGGCGCGATTGCGAACGGCGGCGTGGTGAAGGCGCTCAATGCCAAAGGCATGGCCGGCGCGACGCAGGGCCAGATCGAAACCATGACCGAATACGCCAAGAGCTTTGGCGCGAAAGGGCTCGCGTACATCAAGGTCGAAGGCGGCGAATGGAAATCGCCGATCGTGAAATTCTTCAACGACGCCGAAAAACAGGCGCTGATTTCGAAATTGAAAATCGAGGAAGGTGATTTGATTTTATTCGCCGCCGATCAATGGCTGACCGCGTGCGAAATCCTCGGCAAGATTCGTCTCTATTGCGCCGACGTTTTGAAAGGGCAGGGGAAGCTCGCCATTCCGCCGGACCGATTCGATTTCCTCTGGGTGATCGAATTTCCGTTACTCGGCTTCGACCGCGAACAGAACCGCTGGTATTCCAGCCATCACCCGTTCACCGCGCCCGTTGCCGAAGACATCCCGATGCTCAAGTCGGACCCGAAAAAAGTCCGCGGCCAGCATTACGACGTCGTCGTCAACGGCGTCGAACTCGGCGGCGGCTCGATCCGTATTCATCAGCCCGAAGTGCAGAAAACCGTCTTCGAAGAAGTCCTGCAAATCCCACCAGAAATGGTGAAAGCCCGCTTCGGTTACATGTTGGAAGCGTTCAAATATGGCGCCCCGCCGCACGGCGGCATCGCGTTGGGTTTCGATCGTCTCTGCGCGATTCTCTGCGGCACCCCCAGCATCCGCGACGTGATCGCCTTCCCGAAAACCGCCAAAGGCACCGACCTGATGACCGATTCGCCCGGAACCGTCGAACCAAAGCAACTCCGCGAACTGCACATTGAGCTGAAAGTGCCGAAGAAGGAATGATCCATGAACCAATACATGAGGCGCGCATGGAATTGCGGCGCGAACTGGAAGCGCCCGCCGCCCTGCGTCGTTTCGGTAGTGGTTGGATCAGCGGTGTTTTGGGATTAGTGTTCGGCCTTGCCGGTCTGGGCCTCGTCATTGCGATCCGAATGCCGGGCGCGTTCGCGATTCCGGAGACGCACAATCTTTACCAAAATCCCTGGTTCCGTGTCGGCCTCAACTTGCTGTTGTTGACGGCATTTGCCGTGTCCGCATTGAGCCTCGCATTGCGGCGTGGCAAAATGCTCGGCACCTGTGGCGTTTCAGCTGCGTTGCTTGCGGCCATGTTGGGCGGCTCAGAGGCAACGCAAGTTGTAAAAGACTACACTCCGTTCTATCTCGGTCTCGATTTCTTCATTCTGCGGATTCTTTTCACGGGATTTCTGTTCGTTCCGCTTGAACGAATTTTTTCGCACCGAAACGAGCAACACATCTTTCGCGAAGAATGGCGCGAGGACCTCTTCTACTTTCTCGTCAGCAGCTTGTTGGTCCAGATTCTCACGTTTTTAACCTTTATTCCTGCCAAAGGGATTTTGTTGATTGCTCCGCTCACAGCGACGCGGGCCTGGGTCGCCGTATTACCGTTTGTGGTGCAATTCATTGCTATCATGTTTCTGACTGACCTAGTGCAATACTGGGTTCATCGCGCCTTTCATCGCGTGCCGTGGCTCTGGCAATTTCACGCCGTCCATCACTCAGCCCGGAGCATGGACTGGATGGCGGGCGCGCGAATGCATTTTCTGGAAATCCTGGTGCTGCGCGCGACGACCGTGATTCCGATGTTTGTCCTCGGCTTCAGCCCGGACGCTGTAAACGCCTACATTTTCGTGGTGTACCTCTATTCAACTTTTATTCATGCCAACTTGAATTGGCGTTTTCCTATGATCGAAAAGTTGCTGGTGACACCGCGTTTTCATCATTGGCACCACGGCATTGAAAAGGAAGCCATCGACGTCAATTTTGCGATTCATTTCCCTTGGCTCGACTGGCTGTTCGGCACTCATCATCTTCCGAAAGATCAATGGCCAATCGGCTACGGCGTTGAAGGTCACCCGGTTCCCTTGGGCTACCTCAAACAATTCAAGTATCCGTTCCAGCGCCGCAAAAGTCCGCCTGAAGTTACCCAACCATTCCCGTGAATTGGTTCATGCCCCCGAAATCGCGTCGCGGATACGCTCGATATGATTTGTTATAATTGCCTGCACTCCTCGTTTGAGAAGGCGCAGCGCCAATGGCCTATCATCCACCGTATACACCCAAACCTCCAGCCCGCGCTTGCGCGCCGCACGAATTGCGCGGCTCGAAACTTTCCGATTCCAGACGGCAATTGTTGCGCCAGTCTTTTGCAAATCCTTCAAACGCAAGGCAAGGCCTCGCCGCAAATGCACAGGCTTGCGTCCATTGCTCAACCGACTTGGCGGCCCGAGCGCTCCCAGAATCTGTACCGGTTCAAGCGCATGAAGGGCACGGAGAAATCTCCAATCGAAAGAAATGACGATAACTTTGTTGATGAGATTCCGCTCGCGCAGCAAACGGACAAGCGTCGCCGCATCGCCTGACTTTCGCTCAATGACTGCCGCCGCGCCGCTTCCGGAAATGAACTGGAGTGCTTCATCCAAACGCGGAACTTTTGCACCCGCAAATTTCGCATCAAACCAGCTTCCCGCGTCGAGCGTTTGTATTTCGGCTGCCGTCTTCCGCGAGACTTTGACGTGCCGCCGCTTCCATTTTTTCCGCGCATCCGTCGTGCGATCCAGAATGGAATCGTGAATCACGATCGGCACACCGTCCTTGCTGTGGTGATAATCCAATTCGATCAAATCCGCGCCCGCGTCGAGCGCGAGTTGGAACGAGGGCAGCGTATTCTCCGGCGCGATGGAGCAGTAGCCCCGATGGCCAATTACGAGCGGCTGCCCGCATTCCAGCAATGTTTCCACCTTTGATTTCACGCGTTGCACGGCAGCTTGGGATGCCCAGTGTCTTCTCCCGGTGACTGTGAATTATCTTGCGTGTTTTCGTGCATCATGTAAGACACTTAGTTTGCTGTATGAATTCGACCATTCAAAACTTGTTGAAACTTCAATCCATTGAATTCGGGGAAGAAAAAGGGAATGACAAACAAATCGCTGATCTTCGGGCCCTGATTCCCGATCCTATCCTGGGCCACTATGATCGGCTCCGCGCGCGGGACAAAAAAGGTGTGGCTGTCGTCCGCAACCAGGTTTGCACCGGCTGCCACATGCGTTTGCCCATTGGCGTGATCACCACTCTGATGCAGGACCGTGATATTCAGCTTTGCGACAGTTGCGGGCGATATCTTTACCTGGAACCGCAGGCACCGGTGGAGAAGCCTGCCGGAGCGCCTGCGAAACCCGCCAAAAAGCGAAAGAGCAAGGCGGTCGCAGCGTAAAGCGCGGAAGTGCATCAGTCCTGGATGAAGTAGCTGAGATTTTCCAGTTCGATGGCCAGATTGACATTATTGACCATCACTTCCTCCGGGACGGAGACGACGATTGGGGAAAAATTCAGGATGCCGACGACACCGGACTGCACCAGTTGATTCACCACTTCCTGTGCGGCCACGGCCGGCACCGTCAGGATTGCCATTTTCACACCGTTCTTTTGGACGAAATCTTTTAGCTCGTCCATTCCCAGAAGCGGCTGCTTGATCTGTTTGTCGCGACGGCGTTTCGGTTCCGCGTCGAACGCAGCCGCGATTTCGAAGCCTTCCTTTTCAAATCCGCGATACGAGAGCAACGCCAGGCCGAGATTGCCGACGCCGACGAGAATGACTGGTTGCAAACTCGTGGTGCCGAGTTCGTCTGAAATCATTTTGGACAATTCTGCGACGTCATAGCCAAGCCCGCGCGTGCCGAACTGGCCGAAATAGGCGAGGTCCTTGCGCAACTGCGTCGGCTTCACGCCTGCAACCTTGGCCAGCGCTTCACTGGAGACAGTCTGCATGTTGTTATCCTTCAAGCGCGCGAGACACCGCAGGTACACCGATAGCCGGTAGATCGTTTTGCGCGGAATCTCTGGTGAATCCTTTTTCAATGCGGCGAGAAATAGAGAAAAATCGGATTTGAATCAACCACGAATGAACACAAATGGACACGAATCATTACTGAATTGAGCGCTTTGATTCGCTTGATTCTCCTCCAGCGATTGATATTGCGCGATTGAAGAGCGGCGGAGGGCCGCCGCAGTCCGGGACGCCGGCGCGCGGTGTGTTGCCCTGGAAGTCGCGAAGCGTCTTGGAGAGCGCCAGTCTGCTTGCACTTTCGCAAAGCTTTGCCACTCCATTTCCAACGAGGAAAGAATCCTCAATTTGGATGATTTGTTCGATTCGTGTCATTTCGTGTTCATTCGTGGTTCAAGCAAATCCACAATCGCCCGGGCGGCTCGCTGGGACGCGGCCGGATCGCCCAATGAGAAAACGATTTCAGTCAATTTGTGTTTGATCGCTTCTCGGCGAGATTGGTTTTGCAATAGGTCCGATGCGGCGCGGGAAATGTTTTCCGGCGTGGCGGTGTTTTGGATGAATTCGGGGAAAACTTCTTCTCCGGCCAGCAGGTTTGGCATCGTGAGCGATTTTACTTTCACGATGCGTTTGCCGATTTCGTAAGTGGCCCAGGAGGTTTTATAGATCGTCACGGCAGGCACGCCGAAGAAGGCGCATTCCATCGTCACGGTTCCGGTTGAAGCGATGGCGAGATCAGCGTGCGAGAGCGCTTCGGGTAAATTGCCGATTTGAATGGGGACTTCCGAGGGCGCGCCCAATGATTTTGCCTGGGGGGCAAGCGTCTCGTCTGGCAGAACGATTTGCGCGCGGGCTTGGGGCGTTTTTTCGCGGATCAGTTTCAGTGCGTCCAGCATGACCGGCAAATGGCGGTCGAGTTCCTTAATGCGGCTGCCGGGCAGGAGCAGGATTTCCGGGGCGGCTGTTGATTTTGATAAATCAGGAACTCGCGGAGTTCGTTCCTGCGATGAAAACCTGTCAACCATTGGGTGGCCGACAAATTCGACGCGCAATTTCGGCACGCGGCGAGCATACCAATCCTTTTCAAAAGGAAAAATACTTAGCAGCAGATCGTAGTCGCGGGCAATTTGATAAGCGCGGCCTTCGCGCGAAGCCCAGACCTGCGGCGAAATGTATTTCACGAGTTTCGGACGCCAATCGTGGAACCAGCCGGATTGACGGCGAGTGCGCTCGCGGATCGCGTGGGCGAATTTCAGGTTAAAATAATTGTAATCGATTCCAACAATGACATCTGGCTGGCGCTCGATGGCGAGTTGCAAGAGTTGGTTGAAACGCTGGCGAGCCTGCCGGTAATTCTTCCACGAAGGAATGCCGATGATGGAATGTTCGACAAGGTTAAACGCGAGTTCCACTCCGGCGGCAGCCATCCGCGGGCCGCCGGCGCCGAAAAAGCCGGGTTCGAGGCCGGTGTGGAGCGGTTGCCCAAATGGCGTGTAATCCACCTCTCGCGAGCTTAATTCGATGCGCAAGGCGTTGACGAGTTCGGCGCCCAAGGTGTCGCCACTCGGTTCGCCCGCGATGAGCATGACGCTCTTCGGTTTCATCGTCTGCTACCAATTTTTTATACTTTGCTGTGCCTGGCGGGTGATTTCGAAGGCGAGGTCAAGGGCGCGTTTGGCGGATTCGCCGCTGACCATCGGTGTTTGTTTTTCCCGCACGCAATCGACGAAGTGCTCCAATTCCAGTTTGAGCGGTTCTTCCTTGGCGATGGGCACCGGCTCGCGCACGATGCGTTTGCCGCCGAATTCGCTGACGATAGTGGAATCTTTCGCGGCCAAAAGTTTCTTGAGCAAGGAGCTCTCCTCCTGGCCATCGCGGGCGATGCGGTAGATGAATCCCTCCTGCGCGCGATAATCGAGCGAGATGTAGCTGGGCGTGTCGCCGCCGCTGAAAACGCGGATTTTGCGCATGCGCTCGGGGCTGACGCGGCTGACGGTCAAGTTCGCCACGCAGCCGTTCGCAAAACGCAACCGCGCATTTGCAATGTCTTCAGATTTGCTCAGCACAGGAATGCCGACCGCGTCGACGCTCGTCACGGGCGATTTCACGAAAGCCAGGACGACATCGAGGTCGTGAATCATCAAATCGAGCACGACGCCAATATCCGTCGACCGGGCCGGGTAAGGCGAAAGGCGATGGGTTTCGATGAAGCGCGGCTGCGCGGCGGCAGTTTCGAGATATTTGAAAATCGGATTGAATCGCTCAACGTGGCCGACCTGCAAAACACAATTTTTTTGCAGCGCCAACTGCACCAATTCCTCAGCTTGCGCGCTGCTGTCGGTCATCGGTTTTTCCACCAGCACGTGTTTGCCTTGATTAAGCAGGGATCCGGCGATTTCGTGGTGAGTGGTGGTGGGCGTGACGATGTTCAGGGCATCCGAAGCGGCGGCAGCTTCGGGAATGGTGGTGAAAGCGCGCACTTGATATTTCTCCGCAAATTTCCGGGCTTTGTCGGTGGAAATATCGTACACGCCGGCGAATTCGACGGCTCCGGCGGCCGCGAGTTCGGAATAAATCCGCGCGTGTTCCTTCCCGAGAAAGCCGACACCGAGCACGGCGACACGAACTTTTGAGTGTGAAGTCGTCACGTCGCGAGTCTGCCAGCGCGGGTGCGGGACTGAAAGCGGAAACGAACTCGCAGAAGAGATCAGGCTCGACGGAGTCTCGCCCCACCGAAAGGCTTGCGACTCCGCCGGCTCCTACGGGAAAAATTTTGCTTTTGAAGTTCGGGCTCGGACTCATAAAGTAATTGCGTGCCTGTTCTCAGCTACATCGTGACAGCGCTGGTGGCGTATTTGCTTGGCTCGATTCCCACTGGATTTCTGGTGGCCAAAGCGCGCGGGGTGGATATCCGCACCGTGGGAAGCGGCAACATCGGCGCGACCAACGCATTTCGCGTGCTGGGCAAGAGGTTTGGAATTTTTGTGCTGCTGATGGACGCGCTGAAGGGCCTGGTGGCGGTCCTGGTCGGAGCGGTCGTCGTGGGGAGGATTTTTCCCGAGACGCCACTCGAGAATCTGAAAATCACCGCCGGCATCGCGGCAATTCTGGGGCACAACTTCACTTGCTGGCTTCATTTCAAGGGCGGCAAGGGCATTGCGACCTCCGCGGGGGTTCTGATCGCGCTGGTGCCATGGGCGTTGATCATCATTTTGTCGATTTTCATTATTTTGTTTTTAGTGACCCGTTACGTTTCCATTGGTTCGATTGCGGCAGCGTTTGCGCTCCCGTTTGCGACGTGGTTCACCGAGAACCATGATGTCGGGCTGACCGCAGTCATGGCAGCCATAGGGTTGCTCGCGATTTTGAAACACCGAAAAAACATCCACCGATTGCTGAACGGGACGGAGAACCGCGTCCAATTCAAGAAAAAGGAGGCGACTCCGTGAAGATCAGCGTGCTCGGGGCTGGGGCCTGGGGAACGGCATTGGCGGGATTGCTGCACCAATGCGGGCTCCAGGTCAGGCTTTGGGGGCACGACGCGGCGCACGTGGAAGAAATCCGGCGCACGCAGCGGAATGAGCGTTATCTTCCGGACATCCAAGTGCCGGGTGAAATTGGGCTTGAGACGGATCTCAACTCAATGTTGAACGCAGAATGCATCGTGGTGGCGGTTCCGTCCAAGGCGTTTCGCGAAGTGACGAGCGTGCTGAAGGATTTCCCGGGAATCGTCGTGAGCGTGACGAAGGGAATTGAGTATGACACCGGCTTCACGATGTGCGGCATTCTCGGCGAGAACGCGCCCAAGGCGCGGTATGCGGCGCTTTCCGGGCCAAGTTTTGCGATTGAGGTGGCCCGCGGGATTCCGACGGCGATTGTGGCAGCGAGCCGGGACCTGGCCACTGCCGAGGAGGTGCAGCGGATTTTCAGTTCGCCGACGCTCCGAATTTATACCACGCCGGACGTGCTCGGTGTGGAACTTGGCGGGGCGTTGAAGAACGTGATTGCCATCGCGTCGGGCGTGGCGGATGGGCTGGGTTTTGGCGACAACTCGAAGGCGGCGCTGGTGACGCGGGCAATTGCAGAGATTCGCCGGTTGGGTGTGGCGTGCGGCGCACAAGCGGACACGTTCACGGGCCTGAGCGGGTTGGGCGATTTGATGGTGACATGTTTTTCCAGGCACAGCCGTAATCGAGCGTTTGGCGAGCGATGCGGTCGCGGTGAGAAACCGGCCGCGGTGGCGGCGAGCATGCATGCGATTGCGGAGGGTTATCCCACGGCGCGATCAGCCTACCAACTGGCGCAGCGGCATAACGTCAGCACGCCGATCATCGCGGAGGTGTTTGCGATGTTGTATGAGGGCAAGGACGTGCGCCAGGGCGTCCGCGATTTGATGTCGCGGGATTTGAAGGCGGAGGATTGAGGATTTAATCGGATGGAAACAATGGGCAAGACGGCTCGCATGCATTTCCTAACACGAAACAGGTTTTCTTAGCCGAACGTCTCCACATCTTCGTACGGCCCCAACTTCGCAATCTCCGCCATGATTTCATCCGCGACCTCCTGGTAGATTTGCTTGAGGCGCGGTTTGGAACACGTTTTTGCTTCGGCGCGGAGTTTTTTGAAATACATCGGGCGGCCATATTTCACGGCGATGCCGTGCGGCCTGGGAATTTTCACGTGGCGGCCGTAGGCTTCAAACGTTCCGAAGACGCGGGCGGGCACGACGGCGGCGGTGGATTTAATGACCGTCAAACCGATGCCGGAACGCGCGGGCTGCAATTTCCCATCGCGCGTGCGCGTGCCTTCCGGGAAGAGAATGATCGCGCCGCCGGCGAGTAATCGGTCAAGAATGGCTTTTAGCCCGGCTGCGCCGCCACCTTCACGATCGACGGGAACGGAGTTCCATTTTCGCAACAGCCAGCCGATGCCCGGGTAGCGGAACAGCGTGTCGCGTGCGAGATAATTGATGGCACGATGAACGCCCGAGCCAACCAGCGGCGGGTCTAAAAAGCTGGCGTGGTTCGAAGCGAGAATGACCGGGCCTTTCAGCGGGACGCGTTCGGGATTGAAGACGCGCCAATGAAAATAGGTGGCATACACCGCCCGAAAAAAGCACCAGCCGAGAAAGTAAACGAAGTTCATGCCGGGAGCACCGGCGTCCTGCCGGCGAGTCGTGATTTGAACTGTAGGAGCCGACGTGAGGAGGCTCTAATTTTTGCGGCGAAATGAGCGTGAGCCTCTTCCTTAATGGCACGGGCGTGGTTCATTTCATCTCCAGCCGCTGTTTGATATCCGCGATAATCATCCCGCTGGTTTGCTCGGCGGTCATCCCGGAATTATTGATGACCTTCGCGCCCAGCGCGATCATCAAGGGCGCGGCGGCGCGCTGGCTGTCGCGTTGATCACGGGCGGCGAGGTTTTCATTCACGCCCTCGGCGGCGCGGCGTTTGGTGCGCTCGTCGAGATGCGCGTCGAGATAAAATTTGTAATCCGTTTCCGGAAACACATTGGTGCCGATATCGCGGCCTTCCATGACGAGGCTGCCGAACTGGATGCATTCGCGCTGCTTTTTCTTCATCCACTCGCGCACTTTCGGCACGGTGGCAACGTGCGAGACCGCGGCGCTGACTTCCGCGGTGCGAATTTCCTTCTCGGGATAATAATTGTCCACGAGCAAATGCACGTGGCCATCGCGATTTTCGAGCGACGTTTTCCATTTGCGGCACGCGGCGGCGACGGCTTTGCCGTCGGTGACGTCGATTTTGTTTTGGAGGCAATGCCACGCCAGCGTGCGATACATCGCGCCGGTGTCCACGTAAACGAAACCGAGCGCCTTGGCGATGAGCTTGGCATTGGTGCTCTTGCCGCTCGCGCTCGTGCCATCAATGGCTATGACGATAGGGTGGTTCAAATTTCGATGACTCATTCATTAGCACCCGGCTTTAGCCGGGTATCAAATTCGGCTTAAATCGAAAACCGTTTTAACGGTTTGAGCGGCGGTGTCCGAAACCGTTAAAACGGTTTCTGAACATCGCGGTTTCAATCACCCGGCTGAAGCCGGGTGTTAATGAGATGTGAACCGCCGCTACGTTATTCGGCAAACAATTCATCATGCGTGAGCTGGCGTCCAGTCTTTGCGTCCAAGATCGTTGCGCCGAGGCCTTGGGGCGGGGCGTCGGCGAGTTTTTGGAAAAAGTTCGGAAACGTCTTCTTCACGCACGCGGGGTTTTTAAGTTTTATGCCGGGAACTTTCAATCCCAGAATTGCAAAACACATCGCCATGCGATGGTCGTTGTAGGTTTCAATTTCGGCGCCGTGCAGAGTTGCCTGGTATACTGTGAGTGTGTCGTCTTTCTCGACGACATTTGCGCCACACTTTTTCAGCTCGGTGCGCAACGCAACAACACGTTCACATTCCTGCAAGCGCAATCGACGAAGATCTGTAAATTGGATGCCTTTGTTGCGGCGGTCCATTCCCAATCCTCCCCAAGCGTCGGCGGCGAGCACTAGGGCTGTCATGATGCTGTCGCCCAATTGTGTTTCCCGGGAAATTGTTTCGGGTAACGGTATGAACAACGGGAAATCGGCGTCAATTTGCCAACCCGATGTAGGCCAATTGCTCACGGAAATAGCTGGATGATTACCTGAAATAGGTGAGAGCTGTCCCGGCGGATGCGATTTTTTTATCCAGTCCTGTACTTCGTTTAAATCCCATGCAATTTGGAAACCGGGAGTGCCCATCAAGCTCTTCATCCAAGAGCCCACGGAGACGAGCCAATTGGCCGCCCAAAAGTAGCTACCGCCTGAAGCATCAGGCTCAATTTGAAATTTGCCTCCATTCTTCGGGAACGCTTCAACCAATCGTTGTGTCATGTCGACATAAGGTGACTCGTCGGCGTTCTCACCAAGCACCTCCACACTCCATCCGCCAACATTGGCGCAGAGCAGCAGCGCGGAGGCAAACTGGGAGCTTTCTTCGATGTTCACCGTGCACTTGGCGCCGGGTTTGGGGCCGCTGCCGTGAATCACGGCGGGCAATTTTTCCGTGGGCGAGTCCACGCGATAGCCGAGTTCGCGCAGGGCTCGGAACAGGGCGGCTTTCGGGCGCTCGTTCATGCGCGGGACGCCGTGGAGGCGATAAACGCCTTTACCGAGACAGACGAATGCGGCCAAAAAACGCGCGGCGGTTCCGGCGTTGCCAACGAACAGTTCAAGCGGTTGCTCCTCGGTGCCGCCGGGCGGGACCACGCCGCCTTTGCCGTAAACGGTGATGGTGCGATTGCTGAATTCGTTGGGATCGGGCCGGACGTCGACCATGAAGCCGAGTTCCTGCAGGCATTCGACCATGATTTGCGTGTCCTCGCTCCAGAGCGCGCCTTCGAGCGTGACTTCGCCTTCCGCGAGCGCCGCGAGAATCAGCGCGCGGTTCGTGATGCTCTTCGAACCCGGCACGGTTATCTCGGCCCGGACGGGTTTGTCGAGCGGCACGGTCTCGATGAGGTCAGGAAGCATGTGAAAGCTCCGGTGAGAAGCTCCAAATCCCAAGTTCCAAGCTCCAGAGAAGCTCCAACCGCAAACCACCAAAGATCGCGCTCAGTTTTGGATACCGGCCGGCGCGTTGCTGGCGTCGGCATTTTACCGAAAGTGTTTGGAGCTTGATCATTGGTGCTTCTCTGGAGCTTCGATTTTTGGTGCTTGGAACTTTCACTCAGGTGAGGGGGATGCGCAACGGGCGCACCATGCGTCGCGGCGGTTTTTTCCCTGTTGAAAAAATTTTTCAACGGTCTTCGCGTCGCCTGATTTCAAAATTGTCCGGATCTTTTTCAAATCGCGGATGAATTGATCCAGCGAACGGCCCAGGTTTTTGCGGTTGGCCAAGGCAATATCGCGCCACATTTCGGGCGAGCCGGAGGCGATGCGCGTGGTATCGCGAAAACCGTTGGCGCAGAGGAGCGGCTGGGATTTGGGATGCGCGGGATCGAGCACCAGATTGGCGAGCGTCGCCGCGGCCACGTGCGGCAGGTGGCTTGAGCGGCTGACGAGTTGATCATGCAATTCGGGGGTCAAACGCATCACGCGCGCATCGATGGCTTTCCAGAAATTTTCCACTTTCTTGAGCGCGGATTGATTCGAGCGTTTCGTCGGTGTGATCACGCACATGGCGTTGGCGAACAAATCTTCGCGCGCGGCGGCGACGCCGGTTTTTTCCGCGCCGGCCATTGGGTGACTGCCGATAAAGTGCGCGCCGGATTTTGCGACGAGGGATTCCAACTCTTTCACGACTGTGGCCTTCACGCTGCCGACGTCGGTGACAATCGCGCCGCGTTTGATGGACGCGCGCATTTCCTTGAGCAACGGAAGCATTCGCGCCAGTGGAGTGCACAGAATGATCAGGCCGGCATCCGCGACGGCTTCGCGCAAATCGGAGGTGCACACGTCAACGGCTTTTGCCTTTTTGCAATCGGCAACGCTGGCCGGGCGGCGGACGTAGCCGGCGACTTCGTCCGCGAGCCGGCGTTTTTTAATCGCCAGCCCGAGCGAGCCGCCGAGCAATCCGACGCCAACGATGGTTATCTTCCGAAAATGCACGGCGGAAGGATAGAGGATGGAGGATGGAGGATGGAAGATAGAAATGCCCGGTGGTCGTGTCGCTGAGTCACTTCATCATGACTGGCCGACCCTCACGGGCCGATTCCAGGCACGCGTTCGTGACAATTTGCGTCCTGAGCGCGCACTCGGGCCAGCCCGGATTCAATTTCCCGGATAGGACCTGTTCCGTGAAGGCGCGGACCATCCTGGTTTCTTGCGCGACTATCGGATCCATCACCAGGTTGTCGCAAACCATTCCGTTGATGTCGAGCGCGCCCTCGCTGCTTCTTTGCGGCAGCACAAAATCCGGCACGCGCACGGTTCCTTTCGTGCCGGTGGCAACGGCCCAATTGGTGTACGTCGCCAGGAACGAACAATAGAAACCGGCCGAAATTTCGTCGTCAAAAACCAATTCGCCGGAAAAAGTGAAGGGGACCTTTTCCTGGCTGGCATCGCAGCAGGCTTGTGAAAGGATGAGGCCACGGGCCTCGCGCGGCAGCTTCCAGTTCATGGCCCAAAGCGTGAAACGGATGCAATACCAGCCGAGATCGCCGAGGCAGCCAAGCGGTTCGAGCACGCTGTGACTGCGGACGTTGGTTTTGAGAAAGTCTTCGTTTCCCAGAAAGCTGAAATGCGACGTAATTCGGCGGACGGTTCCGAAAGAATTTTCGTCATCGAGCGCGTCGCGAATGCGCTCAAGGCGCGGGTTGTGCATGAACATCACGCCGTCCATGAATTGAACCTTGTTGCGTTCGCACGCGGCAATCATTTCGCGGAGATCGGCTACGTTGGCGGCGGCGGGTTTTTCACACAAAATATGTTTGCCGGCCTCAGCCGCGCGGATGACCCACTCCTTGCGAATGCCGGTCGGGATGGGGATGTAGACAGCATCGACATCGGGTGAGCGGAGCAATTGTTCATAACTACCGAAGGCGGCGGGCGCAGTGGGAAACGCTTTCTCCTGCTGGCATTCGGCCACGAATTTCCGGCTGCGCGCGGCGTCGCGGCTGGCGACCGCGGTCACGATGGAATTGCCCGAGTGCCAGATGCCTTTCCAGTTTTTCCGGGCAATGTTCGCGGTGCTCAGAATGCCCCAGCGCAGGGTGGTCATTGGGTTCGTTAAATGGGTTAAATGAGTTAAATCGGTTAAAATAGTCGCAAGGTACAGGGCGCGTCTCAACTCATTTAACGATTTAACCATTCACCCATTTAACTTCGTTCCGCCGCCTCCCGCACTCGTTCCAAAATGACATCGGCAATGCGCGGGTCGGTTCCGACGGCTGAGGCGTACCAGACCAGCTTTTCCTTGCGTTCGGTGGGATTGCGCCAGGTGGGCTGATGGCTGGCGAGGCGTTCGCGAACGGTGCGTTCCGGTTCGCCCAGCAATATCGGGATGTCCTCTTGCGTGTGCATGCCGTCGCTGATGAAAAAAGGGACCACAATGATATTCCGCGTGCGCGCCAGTTCGTAACATTGACTGACGCGCGGTTCTTCTTCCAGGTAAACGGCGTGGACATCGGCATATTCTTTCAGTGCGCGGACCAACTCAACCTGGCGTTCGATGGCTTTGCGGGAATTTTCGTTTTGTTCGGTTCCGTGGCCGGCGATGAACAGGGTGGTTTCGTGCGGTTTCGGCGCGCGAGGGAAGGGGAATCGGCTCGCCACTTCGCGCGCGCGAGCCAGCAACACGGCCGTCATGCTCTCGTGCGTGCCGACGGGTTGGCAATAGAAGAGAGTTGAAAGTTGAGAGTGGATGGTTGATTGGCCGGGCGGAAAGCTGAGGGCGCACGGGATGACATCGCTGCTGAAATAGCCTTCGCTGATGAAGATCGGCGCAATGAAGATGCGTGGCGTGGCCAGGCCTTGGAGCACGTCGGCGATTTTAGGTTCCTGTTTCCAGAAGGCTTCGCGGACTTCGGCGAAAAGGTTGCGGCCGCGCAATTCCGCGGCGTGTTGAAACACCGGCGCTGCGGACTGGTCATTTTTGGTGGAACCATGGCCCAGCACGACGAGCGCGGCATCTGAAAAATCTTCGCGAGGCACGGGCAATGGTTAGCGCAGGAAATTTCAAATCGCAAGCGCGGGTTGTGTAGTGGCATGGGCGTCTCGCCCGTGCGAACGGGACTCACGAGTAGAATGCCAGAGCGTGGGTCCTGACCGTCAGGTGGGGATAATCCGCTGGGGACGCGCCGATCAGGAGATCGGCGTTCCGAAACACACGGGCAGGATGCCCGTGCCACTATGGGCCGGGATAAAATGCTTCCGCCAAAAGCATGTTCAAATCATGCACGGCCAGCGTGAGATCGCCGAATGTTTCTGCGGTTTCCTCATCTAATCCAGAACTTTCCAACCGGCGTTGCATCCGACGAAAACGTTTGCTCAACGCGAGGCTTTCTTCGGCGTCGCCCAGGTCGCGCAGGAGGGTCTTCACTTTTTTGACACGTTGAAGTGCGGTGCGGATGGTGCGCAGGGCGGCGGATGGATCCGTGCGTCCAGCCTTGACGCTTTTGAGCAGCAAGCATTCGAACTGGCGGCAGTAAGTCGGTCGCTCGGCATAAATCCGGCAACGGCAACCGTCGAATGCGTTGCACGGCTGTTTGAATTTTTCAGCTTTTTTGCTCGCGACAAACGCCAGTCCGAGCGCGCGCAATCGCTCGGCATTTTCGCCCAATTGCAACTGCACATCGGCGAAAATCACCCCGTTGCAGCACAGGCCGCATTCGAGGCAGAGTGAATTGGGATCATTCGGATCCATTGGTCAACATTTTGACAAAAACAAAACAACAGGCATCATTGTTTCAAGTATCGCAGCTTTTTCGCAAGTTGTGATTGCTGGATATGGCCGTCCAATACAAAGATTATTACGAAAGCCTCGGTGTGTCGCGCACGGCGAGCGAGGGCGAAATCAAAAAGGCCTTTCGCAAGCTCGCGCGCGAATATCATCCCGATGTCGCCAAGGACAAAAAAAAGGCCGAGGAAAAATTCAAGGAAATCAACGAGGCTTACGAAGTCCTGAGCGATCCAGTCAAGCGGAAGAAATACGACCAACTGGGCCCGAATTGGAAACAGGGCGCGGATTTTCAAGCGCCGCCAGGTTGGGAGAATTTCGCGGGGTCGGCCCATGGATTTCATGGCCGGACGGCGGGGGGGGAAGAATTTCATTTTGGCGGCACCGGCTTCAGCGATTTTTTTGAGCAATTGTTCGGCGGTCGGGGAGGTGGTTTTCGTGGCAGAGGTTTTGGCGGGCAGACCGGATACGCGGAGGAGGATTTCGCCGAGCGCGGGCGAGATATCGAGGGTGATATCATGGTTACGCTGGATGAAGTGAAGCGCGGGTCAGTGCGCTCGGTGACGGTTCGGCACAATTCCCGCAGCGAAACTTACCAGGTAAAGGTTCCGCCCGGTATTGCGGAGGGACAACGGTTGCGTGTGGCGGGCCGGGGTGAAGTGGGTGCGGGTGGCGGCGAGGCGGGTGATTTATACCTGCGAGTTCGGCTGGCAAAGCACCCGGACTTTGATGTGGATGGCCACAATCTCATTTACGAGGCCCAACTCGCGCCGTGGGAAGCGGTGTTGGGCACGAACATTTCGGTTCCGACGCTCGATGGCCGCGTGAACATCAAAATTCCGCCGGCCACGCAAAACGGCCAAAAATTGCGCGTGCGCGGGCGCGGTTTGCCAGAGCGCGGCGGCGGCAGCGGTGATTTGATCGTAGTCGCGCGCATCGAAGTGCCGCGGAAAGTTTCCGAGGATGAACGCATGCTTTGGGAACAACTCGCGCAGAAATCGAAATTCAATCCGCGGGATTAATATCCGCCGGCGGTCTTCCGGCGGCGTTATCAGCAAAAATTCTTGAAACCACCGGCGATTGAATCAACATTTGGCCCATGCCCGCCAAAGTCATTGTCATTACCGGTGTCACGCATGGGATCGGCCGGGCGATGGCGGAGGAATTCGTCAGGCTCGGTCACGTGGTGCTGGGCTGTGGTCGTTCTCAAAACAAAATCGACCAGCTTAAGGAGAAGTTTGGCAAGCCGCACGACTTCTATTCCGTGGACGTGTCTCTGAATGACGCGGTGAAATCGTGGGCCGACATCTGCCTCGCAACTCATTCGCCGCCCGACTTGCTCATCAATAATGCAGGCGTGATCAACAAAAACGCCCGCTTATGGGAAGTGAGTGCGCGCGAATTTTCCGAAGTCATCGATGTGAATCTCAAAGGCACGGCGAATGTCATCCGGCATTTCGCACCGGCAATGGTGAAGCGGAAGACGGGCGTGATCGTGAATCTGAGTTCCGGTTGGGGCCGCTCCACGGACGCGGAAGTGGCGCCGTATTGCGCCAGCAAATGGGGCATTGAAGGCTTGACGCAATCACTCGCTCAGGAACTGCCGTCGGGCATGGCGGCGGTGCCGCTGAATCCCGGGATTATCAATACGGAGATGTTGCAAAGCGCCTTTGGCGGTTCGGCGAATCATTATCCATCGCCGCAGGAATGGGCGAAAATAGCGGTGCCGTTTCTGCTGGGCCTTGGGCCGAAGGACAACGGCCAGCAATTGACCGTGCCGATTCGCGGGGCGAATGACTAATTGATGCAACCACGAATGCACACGAATTAACACGAATGATCACGAGTAGTTGGTGTTCATTGGTGTTCATTCGTGGTTATAAAATTGATTCCCTTCTCACAATTCGCCCGCGTTCCATGATCAAGGCCTCGGCGCACAGCGCCTGCACTTCGGCCCAATCGTGCGTCACGTAAAGCATCGGTATTTTGAAGTCATCGCGGATGCGGGCGAGGTAGGGGATGATTTTGGATTTCAACATCGTGTCCAGGCTGGCGAGCGGTTCGTCCAGGAGCAGAATTTGCGGCGAAGCCAGCAGCGCGCGGGCGAGTGCCACGCGTTGTTTTTCACCGCCGGAAAGATTCGTCACGCGCCGGCTGACCAGCGGGCCGATTTCCAAAACTTGCGTCACATGCTCGTAGCCGAAGAGTGAATTGGAATTGCGGTTTTCCTTGCAGCCATAGAGCAAATTTTGCTCCACTGAAAGATGCGGAAACAAGGCGAGATCCTGCGGCACGTAACCAATTTGGCGATGGCGCGTGGGCACCCGAGTGCGCGTCGCGGTATTGGTGAGAACTCGGTCGCCCAATTGGACGAAAGCGGATCGTGGATGTCGCAAACCGGCGATGAGGTCGAGCAGCGACGTCTTGCCCGCGCCCGACGGCCCAAAAATCGCCGTGCTTTGGTTTTGGATTTCCACATCGACGACGAGTGAAAAATCCGCGAGCGGCAGGGAGATGTTTTTGAGCAGCAAATTCATCGGCTTTTTTTTCGTCGCATGAACCATTCGCTGCTCCAGACGGCGATGAAGGCCAGCGCGACGGAGAATCCCAGCAAGCGATAGGCGTGGGCGTCTTCGCCATTGTTGAACGCGTGATAAATTTCGGTGGAGAGCGTGGCCGTTTTGCCGGAAATGTAGCCCGCCACCATGATGGTCGCGCCGAATTCGCCGAGCGCGCGCGCGAAGCCCAGCAGCATCCCGCCAACCACGCCATGCGACGCCAGCGGAAGTGTGATGGTCCAAAACACCCGCGTGTTGCTGGCGCCGAGCGTCCGGGCGATTTGTTCGAGCCGGGGATTCACTTGTTCGAAGGCGAGACGCGTCGAGCGCACCAGCAATGGAAATGACATCACCGCGAGCGCGATTAAAACGCCGCGCCAGGTGAACGCAATGTCGAAATTGAAATGCCGGTAAAAAAATCCGCCCACGGGGCCTCTTTCGCCGAGAATTTTCAGCAGAATCAAGCCGGTCGCCACGGGCGGCATGACCAGCGGGAGCGAGACGACGGTTTCAACCAGCGATTTTCCGGGCCAATTGCGGCGCGCCAGCAGCCATGCCGTGGCCAGCCCGAACGGCAGTATGATCAGGGTGCTGAGCGCCGAAACCCACGCCGTGAACGAAAGCAGTTGCCACTCTTCGGCGGTCATGAGCAGCCGCGTGCGTCAGTGAAGCACGATAAATCCATATTTCTCAAAAATGTTCGCGGCGGCTTCCGAGTCGAGATAGCCCGCAAATTTTTTGGCGGCTTCAACCTGCTTCGCGTCCTTCACCACCGCCAGTGGATAGGAAATTTTAGGGCCGCTCGCCGGCGGAATTTCATAGGCGACCTGCACTTTTTTCGAAATGGAGGCATCAGTTTTGAACACGATGCCGGCCTCAATATTGCCGGATTCCACGGCCGCGAGCGCGGCGCGCACGTTGTCGACGGGAACAATCTTGGGTTCGACGGATGTCCAAAGATTTTCCTTCTCAAGAAATGCCTTCGCGTAAACTCCCGCCGGCACGGCTTCCGGATCCGCCAGCGCAATCCGCCGCACATTGGTTCCGGCCAAGTCGGCGGGCGACGTGATTTGGAGTTGGCTGTCGGACGAGGTCACGATGACGAGCGCGTTGGAAAGGCGGCTCTTGCGAGTTTCCTTCAGAATAAGTCCCTTGGTCGCGAGCGTGTCCATTTTAGCTTCATCGGCGGAGAAGAAAATGTCCGCCGGCGCGCCTTGCTCGATTTGCCGTTCGAGCAGGCTGGACGCGCCGAAATTGAAGAAGATTTTGTCGTGGTTCTGTTTCTCGTAAGCCGCGGCGGTTTCCTTCAATACATCCGTCAAGCTTGCAGCGGCAAAAACTGTTACGTCCGCGGCACAAACGTGCGCGCAGGTCAAAGCTGCGGCACCAAGGCAGAAAATTTTGAAAGCACGCTGAATAATGGGCTTCGCCGGGCTATTCACGGATGGATTGGAGCAAAACCGTTATACTCTGTCAAATATAACGAAACGCGATCTCGCGGGAGCGCCGAGCATCAGCTCGGCAGCCGGCGTTTTCCAATCCGGCCGATCTGGTGCTCGGCGCTCCGCTTCAGTCAAGCTTTGAGCAGGAACAAAATCCGCCGGAGCGGTTGACGCGTGGCAGTGAGGAACCGTGATTCCAGCGTTTCGTAGAGCGCCAGGACTTGTTTGCCAAACGCGGTCAGTTGTGCGCCGCCGCGTTGATCACCGCCGCGTGAGGCGAGCACGAGCGGTTTCCTGAAGCAGCGGTTCATCGTGCGCACCAACAACCAGGCGCGATTATAGGACATTTCCATGCGCCGGGCGGCTTCAGAGATGGAGCCGGTCCGCGAAATGTGCCGCAGCAATTCCGCCTTGCCGGGCCCCAGCGCAATTTCATCGCCGAAATAAATCCGGAAATTCGATTTGAATCGCCCGCGCGGTTGTTTTTTGGACTTCGCGGCCATGGACGTGGTCTAACACGCCAACTGCGCTCGGGCCAGTCGGAAGTGCATATGGAGCGCGGTGGCAGAGCGCAGCGGCGACACCGCTTTTTATTCCCCCGCGGTCATGGAATGTTCGGCTTTGCCGGCGCAGTCCAAAGGTTTGGGGCGCGCGAAGTGCGGCTTCATAATGTCCGATTCAAATTCGGGCCGCATTGCAACCATTCTTGACCCAGCCGCACGCTGGCCGTACGATGATTTAATGGCTAGTGGAAAGAACAAAAAAGCCCGGCGCAAAGCCATGATGCTCGGAGTCGGGCTGGATTCCGACGGCCATAAACGCGTGACTACCGGTTCCAATTTCGCCCTCGTCGGCGGCTCCGAAGAAACGCATGAGGTCATGACCGAGAAGGTTATTAAAATCAACGAAAAGCTCGCGTCGAGGGGCAAGCAACTGGAAAATGTCAGTTCCGAGGAGTTCGATGATATCGCCAATTCCGTGGGATTGCACAGGCGCGAAGAGAAATAATTTTGGTCCAACTGTTGTTCGCTAATCGACACAAATTTCGCCCATTCCTTGACTCGCAGTTTTCCGCTTGGTACGGTTCGCGGGTGACGAATTTGCGGCGTCCATCGTATGTCTGCTAATTATTTGCCCGTCATCATCCTGCTGCTTGCGGCGGTGGGATTCGCCATGATGCCGCTCGCGCTGGCCTGGCTCTGGGCGAAAAAGTTCTCACCCAAAAAACCCGGCCAGGACAAAAACGCCATCTACGAGTGCGGCCTGGAATCCAAGGGCGACGCCTGGATCCAATTCAAATCCGAGTATTACCTCTACGCGATCATCTTTTTGCTATTCGATGTGGAAACAGTGTTTCTCCTTCCGTTTGCCGCGGCCTTTACGGGCTTGAGCAAGTTCGCGTTCGTTGAAATGATGATTTTTGTTTTCATGCTGGTCGCAGGCCTTGTCTGGGCATGGCGGAAAGGCGTGCTGACCTGGAAGTAACATGGATGAAGGACTGAGAAGTGAATTGCAGAAGCAGGGCGTTTTTACGACCACGCTGGAAGAATTGTACAACTGGGGCCGGAAGAACTCCGTCTGGCCGCTCGGTTTCGGGCTGGCGTGTTGCGCCATTGAAATGATCGCGGCCTCCATGTCTCGCTGGGACCTCGCGCGGTTCGGCGCGGAAGTCTTTCGGCCATCGCCGCGGCAGGCGGACTTGATGATCGTCGCCGGCACGGTGACCAAGAAAATGGCGCCCCAGGTCGTGCGCCTTTACAACCAGATGCCGGAACCCAAATACGTCATTGCCATGGGCGCCTGCGCCATTTCCGGCGGACCGTTCAAGCAGGGGTATAATGTGTTGAAAGGCATCGATCGTTACATTCCCGTGGACGTGCACATCCCCGGCTGCCCGCCGCGGCCTGAGGCGTTGCTGCACGCGTTCATGACGTTGCAGGAGAAGATTGATCAGCAGCAACTGACCGGCGCGGATCGTCCGCGTCATTTGAACGCCGACAAGCCGAGCGAATTTCCCGTGCCGACGTTTGGCGAACATGATTTGCAGCCGCCGAACAATCCGGCGGTATGGCACGCGCCGTTGGTGAAACGGCAAGGTTGAATTTAACGTGTTGTCTCTCGAAGCCATCAAAGAACAAGTCGAGCAGGCGATTCCCGGCGCCAAACTGGAAATCGTCAAAAATGACTCGCCGTCGGCGCAGCACTCTTTGCTCGTGGACAACGCCAGCGCTTTGAATGTCGCGAGATTTCTGCGCGATAATTCGACGCTACGTTTTGATTATGCTTCGAACGTCACTGGCGTCGACTGGCCGGAAGCCGAATTGACCGAGAAAATCAAAGTCAAAAAAGTCGTCGATGGCGTGGAAAAGGAAGTCGAGGAAGTTAAAAAAACAATTCGGCCCGGCTATCTGGAAACCGTTTACCATCTTTACTCGATGGAATTGAAGCACGGTCCGTTGATCATCCGTTTGCGAACAGAAAATCGGACCGACAAAGCGCATTTGCCTTCGCTCACTCCGATTTGGCGCGGCGCGGAGTTTCAGGAACGCGAGATTTTTGATCTTTATGGAATTGTATTCGAAGGCCATCCCGATTTGCGCCGCATTTTGATGTGGGACGGCTTCAAGGATTTTCCGATGCGCAAGGATTACGTCGAGCCGGACGATTACGAATACGAGCCCACGCCGCACGATGAAGTTTTGGAACGGGCGAAGCAACATTATCCGGCAGCATGAACCAGCCGCGCGCATTCAAACGTAGCGCAGATTTCCAATCTGCCCTATCGCAGATTTTTAATCTGCGCCACGTGAATCGCGCCAAAAGCTTTGGCAATTCCAACGCCGATGGAGCGTGAAGCCATGGAAACCATCGAACCAACAAAGCCCAATTACACCATTCGCCCCAAGACGGATGATCGTGGCGCAATCGATGGCGAATTGCTCGAGGTCTCGATGGGCCCGCAGCACCCATCCACCCACGGGGTATTCCGGATGGACATCGTGCTCGACGGCGAAAAAGTGGTGAGGCTCAAGCCGGTTTTTGGCTACCTGCATCGCAATCACGAGAAAATCGGCGAGGGGACGACATATCTCGCTTCAATGCCCTACACCGATCGGCTGGATTATTTTTGTTCGATGACGAACAACTGGGCGTATGCGCTGGCGGTGGAAAAACTCGCCGGCCTTCAGGTTCCCGAACGAGCCGAATATCTGCGCGTGATCCTGGCCGAATTGACGCGCCTGCAAAATCACGCCTCGCTCTGCGGTTTTCTGCTCCAGGACATGGGCGCCATGGGCACGCCGCTCATGTATGCCTTTCGCGAGCGCGAACATATTCTCGATTTATTCGAAGCCATCAGCGGCGCGCGCATGATGTGCAATTTCATGCGTTTCGGCGGGCTGCATTGTGACGCGCCGGCTGGCTGGCTTGAGGGCGTTCAGAAAGTCGTGGATGAATTCCCCGCCTTTCTCGATGAATTCGAGACGTTGCTGAATGAAAACGAAATTCTAATGGCGCGCACGCAAGGCATCGCGGTTCTTCCGCGCGAATTGGTCGTCAACGCGAGCATCACCGGGCCATTGTTGCGCGCGTCGGGCGTGAATTACGACATTCGCAAAGTCGACAAGTATGGGATTTACGATCGCTTTCAATTTCGCGTCCCGCTGGGCGAGCGCGGCGATGTTTACGATCGCTACATGATGCGCGTGCTGGAGATGCGCGAGTCGCTGGGCATTTTGCAACAGGCGCTGAAGGCAGTTCCCTCCGGTCCTATTATGGATCCCAAGGCGAAGCTGCGCGGATTTCGGCCGAAGCCCGGCGAGGCCTATGGCCGCATCGAAGCGCCGAAGGGCGAGCTCGGCTTTTATCTCATCAGCGATGGCTCGCCGAATCCATATCGCTACCGCGTGCGCCCCCCGAGTTTCATCAATTTGACCGTGCTCGAAGACATGTGCCTCGGGCACAACGTGGCCGATGTGGTCATCATCCTCGGCAGCATCGACATTGTTTTGGGAGAGGTGGATCGATGAAAACTCGAAACCCGAAACTCGAAACCCGAAACGTTTGGTTATGTTAGGCGAAGGCATCATCAAAGGCATGGCGGTCACCGCCAAGAATTTTCTCGGGAGCTACGTTTCCGAGGAACGGCTGACGACCATTCAATACCCGGAAGAGCGCCAGGCGTTGCCGGAGGCCACGCGGCAATTTCCTTTCCTGGTTTTTGACGGCGATGACTGGCAGAAAGGGCTGCGCTGCGTCGCGTGTCAGATTTGCGAAAAGGAATGTCCGCCCAAGTGCATCTACATCGAGAAGAGCAAGGACAAGAAGCCGGATTACATCGGCAAACCGCAGTTGTATCCGGCAGTATTCGACATCGATCTCTCGGTGTGCATGAGCTGCCAGATTTGCGTCGAGGTCTGCCCGTTCGACGCCATCAAAATGGACACGGATTTTGAATTGAGCACCGACAATCGCTTCGGCGGATTGCTCGTGCGGAAAAATCAACTGGCCAAGTCCAACCAGTATTATCACAAGATCCATCCCACAGAAGCGGACGAAGTGGATGGCCGACTCGCCGCCGAAAAGGCGAAGGCGGAAGCCAAGGCAAAAGCTGACGCGGAAGCGAAGGCCAAGGCCGCCGCCGAGGCCAAAGCAAAAGCGGCCGCAGTTCCAAACACTCAACCCGCGTCGCCCGCTCCGCCGAAATGAATTGCAATCTCAGAATCAGTTTGGAACCTAACGAACTTAAATGTCCGACTCGCTGGACCAAATATTTGTCACGCTGAATCACTGGATTACCGGGTTCGCACCCGGGCCGTGGCAACCCGTGGTATCGGCGTTGGTTTCCGTCGCGGGAATCATCGGCGTGTTCGCGTCGCTATTTGCGGTCACGACCGTGCTGGAACGCAAAGGTCTCGGGCGCATCCAAAATCGCTATGGCCCCAATCGCGTCGGACCGTATGGATTTTTGCAACCGGCAGCGGACGGCATCAAGGCGCTCATCAAGGAAGACGTTGTGCCGCGCGCGGCGGATAAAGTGGTGCATTATCTCGCGCCGCTGATGGTCGTGATTCCGGCATTTCTCGTTTACGCCGTGCTGCCGGTCGGGCGCAACATGGTGTTGGTGGATTACGACGCCGGCCTATTGTTCTTTTTCGCCATCGGCGCGGCGACGGAGCTATCGGTTTTCATGGCGGGTTGGTCGAGCCGCAATAAATACTCGCTGCTCGGCGCCATGCGCGCCATCGCGCAAATGATTTCCTACGAAATCCCGCTCATTCTGTCCGCGGTAACAGTCGTCATGATGGTCGGCTCGCTTTCCACGACCAAAATCGTCGACGCACAGGGCGGCTATGATTCCATCGGCCTCGGCAATTGGTTTGTATTCACGCCGTGGGGTTTCGCGGGATTTGTTTTGTTCATGATTGCCGCGACGGCGGAAACCAACCGCTCGCCGTTCGATTTGCCGGAAGGCGAGTCAGAAATCATCGCCGGGTATTACATCGAATATTCCGGCTTCAAATTCGCGCTATTTTTCCTGGGTGAATATATGGGCCTATTCGCGATCAGCGGCCTCGGCATCACGCTGTTCCTTGGAGGCTGGCAGGCGCCCATCGAGGCGCTTGAAGTGATTCCTTCGTGGGGCTGGTTTTTTGCCAAGTTGCTCGCGCTGATTTGCGTGTTCATCTGGATTCGCGGCACGCTGCCGCGGTTGCGCATGGATCAGCTCATGAATTTCGCGTGGAAATTCATGTTGCCAATGGCGCTCATCAATATTATCACCGCCGCCGTCTGGCACTTTATGCAGCCGGGTTGGGAACGCTGGCTGGTGGGTATCGCCTTTGTGGCTGGTTCCTACGTTTTGCTCGGACGAGGCCTCATGGAAGGGAAGAAATTGGAAAAACGCACGTATCGGTTCGCGGAATAAATGAACATTGTTTTCGCCATCATCGCCGCCCTGACCATTGCCGCCGCTGTGGCAGCGATGAGCTTGCGGAATCTCGTGCATTGCGCGCTGGCGTTGGCGGCGGCCTTCGCGGGACTCGCGGCGGTGTATCTGCAATTGGGCGCGCAATTTGTCGGCTTCACGCAATTGCTCGTCTACGTCGGCGCCGTGGCCATTCTGGTTGTGTTTGCGATTCTGCTCACGCGCGGCAGCGAACCGCCTCAAAAATCCGTTTTGTCGTCCGGCTGGCTGGGCGGCATGGTGGTCGCGGTGATCGTGCTTGGCGTTTTGGTTTTTGCGATTGCGAGGAGCGCCGTGCTTCATGGCCCGGTCCCGGCTCAGCCGGAAGCAACGGTTCAACAAATCGGCGATGCGTTGATGAACAAATTCGTCCTGCCGCTCGAAGTGGTGGGACTGCTGTTGACGGCGGCGCTCATTGGCGCGGTCATCATCGCCATGAAAGAGCAGAAATGAAGTTCCAAATCCACAAGCTCCAAGCTCCAGAGAAGATCCAAGTTCCGAGCGCCAATAGCGGCTCGGCTGCCTTCGGTGGGAGCTTGAGGTTTGGTGCTTCTCTGGAGCTTGGAGCTTGGAGCTTGGAGCTTGAGAGATGGAGGTTCCGACAATGAGCCCCTTGGCTGGCTATCTCATCTTATCGTCGTTCCTCTTCGCCATCGGGCTGGCGGGCGCCGTGACGCGCCGTAACGCGATCATCGTCCTCATCGGCATCGAATTGATGTTGAATGCGGCGAACCTGAATTTCATCGCCTTCTGGCGCTTCAGCGAACATCCGGAAGCGCTCACCGGAATCATGTTCGTGATTTTTTCCATTGGCGTGGCCGCGGCGGAAGCCGCCGTCGGCCTGGCGTTAATCATCGCGATTTATCGCCATCACAAAACCGCCAACGTGGACGAAGTGAAATCATTGAAGGGATGAGAAAATTCAACGCAAAGGCGCAATGGTACAAAGACGCAAAGAAAACGTTCCTTTGCGCCTTCGGTCCTTTGCGTCTTTGCGTTAAAGCTAAATGCCTTTTATCGTCAAATATCTCTGGCTGATACCCGTGCTGCCGATGCTGGCGGCTGGGTTGAGCGCGCTCGCACCGCGGCGGCACCGCGCGTTTTCGGCATCGCTCGCCATTGGTTCGATGGTCATTTCGTTTTTGCTGGCGTTGTGCGCATTCACTCACGTGCTGGGCATGCATGGCGAAAATGCGCGGCAGGTTTTCAATTTCAATTGGTTCCAATTCGGCGATCAATGGCTGCAACTCGGCTGGGTGCTCGACCCGCTCTCGGCCGTGATGCTTGTGATGGTCACGTTCGTCGGCACGCTCATTTTTATCTACAGCGTCGGCTACATGGCGCACGACGAAAACTTCACGCGCTTTTTCACGTTCCTGTCACTGTTTGCCGGCGCGATGCTGGGCGTGGTCATTGCCAACAGCCTGTTGTTGCTGTTCATCTGCTGGGAACTCGTCGGTTTGACGTCCTATTTGCTCATCGGTTTTTGGTATCACAAACCCAGTGCGACGGCGGCGGCGAAAAAAGCTTTTATCACCACGCGCATCGGGGACATGGCGTTGCTGCTGGGGATGGTGTGGCTTTATTCGCAAAGCGGCACGCTGCTGTTCTATAAGGACGGCGCGGGTTGCCTGGAACCATCCTCGTTGTCCATTCTCATTTCGCATCGAACGATCATTGGCGTGAGCGCCTGCACGGCCATCGGTCTCCTGATTTTTGCGGGAGCCGTTGGCAAATCCGGCCAGGTGCCGCTGCATGTGTGGTTGCCGGACGCGATGGAAGGCCCGACGCCCGTCAGTGCGCTTATCCACGCCGCGACGATGGTCGCCGCGGGCGTGTTTCTCGTCGCGCGCATGTATCCGTTGATGAGCGCGGGAGCTCATGCGCATCATACCTTGCAAGTGGTGACGTGGGTCGGCGCCATCACCGCGATTTTTGCCGCCAGCATTGCCGTCGCCCAGAATGACATCAAACGCATCCTCGCTTATTCCACGGTCTCCCAACTCGGCTACATGATGATGGGCTTGGGCGTCGGCGGTGTGGCGGTCGGCATGTTTCACCTCATCACGCACGCGTTTTTTAAGGCGCTGCTGTTCATGGGCGCAGGCTCGGTGATTCACGGCTGCCACGATGAGCAGGATATTTGCCGGATGGGCGGTTTGCGCAAATACATGCCCGTCACCTTCGCGACTTATGCGGTCGGCATGCTGGCCTTGTGCGGATTTCCGCTGCTGTTCTCCGGTTTTTGGAGCAAGGACGAAATCCTGCACGCGGCGCACGGCTGGCCGGTGTCGCGCATTCCATTTTATCTCGGCGCGGCGGGCGCGTTGCTCACGGCGTTCTACATGACGCGACAGGTTTTTTACGTGTTCTTTGGCAATTGCCGCCTGCACCTCGGCAGAACGACCACTTCCGAACAATGGACCGTCGAACACGCGGGTGTGCCGGCGAAACAACATCCGCACGATGAACTCGCCGGTGAACCGCACGAAACTTCGCCGATCATGACCATGCCGCTGGTCGTCCTGGCCGCGTGCTCGATCCTGTTGGGATTCATCGGCACACCGGCCTGGCCGTGGCTTCAGAAATTTCTCGGCGGCGAGGTCGGAGGTTTCAATTCCAGCGTGATTTCGCTCATGGTGACTTCCAGCATCATTGTTTTTATCGGCTTGGGCATTGGCTGGTGGTTGTATGGCCGCAGGCCGTTGCAACAATCCGAGGAACCGGATCCGCTGGAGGTGATGCGCCCGGATATTTTTCACCTGCTGGAGAATAAATATTACGTCGACGAAATCTATGAGCACACCATCATCGCCTTCAACGCCTGGTTTGCGCGCATGTGCGACGCGCTGGATTTCTGGATCTGGAACGGTCTCGTGCAATTGATTGCGTTCGGGACGATCGGTCTCTCATGGGTAAGCCGTTTTTGCGACGAATACGTGGTCAATCTTGGCTTCGATGAAGGCTGCAAAGGCGCCGTGCTGGGCGGGAAAGGATTGTCGCGCCTGCAGGATGGGCGCGTGCAGAATTATCTGCGCGTGATTGGTATCGCGATGGCCGTGCTGGCCTTGCTCTTGATCTGGGGGATTGGCCTGTCATGAGCCATTTTCCACTCATCACCATCCTGACCTTCGTGCCGTTCTGCGGTGCGCTGGCGCTTGCGTTCAGCGGCGGCAATAACAAAACGTTCGCTCGCGGCTTCGCCTTGGGAACGGCTCTCATCACTCTCGTTCTGGCGCTGGTTTTATGGAAATTTTTTGACCCATCGGCTGCCGGATTTTCCATTGAGGAACGGCACCAATGGATTCCCAATCTCGGCGTGGAATATCGCGTGGGCGTGGACGGCCTGGGCTTGGTGATGGTCGTGCTCGCGGCGTTGATCACGCCAATGTCGATGCTCGCTTCGTGGCGCAATGAAGATCGTCCGCATCTCTATTTCTCCATGGTGCTGTTCCTGGAATGCGGGTTGTTTGGCACGTTCACCGCGCTGAACTTTTTCCATTGGTTTCTCTTTTGGGAACTCAGCCTGGTCCCCGCGTTCTTCCTCGTGCGGCTTTGGGGCGGTCCGCGGCGCGCGAGCGCGGCGACGCAATTTTTCGTTTATACGATGGTCGGCAGCGTCGCGTTGCTGCTGGCGTTCCTCGGAATTTATCTCGTCACCAAAAATGGCGATCAACCCGGCATTTTTGATTTCACCCAACTCGCCGAACTCGGCCGCACCAACGGCATTTTCGGCGATGTAGCCAGCAACCTTGGTTTCCATCTGTTTGGCCACGCGTTCACCGCGGCGGCGATGACGAAAGTGATTTTTCTGGGGGCGGTCCTCGGTTTCGCGGTGAAAGTGCCGCTGATGCCGTTCCACACGTGGCTGCCGTCAACCTACACCGAAGCGCCGAGCGGCACCACCATGCTGCTCACCGGCGCGATGTCGAAGATGGGCGTCTACGGTTTGCTGCGCATCCTCCTGCCGATTTTTCCGTATCAAATCCATGCGCTGCGCACACCGTTGCTGGCGCTGGCCGTTATCACCGTGGTTTTTTCCGCCTGCGCCGCGTTTGCGCAAAAGGATTTGAAGCGCATCTTCGCTTATTCGTCCATCAACCACCTGGGCTATTGCTTGCTCGCCATTTTTGCGGTGGCAACAGCGGGCGTGGGCCTGGCGAATCCGGCCGCGGAAAAATCGGCTGCCTTGAGCGGCGTGATTCTGCAAATGTTCAACCATGGCCTTACCGCTGCGGCCATCTTCTGGTTCATCGCGCTGCTGGAACAACGCAGCGGCGGGTTGCGCGGGCTGAATGATTTTGGCGGGCTGCGCAAAATCGCGCCGGTGTTTTGCGGAATGATGGGCGTCGCCTTGTTTTCATCGCTCGGTTTGCCTGGCCTCAATGGTTTCGTGGGCGAGTTTCTGATTTTCAAGGGAGTGTTTCCGCTGGCCACAGGTTCGGCTTCAGTGTCGGTGATTGGCCTGCTGGTCACGGCGATTTTCATCCTCACAGTTTTGCAACGCGTCTTTAACGGGCCGCTGAATGAAAAATGGTCGAAGCTGCCCGACCTGACGACACGCGAACGCGCGATGCTGGCGGTCCCCATCGCGCTGATGTTCGTGCTGGGTGTTTACCCACAGCTCCTGCTCGGGCCCATCCACACGACCGTCGTGGAAATGGTGAAACAATTGCCGTTCTGAACCAATTGAACCAATGCAACTTGGACTTAAAGCTATTGGCTGTGGATTGCGGAGAACCCTTGCGCCAACGGCGCAAAACAAGGTAGCCCAGGGCAGCGCCCTGGGCTATTCGCAACAAGAAGTCAACCAGCCCTGAAAGGGCGTCACAAAAATGCCGCAATCCTTAGCGAACATTTTGATTCACGGGATTTGGAGCACCAAAGACCGTCGGGCATTGATTGCCGACGATGTGCGGGCGCGCTTGCACGGATACATGGCCGGAATCCTGAAGAATCTGGAATCACCTGCTTTGATTATTAATTCCGTTGCTGACCACGTGCACGTTTTTTGCCAGCTTTCAAAAAACATCGCGGCGTGCAGGCTGGTGGAAGAAGTCAAAAAAAATTCCAGCAAATGGATGAAGGACAACGGCGTTCCTGAGTTCGCTTGACAGAGCGGCTATGGCATTTTCTCGCTAAGCCAATCGAATGCTGATGCCGTCCGCGAATATATAGAGGGACAGGCGGAACGTCATCGAAGGCGGGATTTCAAAGAAGAAGTTCGCGAGTTTTGCAAACGATACAACGTGCCGATGGACGAGCGTTATGTGTGGGATTGATTTTGTGCCGCCCTTTCAGGGCTTGATTTTTGTTTTGCGCCTGCAACCCAGGGCGTTGCCCTGGGCTGTCCTGTTTTGCGCTTTCAGTGCTACGGATGCCGCAGCGCGAGGTTGGGATCGGCGATGCGCGCCACTCATAAGATGTTAGCCTGGACCATCTACATTTCATTCATTGGCGTGCTGGTGCTGATGCTCCTGCCGAAGGGCAACGCTGCGCTGGCGCGCAAAGTGGCGCTGTTGTTTGCGGCGGCGGGACTGGGCATTGGCATCGCGGGGTTCGCGCAATTCAAGGCCGGCGAAATCGTGACGGTGTCGGACATCCCATGGGTTCCTTCGCTTGGCATCCATTATCTTCTCGCCGCGGATGGCGTCAGCCTCACGCTGGTGCTGCTCACGGGCATCGCGGCGGTCGTGGGCATTTTGTTCTCCTGGAACATTGAACACCGCGCCAAGGAATTTTTCGCCTTCTACCTCGCGCTGATCGGCGGCGTCTACGGCGTGTTCCTCAGCTTCGATTTGTTCCTGCTGTTCGTGTTTTACGAAATCGCCATCGTGCCAAAATATTTTATCATCGCGATTTGGGGGTCGACGCGGCGCGAATACGGAGCCATGAAACTCGCCCTCTACTCCTTCGTCGGCAGCGCGATGGTGCTGATTGGCTTGATTGCCGCTTACGTCATTTCGGGCGCGCACACGTTCAACGTGGAAGAACTCGCCCAATATCCGTTCCCGCACGAGTTTCAGATGTGGGCATTTCCGCTCGTGTTCATCGGCTTCGCGATCCTCGCGGGCATGTGGCCGTTTCATACCTGGGCGCCGACCGGCCACGTCGCCGCGCCGACGGCGGCTTCGATGCTGCTCGCGGGCGTGGTGATGAAACTTGGCGCTTACGGTTGCTTGCGCATGGCGATGACTTTGTTCCCGGACGGGTTGGCGGCGTGGAAAAACGTTTTTGCCGCGCTCGCTATCATCGGCATCATTTACGGCGCAATGGTGGCGCTGGTGCAAAAAGATTTCAAATTCGTCATCGGCTATTCCAGCGTGAGCCACATGGGGTTCGTGCTGCTCGGCTTGATGTCCCTGAACGCCATCGGCTTGAGCGGCGCGGTGCTGCAAATGTTTTCGCACGGCATCATCGCGGGCCTGCTGTTCGCGGTGGTGGGGCGGATGGTCTATGACCGGACGCACACGCGCGATTTGGACGAGTTGCATTCGATGCGGCTGGGCAAAGCGCTGCCGTTTGTCGCAGGAACCTTCGTGATCGCTTGTATCGCGTCAATGGGGATGCCGGGCTTCAGCGGGTTCGCGGCGGAATTCCAGGTGATTATCGGCGCTTGGAAGGCATTTCCGACGCTGGCGATCTTGACGGGCATCGGCATTCTGATTGGCATCGCTTACACCTTGCGCGCGCTGCTCAAAGCGTTTTTCGGAGAAGGCGAGGAACCGGGCGAACGCCCCCACGAACCGATGCCGCCGATTTCATTTCCGGAAAAACTGGGCGCGCTGCTGTTGATCGCTGTGTCGCTCGCCATCGGATTGTTCCCGCGCATCCTGCTGGACATCATCGTGCCGAGCTTCAATTCACCGCTGTTTGACTGGTTGAGGAGGACGCCATGAGCTACTTCGATCTCCTCAAACTCGCCGTGCCGGAAATCGTCGTCGCGGTGGCGGCGCTGATTGTCCTGGCGGCTGACCTCGTGGCGCTGCGCGAAGTCGACTTGCGCTTTCGGTTCATCGTGAATGGAATGATCGCCTGCGTCGGCTGCGGAGGCGCGATTGCCTGGATGTTGATTTCGCACGCTCACGCGGATGCCTTCGAAGGCATGCTGGTCGTCAGTCCGATCACGAACGTGGTGAAAATCACGCTGCTCGCGATGACCATTTTCACGATTTTGCTGTCCATGGATTCGGACTTCACGACGCACGTGGGCGAATATCTCGCGCTGATTTTGCTGGCCGCGGTCGGAATGATGTTTCTCGTGAGCGCCGAAGACCTGTTGATGATTTTCATTGCGCTCGAACTGACCAGTCTCTCGCTATACATCCTGACGGCATTTAACAAACGCGACATCAAATCCGCTGAAGCGTCTTTGAAATACTTTTTGTTCGGCGGCATGTCCGCGGCGTTCACGCTGTTCGGTTTTAGTTTGATCTATGGGCTGGCCGGAACGACGAACCTGCCGGCGATCGCCGGCGCGCTCTCAGGGAAGGCGCTCGATCCGCTGCTGGGGGTCGGGATCGTGATGATAGTCGTCGGCCTTGGGTTCAAAGTCGCCGCCGTGCCGTTTCATCTTTGGGCGCCGGACGCCTATCAGGGCGCGCCCGCGCCGAGCGCGGCTTTTATTGCCTCGGGTTCAAAGGTCGCGGGCTTCTTCATCTTCGGCATGGTGATGGCGATCGGATTCCGGGGACCCGCTGAAGGAAGCGCTGCATGGCATTCTTACATGCCGGGCTGGGTGCCGGTCGCGGCCATCATTGCCGCGCTTTCCCTGGTGCTGGGAAATTTGGTCGCGATTGTCCAATCCAGCGTCCGCCGCCTGCTGGCCTATTCCGCGATTGCCCACGCCGGATACATGTTGTTGGCAATCGTGTCACATAATGATAACAGCCTGGCGGCGCTGATCTATTACCTGGCGACCTACGGTCTCACGACCATCGGCGCCTTTGGCGTCGTCGCCGTGGTGGAGCAGGGGACAGGCGGCGAAAAACTCTCGGATTTCGCGGGGTTAAGCCGGCGCGCGCCCGTGGTTTCGTTTTGCATGTTGATCTTCATGCTATCGCTTGCGGGAATCCCGCCCCTGGCTGGATTTTTCGGCAAATTCTACATTTTCACCGCCGCGATGAACACCGGCGCGCCTAATCTCGGTTTATTGTGGCTGGTAATCCTCGCCGTGGCGATGAGCGCTGTCTCGCTTTATTACTATTTGCACGTTCTTAAGCAGATTTATGTTAAAGAACCGAAAAATCCTGACGTGTTGAAACCTTCCATTTTGATGCAAGTTGTTCTGGTTGTGCTGGCTGCTTTGGTCGTTCTCTTCGGTTGCGCCCCCAATCTTCTGATACACTGGATAACAACGGCCATTGGCGCGAGTTCTGCTTAAAAGTCCCCATAGTTTTAATAAAACTTTGGGATAATTTGGCAGAGAATCGAACCAGTTTGCGGTAACCGTGTATCTATTTTGTCATCGCCGAAGACCGGCCAGGTCGTTGGTTGTCCTTTGTGGGGCAATCTTTGTTCTCCTCCCATTCCTCAAGGTGCGCGCCCAAAATGCGCCGCCCCAAAAGCTTTTCGGACACATTCCGGTGGCCGTCAGGCGCCTGACGCCGGTTGGACGGGAGAATGGTTCCGAGCGCTTGAACCTCGCCATCGGACTCCCGTTGCGAAACCAGCAGGAACTCACCAATCTGCTGCGACAAATCTACGACCCAGCCAGCCAGAATTATCATCATTACCTGACGCCGCAGGAATTCACTGAGCGATTCGGACCGACCGAAGCGGATTACCAGGCGGTGATTCGTTTCGCGCGACAAAACGGCTTTACCGTGACCGCCACACACCCGAACCGGCTGGTGCTTGATGTTCAGGGCCGGGTCACGGACATTGAACGGACGTTGCACGTCACGATGCGGATGTATCGTCATCCCACCCAAGCGCGCATGTTCCATGCGCCGGACACGGAGCCGATGGTGGATTTGGCCGTTCCCATTTTGCACATCAGCGGGCTGGACAACTATTCGCTGCCTCATCCCAAATCGATTCTCAAACCGTTGGCGCTCCAAGCCAAGGCCACGCCGAACGCCGGCTCCGGGCCGAGCGGCACCTATCGCGGAAATGATTTTCGCGCCGCGTATTCGGTGGGGCCTTTGACCGGCGCGGGGCAGACCGTGGCGCTGCTGCAATTCGACGGTTATTACGCAAATGACATCGCGACCTACGAAACTCAGGCCGGCCTGCCGAGTGTTCCGCTCGTGAACGTTCCGGTGGATGGCGGCGTGAGCACTCCCGGCGATGGCGACAACGAAGTTTCCCTCGATATTGAAATGGTCGTCTCCATGGCGCCCGGAGTTTCAAAAATTCTCGTTTACGAAGCTCCCAACCCAAGTCCGTGGGTTGATTTGTTGAGCCGCATGGCCAACGACAACCTCGCCAGACAAATCGGCTGTTCCTGGGGCGGCGGCGGCCCGGACCCGTCGTCAGAGCAGATATTTTTGCAAATGGCGGCGCAAGGGCAGTCGTTTTTCAATGCCACCGGCGATTCGGACGCGTTCACCGGTCTGGTCGATTTCCCGTCGGACAGCACCAACATTACGGAAGTCGGTGGCACCACGCTCTCCACCACCGGCCCGGGCGGTTCCTATCTTTCGGAGACGGTCTGGAACTGGGGATTAACCAGCGGACAGTACGTTGGCAGCAGCGGTGGCGTCAGCACCACCTACGCGATTCCTCCCTGGCAACAGGGCGTCGATATGAGCGCAAACCAGGGCTCGACCACGATGCGGAATGTGCCGGACGTGGCGATGACCGGAGACAATGTCTACGTCGTGTACGGCAACGGCCTGAATGGAACCGTTGGCGGCACCAGTTGCGCCGCGCCGTTGTGGGCGGGTTTCACCGCGCTCGTCAATCAGCAGGCCGCAACCGCCGGCCAGCCGCCGGTTGGTTTTCTCAATCCCGCGCTGTATTCCATCGGAAAATCCGGCCTCTACTCCACCGCCTTTCACGACGTGACTACCGGCAACAATTTCAACGGCAGCAGCCCCGCCAAATATTCCGCCGCGCCCGGCTACGACCTTTGCACGGGCTGGGGCACGCCCAGCGGCGCGAACCTCATTAACGCGCTGCTGCTGCCGATGCCGATCATATCGGGGTCCGGTTGGAGCCTGGTCGCGGAAGGTTGTTTTCCAACCAACGGCGCCGTTGATTCCGGCGAAACCGTGACCGTCAATTTTACCCTGAAAAACAGCGGCTTCGCCAACACCACGAACGTCGTGGCAACTCTGCTCGCCACCAACGGCGTCGGATTGCCGAGTGGCCCGCAGAGTTACGGGGCGCTGACAACCAATGGCGCGGCCGTCAGCCAGCCCTTCACCTTTACGGCGCTCGGTTCCTGCGGCAGCACCATTACGGCCGCGTTCCAATTGCAGGACGGAACCGCCAATCTCGGGCTGGTCAATTTCACGATTCCCGTCGGCAGCCGGACGGCCACCTTCATTCAGAATTTCGACAGCGTTGCGCCGCCATCACTGCCGGCGGGATGGACCACGTTTGCCGGCGGCAGCGGATCGACATGGAACACATCGGCCTCAACGCCCGATACCGCGCCAAACGCGGCGTTTACCGCGGCGTCGTCCTCCACCGGTTCAAACGTGTTGGTGTCGCCAATCATAACGCTGCCCGGCGCCTCGGCCGGACAATTGGTTTTTCGAAACATTTACAGTCTCCAGGCAAGCTCGCGCGGCGCCAGCGCGATCAATGGCGGAGTGCTCGAAATAAAAATCGGTTCGGGGTCCTTCACCGACATCCTGGCGGCAGGCGGAAGTTTTGTGAGCGGCGGTTACAATCGCGCCGTTAGTTCGACATCCAGCAATCCCCTTGCGGGCCGGCAATGCTGGAGTGGCAACTCCGGCGGATATGTCACCACACTCGTCGATCTCCCCGATTCGGCGGCCGGCCAGCCGGTTCAATTTCGATGGATTTGCGGGAGCGGCTCCGGCTTTGGCAATCCCGGCAGTTGGGATATCGATTCCATCGCCGTCAGCAATCTCACCTGCTGCTCGGGAAGCGTGGCCGACCTCAGCGTCGGCGGTTCGGAGTCATCCGGTGTGGTGGATGTCTCCAGCAATGTGACGTTTACTTTGAACGTCACGAACCTCGGCCCGGACCCCGCCGGCTCCGTGGTGGTGACTGATAGTTTGCCCGCCGGTCTGACCTTTGCCACCGGCTCTTCCAGCCAGGGCACCTGGACGAACAGCGGAAATGTCTTCATCGCATTCCTGGGCACCATGGCCAACCAGGCCGTGGCGACATTAACGGTGAGTGCCACCGCCGGCGCGCCTGGCCAATGGAATAACAGTGCCACCGTGTCCTCACAGACGCCGGATTCCAATACCGCCAATAACAGCGAGTCAACGCCCGGATCGATCAACTCGCCTCCCACCATTTCGACGATAACGAACGTCACGACGGTTCAAAATGCGACGGTAGGCCCGATTGGATTTGTGATTGGAGACGCCGAAACGCCGGCCTCGGCGCTGGTGGTTTCAGCCAACAGTTCGGATCCGAGCCTGATTGATCCGGCGCATATTCTTTTCGGCGGGAGCGACGGCAACCGGACTGTCACCCTCACGCCGCTGGCCAAAAGCATTGGCGCCTGCACCGTCACGATTTTCGTGAGCGACGGAATGGCCACGACCGGCACATCGTTCACTTTCACCGTGAACCAGGCTACCCAAACAGTGGCGCTCCAAAGCATCCCTGACTTCACGATTTTGGAAAAAGACACGCTGACGTTCACGAACTCGGCCTCGGAATCCGGCCAGCAATCGCCACCTTTGACTTTTACTTTGAGCAATGCTCCCGCGGGGGCGGCCGTGGATCCGAATACTGGCAGGTTCACTTGGACGCCCACCGAGGCGCAAGGGCCGGGCACGAATCAGATCACCGTTTTCGTGGCCGACAACAGCACGCCGCCGCTGATTTCCGCGCAAACGTTCTCGGTTGTGGTGCTGGAAAGCAATGAACCGCCCGTCCTGGCGCCCGTTGCGGACCGAATGGTTCACGCAGGCATGACCGTCACCGTCACGAATTCGGCGACCGACCCTGACATCCCAACGAACACACTGACGTTCAGCCTGAACTCCGCGGCGCCTGACGCGAGCATTGATGCCGCCAACGGTGTCTTCGTCTGGACCCCGGACGGTTCCTTCGCCAATACCACCAATAATTTCACCGTGGTCGTCACTGACGACAATCCATCGGCCGTGAACACCCAGCGCCTGAGCGTTTCGAATTCCTTCAACGTCATCGTCGTTCCGCCGCCCACGTTCTCCGCCAACTCGATTTCGAATGGCGTCCTGACCCTCACCTGGAGTTCCATATCCGGGCAAACCTATCGCGTGCAATACACGACCAATCTGGCCGGTGAAAACTGGACGGATTTGACGCCCGATGTCATCGCCACTGGCGCAACCGCGACTGCAAGCGACACCCCTGGAAGTGATGCGGAGCGGTTTTATCGAATCCTGGTGGTTCCCTGAGCGGTCAAATTGACTTTTCCTTTTTATTTCGCTTTTGCATACTGGCATTGCATGACTGTAGGATTTTTCGGAAAGGGCCGCCGCGCGTAACCTCTCACCGCGCATTTTTTGAGCTTCGCTCTCACTCACATCACCTTGAAAACTTTCATCTGCTTTTCGGTGGTCTCATTATTCGCTGCCTCGTCCGTTGCTCTGGCTGCACCGCACAAACTCCGCGTGGAGGATCCGGTGCTGGCCAGGGAGCTCGTGGCCCAAGGCGCCAGAGTCATCGGCGAATACGGAGGATTTACCGCGCTCAACGCGGATGATGCGCTCCTCGCCGGTGGCATCAGCAATCGCGTTCAAGTGGAGGACGATTGGAATTTGATCCGCCTCAACGCGCGGCTGATGGACACCACCACGCCGGAAATCAAAGCGTTGCGCAAGAAGCGCGGCGCGTTCGCCGGCAAACGATTGCACCTCGTCCAGTTCGCGGGACCAATCAAGCCATCCTGGCTGGCGGACCTGAAGCGCAGCGGGGTGCAAGTCGTCAGCTACATTCCCGAAAATACCTACCTCGTGTATGGCGATTCCGCCGCGTTGGCGCGCCTGCAAACTTGGGCGGCCACTTCGGCGTTCACCCAATGGGAAGGCGAATTCACCGGGGATCTGAAAGTCCATCCCGCCGCGCGGGAATTGGTCGCGCGAAAAGCCGACGGCGCTTTCGAAGCCGCCACCTTCGCCATCCAATTGATCGCCGACACAAATTCAAATCAATCCACCATGGCGCTGATTGACCGGATCAAGACCGGCCCTTTGAAAACCGACCGTCGATTCCGCCAATATCGGGATCTGGTCGTATCCGTGCCCTCGGACCAATTGGATGCCATCGCCGCGCAGCCGGACGTGATTTCGATTCAGCCGTACGTTCAACCCAAAAAGCGCGACGAACGGCAGGATCAAATTATCGCCGGCAATCTTTCCGGCACTGTTCCCAGCGGTCCGGGTTATCTGGCGTGGCTCGCCAGCAAGGGATTCACGCAGGAACAGTTTGATGCCTCCGGCTTTGTCGTGGACGTCTCGGACAGCGGCATTGACAACGGCACCCTGAATCCAGGCCACTTCGGCCTTTATCGGTTCGGCGATCTGGCGCAAGCCAGCCGGCTGGCCTACATCGGCGTGGCGGGCACGCTGAATCCCGGCGGCACACTCGCCGGCTGCGATGGTCACGGCACGTTGAATGCCCACATCGTCGGCAACTACGACGCGTATACCGGCTTTCAACATCAGGATTCGGAAGGCTACAGCTACGGCGATGGTGTTTGCCCGTTTGTGAAGCTCGGCTCGTCAGTCATTTTCGACAACAGCGATCCCGCGAACGATTTCACGTTCCCCGATTACAACCAGTTGGCCTCAGATGCTTATGGCAAGGGCGCGCGCATCAGCAACAACAGTTGGGGCGCGGACGTCCGGGGCGCTTATACGATGGATTCGCAGACGTACGACGCCCTGGTGCGTGACGCCCAGGCAAATGTGGACGGCAATCAGGAAATGATTTTTGCCTTCGCCGCCGGGAATGCGGGGCCTTGTGATGCGAAAAAGAAGACGCAGGGAATTGATTCTCCGGGCTCGGCCAAAAACGTCATCACCGTGGGCGCTTCCGAAAATGTTCGCTCGATCTCAAGCGCGAACGGCGGCTCGGATTCCCAGGGAAATGATGCCTGCGACGTGTCGGACGCGAACGCCGACAGCGCGGACGACGTGGACTGCGGCTCCAGCCGCGGGCCATGCCGCGATGGCCGCATGAAGCCGGACCTGGTCGCGCCCGGCAATCACATCACCGGCGGTGTTCCGCAGGAAAGTCCGGCACCATCGCCGGACGGCCTCGGTTCAGCGATTTCATGCTTTGACGCCTCGGGCGTTTGCGCTCTGCCCGGCAGTGGCTCCACGGACAACACGAACAATTTCTTCCCGCTCGGCCAGCAATTTTACACCGAATCCTCCGGCACGAGCCATGCCACGCCGGTGGTGGCCGGCGCCTGCGCGCTGGTGCGTCAGTATTTTATTAACCAGAGCCTGAACGCGCCCAGCCCCGCCATGACCAAGGCGTTTTTGATGAACTCTGCCCGCTATTTGACTGGCGAAAACGCCAACGACAATCTGTGGTCGCCGAGCCAGGGCATGGGCGAAGTGAATCTCGGCGCCGCCTTTGACGGTGTGCCGCGTTACCTGCCCGACCAGGTTCCAGCGGACAAATTCACCGCCACCGGTCAGACGCTGGCGTATGTCGGGCAGGTAGTCGATTCTACGAAGCCATTCCGCGTCACGATCGCGTGGACGGATGCGCCGGGGAACACGACTGGCGCGGCCTACAACAACAACCTGGATCTCACCGTGTTCATCGGCGGCAACACCTATCACGGCAATGTTTTCAAGGGGCAATACTCGACCACCGGCGGAAAAGCCGATGTGAAGAACAATGTCGAAAGTGTGTTCCTGCCCGCGGGCACGAGCGGCAGTTTCATCGTGTTGCTGACGGCCGCCAACATCAATTCCGACGGCGTGCCGAACGAAGCGCCCGCGCTCGACCAGGATTTCGCGCTGGTCATTTACAACGCGACCGCCGAGCAGAAACCGACGGTTAACCCCGTGGCTGGCAATTACAGCGGGTTGTTTTACGAGTCCACCGGCCCGGAACTCGGCCGCTCCGGGGCCATCAACGTCAACATTACCGCTTCCGGCGCTTACAGCGGCAAATTGCGATTGGGAAGCAAATCGTATGCGTTCTCCGGGACGTTTGATCCGTTCGGCGCGGCGACCAATGGAATTGTGCGCAAAGGTTCCTCGACCCTGGCGCTCGCGTTGAATTGCGACATGAACGACACCAATTTGATCACCGGCATGGTCAGCGATCCTGGCAATTGGAGCGCGGACTTGCGCGCTGAAGCGGCTTTGCCGTCTGCCGACGCGGCTCCGTTCACCGGCAATTACACGATGATTTTCCCTGGCACCAACGGCAACTCGCAACTGCCTGGCGGCGATGGTTACGCCACTGTGAACGTGACGGGCGGCAAAATCAAATTGACCGGTTCACTCGCGGATGGGACGAAGCTCTCGCAAAGTTCCGCCGTTTTGGAAAATGGCGATTGGCCGCTTTATGTTTCCACGAGTGCCGGGCAGGAGCAGCTTCTGGGCTGGCTGACGTTCAGTCCGCTGGCGCAGGAAAGCGTGGGTGGCAATGTGAATTGGATCAAAGCCGTGCCGAACGCGAAATTGTATCCCGCAGGTTTCAATTTCGAGACCCATGCCACCGGTTCCCTTTACAATGCTGCCGCGGTGCCACTGATTGATTTCGGCGACGGCCTTGTCATTTTGAGCGGTGGAAACTTGGCGGACGGCATCACGAATGAAGTCACGGTATCTGGAAGCAGCATCAAAGGCCCGAACGGATTGAGCTTCAAGTTGACGCCCTCCAAAGGAACGTTCAAAGGCGCGGCGCCGAATCCATCGGGCAAAGGGTCGATTCCGTTCAGCGGGGTGTTTTTGCAGAACCAGAATTTCGGCTCCGGCTATTTCCTCGGCACCGGCCAGAGCGGCAGGATTTTCTTCGGCCCAGCCGATTAAGATCGCACAACAAATCGAGGCTTCTTGCCCCGGTGGTAGGGCGCGTCGCTCCGCGCGCGCCGCAAAACCCTGTCAACAAACGGCGCGCGCGGAGTGACGCGCCCTACGTCGAATGCGTTTCGCGACGCGCTTTAACTCACTCGCGCGCCTTCGTATCGATGATGATCGTCACCGGACCATCATTGACGAGGCTCACTTGCATGTCCGCGCCGAACTCACCGGTCTGGATGGGCTTGCCGAAATCCTGCGCCAGGCGCGCGGTGAATTGTTCGAAGAGTGGAACAGAAATTTCCGGTTTTGCCGATCGGATGTAGGAGGGGCGATTGCCTTTTTTGGTGCTGGCGAACAAAGTGAATTGGCTGACCAGCAGAATCTCCCCTTTGATCTCCTGTACGGAGCGGTTCATCACGCCGTTTTCATCATTAAAAATCCGCAGCCGGACAATTTTTCCGCTCAACCATTCGATGTCCGCGGCATTATCGGTCTCCTCGATGGCGAGCAGCACGAGGAGCCCGGCTTGAATGGCTCCTTTGACATTCGTGCCGACGGTTACCCTGGCTTCGGACACCCGTTGAATCACGGCGCGCATTGAGCGTTTGAAAGTTCAGGAATTATTCTATTTTTGGGGTAGCTGCCCCACTGTGGAAATATTTTCCAACGGTTATCTTGGACTCCTATGAATACCAACGATCTTACAGAAAGACTTCAGGACTTTCAACATAAGGCCACGGATTCTGCCCGCAAGGCCGCTCAGGCGACCGACGATTATGTCCGCGATAATGTGTGGACGAGCATTGCTCTCGGAGCCGTCGTCGGCTGCATCGTAGGATTTCTCCTGGGCCGCACGCGCGATTGATCGCGCGCCTTAGTGCGATTTGCTGGAGGGCAGGCAGCCAATCTTGGCGAAAGCCACCACATAGACGATCACGACCGCCGCAAGGAACCAAAGGCGTCCCTGCACGGCTTCGTAGATCCCTGCTCCCAACACAGCGCCGATAAAAAGATACGCCAGAATCACACCAATAAGTTTCATGGCGAAAGAGTACCGTTTTGCCGCGGCATTTTCAAGTTTTTCGGGGATTCCGCGGGCGCGAAGCAAATTAAACCAAATGCCGCGCCTGGCGTTTGGGTAAAACGGTCCTGCTTTTCGGTTCTCGTTTGGATTCTTCTTCCGGAAGATGTTCCTTCAGAAAACCGAGCTTGTCGTGCCGGCCCCCGCGCCGGTAATCGTTCCAGAGCTTCGCGGCGACGAGTCTGGCATCCAGGCCGGTCTCGACGGTCAGGAACTCGAACAGCAACTCCATCAAACGCATCAGGGCGATGCCGTCGGTGCGACCCGTCTTGGCGTGCAACCATTCGCTCCAGCGCAGGAAGCCGTGAAACGGTGATCCGTCAGTGGCACGGGCGTCTCGCCCGTGCGAACAGGGACTCACGGGCGGGACGCCCGTGCCACTATTCCGTCTCCAAATCAATGGCGTGCTTTCGATGAAATTGCCGCTGTTCCCAACCAGGTCCCAGTAACGCGCAAACCGCCGCAGCTTTTGCATGGTGGCGAAATCAATCAGCCGGTTTTGCAAAATTTCATAGGGTGGATGTGGATTGTAAACCATCTGGAAGGCTTCGTCATGGCGCACAATTGGCGTGCCGCGCAATCGCTTGAGAATGCCGACCTGGATTTCCTGCGGGCCAAACGAAACGAGGCGATCGAAGCCGGCCGCAAAACTTTCCACCGTTTCGCCCGGCAACCCCACAATCAAATCGGCATGGATATGGACGCCGCTTTGGTTCCGGAGGAAACGGAAGTTTTCTTCCATCCGCTCATGATTCTGCCGCCGCTTGATGAGTCCGCCAACTTCCGCGTTAAAGGTCTGGACGCCCACTTCGAATTGGAGCGCGCCCGGCGGAAACGCCGCAATCACTTCACGCAGCGCTTCCGGGAGGCGGTCAGGAATCATCTCAAAATGGAAAAAATGCCCGGGTTGGTAGCGCGCCAGGAAAAACTCGAGGATCGCCTTGCTGACGTTCACGTTCAAATTGAAGGTGCGGTCGACGAATTTGAAGTGCTTGACGCCGCGCTCCAGCAAGCGTTGAAGGTGGCCGAGCAGCGCGGGCAGCGGCGCCTGCCGCACGGGGACATCCAGCGAAGAAAGACAAAACTCGCACGTGAACGGGCACCCGCGCGACGCCTCCACATAAATGATGCGATGCGCGATGTCGTCATTGGTATAAAACTCGTAAGGCAGCGCGAGCCGCGAAAAATCCGGCAGCTCCGCGGGAATGATTTTGGGCAGAGCAGGGCGGGCAGCGGCGGGCTTGAGCAGTTGTCCGCACACTTCGGCGAATTTCAAGTCGCCTTCGCCCGTGATGACGTAATCCGCCAGTTCGACAATCTTTTGCGCCGCCGTTTCGTGACTTACCTCCGGACCGCCGAGCACAATCACGATATCCGGCCGGACTTTTTTGATAGCGGCGATCACCTCCTCCGTCGGCGCGACGTTCCAGATATAAATTCCAAACCCGATGATGCGTGGATTGCGCGCCAGCAATTGTTCCGCGATGTCCAGGGGCCGCTGGTTGATGTCAAATTCCGCGATGCCCGCGCGGGATTGCAACGCGCCGAGATTCGCCATGAGATAGCGCAGCCCAAACGCGGCGTGAATATATTTCGCGTTGAGCGTGGTCAGGACAATATCCGGCATCGCTCCAGCCTACCACGCCGGCGCGGTGAGGCGCAATCCATGCGCGTGACTGCGTCGCAAATCTTTGTATCTCCGAAGCCGTTCCAAAGTTTCACCCTCTCTCACGAATGGAAGAGGGGCGGGGCTGGCAGGCGCATTTATAGTGGCGCGGGCGTCTTTGCGTCCGTCGCAATGTGTGCGAGTATGAAATAAAGCAAAGCAGGTATTTATGAATGCTCATGAAAATGTTTCCGGAGCCAGCGCCCTGGAAACTCACGATATCGGGATTGCCGGGATGACTTGCGATAATTGCGTGCGCCGCGTGGAAAAGGCATTGCGCGCCGTAAATGGCGTCACCGAGGTGCGCGTGGATCGCCAGGCCGCGTTGGCGACCGTGACGTTCGATACGACCAAAACTCACATTCCCGAACTGCACGACGCGCTGCTGAAAAGCGGCTATAGGCCGACATCGATTCCGGTGGAATGAGGGCGGGAGCGCCGCAAATCCGAAAGAAGCCGTAGATCGGCAAAGCTGTATTCTCCAATCGGGCTTCGGTTTCTTTAGGATTTCGGATTTCGACCTTCGGATTGATCCTCTCAATTCCCGCCCTTGCTCGCAATGCACTCCAAGTGCCTCCCCGTCCACAACGGTGACTGGCACACATGCGACGTCACCTGGAAAGTCCGGAACCTCGTTTGCCGCAGCACATCTTCGAGCTGCTCCTTGTTCATGGAGAACCACGGCTGGCGGGATTCCCGTTCATCCAGCACGCTTTTCAAGCGGCGGCTCAGCATCGGGTACACGAAATCGCGCGCCTGCCTGCGCGCGCGATACCATAGCGGCAGCCCCGCAAAATCCACCGTGTTGAAGAAAAGTTTTCCGCCCGGCGCCAGCCATTCGTAAAAACGGTTGCACACCTCGGGCGTCACCGGGCAGCCGTTCCCGAACATTCCCAGCGAGTAAACGAAATGAAACGACTCCGGGAGAAAGGATGTCAAATACGCATTTCCGCGCAACAGGTTGATTGTCTTTACAGAAATCATTTCCTGCCGCACCGGATTTGCCTCCGCCTCCTGCAGCATTTCCTCGGAGATGTCCACCCCGGTTAATTCCTCCACGTTGGTCAGGCAATGAAAGTAACGGCCAGTGCCGCAGCCGACGTCGAGCACGCGGATGGGATGAGGAAACGAGACACAAATCCGCTGCAGCGTGGCGCAAATCCGATGATGGTTTGGCGTCGTTACTTCGACTTCGTCGTCGTGCCGATATTGTGATGAGACTTCTCGATAGCCAGCTCTAATCGTTTCTTCCACTGCCTCGTAGTTCATGGCCTTTCTCTATGATTTAGCCTGATTCATCCGGCAAAAATAATGGGGATTCACCCCCATCCGAAAACCGGAGATTTCCCCACGGACCCGATCAAGAAAGCCAACGCCCCAAAAAGCGCGCAGCCACGGACTTGCGACCGTGGCTGCGCCTTGAATTCCAATGAATTATTCCGTCTAAACCGTATAGCTTCCGGAGGCCGTTGTGCCACCGTGCCCGGTCCAGTTTGTGTGGAAAAATTCGCCGCGCGGCTTGTCGATGCGCTCGTAAGTGTGGGCGCCAAAATAATCCCGCTGCGCCTGCAACAGGTTCGCCGGTAACTGCGCGCTGCGATAGCTGTCATAGAACGACAGCGCCGTGCTGAATGCCGGCACCGGAATGCCCCGTTTGAATGCCGCCGAAACCACGTTGCGCCAGCCTTTTTGACAGCGCTTGATTTCTCCGCGGAAATAATCGTCCAGCATTAGGTTCGCCAGCTTCGCGTTCTTGTCGTAGGCTTCCTTGATCTTGCCCAGGAACCGTGACCGGATGATGCACCCGCCGCGCCACATGAGCGCGATGCCGCCGTAATTCAGGTTCCACTTGTATTCATTCGCCGCCGTGCGCATGAGCATGTAGCCCTGCGCGTAGCTCACGATCTTCGAGGCATACAAGGCGTCGCGCACGTTATCAGTAAACTCCTTTTTCGCCTCGGGCTTCTTGGCCTGCGGCAATGTCGGTTTCGGCCCCTTCAATTTTTTTGCCGCCTTCACCCTTTCATCCTTGAGCGCCGAAACGCAGCGCGCGTACACGGCCTCCGCGATCAACGTAATCGGGATGCCCAGTTCCGCGCTGTTCTGTACCGTCCACTTGCCCGTGCCTTTCTGGCCGGCGGTATCGAGGATGTGCTCGACCAACGGCTGCCCGTCGGTGTCTTTGAAAGCGAGGATGTCGCGCGTAATTTCAATCAAATAACTTTCCAGTTCGCCCGTGTTCCATTCCTTGAAGACGTTATGCATCTCCTCGTGGGACATCCCAAGGCCGTTTTTCAAAATGTTGTAGGCCTCGCAAATCAATTGCATATCGCCGTATTCGATGCCGTTGTGGACCATCTTCACGTAATGGCCCGCGCCGCCTTCGCCCACCCAATCGCAACAGGGCGTGCCATTGTCCACCTTGGCGGCAATCCCCTGGAAAATGTCCTTCACATGCGGCCACGCGGCGGGCGAGCCGCCGGGCATGATGCTGGGGCCGTGCCGCGCGCCTTCTTCGCCGCCGCTCACGCCCGTGCCGATATAAAGCAGTCCCTTGCTCTCCACGTATTTCACGCGACGGTTGGTGTCTTCAAACAGCGAATTGCCGCCGTCGATGATAATGTCGCCGGGTTCCAGGTGAGGCAGCAGGTGTTCGATGAATTCATCCACCGGCGCGCCCGCTTTCACCATCAGCATCACGCGGCGCGGACGCTTGAGTTGCGCGACCATTTCCTCAATGGAATGCGCGCCAATGACCTTCGTGCCCTTGGCTTCATTGGCGAGAAAATGATCCACCTTTTCCACCGTGCGATTAAATGCCACCACGGTGAAACCGTGGTCGTTCATGTTCAAAATCAAATTCTGGCCCATCACGGCCAGACCGATCACTGCAATATCAGCTTTGGGTTCCATTTTGTTGCCTTTCGGAAATTGAGACTTTGCTCAAAGCGGCCTTACGATACAAAACAAGCCGGGCGGCGCTAGAAGTATTTTGCCGAAACCCGGTCACCGCCTGACGTCGTGGCGATGGCCAAAGGTCAGGCGTGCGCGCCCAGTTGCAAACGCGAATCGTTCTCCAGCAGTGCCTTCAAATTCGCCCAGTTCGCCTCGTTCATATCGTTGAACGCATTCAAATAAACCGCCACTGCTTCCGGCGGATATTTGCCCAGCAACGTATCCACCGCAGCTTTCAGCTTCGCATCATCCATCGATTTCGGCAAATCCTCCACCACGCCTTCTTCGTTTTTGATTTCGAGCGCGTTCAAAAAGTCCACCAGCATGGATTTGTATTTTTTCAGCAGCCAGACGCGAATCAGGTTGCCCGCCGCAACCTCCAGGTTCGGCTTGGCCAGCGACGACGCCATCGTCGCATGGCGTTGCGCCTTGGGCTGGCGTTCCAAAAACACGCCGCGCACATGGCGCGATTCCGCCACGGCATTCAACGTGGCGCGATACGTGGGCTTTTCGTTTTCGAAAGTGAAGGTGATGATGTCGTTCGCCAAAGCCGGCGACATGAAACCGAAGAGTTCGTGAGACGTTAGCATAAATTTTTCAACCACGGATGGACACGGATAAACACGGATGGATGTCAAAATTCCAAACTGTGTTTTTGAATTTGAAGTTTGGAGTTTCTCTGGAGCTTGGGACTTGGTGCTTGGAGCTTTTATCCGTGTGCATCCGTGTTTATCCGTGGTTTTAATTTATCGTCGTAACAGAAATTTTATTTTTAGCCGCGAACTTCTCGCAAGCCTCGCGCTCTAGCAATAAAGTCTTTCCCGCTTCCAGCGCAAGGACGGAAATTCCCGCCGACGCGCACGTTTCCAGCGTCTGCGCGCCGATGCAGGGAATATCGAAGCGCATGTCATGGCCGATTTTCGCCACTTTCACGGCCACCGCGCCGCCGTTTTTGCCGGCCAATTCGCCCCCGCGCGCCAGGCATTTGTCCGTGCCTTCAAATCCCTCCACGGCCAATACCGTGCCGTTTTTCACGACGACGGTTTGCCCGATTTCCAGCCGCGAAACTTCCTTCGCGATCTTGAATCCAAATTCCACATCGGCTTTCTGCTCCGCGCTCGACTTCGGACCGATCTGAAATCCGTCCGCCGGCATCAACGGCGTCAACCAGGACAGGGCATCGATCAATTCCACGCCGTCCTTCTTCAACTCGTCCGCAATCGCGCCAAAAATTGTGTGCGCATTTTTTTCCTTCAACCGCAGCAACACCGCCATCGCGCGCAAATCTGGCCGCAGGTCATAGAGATTTTTGGGCGCAATCTGGCCGACCATCACGCAGCGTTTCACATCACGGTCGGTGAACACGGAAATCAGCTTGGAAAGCTGGCCGACCTTGAGCCACACGATGTCATCCACCAGCGTCGCCAGCGCCGGGTCCGTCTCCCCCTCGAACGCCGCCGCCACGAGCCGCTTCACGCCCATGCTGCGCGCCTGTTGCGCGAACAACAGCGGCAGTGAGCGATTCCCCGCGATCATTCCCAGCGACTCGATTGAATCCGTCATTCGCGTCAACTTACCGGGAACCAACGTGTTCGCCAACTAGATTGAAATCCAAATTGAAAATCACCTTCGGGACTGGCGCATGTCGAGGTAACGCAGATTGCAAATGTGCGCTAACGGATCGGGCGTTCTTGTCATTAGTTGAAGGAATTGACGTTCGTCCACGGAGTACCTATAATAATAGGCACGGACGGCAAATATCCGAAGATTCGAGAACAACTGGATTTGGGCGTTTTGCCCATCATTGTGTGTGCGGCGCCCATTGGTTGCGGAGGGCAATAGCTATGCATTCACAACGTTCTGGTCGCGTCGATGGTCTCAGTGAAAAGAGACCGGGCTTTACTCTGGTAGAACTTCTGGTGGTCATCGCCATTATCGCGATTCTGGCCGGCATGCTCCTTCCCATTCTCGCCCACGCCAAGCAGCGAACCCGGGAAACGCAATGCATCAATAACGTCAAGGCGATCGGCTTCGCTGCCCGCATGTATTGGGACGACAATCGAGATCTGTTCAGCTTCGTTTGCGGAGGCAAAGACCCGATGGCGGGCTCCATCTGCCTTTGGACCAATCACGGCCCCGCCAAATCACGACAGTTGTTCTCATATTTGGGTTCGTCAGAGATTTATCACTGCCCCGAGGACAAGGGAAAAGTCAGCGAGGACTGTCACCTTCATCCGGAAACCACCTTGCTTCCCAGTTGCTGGGACACGCGTGGATTCAGTTATGAATTCAATATGGGACTGCCCAATGGCCTCCCCAACCCGCCCACGTTGCACGCCAATGCCGGCGGCATCGAGGGCTAGGCGGCGGATTGGGTTCCGGATCCTGCAACATTCATCCTGTTTTATGAACCAACGGCCACCCCGCAGGTTTGCCACGCCAGTCCGCCTCTTTTCGAGCCGCGATGGTATCAATGGCATAGAGGCCCGGCGAAAGCCGACTTTTTGGACCCTCGCCTGGCGCATCCGCAATACTGGTCCCCCATAGCTTTCGTGGACGGCCACGCGCGATTTCTCAACTTCACGAAATCGCTTTGCGACGATCCCTATTATCCGTTTGAACAGACGGCGGATTGGATGTGGTATAAGCCTGTTTACAGCAGCGCTCCCTCTCGCGGTGGAAATAGGTGATGGAATCGTCCAAAGAATCCGGATGTTTTCTGGTTCGTGAAGAGCCGATCCAGCGTCTGCCGCGGTTCGTGTTTGCCGTTGCCGAAGCCTGGCGGCGCGCGGGCGGCGATTTGGAATCGCACCGGTCCATCTGGTCCAGGGCGCTGGCGGCAAAATGCGCCAACTGCGACTTCGCTCTCTCTGGCGAGGAATTGCTGGCGCTGGCGGGAATCTCCAGTGGCAATGAGAACAGCGTCCAACTGAAACGATTGCGCTCCGGCCAATGCGCGCGCGAAGATTGTCCTTCGTCCCATTATCGTTTGCTATTCTACGATACTCCCGAGCTGAGCTGGTCGACCCTTTTGGCCGAATGTCACCCGTCAGAAACTCCCGAACCCCAATCCGCGCCCGTTCAGCGAAACGCCCCCGGACGAAGAATTGCCCTGCGAAAAATTGCTCTGGTCAAATTTGCCCAAATCGGCGGCGCCATTGGCCTCTGTCTCCTGGGATGGATATGGTGGCAATGGCACTCGGGCGGGAAAATTCCGTTCCTGCGCCAGCCTGAACGTTTTCAGATCGCGCCCGGCCCGGACCCGATTCATTACCGCTAAAAGCTCAACGGCAGGGGGAATATTTAGCGGAGGAATAAAAAATTCGCCTGCCGTTCATTCCCTTGCCTCGTTTCAATTTTGCATTGTCATTTCCCGCAACCAGCGCATCATCGGCGTGAGGGAGCCATTATGAAAAATTTGATTCTTTCGCTTTCGATCATCGCCTGCGTGGCGCTCGGAATTCTTGCCGCCGAGCAGCAACAGAAATTAGGACTGAAAACCGAGCAACTGGCCGCGGCACAGCAACAGCTTCAGGCCGCCCAGGCGGAATTAAAAGAGAAAGCCGCCGAGATTGAAGACGCCAAATTGGCCGAGCAAAAGAACAAGATACTGCAGAAAACCCTGACCGAAAGCACCAGCGAAGTGGTGGCGCAATCGAAGAAATCCGAGCAGTTGCAGCAATCGCTCGCCGAAGCCAAGACCAACAATCCATTGCACAGCATGGCGGCCATTTTCAAGGACCCGGGCATGCGCGAAATGATGAAGGCGCAGCAAAAGGCCGTGCTGGGCCCGATGATTGCCAAACAATACGCCGACCTTTTCAAACAGCTTAATTTGACACAGGAACAGTCGGCGGCCTTGAAGGAGTTGATTCAGAATCGGATGCTCGTTGGCGCGGATGTCGGCATGGCGCTGATGGATGACAGCCTCGACGCTTCCAAACGCGCCGATCTCACCAAACAAATCAAAGACCAGACCGACGATATCAACAACCAGATCAAACAACTCGTCGGCGATGACAATTATCAGGCGTTTCAATCGTATGAAAAAACGGTTCCGGACCGCATGAGCGTCGGCCAGTTCTCGGATCAATTTGCCGGCACGCCGAACGCGTTGAGCGACACGCAACAGCAGCAGTTGATTCAGGCCATGAGCGACGCGCGCAACAGCTTCAACTGGACCTCCGGCCTGAACCAGCAAAATGCCGCAATGAACAGCGACATGGGCTCGCTGCTCACGGACGACAATATCAACAAGTTCGAACAGGAACGCGAACAGTTCGACAATCAATTTTTATCGCGCGCCCAATCCATCCTGACCCCGGACCAGCTCAACGCCTTCAAAGATTTCCAGGTCAGCCAGCTCAAACTCCAGTTGGCCGGCCTGAAGATGGCAGCGTCCATGTATAACCCACAAAAATAACCGATTTTAACGAGACGCCTGCACACGGCATCTCTTTCCGAAAAAGGAGATTTTTTCCAAGGCAATGCGCCCGGCTTCTCGCGGCGCAGCCGGAGGGTGTCACAATTATGGGCAATCGAGTCTATTGTTCGGCAATTTTTGCGATTGCTTCCCCAATCCGCGCCGAATCCGTGGAATTTCGCTCCGTAACGGGTTGTCGCTCCAGGAATTCCGCCCATGGCCGGGCGCGCTTCGTGCGGACGTGATGTCGAATGGCGATTCCAGCGCGGAGGGGTGGCGGAACCCTCGCGTTTTCACGCCCCAAGCTGTTCTGCGGTCTGCGACTTGCTGTTTGCACGACAAACGAACTAGTACTGTGACAAATAAATTTCGACACCTGCGCCGCGCCAGAATTGGCTTCTGGCAAGGCGCGACTCAGAACCGCCTGGGCTGCCAAGGCCCTGTGACTGAGGAACAAGGCAGCCAGAAGCCAATTCTGGCGCAGCCCTCCGGGTGGCCGGCCTTTTTGGCGCTGCCTTCGTTGCTCGCTCCTTACAGGCCCATAAAGGGTATGCTCGTCGCTCGCGCCTCGGCAGCGCCAAAAATTCCCGGCCACGCAGGCGTCGAAATTTATTTGTCACAGTACTGGCTGGCGAAGACATGAGCAACCCAATGATACGGGCCAGCGAAGGGATAACAACCCTGGCGGAAGGAAGATCCCGCGCCGTCCGGCGGGCCGCTCGATTGGCATTCTTTGTCCTCCTGATCGTGGCTGCCGGTTGCGGTTTGAGTTTCATTGTTGGACTCCCGGCCCTGGGACGATACTCCGGCGACTTGCAGAAAGTCATGCGGTGGGCATTGCTCGCGGCGGTGACTGGCATCCTGGTGATCACGATGGTTCTGTTCAGAATGGCGCGACGAAATGCCATTTGGCAGAAGGAATTGTCAGAGCGTCTGAAAAGCAGCGAACAACTCGCGCTGGCCAATTCCGCATCCCTGCAAAACCAAATTGCGCAGGAGCGACTAGCCAGGGAGCGAATGGAAAAGCAGAATGCCACCCTGGCCGAACGAAACACGTTTTTGGAGGAGGAACTGGACAAGCGCAAACGCTCGGAACGAACCTTGCACGAGCAACAACGCGAACTCGCGCGCTCAAGAGATGTCCTCGAGATTCATATTCAGGAGCGCACCCAGGCCATCCAAAAGCTGCAGCATCGCTATGAGCTGATCCTGAATTCCGCCGGTGAAGGCATTTGCGGTTTGGACGCCAACGGACGGGCCAACTACGTCAATCCCGCCGCGGCGCGGATGACGGGCTATGAGTCCAAGGAATTGATCGGACGTTCCGAGCGGGAGATTTTTGGATCGGATTTTTCCGTGACCACTTCCGCGTCCGAAAAGAAAACCGAAGGCCAGATTTTCCGCCGCCGCGACGGCTCAACGTTTCTGGCCGAACTGATCAAAACACCCATCCGCGAAAACGGCCAGGAGGAAGGCGCGGTGCTGATTTTCAAAGACATCACTGAACGCCGAAAGGCGGAGCAGGACCTGGCCCGCAAAGCGGATGAGCTCGCGCGGTCGAATGCCGAACTGGAGCAATTCGCATTTGTGGCCTCGCACGACTTACAGGAGCCGTTGCGAAAAATTCAGGCGTTTGGCGACCGCGTGAAGGTAAAATGCGAAAAGATCGACCTGGGAGAGGCCGGCGATTATCTCAGCCGAATGCAGAACGCCGCGGCGCGGATGCAGACGCTCATCAATGATTTGCTGGCCTTCTCGAGGGTGATACGCAGTTCGCAGCCGTTCGTGCCGGTCGATTTGTCGGCGATCGCGAAAGAAGTTCTGAACGATTTGGAGGTCAGCATCGAGAAGAAGAATGCGCGGATCGAACTCGGCGAACTGCCCACCATCAATGCTGATCCGACGCAAATGCGGCAACTCATCCAAAATCTGTTGAGCAATGCCCTCAAGTTCCACCCGCCAAAAAACCAGCCGATCATCAAGATCGAAAGCCACGTGGTTCCAGAGCATTCGCGGAACGGTGCGCGCGCGAGCGAGAACGGCAACGGAGCCAACGGTCATTCATCCTGGGAAATCACCGTTCAGGACAATGGCATTGGTTTTGAGGAAAAGCATCTGGAGAAGATTTTCGCCGTTTTTCAGCGATTGCATGGCCGCTCGGAGTATGACGGCACGGGTGTCGGGCTCGCGGTCTGCCGCCGCATCGCGGATCGCCACGGTGGTTCCATCACCGCGCGCAGCCAGCCTGGAAACGGCGCAACCTTTATTGTCACCCTGCCGTCCAATCCGGCGGAAACTGGAAAAGCCAAATGAACCCGGACGAGACTGTTCCAAAATCCAAAATCATTCTCATCGCCGAGGATGATCCGGACGACCGATTGCTGGCGCGGGATGCGTTGGAGGAAAGCGGGCAGGGCGCGGAGTTGCGCTTTGTGGAAAATGGCGAGGACCTCCTCGATTTCCTGTTGCAACGAGGAAAATACGATGCCAACACTCCGCGGCCGGGATTGGTCCTGCTCGATTTGAACATGCCGCTGAAGGATGGCCGCGAGGCTTTGAGGGAAATAAAATCCAACGCGTCGCTTCGGCGCATTCCCATGGTTGTCCTGACTACCTCGCGCGCCGATACGGATGTCGATCTTATTTATGAGCTGGGGGCAAATTCCTTTATTACGAAGCCGGTGCGATATGAGGCGCTGGTGGAGCTGATGCGCGTCATCGCCCAGTATTGGCTGAACATTGTCGAACTGCCGGCCGGACTGGCCAACACAATCCGTGATTGATTCGAAAACAATTAATGTGCTGCTCGTAGAGGATGATGAAGATGATTTCATCATCACTCGCGATTTTCTCGCGGAGATTCGCGGGAGGGCCTTTAACATCGAGTGGGCGAAGACCTATGAGCAAGGGTTGGAGCTCATGGTGAGCAACCGATTTGATGTTTGCCTCGTGGATTATCGCCTGGGCGCCTGCAACGGAGTCGAACTGCTGCGAGCGGCCATCCAGGGCGGCTGCGGTTCGCCCGTGATCCTTCTCACCACCTCCGGCCATCAGGAAATCGACGTGGAAGCAATGGAAGCCGGCGCTTCGGATTACCTGGTCAAGGGCCAATTGCAGGCCGAATGGCTGGAGCGCAGCATTCGCTATGCGATTCAACGCAAACGCGCCGCGGCCATTGCCGCCTTCGAGCAGGGCCGGCTGGCATCGTTCGGCGCGAAAGTGGGTTTGGCTCTGACGCGACAGGGCTCGTTGACGGAGATCCTGGAAAAGTGCGCCCATGCCATGGTGCAATATCTCAACGCCGAGCTGGCCCAGATATTCACCTTCGACGCGAAGAAGAACAGTTTTGAGCCGCTCGCCGGCGCGGGCGATATCTTTGAGCAGGAGCGGAACGCGCATTGCCTTCCAAGGATGCAGTTGAACGCCGAAGAGGTCGCGCAGGGAAAGGCGCTCGTGGTGAGGCAGCTTCTCGGCGATGGGCGGATGGCCAATCCGGAATGGATTCACCGCGCCGGTTTGGTGGCGTACGCCGCTTATCCGCTGATCCTCGAGGATAAATTGCTCGGGCTGATGTCCATATTCACTCGCAATCCGCTCTCCCATCAAATCGCTGAGGAAATGGGCTCTGTTGCGAACGGAATTGCGCTTTGCATGGACCGCAAACGTTCCGAGGAAGCGCTCGGCCAGAGTGAGAGCAAGTATCGTTTGGTGGTGGAGAGCATCAAGGAAGTGATTTTTCAATTGGATGCATCCGGCAACTGGACGTTCCTGAACCCGGCCTGGAGCGTCATCACCGGTTTTGATGTGAACGAATCCCTGGGCAAATCTTTTTTGGAGTTCGTCCACGAAAAGGACCGCGATCAAAATCGCCGGATTTTTCTCCAGCTCACGCAGCGCGAACTGGATTATTCGCGGCACGAAACCCGGTGCCTGACCGAGGACGGGAAAATTCGCTGGGTGGAATTTGATCTCCAGGCAACCGTCAATGCCGAGGGAATGATGACCGGCGCCTTTGGCAGTATTTCGGATATCACCGACCGGCATCTTTCCGAGATCAGGATCCAGCAACTGGCCGCCTTCCCGCGTGTCAATCCCAACCCCGTTCTGGAAATCAAGGCGGACGGCACGCTGACCTATGCGAACGACGCGGCCCGCAAGATGGCCCGCGCTTTGGGGCAAAGCGATTTGCTGACGATCATGCCCGCGGAAACCACGGAGATTGCGCGCGATTGCCTCGCCACCGGAAAAAAGAGGCTCGACAACCAGGTGGTCATCAATGGCCGCAACATCAGTTGGTCCTTCTTTCCGGTCCTGACCAACCAGGTGGTGCACTGTTACGGCGCCGATGTGACGGACGCGCTGAACCTGGAGGCGCAATTGCATCAGGCGCAGAAAATGGAATGCGTGGGCCAGCTCGCGGCGGGAGTTGCGCATGACATCAATAACGTCTTGACGATCGTGCAGGGCCACGCCGGTTTGCTGTTGGTGAAAGTTCCGGCCGATTCCGACAGCGCCAAATCATTGAAACAAATTTGCAGCGCCTCCGAGCGCGCGACGCGGTTCATTCGGCAGTTGCTGATGTTCAGCCGCAAGCAGGTCATTCAGACCAAAGTCCTGGATCTTAACGCGGTGATTCACAACCTGGAAAGCATGTTGAACCGGATGCTGGGCGAAGACATTGCATTGGAGACGGCCACGGGAGGCGATCTTCCCTGCGTCGAGGGTGACACTGGAATGCTGGAGCAGATCATCATGAACCTGGTCGTGAACGCGCGCGATGCCATGCCCAAAGGCGGAAAGCTGGTCATTGCCACTTCGCTGGTCGAAATTGATCAGATCTACGTCGCCCGGCATCCCAGCTCGCGCGCGGGGCAATTCGTGTCGCTCACGGTGAAAGACACCGGCTGCGGCATGGATGCCAAAACTCTGGAAAGAATTTTCGAGCCTTTCTTTACGACCAAGGAAGTCGGCAAGGGAACCGGGCTTGGCCTGGCAACTGTGTACGGAATCGTGCGCCAACACGGCGGCTGGCTGGATGTTCAAAGCCAGGTCGGGATCGGGACAACCTTTTCGATTTTCATTCCTGCTTCCCGGGAGAGAATCTCGTCCAACACGGATTTTATCACGGAAGCGGGACATGTGCACGGCGGGCGCGAAAAAATCCTCGTCGTTGAAGATCAGGTCGAATTGCGTGAACTCGTTCGCGAAGTGCTGGTGGCCTATCATTATGATGTGTCGCTGGCGGCCTCCGGGCCTGAAGCCATGCAAATCTGGGAGAAAGCCGGCGGCGAATTTGATTTGCTCGTGACGGATATGATCATGCCCGGTGGCATGAACGGCCGCGAATTGGCCGAGGAGTTGAAAAAATCAAAGCCGGGACTGAAAGTTGTCTACACCAGCGGTTACAGCGCTGAACTGATCGGCAAGGATTTGGGCCGCGATGAGGCGGCTTTCCTCGCCAAACCGTATCACCCGCCGCAATTGGCGCTTCTGGTCCGGCAATGTCTGGATGCCAAACCGCAGGGGACCGCCACTCACATGCCTCACGCGGTTCGGACGGCCGCCTAAATCGAAATCTGCTCCATCAGTTCTTCCGCGGGATACGTCCAAATTTCCGCGAGGGTGGGATGATAATGCGGCATGGCGGCCAACTCCTGAACCGTCATGCGCTGGTGCATTGCTGCGATGATTTCGTGGATGAGTTCGCCTCCCATCGGCCCGACGCACGAGCCGCCGATAATCTCGCCCGTCTGCGGTTCCGCCAGTAATTTCACGAAGCCATCCTTTGCTTCCATGATGAGCGATTTGCCGTGGTCGTTGAACGGATATTTGGCGGTCAAATATGGGATGTTCGAGACGTGTGCCCGTTTCTCGGTAAGCCCAACGGAAGCGATCTGCGGCTCGGTGAAAACGACTTCCGTCAGCAGCCGATAATCCATCGCTTTTTGTTGATCGGGATGAACAATATTGTGCGCCGCGACTTCGCCCTGTTGAATGGCGATGTGCACAATTTCATGCAACCCCGTGCAGTCGCCCACCGCGTATATGTGCGGCGCCGTTGTTCGCATTTGCCGGTCAGTGGTGATCCGGCCAAATTCCGTTTGCACCTCAATCTTATCCAAGCCGAGCAAACCAATATTGGGAATCCGGCCCAGCGCGAAAAAGATCTCCTCCGCGAGCGCGCGCCTGGATTCGCCCTCGTGTTCAAAAAAGACCTCTTTCAAACCGCCCAATTGACGCGCGCCGGTGAGCTTGGTGCCAGTGTAAACAGTGATTCCTTCACGACGAAACACATCCTCAATCACCGCGGCAGCGTCGGAATCCATTTCGTGCAACACATGCGGGCTGCGCTGAATCAGCGTTACTTTTACGCCGAACCGGGCGAAGAATTGCGCGAATTCGAGCGCCACCGCTCCGCCGCCGAGCACCGTGATTGAGCGCGGAAGCCTGGTTAATTCCAGCGCGCTGTCACTGGTCAAAAATCCGACTTCATTCAATTGGGGCAGGGGCGACGGCGCAATGCCCGACCCGGTCGCGATGATGAAGTTTTTTGCGCGCAGCGTGCCGCCGGTGCTGAGCTCGACCGTATGCGGATCGGCAAAACGCGCCATGGCGCGAACGAGTTGGAACTTGCCGCTCGTCAATTGTTGCGCGCGATAGTCCGCGAATTCCTTGACCATGGCATTCTTCCGGGCCATGACCTTGGTAAAATCAAAATTGACCTCGCTGTGGATGCCCCACGCCCCCGGATGGCTGGCGAGATGCATGACTTCGGCGGCGTAAAGCAGCGCCTTCGTAGGCATGCAGCCGCGGAGAATGCATAAGCCCCCGAGTTGATCGCCTCCTTCAATGACGACGGTTTTCAAACCGACCGCTGCCGTTGATCGCGCCGCTGCGTAACCACCGCTGCCACCACCAATGACTGCCACGTCAAAATCATGATCATCTTTTGTCGCCATCACGCGAGGACGATAGACCAGAGAACGGCGTGATACAATGCTGTGAAAAAAAGGACGCGCCAAATGACGCGTCCTTTCGCATTATTGTTTTGGCACGGGCTTATTGACCGTCGCGATTTCGTCGATCGTTTCCGTGGCCGTTATCGTGCCCGGGCGCAGGCGTGGGAGCCTGTCGTTCGGGAGCCTGGCGAGCGGCCGGCGGCGCTTCGCGAGTTGCAGGCGGTGTCGCGCGAGGTGTTTCGCGGCCGGTAGGCGGCAGGGACCTCTCAGGCGGTGTTGCCGGACGTTCCGGCTGCGCGGGGACTTCCCGGCGCTGCTCAGAACGCGGACTGGGATTCGGCACTTCTTGTCTCGGAGTTTCCTGCCTTGGAGTTTGAAAAACGCGCGGTTGTTGGCGTCCCGTCGGCGGCATTGCTTCGGGGCGGTTGTGAGGAGTCTCAGGCGTGCGTTGTTCCGGGCGAACTCGCTGCTCCGGTGTCTGTTGTTCCGGCCGCGCGTTATGGTTTTCGTTTAAACGCGGTTGTTGGTTCGGCTGTTGATAATTCCGCTGCTGCTCTCTGCCAGTGGGGGAGGGCCGTTGCTGCGGGGTTTGTCGATTGTGGTTTTCGTTCAACTGCGGTTGTTGGTTCTGCCGTTGGTAATTGCGTTCCTGTTCCCTCCCGGTCGGGGACGGCTGTTGCTCGTGCCGCTGGTGTTCATTGCCTCTCATGTTCTCGGACCGATTGGCTCTCATGTGAGATTCACGAAATACCTGTCCTACAGGGCGGGGCGTGAAATCCTGGCCTGTCGCATGGCGGATACGATCCACCCCAGGGCCTCTGTTGGCAAAGATGGTGCGCTCGTGGCCGTCGACGTTAATGCTGCGTCGTTCGAAATTGTTCACGACGCGCGTGCGATTGATAATTGTGGGATTGTCCACAATGAAATCATGGCGTCCATGAAAGCGCCCATGGAAGCGATTAATGTTTACAAACGTGAAGAGCGAAGGAGCCACAACGACGCGGTTTGGGCCGCAAGGCGCCCAGCCTACGTAATCATCGCTGTACCGCCAGTCGACCCAGGCCGGAGCCCACTCGGTGCCCGGAATCCAAACCCATCCCATGGACGGATCGTCATACCACGAACCATAATGGAAGCAGGCCCAGCCCCACGGCTGATCGCTTTGCCAGCACCAACCGGCGTCAGTCCATACCCATTGCCCGTCCGTATACGGTTGCCAACCCTGCGGCATATCCGCCGGTTGAAAGCAGCGGCCATACTGGGGCACGTCGACCCAATTACCGTATGAGGCCAGGGGTTGGTAAAAATCCGAGGGTGAATTGATTTGAATGCCGGCGGAAACGCCAGGGGCGGAAAAGCCCGCGGAAACGTTTACGTCTGCCTGCGCGAGGACCATGCCCGGACCCGCTATCATCGCCGCGCAAGCCATTAAGACCACTGTAATGCGGTGTTTCATATGCAACCTTTCTTTAATGATTTGACGTAGAGATGGAGGAATCTGCGATTCGGTTCGGAAACTGCACTCCTTGGCCTTCATGAGGCCGACTACGTACTGATCTCATGACAAATCACTATCGCGCTGGCAAAACAAGGCAGCATGGTAGCAGAAGTGCCCAGTTTTTGAGGCGTTGGTTTTCTATTTGAGGAATTCGCGAGTTAGGGCAACTTACCAGTATGAGATCAACATTCGCCCTTGCTGCGGGAGCAGCCGCAGCGTTGGTTCTGGCTGGTTGCCAAACGATCCCGCCCGGAGCCGAACGCGGGCCGCATAACACCATGGCTTATTATGTTCAGATTGATGCCACACCGCCCGGCGCGCGGATTGAAGCCAATGGCCAGGATGTGGGGCAAACACCCGTGACGATCAAAATTTTCGGCGATCCCGACGGGACGTTCCACGATTTCGGGTCTTATTATTATGTGGTCCGGGCCTTGCCCGTAACGACCAATCAGTACGTTCAGACGAGATTGTTCCGCACGGGACACTTTCTCACGCCGCAGGACAGGATTCCTTCGAAGATTTACTTCGATATGAACCAGCCCGCGCCTGCGTATCCGCCGGCACCCGCGTATCCGCCGCCGGCGTATTATTACGGGCCGCCGCCGTATCCTTATTATTATGGTCCTTCAGTCCGATTCTATTTCGGCCCGGGATATCACCGGTGGTGAGCTAGAGCGACTTCGACTACGTCGACCAGTTCAGTTCGCCGGGATGCCGGGAATTGGATGGTGACGATATTGTCCGTGTAAGAATACGTCAAAGGTGATCCATCACGGAGGAGCTTTACGTTTTTGGGTTTGTCAACGCCTCGAAGTGTCAGGGTTTCGTCTGCGGGCGGGAGCAGGTCCGCTTGGTAGGAACCGCCGGGTTTGAAGCTTGGCGACACAAATAAATAGCGCGTGGAACCGGACGTGACGGCGGGAACCGACGCGGATTCATCAGGCGGGAGCGGTTTCGTGCCTTTCACGGCCACACCATTCTGTTTCAGCCAATCGGCGACGATGGCCATGTTTTTGTAAATATCGTCCACAAATTCGCCGTCCTTGGTGGGGCCGACGCCCAACAGATAATTGACCCCGAGCGAACGGCATTGGACGAATTGGCCGAGGACGAATCCGGGCGCGCGGAAAGGCGCGTTCGCGACGTATGGCCAGTAGGCCGTCCAGGTATTGCAAAACTCAGCCCAGCCGTGGACGGGTTTGTCCGTGCCAAGCGTGCGTTCGTAGGTGATAAAATCGCCGTGGCCCCAGAGTCGCGGATTCACGACGATCCCAGGCTGGAGCTTGCGAATTTCCTCCAGCGTGATGCAGTTTGCCCCGTTCGGAGTCGGCGGTTTGCCGTCGAACCATAACAAATCAATCTTGCCGTAATGCGTTAACAATTCAATCACCTGTCCGCGAACCATTTCGTTGTAGGCCTTCTGCATCTTGGCCAATGCTTCGGGGGAAGGCTTGGTGGTGCGCGGTTTCAAGTCAGCATCCAGCGCGGGAAACTCGGGATTTTTTTTGGCGGCGCCGCCGTACATGAAATTCTTGAAATCCTTTTCGAAATGCCAATTGGGCGGCGAGTAATAGAGGCCGACTTTCATTCCGTATTTGCGGCACGCTTCGACATAGGGCTTCACCAGGTCTCTGCCGCCCATGTAATTCTTGGTGTTGAAATGTCCGTAGTCGCTCGGCCACAGGGCGAAGCCTTCGTGATGGCGCGTGGTCAGCACGGCATATTGAAAGCCGGCGGCTTTGGCGGCCTTGATCCATTTATCCGGATCATAATGCTGCGGATTAAAATCCTTGGCCATTTCCCAATACTCATTGGGCGTGATGGAATTGGGCTTTCCGTCGAGATTGTAGTCGCTTTCACGGATGATGCGCGCGCGTTCGGCGGGATCGATGATGCGTTTTTTTGCCAGCGCGCGGCCGGGGATCATGGGCCAGGAAATGTTGATCGCCTTCACCGAGGCGATGCCCCAATGAATGAACAAGCCGAAGCCAGCGTCGGGATACCATTGCGCGTCGGGATTTTGCGTGTGGGTGGAGGCGGTTTCTTTGCCGACACCGATATCATTGTGTTCTTCTTTGGCTGTGTTATCGGTTGAGCCCGGAGCTGCGAACAGGGTGCAGCCGAGCAGGGATGCTGTGATGGTGCTGGTGCAAACCCAGCGTAGGAGTTTCATCATAAAACAGTTTTGTACCTTCCGCGCGTGCTTGGCGAATTTATTTTGCCTTCATGGGAAGGAAAACCGCGCACACAGGCGCGGGCGCGGGGATGGGGCTGCCGATGGAAGTTAATTTTCCGGCCACTGCGTCAATGTGTTTCAGGACGAGCGAGTTGGAATCCTGGTTTTCGATCAGCAGTTCGCGGCCAGACGTGTCGATGGCGAAGTGGCGCGGGGTTTTGCCCTCAGTGCTTTGCGCGCCCAGCCAGCGGAGAGTTCCAGTTTTGGGATCGATGGCGAAGGAGGCGATGGTGTCGTTGCCGCGATTGGAGGCGAACAGGAATTTGCCGGACGGCGCGATGGCGATTTCGGCGGCTGTGTTCTTGCCGTGAAAATCGGCGGGCAAGGTGGAAAGAGTTTGCAGTTCCTTCAGCGCGCCGTTGTTAGCGTCGTAGGCGAAGGTGGTGATGGTGGAGGCAAGTTCCGTAATGACGTAGGCGAATTTACCGTTTGGATGAAACAGGATGTGGCGTGGGCCGGAACCGGGCGCAAGCGAGGCAAAGGGCGGGTCGTCGGGAGTCAGTTTGCCCGTGCCGGCATCGAATTTGTAAATCATGACTTTGTCGAGTCCCAGATCGCAGACAAACGCGAATCGATTATCCGGGCTGAAGGCAGCGCAGTGCGCGTGAGGGCCTTCCTGGCGCGTGGGATTGGGACCTTTGCCAGCGTGTTGGATGAAGCAGGTGGCTTCACCTAAAGCGCCGTCCGCTGCCACCGGGAGGACAGCCACGCTGCCACCGGCGTAATTGGCGACCAAAACATATTTGCCGGTATGGTCCAGAACGAGGTGACAAGGTCCCGGGCCCATGGAGGAACGCTGGTTGATGAATTTCAATTGGCCGGTCGCGGGATCAATGGAAAAAGCGCTCACGGCGCCGGTCTTTTTGCCTGCGAACGAATTCATTTCGTTGACGCAAAACAGAAGATGGCGTTTGGCGTCGAGGGCCAAAAACGTCGGACTGGGCGTTTCGGCGGCGACTCCGAGGGGCGTTAGAATGGGAGAGCCGTTTTTGCCGGGTTCCAGCCGGAACAGATAGATGCCTTTGCTTTTGGCCGGAGTGCCGGTGAAGGTGCCGACGTAAACAAGGGTGGCATCGTTCGAATGCCCGGCGGCATGCGTCGGGAGAGCGCCGCAGCACAGGAAACCAACCAAGCCGATGAGGATGGCGCGGATTTTGAAGGTCATGGACATGTTTTTGCCGGGATTATTTTGGGGTGTGAAAATTTGTCGAGGCTGGAATTCGGGTTTGGGGGTATATCGCCGTTTTAGTTGGAAAAGGTCGAAATAACCTCTCGAATATCGCGTAGACGCTTTCAAAGAGGTTTGTGGTTTTGAACCCCCGGCTTGCCGACTGCTTTGGCCTGCTTCCGTGCATCCTTTCCGGCTTAGACAGATGGACCGGGGATTATGTTTCATGAAAATAATGCGGGCTTGCACCCGGGACGCAGACGCGACGCCTGCGTTAGAAGAGGGCGCCGGGTCGGAGACGGCGCTCCGGGGCGAATGGGTTTGGCGTTTTCAGGAGGCGCAAAGAGTGGTAGCGTTTTTACATGGTCAATCGCCTGCTTCCGCCTGTTTTGACGCGCCGCCGAATTTGGCTGGCGTGCGCGGTGGCGATGCTGGCGGATGTGATTCAATTGCTGATGGGACCGCTGGGTTGGGCGGGCGCGGATGAGGTCGTTGATGTGATTGTGATGTGCATTTTGACGGGGACGCTGGGGTTTCATCCGCTGTTGCTTCCCACGTTTGTGGTGGAATTCATTCCCATGATCGACATGTTTCCGACGTGGACGGCGTGCACGTTTGCGGTGATTGGGTTGCGCCGGAAAAAGAGCGCGCCGCCGCCTCCGCCGTCGCAGGCTTCGGGGTCGGTAATCGATATTTAACCTGTATCGGCTCGTGCGCGGAACGGTAGGCGCGTCACTCCGTGCGCGCCGTGAGACATGCTACACATCGGAAAAAATCGCGGCGCGCGCGGAGCGACGCGCCCTACCACGCCGAAGGGTTTTATTGCTATTTGCTTGATTCGTTATTCTTCGAATCGTTAAGAGCGGGAAATTTCCTTGGCTACGCGGAGGCCACTTTCGAGCGCGCCGAAGATCGTTCCCATCTGGCCGTCGGTGGCGGTGGCTTCGCCGGCGAAGAACAGGGTGTTTTTCACTGGGGCAGCGAGGGTTTTGGGCAGATCGAGGCCGTTGACGGGGAGGTAACTGTAGGCGCCGCGAATGTGCGGGTCATCGGCCCAATCATAGGAATGGCTGGAGACGAGCTGCTTGCGGAGCGCGGGTATGCCGAAGATTTTTTTGAGAATGGCGAGCGCAAGCGTTTCGAGGCGTTCGGGCGATTGAGCCGAAAGTGCGTCCGCCTTCGGGCCGCCAGCCCAGCCGGTGAGAATCGGGCCGCGCGGGTCGCTCCACCAGGTGGGAATGGGTTCATTGAGGGCGTGAATGAAACCGAAATTCGGTTTGGGCCACCAGCGTTTCCGGAAGACGAGCGTGATTTTGACCACATTGCCAAAAAGCATTTTGTCGGCGGCTTCCTGTTTTTCGGGCAGGGCCGGTTCGAAGATGAGTTCCCGGGTTTTCCAAACCCCTATCGGCAGGGTAACAACAGCGGATTCGGCGGGGAACATTTCCTCGCTGCCGGAACGATGCACGGTGACTTCGACCGTGCCGGACTTCCAGCGGATTCGGCGGGTGAGGGCGCCTTTGACGAGGGTGCCGCCGTGGGAGCGGATTTCATTTTCGAAATGTTCCACCAGGGCGGAGTAGCCGTCGTTAATCCTCGCCTGGGTTTCGCCTTCCATTCGTTCGGCAAAGCGCTCGGCTTTGAGCAGGGAATGCGCGCTGATGCGATCGGTGTGCGCGGCGTCGAAGCCTTCGACGAACGTGCAGACCAATTGCCGCGTGTGGGCATCGCACTTTAGTTTGTCAATGAAATCACGGAACGAACAATCCGGTTTGCGCGGATTGATGCGATTCATGATTTCGCCGACGGTCTCCCAAATTTTGGCGGATTTGAGTTTTCCTTTTTCAAAAAGTTGGTTGGACGCCGGCACGTCGTGCGTGGAGAGGCCGGCGGCGCGAATGGCTTGCAACAGGGGCTTGCTTTTTCCGTGAATGAATTCCGCGCCGAGTTCGATGGGCAAGCCTCTGTCCTGGATCGTATGAATGCGTCCGCCGAAGCGGTCCTTGGCTTCGAGGACGGTGACGAGGCATTTCTTGCGCAAGAGTTCGTTCGCCGCGGCTAGTCCAGCGATGCCGCCGCCGATGATGATGACCGTTTTCGCCATCGGGTAATTTAGCACGCGCGACAGATTTGCAGCGGTGGGGAAATGTCGTAGTTGAAGGGGCCGGCATGCTGCGCTGAAGCTCCAAGCCCAAGCGTCCAAGCGTCCAAGATCCAGAGAAAATCCAAGCACCAAGATCCAATACTCGCGGAATCGCATGGTTTCACACGGCGGCGAGAACCCAAAAAAACCGCGCTACTGATGCGCGCGATTGACTGTTTGGCGGCAATTGCGATGCTTCCCGGCATGAGCGAAATCATTTACCCGCGCAGTTCGCGCGAAATCATGGATGGCTGGATGCATTTGCCACGGTATGTGGACAAGATCCGGCTGCACCTCGCCGGCAAATTGCATCCGGATTACCAGGCGAATTTTGGGAAAGGCTTCGATGCGATGTGGTTGAAGGCGGCCGGTGTTTCGCACGAGCAGATGATTGAAGTGGTGAAGAGTTCGTTGATTGACGGGCAGGTGTGCGATTGGGTGCGGGCGAACGTCAAAAAATCACCCGCGGAAAAACGCGCTCATGGGGAAATGATGTTGAACCGGCCGCCGGTAGACGATGCCGCGGCGCAGGAACGGTTCAAGCAGCGCAAACAGGAGTTCAAATTGGCTGATCGTGACGATGTGAAAAACTTTGTGGACCTGAATGACGCGGACGAGAAGCGGTTGTAAGCCGGGCGCGCCGGAGGGGCCGAAGTGACGTTTAGTCCTCAGTGGACCGTTCGTGCGACGGCGGAGGTTCCGCTGCTTCTTCCGTGGCATGGCGGGCGGCTTTGAGGGAATTGCCGTCGAGCACGACATTCTTTAATTCGCCCTTGCCGGTGGAGAGAAATGTCTCCGTGCGAGGAAAGGCCCGGCTGTTTCGTACAATGGTTCCGGAGCAACGATTCAGGCGGATCACGGGGGTTCCAGGCAAAGGCTTGCGAGTGGACACTGAATCCAGTTCCGGTTCCTGCGAATCCTGTATGAGGAAGGCCGGGCCCGTATCGGCATTGATTTGCACATTGTGCAGTTCCAAACCGGCGGTGTCGAAGGCCTTCATTCCAATTTTTGCCGAGGTCGTCACGTCGCTGATCCGCAGCCCCGAAATCGGCATTTCCGGCAGTCCTTCGATGCTCATTGCCACCCGTGCGCCATCGATCGAAATGTTACTGATGGCGATATTGCGGAATACCGGCGTCTTCTCGGAGACGACTGGTTGCGAAGACCTCACTTCACCTTCCATGAGGTAGTAGCTGGTGACATTGATTGCCTGGCCGACATCTTTCATGGTCCAGTTGTCGAAGCGGACGTTTTCAACCACACCGCCGCGGCCGCGCTGGCTTTTAATGCGCACGCCTATCTGCGTGCCATCGCAGGTGATATTGTCGGCCACGACATTGCGAATGCCGCCGGCGATTTCGCTTCCGAGAGTGACGGCGCCATGGGCGTGATGCACGTTGCAATTCGAAATGGAGATGTTTTCCGTGGGCCGATTGACGCGGCGGCCATCCGCATCCTTGCCCGATTTGAGAACAATGCCGTCGTCGCCGGTGTCGATGTAACAATCGGAGATGCGCACGTTCCGACTGGAATCCACGGCAATGCCATCGGTGTGAACGCCGGGATAGGTTTTAATGATCACGTTGCGCACGACGGCGTTGTCGGTGTAGAGCAAGTGGATCGTCCACATCGAGGAGCCGATGAAACTAACGCCTTCGATGAGAACGTTTGTGCTATCCATGGTGCGAACAAAGGAAGGCCTGAGTTCCGGCGCGGCTTTCTGATAAAACTCGTCCGGCGCGGGCGTCTTCACTTCCAATTCCTTCAGGAGGCGTTCCCAATTGGGGCCGTTGGCGGAGCCGGGGTCGTTGCCGGAGGGTTTGGTGCGCGGCATGAGTTTGAGCCATTCGGTGTTATCGGTGGTGAGCACTCCGCGACCGGTAATCGTGACGTTGTGCAGATTTCGACCGCCGATGAGCGGGATCGGTGTGAGGCATTCAATGCCTTGCTGCCGGCCTTGCGTGAATGGAAGCCTGGTCGCGGGAAAACGCACGGTGGCGCCCGCATCAATGTAGAGCACGAGATTGTTCACCAGTTCAATGGGCCCGGTAATGTAATTTCCCGGTGGGACATAGACGGTTGCGCCTCCAGCAGCCTTCGCCGCCTGAATAGCGGAGCGGATGGCATCGGTGGCAGGTGCTGAGGCATCGTTGTGGGCGCCGTAATCCAGGATATTAAACCACGGCACTGCGCAGCGGGCGGAGAAAGGCAGGAGCAATAGGAAAATCGGCGCGATGAGAGATGCGGAGAATTTCATCGCGATCAGCATATGGAAAGCGCTTTTGTGCGTCGAGAGGGGAGCGAGATTCTGGGGCGCGCCTTTCTCGATCAACGGCTTGTTTCAATTCAATGCGCCTTCGCAGCCTGGGGCCGCAATTCCTGTCCGGAGCATTTACCGGCAGCGGCATATTGCAGGTCAGCGCCGGCACGCTTGCGCTTTCGGGACAAAGCTCGTTTGCTGGCACTAATCTTCTCAGCGGCGGCGAGTTGGTCGCCAATGGCAACGAAAACGCCGGTGCTTCCGGCCCGCTCGGCGAGGGCGGTTTTATCACATTCGCGGGCGGCGTGTTGGGTACAGCGTGAATAACACCTTTGATTACTCTTCGCGCTTCGATACCGCCGCCGGTCAGGCGTACAAGATTGATACTGCGGGTCAAAGTGTGGCATTCAGCAACGCATTGACCAGCGTCGGCGGTACGCTCACCAAACTCGGCGCCGGCATGCTCATACTGGCCGGAGCGAACACTTACAACGGGGGAACAACGGTCAGCGGCGGCAAATTGGTGATTCCACAGCTTGCCGGGGCCGGCAGCATCACTGTGGCCGATGGAACTGCTCTGGGGTTCACGGAAAATGAATCGCAAATTACGCCCTCCACGCTGACTGTGGGGACGAATGCGAGCGCCACATTGGAGTTTAACAATGTGACGAATACCACCCTCCCGCCAATTGTGGCAGGGACCATTTCCGCGGCCAGCCCCATCACCATCAATGTCAATAGTGGCTCGTTCAACACCATTGGGCAGAGTTTCCCGCTGCTGCAATGGAACAGCGGTTTCGCTCCCGCCGGTCCTGGTATTTGGATTTTGACGGGAACCAACAGCTATTCCGGTTTGACGACCATCAATAGCGGTTTGCTCCAAATTGGTGTGGGCGGAGGGAGCGGTACAATTGGCACTGGCAACATTGACGATAATGGAGGACTCGACTTCAACCGCACCGGCACTCTGACTGTCCCTGGCGCGATTACGGGCGCGGGCACGCCCACAAATGATGGCTCCGGCACGCTGATTCTTGCGGGCAACAATACATATCCGGCGGAACGGTCATCAATGCCGGCACGGTTCAAATTGGAACCGGCGGCAGCAGCGGCTCTCTCAATTCCGGCAGCCAGGTTATCGATAACGGCACGCTGGTTTTCGATAGCAAAACTCTCATCACGATTTCCGGTTTCGGCGCCAATATCTCCGGCACCGGCAATGTCCGAATCGCTACCGGAACCGTGAAGGCGACCGGCGTCAATTCCTACACCGGCTGGACCGAAGTTGATAAAGGCGCCACCTTCCAGCCCCCCGACGGCAACGCTGGAGTGTTCGCCGGCGTTGGTTCCATCATAACCAACGGCACAATTTTCATGACGCGCCAGGACACCGGTGTCTTCGGTATCACCAACAATATTCTTGGCACTGGAAAAGTGGGCGGATACCGGCAATCAAAACGCCGGCTTGGTGGTGCTCGCGGGCACGAACACTTACACCGGCGGTACGTTCATCGGCGGGGCCGGGATCGTCCTCGGCGATGGCATAACGCCAGGCGGCGGTTCCATTGTCGGCAGCGTCGTGTTCACCAATACCACCGACCCGTCGGTGGACACATTTAGTCAGAATAAGACCAACCTGTCCGCGAGCCTGAACCTGCGGACTTCGGCATTTCCAGCAATGCCTACGTCTATGATTACTTTGCAGCAACCGGGACTGTTGTTAGCGCAAGTACACCGTTCCATTTCACAACCACGATGCCCAACGACACAAATGGCGGAACTTATTTCATCATTGTTCCTTTAGGTCCTTCCGGCATTGCCCTTTTAGGTGATACCAACAAATTTGTGACTCGCGGGAAAAAGCGGATCTCGAGCATTTCGGATGATGGTCTTTTGCGAGCGACAGTAGTGTTCGCCCCCGGAGAAACCAATGTCGCACTGTGCGGCTATGCTCCGTCCGCGTCCAAACGCGGGCGCTTTGACCGGCGCCATTGATTGTTGGCTTACGATGCCGCCAAGCACTTCTTCGCTTTGAGTGTGCTGTCGGGTCAGTCTGGCACTGCGACTGTCACTTTAAGCCGCGAAAAAACAACCACGCTGGACGAAAGATAGTCCGCGATTTTAAGAGCTTGAAAATGGAGGCATATAGGGGCACCCACCCAAGTGCTCGCTATTCGTCGTTCCCACCATTTATGAACAGACTCGAAAGTTTTCAGTCATGCGGATTCTCACTGCTCCGGATGTGAATCTGGCGGGTGGGAGAAGGTGCAGTTTATTATTGCCGCCGCCCTTCGAGATTTTCACTATTGTGTCGGATTGAAATGAATATGACTTCACATCCTCGGTCTCTCTTGACAGGCCTCGCCGCCGTTTTGATTTCGGTTTCCGCCGCGTTCGCGGATTCATTGCCGGAACCGATGGTTCTTTCGACGGGATGGCAAATGCAAAGCTCGGACGCCGTGACCGATTCAGCCGAACATATTTCGCAGACGAATTTCGCGCCCCAAGGCTGGTATCGCGCCACTGTCCCAGGGACTGTTCTGACAACGTTGGTAAATAATCATGTTTATCCCGAACCTCTCTACGGAGAAAACAATCGGCCGGATAAAATTCCCGAAAGCCTTTGCCGGACTTCCTATTGGTATCGCGCGGTTTTTGAAGTGCCAAAAAGCTTTGCCGGAAAAAAAGTCTGGCTGAATTTTGATGGCATCAATTACTCCGCCGATGTCTGGGTGAACGGACAAAGCGCGGGAACCATCCGCGGCGCCTTCACGCGGGGTATTTTCGATATCTCGAGCATGGTCACAGCGGGACAGCAAGCCGCCTTGGCTGTCCTCATCCATCCACCGCCGCATCCTGGAGTAAGTCACGAGCACACGCTGCCAAACGGCATGGGACCAAACGGCGGCGAAGACGCCATCGACGGCCCAACTTTTCTCTGCTCGATGGGATGGGATTGGATTCCCGCCATTCGTGATCGCGACAGCGGCATCTGGCAAAAAGTTTTTTTGACCGCCACCGGCCCGGTGATCATCCAGGACCCGGCCGTGACCTCTTCGTTGCCGTTGCCGCGCTTGGACACCGCGGACGTGAGCATTCAAACGACTCTCAAAAATGTCACGGATCGTCCGCTGTACGGTGTGTTGAAGGGAAATTTTGGTCATATCTCCTTTGAACAACCCGTCGAGTTGAATCCACATTCCACGCAGACCGTTTCGTTAAATCATGACAATACGCCGTCTTTCCATTTGAAGAAACCGAAACTGTGGTGGCCGAATGGTTTCGGACCGCAGAATCTTTACACTCTGCGCCTGAGCTTTGAAGCCGACGGGCACGTTTCCGACTCGAAGCAGTTGGACTTCGGCATTCGCCAAATCAGTTATTCGGTTCCCGACTCCGAGAATCTCACGATTTCCGTCAACGGCGTGCGCGTATTTTGCAAAGGCGGAGATTGGGGCATGGACGAGGCCATGAAGCGGATTCCGCGCAAACGGTTGGAGGCGCAAATCCGCATGCACCAACTGGCGAATTACACCATGATCCGCAATTGGGTCGGGCAGAGCACGAGCGAGGATTTTTACGAACTGTGCGACAAATACGGCATTCTGCTGTGGGACGAATTCTTTCAGCCGAACCCCAGCGACGGCCCCAACCCGACCGACCTGCCGACTTACTTCGCGAACGTCCGCGAAAAAATCCTGCGGTTTCGCAATCATCCCAGCATCGCGCTCTGGTGCGGGCGCAACGAGGGCCGGCCCCCCAAAAACATCGACGACGTGCTGCAAAAATTGATTCCTGAACTGGATCCCAGCCGGCTTTATCAGCCGAGTTCCACGGATGGCCGCGGCGTTCATTCCGGCGGCCCTTACCATTGGCGGACGCCGGCGGAGTTTTACGACGTTGACGCGCCGTTTAAGACCGAGATCGGCAGCGTCTCGATTCCCACTTTGGAATCCATTCACGGCATGATGCCTGAGAAGGACTGGGAGGTGATCAACAACGATTGGGCGGAACACGATCTCGCCCGGGGCGCTTCCGGCGGCGAGAAATACCGCAATATCATTGAAGAGCGCTACGGCAAGATTGTGAACCTGGCGGATTTCGTCCGCAAAGCGCAATTGGCCAATTACGAAGCGTTTCGCGCCATGTACGAAGGACGCGAGGCAAAACTGTTCCATCCCAGCACGGCGGTCATCACCTGGATGAGCAATCCGGCCCAGCCGAGTTTTGTCTGGCAATTATATCATCACGACCTGGAGCCGAACGCCTCGCTCTTCGCCGTGCGCAAGGCCTGCGAGCCCGTGCACATCCAGTTGAATCAAAAAAATTGGAAGCTGCAGGTCATCAATAATCTTCCCAAAATCCTCGCGAACGCCCGCGCGCGAGTCGCGGTTTACAATTTGGATGGCTCGCGCCAATACGAACGCGATCTGGACGTGACCGCTCTTCCATCGGCGGCGACTGACATCGGCCAGGTGGATTGGCCCTCGGCCCTCTCGACCGTTCATTTCGTCAAACTCGAATTGCGCAATGCCAAAGGCGCGCTGATCTCCGATAATTTTTATTGGCGCCCGTTGCCCGGCCAGACGAATGCTCTTCAATCGCTGGACAAGCTTCCGCGCGCGACGCTGCAAATAAAGGTCAAGCGCCACGACGCCGGTGGAAAATGCTTTTTGGATGTCACGCTCCATAACCCCGGCGCGAATATCGACTTGATGACCCATTTGCAATTACACCGCGCACAGACCGGCGAGCGTGTCCTGCCGGTGTTTTACACGGACAATTACGTTTCCCTCGTCCCCGGTGAAACCAGGCATCTGACCATCGAAGCCGCCCGGGCGGATTTGGCCGGAGAAAAACCGCTCATCGCCATCGATGGCTGGAATGTCGACGTCGTTCCAAGTTCATCTCGTGCCGCCGAAGTCGCGTTGAATGAAGACGCGCAAGTGAATCATTGGCCCCGGACCGGTTTGCCGATCGACTACGGAAAATAAGGCTTGCGTTCATGCGACGCATGGGGTTGAACCCGTGAACCCACCTATCAGCGGCGCTACTCGACGAGAGACGCTGGAGCAACTTCTTCCTCTCCCATCGGATGGGACTTGAGCCGCTTGGGAAGCGGCGAAAGGTTTGCTGTCGCGTCAGCAACTTTTCATGATGGGCACGCATTCTGCAAGAACGGGAGTTCCATTTGCGAAACAAAGGCCCGAGAGAGCCGAGCGAGCGAGTCATTGGCCGCGGTGGGGGTTCGGGTTCATGGAGAGGCCCTGGGTGAGATTTTCCCGAAATGAAATTCGCGCTTTGAAGCCCTGAACCGTGATATATCGACGGCCGTATTCACGAGAGGCGCTGGAGTAACTTCTCCCCCTCCCGTCGGATGGGGGAGGGCCGGCGCGAGGTGGTGCTCAGGGCTCCGGGCGCGAAGCCACTGTCTTCTACCATCTCTTTTACCGTCGCTTTTTCGCCCATTGCAGCAATTCGCTTCGCGTCATGAAATTGATAATTCTTTCCCTTGGTATCCTCGCTTTGATGGCAGCGGCGAGCCCCAATTCCATCGCCTCCAATTGCCACGGATGATGCGCGTCCGTGCCGATCGAAATTCTAACTCCCGCTTTCCGCGCGAGCTTCAGCAGCCCAACATTTAAATCCTGGCGGTCCGGATAACAATCGATCTCAACCGCTTTGTCGCGTTCCGCAGCCATGGCAAACACCCGCTCCCAATCCGCGTCCAGCCCCAATCGATAATTATAAATGCGCGTGCGCGGGTGCCCCAAAATATTCAAATACGGCTGTTTGAGGGCCGCCAGGTATCGCGGCGTCTGATCGTCCGTCCGCCGCAACGCCGAATGAAAAGCGCCAAGCACAACATCCATTTTCGCCAGCGTCTTCGGAGCAATGTCACCTTCGCCGTCGACGTTTAAATTGAGTTCCACCGAGCGCAGCACCCGAAACGATTGTTTCGCGGATTTAAGTTCCGCATTCACCTCCTCGATCTCCGCGCTCTGCGCCGCCAGTTCCTGCTCATTGATGCCGCCCGCGATGCGCAGGCCCTTGGCGTGATCGGTGATGGCGATAAACTCATACTTCCGCTTCACCGCCTCATTCGCCATCGCTGCGATGGTTCCCGCTCCGTCGCTCCATTCGGTGTGCATCTGCAGATCGCCACGCAGCGACGCCATCCACGCAGGATTCGCGGCCAAAAGCCTTTGCGCCTCCGTCCGAAAAATGAAATCCCTGCGAATGGGCGGCGGCTTTTCGAGTTTTGGAGGCGCATCAACCCAGCGGCGAATGAATTTCTCCAGGAACGGCCCAACCGCCGGAAGCTCTGACAGCGCTCGCCCGGGTTCGAGCAATGACGGAATTTCCTCCGGCCAAAGAATGGCCGCCCGCGAAGCGCGCCGAAAAGCCCGGCTGAGCGGCGGTTTGAAGTTCTCAGCCTCCTTCGCCAGCAGTTCAGCCACCTCGCTATTCGTGAGCACAGTAAAAAATACCGCCGGAACAATCCATTCCTCATGGGGAAAGTCCCTTATTCCCCAAACGCGCGGGCGCAATATTTTTACTCACGGATGCTGGACAATCCACGTCCGGGCCTATGAGCAAATGTTTTATTTTCGACATTGATGGCACCCTGATTGATTCCAACAAAGAGCACGCACTGGCCTGGCAAAGAGCTTTCGCGTCAAAGGGAAAAGAATTTTCGCTGAAGCAAATCTGGCCGCATATCGGAAAAGGTTCGGATCAATTCCTGCCGAACTTTCTGAGCAAGGGCGAACTGCAGAAGATCGGAGAAGAGCTTAGCCAGGCGCACGGCGAGATTTTCAAACGCGAATATCTCCCGCGGCTTCGGCCTTTTCCCAAAGTGCGCGAACTGTTCAAAGCCATCCGCAATGCCGATGGGCGAATCGCGCTCGCCTCGTCATCCAACCAAAAGGAAGTCGAGGTTTACGAAACCATTGCCCAAATCAGCGATCTCATCGAAAAATCCACGACCTCGGACGACGCCGAAAAGACGAAACCGGCGCCTGATATTTTTAATGCCGCCATGCGCCAGTTAGGCAATCCGAACAAAAGCGCGGTCCTCGTCATCGGCGATTCGCCGCATGATGCCACCGCGGCCCGAACAGCCGGCCTTCGCATTATCGGCGTCCTATCCGGCGGTTTTTCGGAGGCCGACCTGAAAAGCCACGGCTGTATCTCCGTTTTCCAGGATCCAGCCGACCTGCTGGCCCATATTAACGTTTTGCTGAAGCGCTGACGGCGCATATGAAAGTCTTTACTCTTTATGTGGGAACCAGCCAGCCCGCCGCCAAAGCGCTTTTGCTGCAAATTCTGCGGAGGCGTTTCGAATCCTTTACCGTCATTTCAGGCGAAGGATATTTTAAAGGCATTCCGGAACCCATGTGGTTTGTCCGTTTGGCGGCTGACGCTCCTCAGATAATTTTTGAAACCGCCGAGCAAATTAGGTCGGGCCTCAATCAGGATATCGTCGGCATTGAATACCGCGGCAATTATTACCGTTATACCAAGGACGATCCTGCACGCGAGCTGAAGTCTCTCCTGGGAATATGAACAACATTCTAATTCAGCAGGGCGTCATCGGATGGCCTAGTGAAAAGAGGGCTTACTGCGTGAACAGCTTCAAATCAATCGAGTCCGCCATCGCCCGATAACCCGCCGGGCTTAAATGCAAATGATCGCCGGAATCGTACGCCTTCAAAAGAACAGTGGGCTTCTCCGGATCACGCGCCGCGGCGTCGAAATCAATCACCGCATCATAAACTTTATTCGTGCGAATCCACGCGTTCGCCGCCTCGCGCTCGGCTTCATGCGATCCTCTGTCATAAAAACTCGTCCCAAACGGCGTAATCGTCGCGCCATACACCCGCAGGTTGTGAGCATGCGCTCTTTCAGCAAGTTGCTGATACGCCGTGATGAGATCCGCCGCCTTCCGGCCGCCGCCGATGTCGTTCACGCCTTCAAAAATAATCACCCATCGCGCGCCGCTTTGATTCAACACATCGCGATCAAATCGTTTGATCGCCGACGGCCCCAAACCGCCGAAAATGCCGTTTCCGCCGATGCCCATATTGAGCACGGAAACGTTTTTTGTGGCCGCGTTGTCGAGCAGCCGCGCCGCGAAATCATCCGGCCAGCGATTATTCCCGTCCGTCGTCGAGCCGCGTCCATCCGTGATGGAATCGCCGAGAACGACGGCCGCGCGGGCAGACGCATCGGCCTCCACGTCCACATCGGTGATGATATACCAATGCTGTGTCTTCGCCGCGCCCCGCATGCTCGCGGCGGAAACAACGTTGCTGCGAATAATGAACGACGTGGTGCGCGAACCGGGGTGGCCGTTGATCGTCGTCGCCGAAATATCTCCGAAATAAATGCTCACCGCGAGGTTGGTCAGCGCCGGCAAATTGAAATCAAACGCATCGGACCACACCGCTTCGCCCGCCGGGATCACCGCCGAGGGCTTGCCGCTGAACGTGAGCGCCTTGTCCGTAGCCGGATCGATGTCACCCGCGCCGCCGCTGCCCGCTCCTGACGCCAGCGCCACATGCACCGAATTCATCGTCACCGCATTGGTTCCATAAGCATTGGAAAATTGCACCCGCAGCCGCTTCCCGGGAATGGTCACATGCACAAATTGCCGCAGCGTGCTGTTGGCCAGCGGCGCCGGCGGCCGGTTTCCCGGCTCCGTCAATTGCGGCCCGCAGCCCCACGTCCCCACCCAATGCTCGTCTTCAGCAAAGGCATTTGAAAGCGTGCAGAACGCGGTGAACAGAACAAGGGAGGTGATTGCCGTCATTTTCATTGGGTGTGTTGGTGTGGATTAGCAGGATTTGTAGCCGTCGATATCTTTGAAATCAATAATGTGTTTCACGCCCTCCGCCAGCGTAATTTCCGCCCCGAGCACCGAACCGGAAGGGGCGATGTCCATGATGTTAATCTCTTTCAGCGGAGACAACTCCTCCGCCGTCCATTCGGCCTCGTCGGTTTTATGGAGCATCACTGAGATCATCAATTCCATGGCTGGATTTTTCGCCAACCGTTTGCGATACGCAAACAGAACCGTGCTTCCGTCCTCCTCCGCGTTAAAACCGCGATGCACCCGGCTCTGGACTTTGTCCCATCCGTGATAGGCAATCAGCGCCACGCTTCTTCCGGGAATCGCAGCCGTGAATGCCGTTCTGCTTCCATCCACAAAACTCCGAACCTTCGCCTTTTCGCCGCCCATGTGCGGCAACCCGAAATGTCCCAGCGTCAATTCGTGCTCGAACGCAAGCCGGCAGCGATCCACGCGAATCACTCCCCGCGGCACCGTGATTTCCGCGAGATCAATGATGTAACCCACGCCATTGTTCGGCGGCTTACGCATCAATAATTGCCTATAAAGCACGCCGTCGCGCACGCCATTGAACAAAATGCTTTGCGACGTCGAATACGCTGCGTTCCGGGACGCCGCATTGTCCACCGCGCGGCCGGTCAGGTAAAAATTAATATCCACTCCGCGCAAATCCCTCGGGTCCAGGCTGCGAAAACTGTATTCCTGCGACGTGCCGCCCTCCGGATCGTGATCTTCCCATGGGAAATGCGTATTGAAAACGAGCTTCGAATAATTGTGGTCGTTATCGTAGACCTTGCCGGAAATGATTTCCGAAGCGCCGCTGCTGCCGTAGTTGACCAGCACCAAGCCCGGCTTTTCCAGCACGGTTCGTTTCGATTTTTTCCCCAGCGCGGCCCACATGCCATCGTTTTCCCGGGCCGTCCAGAACGGTGAATCCACCGGCAGCGCCAATGCCATCAATGGCAGAAACATGATGAACGGGCTCGCCGGGCAACTGTAATTCTGAATCGCAAATTCGCGATGGCCATAAAAACCGAGGCTCGGAATGTCGTTCTCGTAAAAATCTTCGCGCGTCGTGAATTGCAACAGCGAGCCCGAGCAGAGCCGCCTCGCCCAGCCCGGATCGAGCGGTTTCGATTTCAGCATGAACGAAATGGGAAACCCTCCTGAAATCCAGAGCCGATAACAAATGCTCCGCGCCCACATATTGATGAAGCCGTCGCGCCCGAAAAAATGCGCATACGTCTTCATCAACTCATCAAAGCTTTTTTCCAGCACGGCCGCGATTTCCGGATAGTGCTCGTCGCCAAACGCCCGGTTCCAGATCGTCCCGTAACAAACGAAGAGGCTGATCGTGTAATAGTTGTAGCTCTGCTCCAGGTACCAGCCATTGCCGGCGTGATACGAAGCCACCCAAAGCAGGTGGCTTTTCAACAGCGCGTCATCGATCGCGTAGCCGTTTTTCTTGAGAAACGAGAGCGCGCAAATGTTGAACAACCGCCAGTTGTTTTGCGTCGTCCGATGATGCGCCCATTTGGAAATCGTCAGCGCCATTTCGTCGCGTTGTTTCCGCGTGAGATGCGGCCACAGCACCTCCGGCATCGCCAGCATCGTTTTCGTCCAGCCGCCGAACTCGCACGTCGACTGGTAGGTCGCATCCGGCAAGTCCTCCGGCAACGGCAGGCTCGTGGGATGGCCCGGCGTCAACGCGTGATAAAAATGATGGCAATAATAATCGCGCAGCCTGATCCCGCGAATGCTGATATCCGGATCCACATGAATCAGCGGCGCCGCCAGATTGAACGTTCGCTCCAATGCCTCGAATTCATGCGAACGCGTGCGCCATTCCGGATCGTTCGGCTGCGGATACGATTTGCCTGGCACGAGCGGAAACGCGAACGGCGACTCAAACGATTTTACGTGCCTGAACGCCCGTTCCAAAATATGCCGCGCGCAATCAATGTAATGCTTGCGCGTCATCCCCGTCATCGGGCTGAGGTTCCAATCCGGGTTTTGGACTTCAAAAGCGTTGCGTGCCGCGGGGGCCGAAGAACATTGATTCAAATCGCGATGTAATGTGGCTGCCGTCATGGAGTGCGAATCAGTGATAAGCAAACTCGAAGAACTTAGGCAGAACTCCACGCGCAAACCATACGACGTTCATCGTATCAAAATGGAAAAACGAACTCAGAACGGTGAAAAAATACGACGTTTGTCGTATGTCGTGGAAGGTGCGGCTGCACTCGCATCACGGAACGCCGAGCACCAGCTCGGCACGATGGAAGAATCACTGGCTTGCCCGAGCAGGTGCTCGGCGCTCATTAACCAATTCGGAATCCCAGCCCGCGATCGAGCGCATCCTCCGCCGCAGTGACGCCAAGGATGTGTTTTAATCGCCGCCCAATTTCGTGCGCGAGCGAAATCATTTCCCGCGCCGCATTGGCCTCCAAATGCGCGCGGCAATTGAATTCCCATAATTGCAGCCACGCCTGGAAGTGGGTGGCGTCAAGGCCGAGCGGCATATGTTTGAACGGCATCCGCCCCGCGTAATCCGACGGCCCGCCGGTCAGCCGCGCCCAAAAGGATTGGATGGTTTCCAGGTGCGCCGGCCAATCGTGAATTTGCCGGTTGAAAATCGGCCCCACCAACTGGTGCTGGCGAATGTCCGAATAAAAATGCCGCAGCAGGTTGGCGAGCTTTTCCCGCCCGCCAAGCTTCTCATAAAGACTCTCTGAACTCATACGCGCCACACTATGCCACAGAATTGCCAACGGTCACATTATTCTTTCGCCGAAACGGCGCCCACCAAAGGCGGCCGATCAGAAGGCACGCGCCGTCTAAAAAAATCGCGTCCGCCGTTGTCCGGAACGATTTCGCCCCTCGGAAAATCGGCGGCGCGGCGCGGCTCATAACCTTTTAACGAACCCATTCCTTCGCCACCGCTGCCCGGCGCTCGCAAGGGCGGCCGGTTCGTGGTCGCAAACGGATCCGGCGGAATTTCCGAATGATTGCCATAAAAAACATTGTGCGAAAAAACCGTGTTCCTGTTCGGCCCCCATTCATACGAAACCCGCCCATCGACATAAAAAATATTGTTGAAGACTTTCATGCCGTCCGAATGGCCCCCGCTCCAATCCGAAAACAGCAGCAGCGGCAAATCCTGTTTGGCCCCGACGTAAATGGTGTTGTTGTAAATGGAAGTGTTCTTGCAACCGCTGATATGAAAAACACGGGCGGAATTGATCCCGTCATTCTGGCTGATGTTGTAGCGGATCACCGTGCCCTCATTGAAAGAATTTCCCGGCGAGCAAATCAGCATGAACCCGCCCTCATTGTCGTGGCTGTAATTATATTGGAACATCGAACGACGGCACAGGTAATCCGAGTCGAACCCCTGGCCGTCCTTCGTGCCGCGCATGCCCGAAACTTCATTGAACTGAATCAGCGCGTCATTGCAATCGAACGGCCAGATGCCCGCCCCATAATCCTCGCAGCGCATGCGCCCGCCGCGAAGAACATTATGCTCGATCAACGGCGCATCGCTGCCCCAGGCCTTGATGCCGTCGCCGCCGATGTCCTCCAGCAAATTCCCGCGAATCACGACGTGCAGACTGTGAATTCCCGCGCCATTGCGCTGGCAAATGCCGTTGCGATCCGTGCGCAACACATGGCAATCCTCCACCAGCAAATCATCAAACCGCGAACCGCTGCGACGTCCGCGGCTTTCAAAATAAATTCCGCAACCTTCATTGGATTTGGAAAGCGAGCCGTTCACGTCGTGAACGAACAGCCGCTGCAAATGGATGTGGCGCATCGTTCCAAAATTGTCGGTCACGACACGTACACCCGTGCGCCACGGCGCGCGCTGCTCGCCGAGATTGCTGATGTCGAGATCACTCACATCCCAAAACTCCACGTTGCGCAATAGCAACGTATCGAGCACCCGCCCCTGGCCATCGATGCGGGGCAGGGGACCGCGCCCGTACTTGCCCATGACAATCGGCGCATTCGAAGTGCCCGAACCTTGCGGTTTGAGTTGCCCGAAATAACGCGTTCCCGCTTTGAACAGGAGCGTGTCGCCCGGCCGAAAAATCTGCGTGTTCACGCGCTCAAGTGTGCGCCATGCATTGGCGGGCGAAGTCCCGCTCCGCAAATCGTCGCCCGTTTCGCTGTTCACGTAATACTTGTGAGGTCTGGAAACCGGCTGGTGCGTTTGGGGTTGAGTCTCACAGCCAACCGCGGCGGCTAAGGCCAGCATGACGCAAAACCGCAGCAGCCGACGTAAGGAGGTTCTGGTCCTTTCCGACGAAAGTATGAGGCTCTGTATGGGCGTGTTGCCCAACGCACGGAGCGCGGCTCTGTGAGCCGCAGCAATATTCCATTGCCACAAGTCTCCGAATTCCTTCACGCGGTTTGCCATCCATACTTTGCTGCGGGTCGCAGACCCGCGCTCCTTTCGATTTGGACAACACGCCCGCACGTCATCTGCTACAGGGTTAAAGGAGACGTGCTTCGCGGTGCGCATCGATCGGATAGTGGCACGGGCATCTCGCCCGTGCGAACAAAAACGCACGGGCAAGATGCCACTACAAATCACCGCGCCTCAAGCTGAGCGTTATAATTCGGAACCAGCTCAATCTTCCGAATACCAACCACGCTCTCCGCGTTGCCAAAATCCGGCCGCGCCGCATCGGCCATATAGATGGGCGCATTTTTTTGCAGCGGAAGAATCGCAATCCGCAGATCGCCATTAAGAATATCCGGCGCGTGACGCCGGAGGCCGATATCCAACGCATTCCCATTATAAAAATCATCCGTGATGAATTTTCCATTCAACATCACGCGAGCCACATCGCCGACATAATGAATGCGCAGGATGGGATCATTCGCCAGATTGATGCCGCGCGGGATTTTGATTCGCCAAACCGCCGCATTGGCAAAGTCCGCATCCAACGGCGCGGCGGCGACTGGTTGCGCAATTGCCCCAAGCCCAATTTTCCGCAGCGGACCGGCGGGTTGTAATTCTTTGAAAGAAATTTTGGCGCGCACCCGCTTTTCCGTCGGAACGCTGAAGTGCTGGAAAATTCCATCCGCGCGAGTACGCAACCCGTGACCATCATAACCGAAAGCCGCCGGAGCCGGATAAACCGAAACCGACAACCCAGCCGCATTGGTGGAATTCAGCCGCAATGCGTCGCCGTCGAAAACCAGGTTCGCGCTGGAGAGGAACACGCGGTCACGACCGCCCAGTTCTCCCTTCCAAAAATGCAGCGCCTCATTCGAATCCAGCAGCACGATTTGGATGGTCGTGCCGTCCGGCGCATGCAGCCGCGCGATGGGCTTTGTGCCTGGCGCCGCGTCCGCAAGGATATTCACATCGTCCTCTGGAGCGAGATGGCCGGAGAGCGCTTGCACCGCCGGCCCATTTGTGCTGAAAGCAAATTCAGCAGGGACACCATCGGCTTGTTCAAAAAAAACCGTGCGCGCATTGCCGGAATCAATCGCCGTCAGCGGTTGAGCTGTCGCCCAGCTCAATCGCTCGCCGTGGCCAAGATTCAAATTGAACGGCCAAATGAGAATGGCGTTGCCGGGAATGGTGACCGGCGCCCGCGGAAAAACCAACGGCCCATCCGGAAGCTGAATCGAAAACTGCACGTTGGTTTGAGCCGGCAATTTTTCGTGCCGCTCGTAATTGTTCACGAACACAAACCCGCGTGTGCCATCCGACCGAATGCTCCAGCGCAACGTGTCAAAATCACCTTTCCCATGCGGGCGCTCATCCGGCATCGTCGCGGGCATATCGGCAAGCTCGGGACCCCATTCGTGCAGGAACAGGTGCAGGCGGCGCAAGAGATGATACTGCTCGCGCACCTGCCCATATTGGCCGAGCGGCGCCTGGAAATCGTAATTCTTCACCGGCATATCGTTCCAATAACCGGTCGCCTGCGATTCCATCAGCGTGCTGAGCTTGCCCTCGGGATTCACTCCGCCGTGGTACATGTAATATCCCAGCAACGTGCTGCCGGACCCGAGCTTCACCAGCGTCGTGGCTTCCGCGTCGAGCGGATTAAAAAGAATCCGGCGATGATAACTGTTCATCATGCCGCCGCCGATTTCGCACGTGAGATACGGATATTTATCCACGTCCGGCGGATCGAGCGTGCCGCCATGGCCCGGCGCGCCCATGTAAGTCGCGTCATCCACGCGCCATTTGGAAAATTGAAAACCCTTCCAGTAACCCGCCGGCATCGGCGTGAGCGTGCGATCCCAAAAACCTTCCGCGTAAGCGCCGTAAAGCGGCACGAGTTCGCCGAACGGCATTTTTCCCGAAGGCGTGTTCCAACCCGTGCGCGTGTAAAGCGGCGCATCGAGCCCCGCCTGCTCACCAATTTTTTTCAACGTCAACAAATGTTGCGCCGGCCCGTTGTATTCGTTCTCAAACTGAATCGCCATCACCGGCCCGCCATCTTTCCAGAAAAGCCCATCCAATTGTTTCGCGATTTGCCCGTATAAAATCGCCACCTTGTTCAAATAATTCGTGTCATTGGAGCGCAGTTTCCAACCCTTCTTGAGCAGCCAATCGGGAAAACCGCCGTTGCGAACCTCGCCATGGTCCCAAGGCCCGCAACGGACGCAGGCCTTCAGCCCAACCTCCTGGCAAGTCTGGATGAAACGGCGCAGATCCCGCGAGCCGCTCCAGTCAAATTGCCCTTCAATTTCCTCGTGATGAATCCAAAAAACGTAAGTCGAAACGATATCAATCCCGCCCGCCTTCATTTTGAGCAATTCCTCGCGCCATTCATTGGCCGGGTAGCGCGAGTAATGAAACTCGCCCATCACCGGCGTCCAAGGCTTGCCGTTCAACAAGAGGCTGTTCCCATCCACCGTCAACGTCTGCCCATCCGGACTGCGCGAATCGCCCATCTTGAACCCGTCGGTGCGAATCGTCGGTGGATCAACGATCGTCGCAGTGTGAAGATTCGTAGTGGCACGGGCGTCTCGCCCGTGTGTTTCGGTTCGCACGGGCGAGACGCCCGTGCCGCTAAGTTCGGGGCGAGGATGCGCGGGAGCGGCAACGGCAAAAAAAACGACCGCGCAAACTGTAGCGCAGGCTGCCAGCCTGCTGTGTCGCAGGCTGCCAGCCTGCGCGGATAATCCGATCCAAGGGTGCGCCTTGCAACCATCGTTTCCGCAAGGCATCAGCCGTACTGCGTGCATATCAATCTTTTTCCAACAGAGAATGTGTCGAACCAAAGAAAACTGCAAGCGATGACCTCGCTTGCAGCTTTCGAGTTTGAAACTTGAACATCAAGGATGTTGAACCAATCGATAGAATTGGATCGGCCCATTTACCGACGCAGGCCATGAATAGGCGCCCACCGTATTCGTCACATCCTGCCACGCGGCCGGATTGTTCAGGTTCGTGGAACTTTGCAGGTTCACCACCGGATTCCCCACCCAGGTCAGATTGATTTTCCCATTGGCCAGCGGACCAGTGTTGATTCCACCGAGTCCGGTGCCGAAAATGCCGAAGTTGTCGAAGTTGAAAGTCCCGCCCGTGCCCGTCGTGACGAATACCAACCCCGCGCCGGTCACGACGCCGGTGAGATTGTTCGTTGCCGTCGCGCCAATTAACCCGCCCGAAGTCGCCACCGTCAGGTTCTTCCAATTCGCCGCCGCCGGGCTGAACGCCATCGTGTAAGTCGAATACGTCCCGCTGTCGGGGATGTTCACAACCGGGAGCGGACTGGCGGAGACATACCAATTCGTGCCATTCAATTGCACCGCGACGTAAGCCGTGACATTGCTGCCGGCAAAACTCGGCGCGATGTCCACCGAGAAATTCAGGCTTGGATAAGAATCCAGGCGAATATTCGGGAATGGCAGGCCCGATTGGTTTGTATCCGTGGCCGTGCTCGTGTAGTAGACCGTAGTGGCCGGCGAGCCTAAAAACGCGAACGCCGCGCCCTCGCCCGTCAGCGACTGCGCCTGGAACAACGCGTTCGGCGAATTGGGCACCGCCTCACTCCAGCCAATGCCGCTCAACGGATAATTTCCCCCAGCCGGTCCCACAAACGGGAACTGCTCGAGATAAATTTCTCCAACCGGCGCATTGGTCACCGTCACCGGCGTAGCGCCATAAATCGCGTCGCTCTCATCCACTCCCGCCGAGTTCGTCACGAAAGCCACGACTTGCATGCCATTGTCGGCGGCGGTCAAGTCCGCGATGGTCAACGTCGCCGTCGTCGCCCCGGAAACCCGTCCACCGTTCTGCACTAAAACGCCGTTCGTCGTCCATCCATAAGTAAACGGCTGCGTCCCATTGGCCGTCACGCCAAAACTCGCGCCGCCGCCCGACGGAACGTTGACCGCGAGCGGAAAGCCCGTGCCGATGGCCGGCGCCGTGCCGACCGCTTGATTCGTAGTAATTTCGAAATTTTGGAAATTCATGTCCGAACCCGTGGACGTGTTGTGCGCGATAACAATGCCCGCGCCGGTGATATTCCCCGTCAGATCACTACTCGCCTGCGGTCCGATGATCGCGTTGGTGCCCGTGACCGTGAGCGTGTTCCAATTCGTCGCCGCCGGGTTGAAGCCCATCTGATACGTCAGGAATGGACTTGTTCCCGTGAGAGTCACGTTCACGGGAGCCGCCGACGCGTACCACGTTCCATTCATGGACACCGCCCAATAAACAGAGATCGCGCCCGCCACCTGGCCTGCGCCGTTGCCCGGAACGAAATTCGCCTGGAGCGTGACGGCGGGGTAATTCGCGGGATTGATGTCCACAAACGGCAAGCCGGAAAGCCCGATATCGTTCGTGTCTGTCGTGTAGTAAAGATTGGTGGTCGCGGAGGGTGAGAAGGAGAAAACGTCGCCGCGCCCGGTGCCGTCCTGGTAAATCCCCACGCTCGTGCCGCTCGAAGCCGAACTCGCCCAGCCAACGCCTGAGATCGGCAAATTGCCGTTCGGTCCCACGTAAGGAAAATTCTCCGCATACAACAACTCCGGCGGCTGGTTGCTCAACACCAGCGTCAAATTATCATTCGTCACCGCCCCGGCGATGTTCGTGACGACCAACGAATAAGTCGCCGCCGCATCCTCAGCCGTCAGATTGGTAATGGTCAGTTCATTGCTATTGACGCCAATCCATCGGCCGCCGCTCGGCAATGGCACGCCATTCGATTCCCAAATGAAGGTCAGGGGAGGGGTGCCGCTCGCTTGTGCGAGGAAAGAAGCGCCGCCGCCGGGATACGAATACTGCGGCGAAATCGCCGGGGTAACATTCGGAGCAACCGGGCCACCGCCGCCGGCGCTACTAAATGCCGAGACCACGAGTTGGTTGTAGTTGTAACCAGTCGAAGTCCCCGGCAATTCAACAATGCCGATGCCTGTGATCAGCCCCGACAAATTCGAGCCCGGCGTCGGGCCGATGGTGACATCGGTGCTATTGATCGTGAGCGTGCGCCACGCGGACGCAATGTTCGTAAACGCGACCGTCGCATTGGTAAACACCGGATAGCTCAGCCCGCCGGAGCCAATCAATTCATTCGTGGAAACGTACCATTGTCCACCCACCATGATCGCGAAATAATTCGTGTCCGTGCTGGCGTTTCCGCGAACTTCCACCGAAAACGTCAGGTTCGTGTACTGCGTGGGATCAATGTCCGCGAAAGCCGAATCGCCGCCCGAGCCCGCGCCACTTGCGTCTGTAGTGTAGAACATCCCCGGTGTCGTTTGGCTCCCGGTGAGCCCCGTGAAATAGACCGTGTTCACCGGAAGCGGACTGCCACTGCCGGCATCGCTCGCGCCGGAGGCCTGGTAAATGCCCAGATACGGCCCGGCGCTTTGGGAGACGGCCACGCCCGTCCAGCCCACCAAATTAATATTGCCGTTTCCGCCCACGGAACTTCCGCCCTTGATCGTGCCCCAATCTTGCACGTAAAGGTTGGTCGTGCCCGCCGAAGCCAGGCGGATGGCGCCAAAAAGAATGGCCAGCGATAGGATTTTTTTCATGAGTTGAGTTGTTTGGGTGTGGGGAGCGAAATCTATAATCAATTGCGAAATCAGTTGTAAGCTTTCAACCAGAGCGGCACGAGCGTCAGGCCTTTGCTCGTATTAAACGTCCGGCTCCAGGGCAGCGTCCAAAGCTGCCTCAATCCAACCTGGCCAACCGACCCATCAACATTCGCCATATTCAGTGGATTATGTCCCGCATGCCGCGGAATGCAGAACGAACCCATTTCGTCGCCCACATTCACGGTTCCGGAAGCGGTCGGCGCCATATCTCTGGCCTGTCCGGTCGGCGTGCCGAGATCATGCGGATTGGAACCCTGCCACACGCAATCAGCAAACAATGGCGCGTTGGCAAATTTCCCCGCCGCCGTCAGCGTCTTCCAATAACCCGGCCCGTCTGGATCCGCTGCCAGGTCGGCCGCCGGAGGATTCGCCATCCAACCATTGAAACCATAGCTGCCCGCCATCCCCGGCCGGCCCCAGGTGGATGTCCCGCCAGCCGGCGTGGGACTGGAAGAAATTCCATACGCATTGGAATTGCTCATCACGCCCCACGCCAAAAAAGTGCAGCCCGTGGTGGTGAACGGCGTCGGCAGCGTGTCCCGCGTCTTCGTCGCCATCGGGCAAAAGCAAATCGTACCGCCGATATTCGCGCCCGGAATTTCCGGCACCAACGCCACCATCCACATCCCGTTCGGGTCATACCAGCCCGACGGCATGCTGTCGTTGTTGTCGCTGGCGTAGAGCTGGAAAGCCAGCCCCCATTGTTTGAGGTTCGAAACGCATTGGATCCGCTTCGCCTTCGCCTTCGCGCTCGACAACGCCGGCAGCAGCATGGCCGCTAAAATCGCGATGATGGCAATCACAACGAGCAATTCAATCAAAGTGAAACCCGCCCGGCGTCGCGGAGTGTTTTCGGAGAATACTTGGATCATCGGCAGTGGCGCTTGCGGCAATCTGTTCGGTTGACCAATAATAATAGCATACGGACAATCATAACGAATTCCGACGGCGTTTAATGAATTCCCAAGGAATATCGCCAATCCCCGAACCTGCCTAGCCTCACAAAGGTAAGGTTCTGGCGACCGGAGAGGGAGCGCACGCGTCTCGCGTGCTATCGACGGCGTCTCGCCGTCGATTTCGTTAATCCATACTTTTACCCTATCTAAGTAAGAGTAAACTCAGTGAGGCTGACTCCGGCGAGACGTCGGAGCGCCGATCTCCTGATTGGCGCGAACCGGGAACCCCCAGCAAGCCCCGCCATTTGTGAGGCTGTCCGTCGCCCCGTTTTCCTGCCACAATCCGCCCATGCCACCCCAAATCCCACGACGATTCCCAAACCAGACCACCCCCGTCCCCTTGTAACGCAGGCTGTTAGCCTGATGTATCGCCGGCTGGCAGCCGGCAGGCGTTCTTCCACCGTGACGCTCGCAATCGCACTGCTGCTCTCACAAACCCTGTTTTCCCACGCCGCCGAACATCCGGCGCCGTTTTATCTCGGCGCCGACATCTCCACTCTCACTCAGGTGCAAACTAACGGCGGCGTTTACCTGGACGGCGACAAACCCGTCGATCCGCTCGCCCTATTCATGAAAAACGGCTGGACCTGCTTCCGCCTCCGCATCTGGGTCAACCCGCGCAACGGCATGAACGGCCTCGAATACACCACCCAACTCGCCAAACGCATCAAAGACGCTGGCGCCACGTTCATGCTCGATTTTCATTATTCCGATTGGTGGGCCGATCCCCAAAAGCAGAACAAACCCCACGCCTGGGCCAATCTCGATTTCGATGACCTCGTCAAACAGACCGAAAGCTACACCGAACATGTCATCAAAACCCTGAAAGCCGCCGGCGCCACGCCGGACTTTGTCCAGATCGGAAATGAAATCACCGGCGGCCTCCTCTGGCCCGATGCGCAAGTCAAAGTCCCGCGATCCACCGTCAAAGTCTTTTCCGGCGAAGTCAAAGTCATGTCCCCGCCTGAACCCTACGACGATGCCAAACAATGGCAGCATCTCATCCGCGTCTTGAAAGCCGCCAGCGCCGGCGTCCGCGCCGCGACCACGCCCTCCGACCACGTCCGCATCATTGTACACATCGATTGCGGCGGCGATTGGCCCGTCACGAAATGGTATTTTGATCATTTGATGCAAGCCGGAGTGGATTTCGACGTCATCGGCCAGAGCTATTACCCGAACTGGCACGGCACGCTCGAAAACCTGAAAGATAATCTCCGCGAAACCATCGAGCATTATCACAAAGACGTCATGGTCGTGGAAACCGCCTATCCCTCGCGCCACGTGAAAGTCTCGCCAGCCGCCGCTAAAAACATGATCTGGCCCCTGACCCCCGAAGGCCAGGAGCAATTCCTCGCCGACGTCATTCGCACCGTCAAATCCGCCCCCGAAGGCCGCGGCATCGGCGTCAATTACTGGCATCCCGAAGCCACCTACATGACCAACTCACCAAACTGGACGCCCGACGCCAATTCCCTCTTCGACGCCACCGGTCACCCGCTCCCCGCCCTGGGCGTCCTGAAGCACATGAACGAATCTTCAGTGGCAAACACCCATGCGCCATGAACTTTGGACTGCGCCGGCAGAGCGCAGCGACGACGGCGCTTTCCCGCGGACTGGTGCTCAAAGCTTCAAACATGCCGCCAGGTTTTTACGCGACCTTCGGAGGGCGGGTCTGCAACCCGCAGCAACTCGGCAAGCCGAAAAGCGCCAGATTGGCAAAACGCCATGCGCTTCAAGTGGCTGCGGCTCACAGAGCCGCGCTCCGTCCAAAGTAGGATTTACGGTATAAGTTGCCTGCCCCGCTCAAAAAAGTTTTAATCTGTCCCGTAGCGATGAACAAAACACACTCCGTTCGAATTTTCGTGCGAGCGTTCATTTTGTCATTGCTGTGTTTCGTTTGTTTCCTAGGAGCGGCCCAACCAACCGACGCGGCCGTCACCATCACCAACGTCCATCAAATCCGCCTGCTCGCCGCGCAAATTGCCAAAACCAGCTACCCAATCCATCTGGAAGGCGACATCTGGTGGGCGCACCCGTCCGACGGAAAATTCGTTTTAAGCGACCCGTCCGGCACGGAGGAATTAGAAATGGAGTTAAACGGCCAGACCATCGCCGCCGGACAAAGAGTCCGCCTGGATGGCTCCGGCACCATCGCTCCAACCGGCCAGGGGTTCCGCCTCGGCGCCAAAGGTGCGATTGTCGACAACGACGGCGTCCACATTATGGTGGAAAAATCCGGCGCAGTGTTTTTGAAAGCGGGCCTGAATCCCATCCGCGTCGAATGGTTCAACCGCGCCGACAAATATGGCTTGCAGGTCGATTGGGAAGGACCAGGTTTGGCACGCCAGCCCATCCCGAATTCCGCGCTCTTCCGGCGAATCGACACCGGACCCGGACCGCGGAGCATTGCTCCGCGAGACCTTGATATCACCAACGGCCTGGATTTCAAATGCTGCGTGGCCGAAGGGGAAATACTTCCTCCTTTCGATTCGATCACCGCATTCGCCACCGGCACCGCCGCCAACTTCGACGTAAACGTCATCACCAACCACGATCACGTCGGCATCTGTTACACCGGATATTTGCAAGTGCCGCGCGACGGTCTCTACACGTTTTACACGACTTCAGATGATGGCAGCCGGCTGTTTGTCGGCGAGCCGACGCTGCAATTAAAAGTGACCGGGCAGGGAAGCTTCCCGCGCCCGGAAAAATTGCTCATCGGCCAGCCATTGAGTGAAAACCACGGATGCTGGGTGCAAGTGGAAGGGAAAGTAACGTTCGCGAGCGAGGAGCCGGATATTTTGAAGCTGGAATTAAGCGCCGAAACGGGCCGAATGCAGGTGAAGGTGGCGGACAAAACCGGCCTCGCCGCCGCGCAGTTGCTGAATCATCGCATCCGCGCCACCGGCTTCGCTGAAGGCGTCTTCACCGAGGACAGCCGCCAGGTGCTGGGAGTGCTTTTGTCTCCGAACGCGCAAGCGATTCAGATCATCGATAATCCCGCCACTGAAACGACGGTTGCCGGCACGAACGACCTTCCCTTGCTCGTGAGCGCCGCGGAAGTGCATCGCTTGAAACGCGAAGAAGCCGAGCGCGGTTATTCCGTGAAAATCCGCGGAGTGATTACCGCCGTGCTGCCCGAAGACCAAGCCTTCACGATTCAGGATTCGACCCGCGGCATCTACGTGATCGATCATTCCGAAAGCCGCTCGGACGCGCCGCGCATTGGAGAATATCTGGAAGTGGAGGGCACCTCCGATCCCGGCAAATTCGCCCCCGTCGTGAATGCCACTCACGTGCACCTGCTCGGCGGCGGCGACTTGCCCGAACCTCTTGTTCCATCCTGGCATCAATTGATGAATGGCAGCCTCGATGCGCAATATGTCGAGATCCAGGGCATCCTCACTTCCGTGCAAACCAACGGCATCGTCCTGCTCACACCTGAAGGCGGAGTCCAAACCGAAATTCGCACCGTCGGCTTGCAATTGCGCGATCTGGAACGCTACGAAGACGCGCTCATTCGCGTGCGCGGCTGCTTGTTGGCCAACTGGGATTACGTCACGCACCGGGTAAAAGTGGGCGCGATTCGCCTTTACGGCGCGAACCTCACCGTGGACCAGCCCGCGCCCGAGGATTTGTTTTCCACGCCGCGCAAGACCGCTTCCGAACTGCTCTTGTTCGATCCGCAAGCCAGCGCGTTTCAACGCGTGAAAGTGACCGGACAATTGTTGCACGTGCGTGAGCCCGAATATTTCGTGATGGATGGCACGAACGGAATTCGCTTCGAGCTGAAACATCCCTCGAATCTCGAGGTCGGGGACATGGTCGAAGCCGTCGGCTTTCCCGAACTGAGCCGTGCCTCGCCAGTGTTGCGCGAGGCGGTGGTCCGCAAAACCGGCCACGCGGCGCTGCCCGTGGCGAAAGCGCTCTCGCCGGACGATTTGACCCGCTCAGACCTGGATTCCACGCTGGTCCGGATTCAAGCCGTGCTCGTCGACCAGCGCGATACGCCCGCCGGACAAATACTGGAAATGCGCGTCGGCTTGCGCTCATTCCTTGCGCGGTTGCCCGCAAAAAGTCGCCTCCAGAACATGCCGGCCGGCAGCAAGCTGGAGTTGACCGGCATTTACGCGATCCAGAGCGTGAATCAAAATGTCACGTCCTTCGAGCTGCTGCTGAACTCCGCATCGGACGTTCTGGTATTGGCGCGGCCGTCTTGGTGGACGCTGCAAAAATTATTAGTCATACTCGGCGCGCTCGCCTGCGTGCTGGCCGTGACGGTGCTGTGGATCACGCAGCTTCATCGTAAAGTCGCCCAGCGGACGACAGCGTTGGAATTTGAAATCCGCGAGAGGCAACGCATCGAGCAGCAGCACGCCATGGAACAGGAGCGCGGGCGCATCGCCCAGGATTTGCACGATGAACTCGGCTCGAGCCTCACCGAAATAACCATGCTCGGCGTGCGCGCCCAGGCTGTTTCCACGCCCGCCGAAAAACGCGGCGCTTACCTGGAGCAAATGAGCGACAAAGCGCGCCAAATGGTCACGGCCCTGGATGAAATCGTCTGGGCCATGAATCCCACGCACAATTCGCTCGGGTCCATGGTCAGTTATTTTTCCATTTACGCCGAGCGTTTCCTCGGTTTGGCTAACATCGGATTGCGTTTTGAAGGCCCATTTGATTTGGATGAACACGTGGTCGACTCGCGGCATCGCCATCAGTTGTTCCTCGCGTTCAAGGAAGCGCTGACGAATGTCGTGCGCCATTCAAAAGCCACCGAAGTGCGTCTGAACATCGGAGTTCAACGCCGCCAACTGCGCCTGACGATTTCCGACAATGGCTGCGGCTGGTCCGACGGCGGGCAAACCGAGGAAATGGACGGCGTCGCCAACATGCGCACGCGCTTGGAAAAACTCGGCGGCCGATTTGAAATCAACAGCAAGACCGGCACCGGCACCGTCGTCTCTTTCGAAATGCCACTGCATTGATGTGCTACAATTGCCAAAATAAATTTCCGGAAAGAACCCCGGCCGCGCGACGTTGTGGTGTTCGGTGCCTGAACCACGACGCATCAGCGGCTGTATTCGACGAGAGACGCTGGAGCAACTTCTCCCTCTCCCATCGGATGGGAGAGGGCAGGGGTGAGGGTTGGATTCCGGGGGCGAAGCCTCTGTATAGAGTCCGGAATTTTTTCAAAACCACTCTATGACCAAGATCGCCATAGTCGAAGACAACCGGGTCATCCGCGAGAGCCTGATGGAATTCGTCCAGACCGATCCCGACTGCAAATGCATTTACGTCTGCGCCACCGCCTCCGAAGCGCTCAAGGAAATTCCCAAATGCCAGCCGGACATCGTGCTGATGGACATCCAATTGCCCGACATTTCCGGCATCGAATGCACCGCGCAATTGAAACAACTGATGCCATCGGTCCAAATCATCATGGTCACGGTCTACGAAGACACCGAACGCATTTTCAAAGCGCTGCGCGCCGGCGCATGCGGTTACCTGCTCAAGCGCTGCACGCCCGAGGAATTAATTTTCGCCATCCACGAAGTCCGCCAGGGCGGGGCGCCCATGTCCCGCGAAATCGCCCGCAAAGTGATCGCCTCCTTCCGCGAACCGGCGACGTCCGTTTCGGAAGTGGAAGGCCTTTCACCGCGCGAACGGGAAATCCTGGAGCTCCTGGCCAACGGCTTTCCTAACAAGGAAATCGCCGCCCGCGTCGGGCTCACAGACGGAACCGTCCGCTGGCACCTGCGCCACGTCTATAACAAGCTCCACGTGCGCTCCCGCATGGAAGCCGCCCTGAAATTTTTATCCACAAAATCCGACTGAACCACCGCGCTCGACAACCATACATCTGTGAGGCTAGGCAAAACCATTATACTCGCGAAAATCGAAAGCATGCGAGCGCCGATGACGGGGTTCTTTTCAAGAGGCGGAATTCGCCTCCCTCTCCGCCACGAAGTGGGGGAGAGGGACGGGGTGAGGTGGCGCTCAGGGTTTCAGGGGCACGAAGTGCCTGGCTTTGCGGGATGGAAACAATTTGTGCTCGCGTTCCTTTTCGCGTGCTTGCAAATCTCAGCCCAAGCCCAAACCAATTTTCTCGCCGCCACGGATTTTTCCGACCTCGCCTTCTTCGAATCCCGTAGCGTCGTCTATAAAGATGCCGGCCAGCCGGAAGACGCCCTCCAAATCCTCAAAAAGCACGGCTTCAATTGCATCCGCCTCCGCCTCTGGACCAGCAGCGCGGACCAGGCCGCTGCCGATCCCTACAATTTCGGCAACAACCTCGATTACACCGTGCCGCTGGCCGTCCGCGTCAAAAACGCCGGCCTGCAATTCAGCCTCGATTTCCATTATTCCGACACCTGGGCCGATCCCGGGAAACAGGCCACGCCCTCAGCCTGGGCCAATTTAAATTTCGCGCAGCTCGTGGCCCAGATGCGCAGCTACAACAGCAACACGATTGCAACCTTCGCCGCCGCCGGCGCCATGCCCGATTTTGTGCAGGTGGGAAATGAAATCACCGGCGGAATGCTCTGGCCCTCCGGAAAAATCTCTGGTTCCAGCGGCTGGCCGAATTTGGCGCAATTGATGAAATCCGCCGTGCAGGGAATACAGGACGCCGTGAATGCGCTCGGCGTGAAGATGCCGAAAATCATCGTCCACATCGATCGCGGTGGCGATTGGCCAACAACGAAATTGTTTTTCGACAATCTCAACGCGCAAGGCGTGCCCTACGATATCATCGGCGAGAGCTACTATCCCTTCTTTCACGGCCCGTTAACGAATCTGAACACCTGCCTCAGCAACGCCGCCGTTCGCTACGGCAAACCGGTGATCGTAGCCGAAAGCGCCTTCCCCTGGACAAACAGCGTGCGAAGCTGGACGAATAAACTGTACGGTTTTGCGCCGACCGTGGACGGCCAGGTCAGCTTCCTCGCCGCGCTCGCGAGAATTGTGAAGAGCGTGCCGAACCATCTTTGCACCGGTGTCTTTTATTGGGGCGCGGAATACCAGTTGGTCAGCGGAGTGAACGAAGCCGGCTTCAACACAACGGCGCTGTTTGACTCGCACGGAAATCTCTTGCCCGCCGCCGACGCATTGGCCGGCATGGCCGCGCCACTGGTAATTCACCCGTCAATCTCCGGTTCAAATCTGCAACTCGAATGGCCCTTCAGCGGCGCCGCCTCAGAACTGGAAACATCGCCAACGCCCGCCGGCAATTGGTTTTCCCTGCCGAACACCGCGTCCATTACCGGCACAATGTTCAGCCTCACCTTGCCCCTGAGCAACGATTCCGTTTTCTACCGCCTGCAATCGCCATGAACCAGAAACCGCAACAGCCGACGTGAGAACTCTCAAAAAGTCGCGCCTTGAAGCTCTGAATCATGACATGTCGGCGGCTCAATTGGACGAGAGACGCCGGAGCAACTTCTCCCTCTCCCATCGGATGGGATTTGAGCCGCTTGGGAAGCGGCGAAAGGAATTTGCGGAGCAAAGGCCCGAGAGGGCCGAGCGAGCGGGAGCGAGCGAGTCATAGGGCAGGGGTGAGGGTTCAAGCTCATGGGTGGGTAGCTCTCGAATTTTCCGCTACGACTTTAGAGCTATGGCAACGGCTGCACCACCACCTGCACGAGCCCAAGATCCGGTTCGGCAATTTTCTTGAAAGCCGCGCGCCCGAGATCAATTACGCGCCCCTGCTGAACGAGCGTCTTCGCCGGCCCGCGATCCGTGATCGTCACCAGCACGCTCCGCGGCGCGAAATGCGGCGAGCACACCGTTACCCGGACCCGCGTGCCGAGCGGGTAAAACCACGACGCCGCGGTGAATTTATCGGGATTAAATGGATGGCCATTGGCCATCAGTTTGCCGCGATGTTCCTCGCCATACCAGGAAGCGAGTCCCTTTTGCGGCGCGGAAGTGAGCTCTGCGCGCGCGACTTGGTTCGCAAACGAAACAAGCGCGCAAGAGCAAAGCAGCAGAGTGGCTCGTTGGAACCACGTTTGTTTCATGATCGTGATTTTGACGCGCCTGCCACGATTCCAAAATAGGGGATTTCCCGCCCGGGACATGGGTTTGCCGCCCGCGACCCTGTTCGTGGGGCGGTTTCCTCGCCGCGCATCGGGTATTCGCCCACTTCAAAGACCGCGCGACATGCCTACGATGAGTCCGTGGCCAATAAAGAAAATACAACTCCTGCGCCCCTGGTTTCCATCGGCATCATCGCCTGGAACGAGGAAAAGGGCATCGGAACGATGCTCGAATCGGTGTTTCAACAGACGCTGTTTTCTGAACTGGCCAGGCGGGGCCGGCGCTGCGAAATCATCTGCGTCACCAATGGCTGCACGGACCGCACGCCGGAAGTGGTGGCGGATATTTTCGCGGCCCAGAGCCGGCAGCATCCGCACTCGGCCGGTTTTTCCTGCCGCGTGATGAACGTCGCGCAGCGCGGAAAAATCAACGCCTGGAACCGCTACGTGCATTCATTTTCCGCCCGCGACGCCAAATATCTTTTCCTCATGGACGCGGACATCCTGATTCATCCGCGCGAGACGCTGTGGAACATGGTGAATACGCTCGAAAAAAATTCCGAGGCGAGCATTTCGGTGGACCTTCCGCGCAAGGATATTTCATTCAAAAAACGCAAGACGCTCCTGGAACGAATGTCGCTCGGCGCGTCGCAAATGACCGGCGCATCGGGCGCGCAGCTTTGCGGGCAGCTTTATTGCATCCGCGCCGAAGTCGCGCGGAACATTTATTTGCCGAAGGACCTTTGCGCGTGTGACGACGGATTCATCAAGGCGCTGGTGTGCACGGATTTTCTCATGCACCAGGTCTGGCCGTGGCGCATCGTGGCCGCGGCGGACGCAGCCCATACCTTTGAAGCGTATATTTCGCCGGCGGGACTGCTGAAGAACCAAAAACGGCAGATGATCGGCCAGACGATCGTGCATGTGCTGGTGGACAAATATTTGAAAACGCTGCCCACCGCCAAACGGATGAAATTGGCCGAGGCGCTGAGCGAGAAAGAGAAAAGCGATCCGAACTGGTTGAAACGCCTGATCAGCGATCACATCCGGCGCACGCGATTCTTCTGGCGGCTTTATCCGGAGCTGCTGAGCCATCGCTTCAAACGTCTCAAGCCATTGAGCGGGTTTCGGCGCATCGCGTGTTTTCCTTCGGCGCTGGCCGGATTTGTCGCCGCACTCGCCTCGAGTTTCATGGCCTACACCTCATTAAAAAAAGGGACCACGGACTATTGGCCGCGGGCGGAACGCGGCGCTCTCAACGAGCTTGAACTCAAACGGGCAACCAGTGACGCGTAGCGGCTTTCCGCAGCCTGGCGACAAATCATTTCGCGATGGAACAAAAAGATTTAATCGCACTTGGATTGCTGGTGTGTGCCACGATGGGCGGGATCCTGCTGACGTCTTTGTCGTATCGCATCCGTGACCTGGTGTTCTTCCTGATGGTCACGTTGTCCCCGGTCACCGAATACATCGACGTCAATTTTGTAAGCAGGGATTGGTATCGAGGCACGACGTGCGGGTATGAGGTGTCCTTCGTGGACGTTCTTTCGTTGAGCCTGCTGGCCAGCTCGTTCATCCGGCCGCGACGGGGTGAAAAGCGGTGGTTTTGGCCGGCCAGTCTTGGGTTCATGATCTTGTTTTTTTTGTATGCGGCCCTTTGCGTCGGAATGTCAGACCCCAAAATCTTCGGCTTGTTCGAACTTTCGAAAATGGTCCGGGGGTTGGTGATGTTTGTGGCAACGGCCTTATATCTCCGCAGCGAACGGGAATTGCGATTGTTCCTTTTCGCTCTGGGCGGGGTGGTTTGCTTCCAGGCGTTCATGGCGTTGCAGCAGCGATATCTCCATGGCGTGAATCGCATCTACGGGACCCTGGACGATTCCAACAGCGTCTCGATGTTTCTGTGCACAACCGCGCCGGTGTGTGTGGCAATGCTGACGTCGAAATTGCCGGCATATTTGAAGGCGCTCGCTGCAATGGCAGTGCCGCTCGCCTTTGTGGGGGTGATTCTCACGATTTCGCGCGCCGGATTGGTCGATATAATGCTGATGCTCTTCGCCACGGCAGTGGCCACGATTTCGTATCGCATCACATTTCGAAAAGTGTTGATCACTTTTTTGGTCGTGGCGGGTCTCGGTGGCGCGCTGGCGAAATCGTGGAAAACGGTGGGCGCGCGGTTCGAGAGTGACAGCCTGAAAAATGAATACGGAAAGAAGCACGAACAGAACCGTGGTTATTATATCCGGATCGCCGCCGCGATTGCGGACGATTCATTTTTTGGAGTCGGGCTGAACAATTGGTCCTTTTGGGTGAGTAACAGATACGGCCCGAAGCTGGGCTTCCATTTCGTTCCCTATCCAGACACGGTCCACAAACCGAGCCAGATTGTGCCGCCGGGACGGAACATTGACGACCCGCAAGCGGCGCCCGCGCACAGCCTTCCGGCATTGACCGCCGGAGAGATGGGCATCGGCGGGTTGGTCTTGTTTGCGATCCTGTGGCTGCGCTGGCTGCTGATGGGCGCCAGTTTTCTCTGGCCACGGACGCCGGACCCGATGCATCGCATCAGCGTGGGAATCTTTTTCGGGATGTGCGGAACGCTGTTCCAAAGCATGACCGAATGGGTCTTTCATCAGACGCCCATTTTTTTCATGTTCCACATCATGCTCGGCGTGCTGGCCAGCCTGTGTTACCTGCGGAAATGCAAAAGGAAGGCGCGACGCATGGAAGAACCGCGCCAATTCGAGGAACCACCGCCGAGAGACACAGATGACCCCTTCGTCTACAGCGATCCCTCATTTCAATCCTGAAATATGCGCACCGTTCATCTGCTCAGGAAATACGACCCGGCGCAATGGGGCGGGACGGAAACAGCCGTGCAAAGGCTGTTTGCCGGCTTGCGCGAGCATGAGGTGGAATCGGTCGTGTACTGTCCGCGGCTGAAACAAAAACCAGAGAAAGATCCGCTGGCGGCGGACGGCCATCGCGTCGAGCGCTTCCGTGCGTTCGCGCCCATTGCTGGCATTTCCGCGCAACGCCGGCGGCAGATTGTGTCCGTGGGCGGCAACCTGATGTCGCTCGACCTTGGACCGCGATTGTTGTGTGAGAAAAACATTTCGATTGTGCATTCACACGCGCTGGGGCGAATCGGGGCTGTCGGCCGCGTCGTGGCAAAGATGCGCGGCATCCCGTTGGTGGTGACGATCCATGGCGGCGTGCTGGATTTGCCGCCGCAAGTCAAACAGGAGTTGAACCAGCCCATCGGCGGCTGGGAATGGGGAAAAGTTTTTGGCCTGGTTCTAAAGTCGCGCCGGTTATTGCCCGAAGCGGATGCCATCATCACGTGCAATGAAAACGAAGCGCGATTGCTGCGCGAACAATATCCCGGGAAACGCGTCGTGGTCCAGCCGCACGGCGTGCCACTGGAAATTTATGAGCGGGACCATCGGGAGCAGGCACTCGACGCATTTCCTCAAATTCGCGGCAAACAGGTCCTGTTGAGCCTGGGGCGCATCGACTCCGTGAAGAACCAGGGCTGGCTGGTCGAGCAGGGACCCGAAATTTTTCGAAAACATCCGAGCGCCATAATGGTGCTGGCGGGCGCGTGTACTGATGAAGCGTACGGAAACGAAATGGAAAAAAAAATCAAGACACTTGGCTTGCAGGAACGCGTCCTAGTGACGGGCGGTCTGCCGCCGAACGATCCGCGCCTCATCGGACTGCTGCAGGCGGCGGACGTTTTGTTGTTGCCATCAAAGTCTGAGACATTCGGCCTGGTGGTTCTTGAAGCGTGGGCCACCGGCACCATGGTTTTGTCCACGCGAACTTCCGGCGCCTCCACACTCGTGCGTGACGGCCAGAACGGATGGCTGTTCGACCTGGACAAGCCGGAAACATTTCATCAGCCGCTGGCCCAGGCATTGTTAAAATCCGAATCCGCCCGGCGGGTGCTGAAACGCGGAAGCGACGAAGTGCGCAACCAATACAATATCAGCGCGCTCGCCGCCCGGATGAAATCCCTCTACGAAGAGTTGATCGAGGAAAAAAATGCGATACGTGATCCTGCGCGACGACGACACGAATGCGTTAACACCCGTTGAATGCCTGGAACGGCTCTATCGGCCATTCCTGGACCGCGGGCTGCCCGTGAATCTCGCGGTCATTCCGGACGTGGCGACGAATGCGCTCACTCCAGACGGGAAAACGGAAGGGTTTTTGTTTGCAAAAAACGGCACGCGCTCCGCAACGGTTCCCATCGCCAATAATGCAAAGCTTGTCAACTATCTTCGCGAAAACAGCGGTTTCCACGTCGCGCAACACGGCTGTCATCACGAATGTTTCGAATTCGACCGAAAATCAACTGCGGACATATCGGCACGATTGGAGCAGGGCTCGCAAATGCTCAGCCAGTCCGGATTTCTGCGTCCGGCAGCCTTTGTCGCGCCACACGACAAGCTGTCGCGCGAGAGTTATCGCGAAGTCGCGAAGCGGTTTCCGGTGATTTCGAGTGGATGGTTTGAACTGGAGCGTTTGCCCATGGCGTGGTGGCCCAAATATGCCGCCAAGAAACTGCGCCATGCCGCGCACTGGCACGCGGGCGGCGCATTGCTGCTATCGCATCCGGGCTGTCTCCTGTCGGCCCAGCGGAATTTTGGAACGATGCTCGATGAAATTGCCCGCGCCGTGCAGAGCCGCAACGTTACGGTGTTGGTGACGCATTGGTGGGAGTATTTTCCTGAAGGCAATCCGAACGAACAGTTCATCGAACGCTTGCATGAAACCGCGGAATACCTGGCCTCCCAAAAAGACATCCAGGTCATTTCATTTGCCGATCTGGCGCGGGGTGGAATGCCATTGAACTAACTAAAGCTCCGCGGGAGCGTCAGATGGTAGCCCAGGGTAAGACTGCGCAGCAGCCGCAACCCTGGGTAACGATCCAAACAAATCCACTTTTCGTCATCCGCCCCCCCGTGAAAGGCGAATGACGAAAAAAGGGAAAACTGCAACCACGATTTCAAAAGTAATCTTCAAGTGTTTTGCCGAATCGATGCTCCGGGGCAAGTTCGGGCCGGCACATTATTTTTTCGCCGACGCAACAAGATTATTCGGCCTCCCAAAATCAATTTGCGACAGCGTCGCGCCCAACCGCGTGCTGAAAACGAGCGCGCCCTGGTCGTTAAGATGCACCGTGTCCTCGAAGTCTTTGCCATCCGTCACCCAATCACTGGCGGTGATGTAGGTCGTGTTTTGTTCGCGCGCGAGTTCCTGCAAGTGCGACCGCATTTCTGCCCAAATGTGCAATGAATAAAACGTGTTGAGATGCCGTGGCGACATCGGCATTTCCACGAAATAAAATTTCGCGCCGTGTTGATGTGCGAGGTCGATCATGGCCTGAACCGGGCGCGAAAATCCCTTTTGCCCGCGAACGATGGCGTCGCATCGCGCGAAAAAGCTCGGCACATCCTTCGCCTCCAGGGCATTGAAATCCGCCACGCGCCCGAAGCGGTTCACCTTTTCTTTCGGCATGCCGATATCCGCGAGTTGGCGCCGGAACAATTCCACGCGGTCCCAGAGCGAGGAGCGTTCGGCGAGCATCGGCACGCGCCTGGTCCATTCCAGCCGCCACTCGCCAATGCGCGAGTTCGGCGTGTAAAACGCGGCCGCCTCCTTCGGGAAATAATAGGAGAAGGCGCGGTTGCCAATCAGGTCCTGCCAGGCGCCCTCCGGCGCGGCATTCAGTTGATCGTCGAAGAAGCCATAAATCACATATTTGATGTGGACCGGTTGCTCCAGCGCGTGCTTCAGAATCAGGTAATGTTCCACCGGCGTGGTCGCTCCCAGACCGAGGTTGACGGCGGATGGCGAGGAATTGGGCTGCGACCAGCCGGATTCAAACGCCTTGACGTTGCCCCCCGCTTCCATGAGCGAATTGCCGAGGAACAGGCAATCGGTCGAAGGCGGCAGTGAATTGATGGTGGCGAGGAGATGCTGGCGATAGGTTGTTTTCGCCGCGAACTCAATCGCGATGTTGTATCCGAGCAGGATGATGAGGGCGATTGCGATTGGGATGAACAGGCGTTTTTTCATCTCAGAAATCGATGTAAATAAATTTCGAGGTCTGGCCGCAGAACAGCAGGATCAAGCCAATCGCCACGCCCCACCAAAGTCCCAGAAACCACGGCGATGCCAGAAACTCAGCGCCCGGAGGCGGTTCTTCCGCGCTGGCGCTGAGATAGTCGAAGAAATTTTTAATCCACGAAAAAATGGACGCGATTTTCGCGATGTCGAACTGCGGCGGGTGAGGCGCAGGCCTTGGTTCGACAGCTATTTTGGGTTGTTCCAGGTCGTTCATAAGCGATTAGCCGCCAAACAGGCGCCTCAGGAAAAAGGCGGCGGTCGGGAGGTCCATGCAGAAAAAGGCCCACCCGAGGTTTGCCGTCACAAAAGTGAGCGCCCAGGCAGCGAAAGTTCCGATGACAGTCGGCGGCGAAGTGCGGGGAGGGCGGGATTTCCGCCAGGCGCGGTGAACCGCCAGCAGCACGCCATGCCAGAGCCCCCAGACCGCGAAATTCAATCCTGCGCCATGCCACAGTCCGCTCAGGAACATCGTGAGCATCAGGTTCACGAGGATGCGCGGCGGTTTGCAGCGCGAGCCGCCTAGCGGGATGAACACGTAATCGAGCAGCCAGCGATACAGCGAAATGTGCCAATGTTTCCAGAACTCGGCGATGTTCGTCCGCGCGTAAGGCCAATCGAAATTTTCCGGCACTTTCATGCCGAACAGGCGCGCGGAGCCGATGGCGATGTCCGAGTAGGCCGAAAAATCGAAGTAGATTTTTATGCCATAGGCGAGAATCCAGATCGGAAGCACCCAGCGTTGAGCCTTCGCAATATCAGCGTGGTTCAAATGGCTGGTGAAAGATGTCATCAGATCGGCGATGGCGAATTTTTTGGCGAGGCCCACCAGAATGCGGGTCATGCCCACGCGCCAGTCTCCGGCCCATTCCAGGCTCGGTGCGCGCAGGGAGGGCAGAAAGTTTTGATAACGTTTGATCGGCCCCGCGACCATGGTCGGGAAAAACAAAATGAATGCCATGTATTCGCTGAATTTTCCCGATTGCGTCGTCCCGCGATATCGATCCACGGCGTAGTGAATGAATTCGAACGTAAAAAAAGAAATGCCCAGCGGCAAAAATGCGCCGGCCCAATAGAACGGGTTCTGTCGCGGCGCTCCAAACGCGAGGCCGGTGAAGAAATTCCAGTATTTGAAAATGAATAAAAATATAATCGTTTGGATGATGCCGATGATGCAGAAAATGGAACGCTCCTTGTAAAAGCGGCTGAAAATGCTTTCCCAGATGAAAATCAGGATGCACGCGGCCCCGAACGCGCCACCCACCTGCGTCAGCGAAAAAAAGATAAAGAACGACGCTCCGAATGTGATGCACACCCACGGTTGCGCCGCGGGCCGGACCAGCCGAAACAAAATCGCCGCCGGTACTAGGAACAAAATGAAATACGCAAAGGTATTGAAAATCATACGTCGCGGACGTGAGAAGTCTTGGGAAAAACGGCGGCGCCAACAATGGGGCGAATGCCTCAAAATTCCGGGAACACAGACCTACGCGGCGGGCCTGGAACGCACGATAAAATGAGGATTCTTGCGCGGAGCGACGCGCCCTACCGACTGTGGGAGGCGATCCATTTTGTTACACACTCTAAGCCGACAAAGCATGTGCTGGCGTGGCGCAAATCGCGTACTCAGAAGTCGTGGCATCCGCCTCCGTCGTGGCCATGGGAAAAACGTCGTCCATTTTCATCATCGTGACCATGCGCTGGAGCGGCTTCGGCGGATTCAGAAGGCGAACGGTCGCCGTCCCGTTGCCGTGACCGGTTCTTTTCCAAAGAGCAACCAAAGCGCCCAGGCCGCCGCAATCGACAAACTGGGTTTGCGACAGATCGAGATCGATTTGCCGCACGCCTTCCGGAAGGGCGGCGTTCAATTCCGATTGAAATGAATTCGCCGTTGCGGTTGCCAGCTCGCGAATGTCGCTGACATTGATGGTATCTCCGTGAACGATGAATTTCATGTCAGTTTCCCCTGTTGGTTGATGGTTTCCAATGGGTCCACTTCCGGTTTTGGATCGGTAAAGAGCAGGTCAAAGAGGCGGTACAGGAATTTTGCGGATTTCCCGGTATTCGCCTGCCGCCGCAACGCGCACATCAAAAATGCATCCGCGATCTGAGTAATCGAATTGCTCTTCCAGTTCACCAGCGTGTCGCCCCAGGCGAAAGAGTGCCGGAGCGCGGCGAGCTTTCCCACGAACGTGTCCGGTCCAATGAGGCTGTTGACGATTTCAGCGCCGCCCTCCACGAAGGACCGATCTTCCAGGATCGCGTGCGGCCCGATGAAGCATTTCGGCCCAACGTAAACGTGCTGGCCGATCCAGCAAGGCGCGCAGAGCTGCGCTTCGGGCGAAACATGCGCGTGGCGGCCAATCCAAATGCCAGCTTGAACCTCGCGCATGCCGACACGGTCCACGGTTCTCGCTTTTGGCATCCAGCGTGTCAAGCCGGCGAACAGGTCGGTGTAACTATTGAAAATAGGCGCATCCGGCTCGTCCGGAAAATGGTCCAGAACGTAAATTCGGTTGGGAGCGGACGCGGGAAATTCCGCGGCGTATTTGATTTGCGCCTGCGCGGCCGTGAGTTCGCGCACCTCGGTGGTGATTTCCACTTTGAGGCCCCAACGCGCGCCGTTGCCCGCGATTTTGTGGATGCATTCCGGGCGATCATTGACCAAGATGCGAACTTCCTTGATGCCGCCCATCGCCAGGTAGGTAAGCCAGTATTCCAGCAGGCTTTCACCCATCAGCGGCGCGGCCGCGAGCGGGAGGACCCGTGAAAGTTCATTCACCGCCGGGCGTTCCGACGGGCAGATGAGGAGTGCTTTGCTCATTAGCACGCGCCCTTGCCCGAGAGGACGGCTGGCACCGTCTTCGCGAGAATTTTGACGTCCACCCAGAAGCCCTGGCTTTCGATGTAATCGACATCGAGCTGGACTTGCCCGGAAAAATCGATTTCCGCACGGCCGCTGATCTGCCAGATGCAGGTAATGCCCGGCTTCACGGCCAGGCGGCGGCGGTGCTGCAGGGAATACTTGGAAACCTCGCGAGGCAAGGGTGGTCGCGGGCCGACGAGCGACATGTCGCCGATGAGAACGTTATAAAGCTGCGGCAATTCATCCAAGGAAAACTTGCGCAACCATTTGCCGACTCGCGTGATTCGCGGGTCATCCTTGAGCTTGAAGGTCACGCCTTCCTTGTGATGATTTTTCTCGATGATTTCCTTGAGCCGTTGTTCGGCATCGAGACACATCGAGCGGATTTTGTACATCTTGAATTCGCGCCCAAACTGGCCCACCCGCGTTTGCAGGAAGAACATCGGCCCGCCATCCTCAATCTTGACCAGAATGGCGATGAGCAGGAAGACCGGCGCGAGCAGGATCAGGAGCAGCGCGCTGGCGAAAATATCAAAATTGCGCTTGAGCACGGCGCCACCGCCCGCGAGCCAACTGGCGCGCAAACGCTGGAGTTCCACATGCAGGTTTAAACAAAAACGACCGGCCAGAGTCTGCGCCGCTTCGAACCGGCGCAGAACCAGAGTGTTCAATTCGTTGTTAGGCATAGAAATCAACTTTGAAAAGGATCAACCGCCAACCCCGTGATGGCTGCTTCAGAGCCGCGACGCCCGCCACAAACCGGCGGCGCCGTCACAATCACGCAACTATTCTGTTTCAATCTTTTCATCGCGAAATTTCCTGTTGCAACAGTACGCCCGCGTGACATGGCGACAAAGGAGGTAACAACCTCACTGGGGTGGGAGAAAGACCCCACGAAAAAGAATTCCCTCCTCGGAAGAGAAAAAGTAACCCAAAAAACGGGAAAATTTCACCTTTAAATTCGGATGCATGCGCGGGCGATTTTCGCGCGAAAAAATGACCGATTGGAGCGCGAAATTCATTCCTCGAGTTGCTCGTCGCGGCCGCTTCCGAAACACGCGGAATGAATTCCGCGCTCCTATCGCGCAACAAAATTTGTGACCGCAAACACACGCCGGCCGTCGGGCAACTGCGCCTCCGCCTCGAGCCATTGCGCGCCGCTGTGCTCTGGCGCGAATGAAAATGTCTTGCCAAAATCCGGCTCCTGATCGCGCGCCTCCCACACGATTCGCGCGCGCGATAAATCTATTCCGGGAGCGGAAACCGAGACGCGGACATTCTCTCCCGTGCGCGCGCGCTCCGGCAGGCCCGCGATGCGGCCCGCCGCCGCTCGCCACGGCTGAGTCTTGAGCGGGCTGCGGCCCATGATCCACGCCAAATACGCGAGGGCGCGCGCCTGGTTTGGGATCACGAATTCCTGCGTCAGGTTGAAACTGTCGCCCCAGCGATCGTAGATGGGATAAGGAGCGGTTGGATCGGAGTCGGCGGGAAAACTCAACTCGCCCAGTTCCTTGCCGTAACGCTCCATCCAGCCGAAGCCGCCTTGGATGTTACCGAGCGGAATGCCCGAAGGCGGCAGAACGCGCCGATCATTTTCGGCGTATTGATCCACAATGTCGCGCTGGCGTTTCCAACCGAGGCCCGTGATATAAGTCACGTTGACCGGATTGCAACCGGCTGCGTAATTCAAATTGCCGAGGATCGCTTCCACATATTTTGGGCGCGGATCGTTGAGCTGGGGAAAATCAAGCTGGCACGCCACGGCCAGTTCAAACGCGGCATCACCCGAAAAATACCAGCCTGCCGTCATGGTCGCTTTCGTCTCGCTCGGAAAACTCGTCGCGTAAGCGCTCTGGCGCGAGCGGCGCAATTGATCATCCGCCGTGGCAATGATTTCATTTTCGCAGGCGGAGAGAAGGTCCGGATCCAATTGCTCGCGCTTCACGCGTCCGCTGCGCGCGGCGAACGCGTAATCGCGAATGGCATTGCCCCAGCAGGCGTACATCCGCCACCAACCCCAGAACCGCGTTTCCGGATCGGATGGTTTTAACCAATCCGCGAGCTTGGCGGCGAACGCGTGGTCGCCGGTCGCGAGATACATTTCGCACGCGGCCCAGGCGAGCTCGTCATTGTGCATGGAATCATCGCCGTAATGAGTGATTTTCTGATAGGCGCCATCCTGGCCGTATTTTGCGATGGCGCGTTCAAGAAAGGCCCAGCCTTTTTTCGCTTTTTCAAGATAGAGCGCCGCGGCCTCGGGAAATTCCTTTTTGAACCTCGGCGACGAAGCGCATTGCGCCAGCGCAGCCACAGCGGCAGCCGTCACGGACGTCGTCTTGGGATACACCACCTGCGGATCGCCGTGATCGGGCAGCACGTCGATTTCGTATTCGCGTTCGCGCGGGTAAACCAGAAAATAAAAACCGCCGTCCGCGTCCTGCATCTTGGCCAGGAAATCAGCCTCCCATTTGGCTTCCTCCAACAAATCGCTTTTGCCATCGCCGCTCTCGGGCACGCCGAGATTGTCGAGTTCGCCCGCGCCGGGAAAATTATCGGCGGCAAAAATCAGATAGTGAATGAACCACGCGCTGTCCTCGGTGTACTTGCTGTAATCACCGGCATCGTGATGCCCGCCGCGCACGTCCACCGGGCCTTTGTTGACAAACGGGTAAAGACTGGCCGCGACGCTTTTCAAGGGCGGCGCCGTTTGGTCCGGATTTTTATTATCGGGCGACGCATAGCCAGCGAGGGTTTTATTCACAAAATCAAATCGGCTCGACATCGTCGGAACCTCCGCGGGCGCGGTGTGGCAGGCGGCGTGAGTAAATCGCGTGAACGGCAACGCGTTCGACGTGCCGCAGCGTTGATGATAAATGCCGAGCGCGTAAGTGCGCGCGAACGCCCCCGCGACGCCATCATCAACAAAAAAAGGAAACGATGCGCCCAGCCCGGGAACTTCGAGCCGATATTCACCGGGCGTTTTGAAATCGGAAAAATCAGCCTCGAGCACGGCCTGATAGCATGGAAATGGAAAACCGGAATCGCGGCGCGGAACGAGCTTGCCCGTGAAAACGCTTTTGCCCGAGGCCGCATCGACAATCTGAAAATGTTTCAAATTAGCCGTATCCATTTCGCCCAGGCTCCCCAGATAAAAACCGACCATGGCTTTCTTGGGTAGAGCGGGCAAATAGCCGACCTGGTTCGCGTGGATCGCGGGACTCCAGCGCAACGGATCGGCTTTCGCAGCGAAATGTGTGTCCGAGGACCAGAACGTCCCATCCGGATTCAGCACCTTGACGGGTTGGTTGTCGGAAATGGGCGTGGCCAATTGCAGATAAAAATAATTGCCAATCCGCAAGTCGTATTGTTCAAGCGGCGCATAGAGAACTCGCCGTTTGAAACCGACTGAAGTGACCGCGTCCGCCTTGCCCTCAACCGTGACGGAAAATTCCTTTTTGTTAGGGAGACGCGGTGAACCGCCGTCGCCGACAAAGTTCCATTGAGTGACCGGCGCCGGATCGGGTTTTTTGGTTGTGATGAGCGTGAGTTCGAGAACTGTCGGCGAAAGAATATGGAGTTGATGCGCGCCGACCGGCGGCATGGCCAGCGGATGATTGTCGGAAATAATCAGTTCTTGTGCCGGAGCGGACGAAAGGAGGAGTGTGGCGAAGCTCGCTGCAAGGAGGCGGACGCAAAACATTTTTCCACCGTGACGCAAATTCCGTTTCCCGGCAAAGACTTTTATGGTAGGGTTTCACCCCGTGACCACCCGACCGAAAGAGAAATCTTCCGAGGAAAAACTCGAGCGGCCGAAAAATTTTGCTGAATTTTTGTGAAATCGTTGGCGCAATCTTCCAAGAGAGTTATTTTTCATGATGGCACGAAACAACCTCGCGCCCGGAAAAATATGCAAAAGATCAGAGTCATTTTGGCTGACGACCACACCGTGGTGCGGCAGGGATTGCGCGCGTTGTTAGTGGCCGAAGGAGACATTGATATTGTGGGCGAGGCGGAAAACGGCCGCCAGGCGGTTCAACTCGCTCGAAAACTGACGCCGGACGTTGCGGTGGTCGACATCGCCATGCCGCAACTCAACGGCCTGGAAGCCACGCGCCAAATCACCCGCACCGTGCCCTCCACCAAAGTGCTCATTCTCTCCTCCTACAGCGATGATGAATACGTGCAACAACTCACCGAAGCGGGAGCCGCCGGCTATTTGATCAAGCAAACCGCCGCGAATGAATTGCTCAAAGCGATTCGAGAAGCGCATCGCGGCAACGCCTATTTCAGCCCGTCGATCGCGAAACGCTTGCGCGACCAATGCCGTGAAGCGTTCGTCAGCGGCCAGCCTCCGCGCCGCCGCACGGACCAGTTGACGGCCCGCGAAGCCGAGGTGCTCCAGTTGATCGCCGAAGGACGCGCGAACAAGCAGATCGCCTCGGAATTGTGCATCAGCATCAAGACCGTTGAAAAACATCGCCAGCAAGTCATGAACAAGCTCGGCATTCACGATGTCGCCGGCTTGACACGCCACGCGATTGCGAAGGGAATTATCGAAAGCAGCGCGGGCCTGCGGCCGGCCATTTAGAGCGGCTGCGCCCTGATCGTCCGTTCTCCCTGCCATTGCGGGCGTAACCAGGGAAGTGCCTCAAAATCGGCTTCAGGGATTTTTTCCAACGTTCGGGTGCAAAACCCCATGGCTCCAGTCTCTGTGCGGCAAGATGGTTTGAACAGGACCCAATCGGAGCGCTTCACGGTGAAGCAAACCGGCTGGGGCTGAAGAAAAGAGGAAGTTTATGAGCCTTGGAACAATATTAATCATCCTATTGATACTAGCATTGATTGGCGTGTTGCCAACCTGGGGATACAGCAGTGGTTGGGGGTACGGACCGGGAGGGATCGTGGGGCTACTCCTGGTAATCATCATCATTCTCGCGTTATTGGGGCGGTTATAGGCGGACCGAGGCCGGACAAGGAAGGAAAAAGAACGATGAAAAAATTCAAACGGACAATGATTTGTCTTTTGATCGTAGTGGCGGGGCAAATTATTCTCACCGGCTGCAACACGGTGCATGGTTTTGGTGAGGACATGGAAAACGCAGGGCAGACGATCCAGGACAAAGCCAGCAGCAATCAATAATGGTTGCAACGCTCGCTGGCAGGAAATGAAGCATCACGGCGCTGGAGGTTTCCGGCGCCGTTTTGCTTTTTATCCGGCCTAGGCGCACTGGGTTTGCCGCTTTCAGGTAAATTCCCCATGGCGGCCCATTTCCGGAGTGCGAGAGTTGTCCGCAGGAGAACTCGTTATGAAAACTTTGAATCGTTTATTCTGGATTTCCCCCCTCGCTTTGTTGATTGCCGGTTGCGCCTTGCCGGTGCGGCGAGATCCAACCATCGCCCAATGGCAGAGACAAGGCATGCTGCCGCCGACCGGCAGCGAGACCTCGCGCGTTTATGAAACACCGGAAAGCTATCCGGCGGTGGTGCCGGCCATTGTCGTCAATTCAAGCCAGGAAAGAGTCGCGCCCGGTGATGTCGTCCTGGCAAAAAGCATCCGCGATCAGCTCCAATATAACCGCGGGCTCGCGCCTTCATTGCGCAATGTCACTCTCCAGGTGCAGGACGGCCAGATCCTGCTGGAGGGATCCGTGGCATCCACCCTCGATGCCCGTGTGATTGTGGATGATTTGCGCGACATCGCCGGCGTGACCCAGATCCGAAACGATCTGGTGATCAATCCGAACGTATATTAGGCATCACACCCGCCTGGAATTCCGACGAACCGTAGCCGAAGTAGCAATATGAAAATAATACATGCACTCACCATGGCTTCAGCTTTGGCCCTTGTCGCCGGCTGCGCCCACGAACAACGCCAGGCGCGATATGAAAGCGACACCATGGTCACGCCAGATTATTCCAATGGCCGTATTAGCGAATACAACCAGACGGAGAGTGGCTCTTCGTATCAACCTGCCTCACCCGGCGCGTACGGAAATTATTCTTCCGGAACGAGCGGAACTTATTCCCCCGGCGCGACCACTGACAACGGCACTGCCAATAATAATGCTTACTCGGACAATGCCTACCCGGCGGGAGGAGCGGGCGTGACTGGCGGCGAATCGGACAATGCCTTGGTTGCGCAAGTGCGTGAATCCCTGGCCCGCGATCCGGAGATCGCGATGATCCTGCCGAACATCCAGATCAGCGTGAACAACGGCGTGGTCTTATTGCACGGTTCCGTCCAGAGCGACGCCCAAATACGGCAAATCACCGCGATTGTTCAACGCGCGGCCGGTGTTGTGACTGTCAACAATCAATTGAAGGTTTCGGCAGGTCCGAATCAAAACGGGAACGCCGGCGAATCGCAGTTGAACCCCACGGGCAATGCGGCCTCGCAGCGGCTTTACAAGAACGCCGGAGAGCGCGAGGGTACTAACAACAACGCTTTAAATCCAACGTCCATGCCGAATGGCCAAAGCCAGATCTACCAGCAGAATAATCCGGCTAACAATCAAGGGGAGCGGCAAACCAACAGCAATTCGCTGAATCCCACGTCCCGGACGAACAGTGAAAACCACATTTATAACGAGAATTCACAAGGGCAAAACGGCGCGAACCAGAATACGAATAATAGCTTGAATGCCACGTCACGGCCAAATTCGGGAAATCAGATTTATCAACAACCGAATGCTGGACAGAACGGCCAAATGCAGAATACCAATAATGATAAAGGCAATGAGCTGAATCCGACCTCGCGCCCAAATTCTGCGAATCAGATTTATCAGCAACAGAATCACGGCGAGAACGGTCAAATGCAAAACCGCGGGCAAGCGCAGAATACCAACAACGTGAACAGTCAAGGGCTGAGCCCAACTTCCCGCACCAACTCTGAAAACCACATGTATCAGCAGACGAATCCGGGGCAAAACGGCCAAATGCAGAACAACGGACAGATGCAGAACAATAACAGCCAGAATCAGTGAGACGACTTTCAGGTCGATACCCCGCCTCCAACCCGGTGCGGTACCTCCTGATAAACGCGGCAGCCGGTCGCAAGACCGGTTGCCGTTTTTTTATGAATCGTGAATCGTTGCATTCTTCGCCGTCCTCGTTCTTCTCTCTCGGATTCCGGGGGAAAGTCGACGGCGAGAACGAGCACGAGGACGATTCTGAATTTGGGACTTTTTCGATTTTGGCAACGCTTGCAAAAACAAAAAAGCGAGCAACGTCTCCGTTGCCTCGCCGTGAGAGACCGATTAAATCAGCTTACCACCGATGATGGTACCGGTAATCATGCCGCCAACCCGGCCTCGGATAGGTCCGGTAATACGGATGATAGTGCCGATAATATGGCCGATGGTAGCCGAAGCCGAAATCCAACACCGGGGGCGCCACGACAACGGGGGGCGCGGGCGCGTATACCGCAGGCGGCTCCACATAGGCCGGAGCCGGCGGTTCCACATAAGCTGGTGGTGCCACGTACGCCGGAGGCGCCACCACCACGGGCGGCACCGGAAGCGGGACTTCGAATCCAAAACGAATGCCGGCCTGCGAGGCGGTCACAGCCCCGAGTAGCACAGCCGACAACAATAATATCTTTTTCATATAATAATATAGACGGAAATCGGGCCTTTGTATTGAACACCACCGTGTCTTTTTGAAAATTTTTCTTTGAATAAATGCGCATCCGAAACGTCGCCGGCGCAGGAAAAGACCCTATTTCCGCGGAGAACAATCGCGGGAATGTTATTAGCGAAGCGCTCGCATGAAGAAGCAAAACGGCAAACGTTCGCGGTCCGCAAAAAAAGCCGGATTCGGCAACTTCGCCCGAGGCATTGCCCGATGGACCGGGCGGCCGATTGCCTTCGGGCTCGCGGCCTTGTGCATCCTCGGATGGGTCGTGACCGGCCCGCTTTTCCATTACAGCGACACCTGGCAGTTGGTGATTAACACGGCCACGACCATCGTGACGTTCCTGATGGTGTTCCTGATTCAGAATACGCAAAATCGCGACAGCGAAGCGGTGCAATTGAAGCTGGATGAACTGTTGCGGTCCACTCACGGCGCCCACAATGCGCTGTTGGAAATCGAAGATCTCTCAGAGGAGGAACTGGACGAAATCAAATTGTGCTACGCGCAGCTTGCGAAACGCGCCCTCGATGATTTGCGCAGTGGAAAATCCGATCTCGGAACGCCCGATGTAAAACGCAAAACCGTGCAAAAAGCCGGCTCGTAATTCCCGCCGGGGCGGCCCGCATGTTTTTGGATTTTTTTTCAATGGGAATTTATAATTTTGGGGTAAGACCCCATATACCGTCGAAGCGGCGGCGCATATCCTGTTTCAAACGTTGGACATGCCTCAGCACGTCTCATTGAAGAGGAAAAACTATGGAAACTCGATCTGCATCTGACATTGAAGAATCAACCGAAAAATTACTCCAGGACCTGAAGGAAGTTGTGCGTGACGGCGAGGAACTGTTGCGAGCCGGCGCGGACGAACTCGGTGAACGAGGAGCGGCGGCGCGCGAGAAACTCGCGGCGGCGCTCGAAGTCGCCAAGGAAACCCAACACCGATTGCAGGAACGCGCCATGGCGGGCGCCAAAGCCGCGGACACTTATATTCGCACGAACCCCTACCAATCCATCGGCATCGCTTTTGGAGTCGGATTGATCCTTGGACTTTTTGCCTCCCGACGCTGATGACCGCCGCGGAACATGAAATGCCGACGCTCGGACGGCTGGCGCGCCGCACGGTGGCGACGATCCTGGGCGCGGTCCAAAATCGCGCGGAACTCTTCGCCGTGGAGTTCGCGGAGGAGAACGACCGCTTGCTGCGGATGGTCATCATGGGAGTCTGCGGGATGTTTTTTGCGATGATGACAATACTGCTGGTTACGGGAACGATCATTTTCCTCGTGCCGGAAGGAGACCGGGTGTACGCAGCGGGCGGATTTGCGGCGCTTTATTTGGTGGGCGCGATTGCGGCCGGGTTGATGCTGAAGAAACTGATCAGCCAGGTCCCGTTCACCGAATCGCTGAACCAGATCAAAAAAGATGCCGAACTGCTGGACACATTCAAATGAGCAAATACGCCGCAAAGAAAAAACTGCTGGTGGCCGAAAGCGAAGTGTACCGGCAATTGCTCAAAATGGAATTGCAGACGTTGAACGTCTACGCCAGGCGCGCCAAGCGCCGGGCGACTTCCATCAGCGCCTACCTTCGTTATCTTCCGATGGTGGTGGGTGGTGTTCCGTTGCTCAAGGGGCTGTTGCGGCGCAAGGGCAAAGGTTCTCATTCGGGCGTCAAACGACTAGGCGCTCTGCTGCTCACCGGCTGGAAAGCCTATAAAGGATTTGGACCGTTCTTCCGGGGTGGCAGGTTCACGAGGCGAACGAAGGAACCGGGCGAATCGGCGGCGGAACAATATCTGGCGGATCGGCTTTGATATGAACAAAGGAAAGCCTGCGGGCAGATTAGGGGAAGCAAAGGGCGGTTCGCGCCGCGCGCGCAGCCAGAGGCTGCGAGCCACGCCTCATCCGCAAAAAGGCGAAGTTGGCCGCCGAAAGCGCCGTGCGTCCATTCATCCGGCGGGCCGCGGCGGTCCCAGCCAGTGGGCCGGCGGGCCGGAGCATCATGGCCTGGATGCCTCGGAAGATCGAAACCCTTGAGGCCGGACGCGTCCCATCCGATTTCAATCCAGTGTAATGACGGTGTAATTTAGGCGGGCGTTCTCTTCAAAATTCGCCTGCGCCTGCCGCGCTCCCTGTTTTTTCTTTGGGGAACAAACCCTATGGCTGGTACGGAGGTGTGAACCTACGGTATGTCGGTTAAACTGTTTCGTTTGAATCAAGGATAAAAACTACTATGAAAATAAAATTCGTTACATTGATTGCGGCTGTATTTTTAACCGGCGGCGTCGCTGGCATTGCTCAGACGACGACGACCACCACAACGACAACGACGCACATTTGGAACGATCCTCATGCCTGGTGGCAAAATCATTGGTCCAACAATGGCGCCCAGCTCTACACGGCAAACGAGGCGAGCCTTGACTTATTCGGCAGTTATCTTTCCGGCGAGCACAAGATCGAAAACGTCTTTCACAACAGCATCCGTCACGGCTTTTGGGGCGGCGGCGTGGGCATCAATTATTTCTTCACCCGCGAACTCGGCATCGGCGGCGACATCAATATCCCGGACGATCATTTCGGGCATTTCGTCAACAATATCGATGGCAGCCTCATCGCCCGCATGCCCATCGGCAATTGCGGACTCGCGCCATACATTTTCGGCGGTGGCGGACGGCAAACCGATCCCGTCTGGCAATGGACCGGCCATGCCGGCGTCGGCGTGGAATACCGCTTCAATCCGGGAACGGCCTTTTTCACCGACGCGCGTTATGTGTGGGTCGACAAAACGCCTGACGAGATTTTGTTCCGCGCCGGTTTGAAACTCGTCTTTTAGCCAGTTCTGGTTTGGGATTGGTTTGGTAACGCCGGGAGTTTTCCCGGCGTTTTTGTTTGTACCTTAGTGGCACGGGCGTCTCGCCCCTGCGTGTCGATTCTCACGGGCGAGAAGCAGTGCTGCTATGACCATTGGTGCTCATTCGAGTCCATTCGTGGTTGTGACTGTAAAGACATGATTGTGACACCGCACTAGGGCGGCGCCGTCGGCACTTTAGGTCCATCACCCCATTCCCGCTTGCCCCTGCGCCGGAGTAGCATCGCCATCAATTCTGCGAAAACTATGCAAACGATCGAAGATGTTTTGACGACTGTGGACGGCTGGTTGCATCCCAAAGAGGCGCGGCTGTTATACCGGCTGGCCAGCGAATGCAAGGCGCGCGGCGCCATCGTGGAGATCGGTTCGTGGAAGGGAAAATCCACCATCTGCCTCGCGCGCGGCTCGATTGCCGGCGGCAAGGCGCCGATTCATGCGATTGATCCGCACACCGGCTCGCCCGAGCATTCGCGCGAGTTCGGCGTCGTCTGGACCTTCGACGAATTCCACCGCAACATCGATCGCGCCGGAATGACGGAAATGGTCACGCCCCACGTGGATTATTCCGACGCCGTCGCGAAAACGTTCAATGAGCCCGTGGAACTGATTTTCATCGATGGCCTTCATGAATACGAGGGCGTGAAAATTGATTTCGATTCCTGGTTCTCCAAAGTCATCGATCACGGCGTCATGGCATTCCATGATTCAACCTGCTGGCCCGGCGTTTTGAAATGCGTCAGCGAGGAGCTCTTCAAATCGCGCCGTTTCCGGAAGGTCCGCTTCGCCAAATCCATCGTTTACGGTGAAAAAGTGAAGCAGAACACATTTTTTGAGCGGATGGAAAACCGTGTGATGCTCTGGGCCTTTTTGATCCACGCCTTCCTCGACCGCTGGCAATGGCGTCTGCTGCACAACTATCTCGATTTTCCGATCACCCGCTCGATTATCGCTTACCTGAAAAAGCGCCGGGTGAAATCGAGCCCCATTGCGGTCGAAGGGAAGTGAAGAGGTGATTGCGAGGGCGATTGGAAAAAATATTTCCGGAATAAGTCACGATTGCGCTATTTCATGGCGTCCGGCCCCAAACCCCCGAATGATTGCAATCGTATGATTTCGCCTCCCCTCCGGCACGAGGCGGGACTCGAGTCGCTTGAGAATCGGCAAAAAGAATCCGCCGAAAAGACTTCGCGCCTTTAAACCCTGGGATATACCACAGGCTGTATACGACGAGAGACGCTGGAGCAACTTCTCCCTCTCCCATCGGATGGGAGAGGGTAGGGGTGAGGGTTCGGGTTGATGCGAAGGTGCTCAGGGGCGCGAACGGTCATGCGCTAAAAAAATGGCGGCGGTCTTTCGACCGCCGCCATTTGCGTTTGTTTCAGGGGGTGCTGAATTGTTTATTGGGTTGACATGCCCACATCATCCCAGGTGGCGCGGCCACCATAGAGCGTGAAGCCCATGCCGGACATCGTCTTGCCCTCGGCGCCCACCGCGCTGGCGGGAATCGCCAGCTTCACCCACTGGCCGGCTGCCGGCAGCGGGCCCATGTAATGGCGGCTGACCGTTCCATCCGTGCCGTAAGTGAGGCTGTCGCCGCCCCAATACGCCCGGTGCTCCCAGCCCGAGCCGTCGTTCCATTGCAACATCACTTCGCTCGGCGGATTGGCCGGATCGAGATAAATGTAGGCATAGAGCGTGGCCCCGGTCGGGACCGCCATTGTCGCCGTTGCGTTAAAGAACAAATATTGATGTTCACCGGACACGATGGCCGACTGGAAGGCATACTGGCCTGACTGCGGAGTCGGATTGCTGCTCACCCAGTTCCAGGACCACGGGTCGCCGCCGTCGGCGCCGGCTTCGCAGCCGGCAGGCGCGGCGTCATCCACCCAGACAACATTCGGCGTCGTTCCGACAAAGTCGGACGCGGCGAACACGCGGCGGCCATCCGGCAACGTCGCTTCCGCTTCCACCCATTGGTCGTCGTTGACCTTCGGAGTGAAGGTGAACGTCTGGCACATGGTCGGATCGGAGTCGCGGGTTTCCCACACGATCTTCGCGCTGCTCAAATCCACGCCCGGCGCGGACAGCGAGAACTGCACCGTCCCGGACGAGGCATCGACCATCTTGGTCGTGATCTGGCCGGGCACTGCCTTCCACGGCTGCGTCTTGAGCGACGTTTGCGCCGCGAGATACGCGAGACTGCCGAGCGCGCGGGCCTGGTTCAGGATGACGAACTCGTCCTGCACGTTCCAGCTATCACCCCAGCGATCGTAGAACGGAACCTGGCCGCTGCCACTGTCCGCCGGATAAACCAATCCTTCGATTTGGTTGTTCGGATAAGTCCACAACGAGGAGAACTCGCTCTCCACATTCCCGACCGGCTCGCCTGAAGGCGGCGACTTGCGGCGATCGTTCAACGCGTATTGGCTTACGACATCGCGCTGGCGTTTCCAGCCGAGGCCGCTCAGGTAGCACACGTTGGCCGGGTTGCAACCGCCCTCGTAGTTCATGTTTTCCAGCAAGGCCGTGATGTAGTCCTGCTTGTGATTCAATTGATAAGCGACCGCCATGTCATAGGCTTGGTCCTCCGAGAAGTACCAGCCTGCGCCCTGCACGGCTTTGGTTTCCGTGGGGAACGCGGTGCCGTAAGCGCTCTGTTGCGAGAACGAGAGCACCATGTCGCCGCCGGCAATGACTTCGGCCTGGCACTTGGCCAGATAAGCCGGGTCAACCTGGCTGGCTTGCAAACGGCCGCTGATCACCGCGAACGCATAATCGCGGGCAGCGTTGCCGTAGGATTCCGCCAGGTGCCACCACCCCCAGCGCCAGGTCTTGGAGCTGGACGGATCATACCAGGATTCCAGCGTCTGCTGAATCCCCGGATCGCCCGTGGCGAGGAACATTTCACACGCGGCCCAGGCCAATTCGTCCTGGTCGGCGAAATCGTCGCCGTAGTGCGTGATCTTCTGGTAAATGCCGTTCTTGCCGTATTTGGCAATGGCATTGGTCAGGAACGACCACCCGAGCTTCGCCTTGGCGAGATAGCTCGCCGCGGTCTGCGGATACGCGGCCTTGAACGTCGGTGAGGACGCGCATTCCGCCAGCGCGGCCACAGCCGCCGCGGTCGCGGTCGAGGTCTTCGGCCACACCACCTGCGGATCGCCGTGGTCCGGCGTCACGTTGCCTTCATATTCGCGCGTTGTGGGATAGACGATGAAGAAGAATCCACCGTCCGTGTCCTGCATCTTGGCGATGTAGTCCGCTTCCCATTTCGCTTCCTGCATGACGTCGCTGATGCCGTCGCCGCTCTCGGGGATGCCGAGATTGTCGAGTTGGGCAACGCCCGGGAGTGAATCCACGGCGAACATGAGCGCGTGCAGCGTCGAAGCGCTGTCCGTCATGTATTTGCTGTAATCGCCGGCGTCATGATGACCGCCGGAGACATCGATGGTCCCTTGCTTGACGTACGGGAACAACAGGGTGCTCGAACTGATCTTCGGCGCGATTTGCGCCGGATTGTCCGGGTTTGTGATCTGGCCGTAATTCGCGATGGTCGTCCACGTCCAGGCATAATTTTCCGGCGGCCAGGGAATGCTGGCCGGCGCGGTATGACACGCATCGTGCGTATAACGCGACCAGGGCAGGGCGACGTTCGTGCCGCAGCGCTGGTTGTAGAGGCCCAGCGCATACGTGCGGGCGAACTCCATCGCGATGCCGTCGGTGATGTTGAACGGCAGGGACGCGCCCATGCCGGGCACCACCAGACGATATTGTCCCGGTGTCGTGAAGCTCGAGAAATCGGCTTCATAGACGTTTTGGTAAGGCGTCGGGCTGTACTGCCAGCCGGTATCCAGGCGCGAGGTGAGTGTGCCGGAGTAAACCGTCGCGCCGCTGTTCGCGTCCACGATTTTGAAGCCGGACGAAGCGGGCAGGGTGATTTCACCCATCGTCCCGGCCCAATAACCAACCATGGCTTTCTTGGAATAAGTCGGCATGTAGCCTTCCTCGTTCACGTGGATTGCCGGGTTAAACCGCAGCGGATCGTTGGTGGTCGAGTAGCTCGCGCCGGTATTCCACAAGCTGCCGTTCGGATTGACGACCTCAATGGTCTGGTTGTCCGAAAGTGGCGAGGCCAATTGCAGATACAGATCATTCTCGATACGCAAATCAAAGTTCGCGAGCGGCGCGTAAAGCGGACGGCGTTTGAAGCCGACGGCCTGCACGCTGACGGTCTGGCCGTTCACCTTCACGGTAAACGAGCCTGCTGACTGACTGGTGTTTGCCCAATCATTGGGCGTCGTTGAACCGGTGGACGGAGCGGTGTTGATATGCTTCAAATCCAACAGCGTCGGCGTGATGACTTGCAGCGCGGTATCGCCCGGTTGCGGCATGAGAAGCCCCACATCATCGACCGAGGGGGCATGGAGCCAATTGCCTGGGCCAGTGACCGGGTTGGTTTCGCCCGGCGGCTGGATCGGCGGATTGGTCGGACTGCTCACGACGGTGTTCGTGATCGTGATCTGCACCGGCGTCGACGTCGCGGTCGCGCCGCTGCCGTCGGTCACCTGGGCCGTGAGCGGATAAGTCCCGGCTGGCGCATTGGTCCAGGTCAGGGTTCCCGAGGCTGCGCTGACGATACTGCCGATGATTTTCGCGTTATTTGAGATCAACGCAGCGTCGCCGATCTTGGTCGATCCGGCAAAGAACGAGATTTTGTTGATCCCCATCCCGCCGGAAGCCGAGGCTCCCATCGGAATGTTTGCTCCCGCGGCAAATGCGGCATTGTTCGCCGGGCTGTCGAGCGTGATCGCCAGCGCCGAGTTGGTCGGCGGCGCGTTGGTTGGTATAGGATCGATCGGCGGAGGAGTGGGACCCTGTCCACCAGTGCCAGAGCCGCCAATCGTGCCTTTGCCCGTGTTATCCCAGGTCACGTGGCCATCATAAAGAGTGAAGGCCATGCCGCTCACGGTCACGCCTTCGAGGCCGACGGCGCTGGCGGGCACTTGCAACTGAACCCATTGGCCGGTGGCCGGGATCGGCCCCATGTAATGGCGGCTCGTCGTGCCGTCGGTGCCCATGTTGATATTGTTCGCTCCCCAATAAGCGCGATGGTCGTAAGTCGAGCCGTCGTTCCATTGCAACATGATTTCGCTCGGAACGTTGGCCGGATCGATATAGACGTATTGATACAACACGTCGCCCGTGTTCACTTGCATCGTTTGTGACGCGCCGGTGAACATCTGCTGATGCATGCCGGACGCAATCGCGCTTTGATGCGCCAGCGTGCCGGATTCCGGGTAAGGATTCGCGCCCGTCCAGTTCCAGTTGTCGACGTTCCAATCCGCGGCCGCGCCCAGAGGCAGCGCGTCATCAAACCAGACGGACAGATTGGTCAAGTTATTCGTGCCGCCGGGCGGCTGAACCGGCGGATTCGTCGGCGACGGATTATTCGTGGCGACGATGGTTGATTTGCCCGAGTTATCCCAGGTCACGCGTCCGCCATAGAGCGTAAACGCCATGCCCGAGACCGAGGCGCCTTCCAGGCCCACGTTGCTCGCGGGAACTTCCAGTCGCACCCACTGGCCTGCGGCCGGGATGCTGCCCATTTTGTAGAGGCTCGGCGTATTGTCCGTGCCCCACGCCACGCTGTCGGCTCCCCAATAAGCGCGATGCTCCCAGGAAGTGCCGTCATTCCATTGCAACATGATTTCGGTCGGCGGGTTGGCT